>NZ_JBDWAS010000035.1:0-228093 GCF_039978735.1 Maricaulis sp.
CGCCCTGCGCCCGCTCGATACAGACGGCCAATACGCCCTCTGCTTCGGAGCCATAACCATCAAAACCATCAACCTCAACACACCGAAAATGTGTTAGCCATGTCCCCGAACAGGTGTCAGCCATGTCCCCGGGCTGAACACTTGTGCCGGGGCCCGGTTGAGCCTGCACCTGAAACGCCACCAGGCCCCGGAATAAATCCGGGGGAAGCGGTGAAGGTTGCGGCTGTGATACCCCCTCTCCCCCACCGGGGAGAGGAATCAAAGGTGAGGGGCGGCCGCGGAGCGGCCCACTCAAAAGACTCTTTGCAGCGCTGTCGCGCGCCCCTCATCCGCCGCTTCGCGGCACCTTCTCCCCGGTCGGGGAGAAGGGGTGAGACCCCGCTAATCGCCCTCGTACTGCACCAGCGACGACACCGGCACGCCGAGCGCTTCGATGCGTTTGGCGCCGCCCAGGTCGGGCAGGTCGATGACGAAGGCCGCGCCGACGACGGTGGCGCCGGCGCGCTGCAGGAGGCGGATGGAGGCTTCGGCCGTGCCGCCGGTGGCGATCAGGTCGTCGACCAGCAGGACACGGTCGTTTTCCTGGATCGCGTCGACATGGATCTCGATCGCGTCCTGGCCGTATTCCAACTCGTATTCCTCGATCAGCGTGCGGTGGGGCAGCTTGCCCCGCTTGCGCACCGGGGTGAAGCCGACGGAGAGCTGGTGCGCCACGGCACCGCCCAGGATGAAGCCGCGCGCCTCGGTACCGGCCACCCGGTCGATCTTGGCGCCGGCCCAGGGCTGGACCATGCGGTCAACGGCGACGCGGAAAGCGCGCGCATCGCCGATCAGCGTGGTGACATCGCGGAACATGATGCCCGGCTTGGGATAGTCCGGAATCGTGCGGATGGCGGATTTCAGGTCCATGCGGAAAGATCCAGTTCGCTGTCGTTCAGCCGGTCGGGCCCGGCAGGGTCTCGGCCAGGGCGGCGCTGCGCCAGGCGGCATAGTCTTCATCGGCCAGCAGCTTATCGCAATAGTCCTGGGCGCCGGCATGCAGCGGAATGTCAAAGGTGTGGAAACGCACCGCGACCGGCGTGAAGAAGGCGTCGGCGATGCTCCAGCGGCCGAACAGCCAGGGGCCGTCGACACTGCCGACATCATTCCACAGCGCCTGGATGGCGGCGATATCGGCGCGGGTGCCGGCATTGAGGGCAATGGCCTGCGGCGTGCGGCCGATATCCATGCCGCACTGGCCGCGCAGGGCGGTGAAACCGGCATGCATGCGGCAGACCGCAGCGCGCGCCAGCGCCCGCTGGCCCTCATGGTCCGGCCACAACCCCGGCTCGCGCTCGGCCGCCCATTCGGCAATCGCCAGCGAATCCCAGAATGTGCCGTGCTGTGTGGTCAGGGCCGGCACGCTGCCGCCCGGCGACAGGTCGCTCACAGCCTGCCGTGTCTGCGGCGTGTAGAGCGGCACCAGGGCCTCGTCGAACTCGATGCCCGCCTTGCGCAGGACCAGCCAGACCCGCAGGGACCAGCTGGAGTATCGCTTGTTGCCGATATGCAGGACCGGCCGGTCCATCACATCGTCTCCAGTTCCTGCGTGCGGGCCCGGGTCAGGGTGATGCGGCAGTCCAGGCCGATCTCCTCGCGGCTGTCCTCGCCGATGAACATCAGTGCGGTGCGCCGGTCGCATTCGGCATCGCGATAGGCGTGCCAGGCCGTCTGGGCGGCCTCGAAATGCGCTTCGGCGCCGAAATGACCGCCGGAGTCGAAGTCGGATTCGCGGGCTTCCTCAAGGGCCGCCTCGGCCGCACGCTCGAGCGCTGTTTCGGCATCGTCGAGCAGGCCGCGCAGGCAGCGGCGGCGGGCCGGCCAGTCGGTGAGGTGTTCGGAGCATTCCACCGCCGGGCGGGGCGGCGTGAATTCCGGCATCTGGACAGTCGCGACCGCCCAGCTGAGTGCAACCACCGTGATCATGGTGTCCCCTTCATCCTTGCCCGGCGGCCTTTATGGACGAGGCCGCGGCGCGGGGAAAGGGTGGCCTGCGGCTAGGGAATGCCGGCTTCGTGGAGATACTCCGCCAGGGTGGTGAGGAATTCGCCATTGAGGCGGCGCGCGATCCCGTAGGACTCGGTGTTCGTGCCAAGCGGGACAGTGTGACCGACATGCACAGCGACCACAAAAGGTTCGCCGTCAATCTGCGCGACGAGCGGCGTGCCCGACAGGCCTTGCCGCGACCGGCACTCGTGAATCAGCAAGCCGGGATCGGCAAAGGCGACGGGCGACTGGCGGACGTGGCAGGGCGCCCGGTCGACCGGACGGACGAGCAGCGACAGCTCGCCGTGATCCACGTCGCCCGCAGCCAGAACCCGCAAGCGCGGCGTCATCTCAGGCAGCCGGCGGCGCGTGCGCAGGATCGCCCAGTCCGAGACGAAACCGGACGCCGTGTCATCGGCCAGGCGGCCGGTACGGACATCGACGATCTCGCCCGTCGTTTCGGGTACACCGCGCACTTGGCAGTCGCGCGGCCCGTCAGCGCCCTGCAGGGCATGGCGCGCTGCGAGCAGAATATCGAAACCCGGCCGCGCCCCGGAACGGGCATCGAGCACGACGGCACGGCTGAGATAATAGCGATCTTCCTGTGCATCGTGGCAGAGCAGCTGGACGACGCTTTCGCGATAGAAATCGTAGGTCTGGGCGTCGAGCGCATCGAACGCGACAATGTCGCTGGCCATCGCGCGCGATTGCGGACCGAAGGTCAGGGCAGCCAAGAGGGCAGTCAGGACGAAACGATACATGCAGCAAGTGTAGACCCGCCGCACGCGATCCGTCCAGCCGGCCGCCAGGGCAGGGTCTTGAGCGATCGCGTGATCGAACCGGTGAACCGGTGCCCACTTAACCTGATCACGCTCGGCTTGAGTGGTCGCGTGATCGAACCGGTGAACCGGTACCCACTTCACCTGATCACGCTTCAGAGCACCCGTCCGGCAATCGCGCGCAGGCGTTCGACGACAACGGGATCGCGCGCCCCGGGCGGTGTGATGATCGCAGTGTCGAGCACGGTGTCGACCGGGTCGGGCGCGCGCTCGCGGCCGGCCAGCATGGCCGTCAGGCGGGTCAGCAGAGCCTTGGCCTTGACCGTATTGTCGCGCATCACGCGCAGCACGGCGGCAACGTCGACACTTTCCTCGCCATCGTGCCAGCAGTCGTAATCCGTCACCATGGCGATCGAGGCATAGGGCAGCTCGGCCTCGCGGGCGAGCCGGGCCTCGGGCATGTTGGTCATGCCGATCACGTCCATGCCCCAATGCCGGTAGAGCTCGCTCTCGGCACGGGTGGAAAACTGCGGCCCCTCGATCGTGATATAGGTGCCACCGCGCTGCACCGGCACGCCGGCGGCCTCGCCGGCATCGCCGATCAGCCCCGCCAGGCGGGCACAGACGGGCTGGGCCATGGGCACGTGTGCGACACAGCCCGCGCCGAAAAAGCTGCGCGCGCGGCCATCGGTACGATCAACATACTGGTCGACGATCACGAAATGCCCCGGCGCCAGATGCTCGCGCAGCGAGCCGCAGGCCGAGATCGAGACGATATCCGTACAGCCCGCCATTTTCAGCGCCGCGATATTGGCGCGGAAGGGAATGTCGGACGGCGACAGCCGATGCCCGGCCCCGTGACGCGGCAGGAAGACGAGTTCGACGCCGTTCAGGGATCCATGGGTCAGGGGTGCCGACGGCGCCCCCCAGGGCGTCTCGACGGCTTCACTGCGGACGTTTTCGAGCCCGTCGAGCGCGTAGAGGCCGGAGCCGCCGATGATGCCGAGTTTCCAGTGCGTCATGTGTTGTCTTCCGTCTTTCGCGATCCCGGGGGCTCGCCCCGCTTGCGGGGGAGCTGTCCGCGTCAGCGGACTGAGGGGGCGGTGCGGAGCACCGCTGAGCGCAGCAGCGCGCAGACTTACCCCCATCGACCTCCCCCGGCCTGGGGCCGGGTTCGGCCACTTCCCCCGCTTTCGCAGGGGAAGCCTGGTGTCGTTTGCAAAACAAAAAGGCCGCGAACGTTTCCGCTCGCGGCCTTTTCAATCCGGTGCCAGGCGAAACGCCTAGTGCTTCACGTTCCGCCAGACCTGGCGGTAGGCCAGATAGACCAGGACGGCGAAGATGAAGAGATACATCAGCACCATCACGCCCATCTGCTTGCGCGCTTCCATGTGCGGATCGCCGGCCCAGGTGAGGAAGGTCACCACGTCCTCGGCCATCTGCTCCATGGACGCCGTCGTGCCGTCATCATAGGAGATGATGTCGTCGACCAGCGGCGGTGCCATGGCGATCGCGCCACCGGCGAAGTAAGCGTTGTAGTACTGGCCCGGCGACAGGTGGGAGTCTTCGGGAGCCTCTTCATAGCCCAGCAGCAGCGAGCGGATATAGTCCGCACCGCCCGAGCGCGCCTTGACGATCAGGGACAGGTCCGGCGGGTAGGCCCCGCCATTGGAAGCGCGGGCCTGCTGCTCGTTCTCGAACGGCGCCGGGAAGGCGTCGGACGGCAGACCGTCACGCATGAACATGTCGCCGTCATCGTTCGGGCCGTCCTCGACCTGGTAGCCCGCGGCAATCTGCATCACGATCGGGTTGTCATTCGGGTTCGGATACTGTTCCGACTCGAACGGACCGCCCTTCTGGCCCAGATTGCGGAAGCGCATCAGGTTCATCGAGTGACAGGAAGCGCAGACCTCCTGGTAGACCTGATAGCCACGCTGGACCGCATTGCGGTCGAACGTGCCGAACGGGCCCTCGAATTCCCAGGCGTAGTTTTCCGGTGCGTGGGTGTCACCCTCGACGGCCAGCGCCGTGGCCGAGAGGCCGACAGCTGCCAGGGCAGCGGCGAAAATACGGGTCATCATCATGATCTCGTCGCTCCCTTAGGACTTGTCTTCACCGAGGACGGACGCCTCGATCGACGCCGGACGGTCCTTCGGCTTCTCGACAATGCCCATCACCGGCAGGATGACGATGAAGTAGGCGAAGTAGTAAGCCGTCAGGAACTGCGCCAGGTGTACGAATTTCACGGCGCCGATGAACGGATCGTCCGGGTTCTTCGCACCGCACCAGCCCAGGCCCAGTGCCGCAATCACGAAGAAGATGAAGAACCAGCGCGTCAGCGGACGGTAGCGCATCGAGCGCACCTTGGACGTATCCAGCCAGGGCAGGACGAACAGGATGCCGATGGCGCCGAACATCGCGATGACACCGCCCAGCTTCGCATCGATCGGGCCGATGTCGAAGGTGATGGCGCGCAGGATCGCGTAGAAGGGCAGGTAATACCATTCAGGCACGATGTGCGCCGGCGTCGAGAGCGGGTTCGCCTCGATATAGTTGTCGGCGTGGCCCAGAACGTTCGGCATGTAGAAGACGAAGGTCGCGAAAACCATCAGGTAGACGATGATCGCGAAGCCGTCCTTCACCGTGTAGTACGGGTGGAAGGGCAGTGCGTCCTTCTTCGGGTCCTTGATTTCCAGACCGGCCGGATTGCCATTGCCCGGCACGTGCAGCGCCCAGATGTGCAGGCCGACAACGCCGGCAATCACGAAGGGCAGCAGGTAGTGCAGGGAGAAGAAGCGGTTCAGCGTGGCCTGGCCAACCGAGAAGCCGCCCCACAGCCATTCCCGGATCGCGTCGCCGACGAAGGGCAGCGCGCCGATCAGGTTGGTGATCACCATGGCGCCCCAGTAGGACATCTGGCCCCAGGGCAGCACATAGCCCATGAAACCCGTCGCCATCATCAGCAGATAGATGACAACGCCGAGGATCCACAGGACCTCGCGCGGCGCCTTGTACGATCCGTAGTACAGGCCCCGGAACATGTGCAGGTAGACCGCCACGAAGAAGAAGCTGGCGCCGTTGGCGTGCATCGACTGGATCAGCCAGCCGAAGGGCACATCGCGGCGGATGCGCTCGACGCTTTCGAAAGCGTGCGCCTCGTGCGCCACATAGTGCATGGCGAGCACGATGCCGGTGACGATCTGGATCATCAGGAAGACGGCGAGGATACCGCCGAACGTCCACCAGTAGTTCAGATTCCGCGGCGTCGGGAAGTCGACGAAGCTGTCATAGCCCAGGCGGATGATCGGAAGACGGGAGTCGAGCCATTTCTCGATTCCGGTCTTCGGCTCGTAAGTCGAATGTCCGCTCATGCCGCAGCCCCCGAAGCGTCAGCGACCTGCCATCCGGAGACAGCTGCCTCGTCGGGCGACAGGCCGATCTTCACCGTGTTTTCCGATTCGAAATAATAGTCCGGAACCGGCAGGTTTTCCGGCGCCGGTCCGCGACGGATCCGCGCCGAGGTGTCGTAGTGCGAACCGTGGCAGGGGCAGTACCAGCCGTCATAGTCGCCGGTATTGGCGCCCAGGCCCAGCGGCACGCAGCCGAGGTGCGTGCAATTGCCCTTCACGATCAGGTATTCCGGCCGCAGCACGCGGTTGGCGTCGATCGCCGGAATGCCGGTCGGCAGGTTGTCGTTGCGGGCGTCCTCGTCCGGGAGCGCGTTCAGCGCGACCGAGCGGGCCTCCGCGATCTCTTCCTCGGTCCGGTGCCGGATGAAGACCGGGCCACCGCGCCACATGACGGTGATCTCCGATCCCACCGGGACCAGCGAGACATCGACGCGGATGGATCCCAGCGCCAGCGTATCCGCTGCGGGATTCATCTGATCGATGAACGGCCAGGCCACGAGACCGCCACCGACAGCGGCCGCGCCGCCTGCAGCGATATAGATGAAGTCGCGGCGTGTCGGTTCATCACCGTGTCCGCCGGGCGCGCCGTTCTCTTCCGTCACGAGCCGACCTCTTCTCTTGTCTATAACGGGCCTGCACAAAGCCGGGCCCTGCCCCAGAAACATGCGTCAATCTTGACGACCCCGTCCAAGACGGGGTTTGACGCGGTATAAACTACTCCCGGACCCACTGACCAGTAGGCGGCGCAATGCCGCATGCAGACAGATGGCTCCAGTCTGTGCGCGGCTTAGAATGCGGATCGTATTTTTTCAACCGGATATTCCGCAAAACCTTGGGGCTTCCATGCGGACGGCCGCCTGTTTCGGGGCCGGAATGGACGTCATCGAACCCTGCGCTTTTCCCCTGACGGACAAGGGAATTCGCAAGGCCGCCATGGACTATGGCGCAGCCATTGCGCCGGTGCGCCATGCCGGCTGGAATACCTACACAGAAAGTGCAGAAGCCCGCACGGGCCGCCTCGTTCTGTTCACCACATCGGGCGCGACAGACCTGTGGGATTTTTCTTTCCGGCCGGATGACCGCCTCCTGTTCGGCCGTGAAAGTGCCGGTGTCACCGAGGAAGTCCATACCGCGGCGGATTGTCGCGTGCGGATTCCGATTCGCGCGGACATGCGCTCGCTCAATGTCGCGATGAGCGCCGGGATCGCGCTGGCAGAAGCGAGCCGCCAGCTTCGCAACAACCCCTGAATCTGTTTGAATATCATTTCTATCTGAAGTAGCATTCACGCGCATATCTGGTACGGCTCGGGAGGGTTGGATGGCGCGGCACAAGCGTATCGTGATCTGTTGTGACGGCACCTGGAACGAGCTGGACTACAAGTCCCGCCCGGTCACGAATGTGGTCAAGCTGGCGCAGTCGATCCATTCCGAGGGCGATGCCGGCGACGGCGCCGATCCGGTCAAGCAGGTGGTCTTCTACGATGAAGGCGTCGGCACGCTGGAAGGCGAGAGCATGGATGGCGGCGGTTTCGGCGACGGGCTGATCCAGAACATCGTCGATGCCTATTCCTTCCTCGTCTTCAACTACGATCCCGGCGACGAGATTTTCGTGTTCGGCTTTTCGCGCGGCGCCTACACGGCGCGCTCGCTGGTCGGCATGATCCGCAATTGCGGCATCCTGCGGCGCGATGCGGCCCCCTATGTCGACGATGCGCTGATGCTCTACAAGGACAAGCGCCGCAAGCCCGACCATCCCGACAGTATCGAGTTCCGCCGCACCTATAATCATGAGGGCTGGTGGATCGATACCGCCGCCGACCTGTCACTGCAGGCCGACAATCCGGACCAGAAGATCATGGTCAGCTATCTGGGCGTCTGGGACACGGTCGGCCAGAACGGCGTGCCCGGCGTGTGGAATGCCATGGCCGGCAAGGCCGAGGATCACGGCTTCCACGATCTCAAGCTTTCCCGCATCGTGCAGCGCGCCCGCCACGCCGTGGCGCTGGACGAACCGCGCGCCGCCTTCCGGCCCGCCCTGTTCGAGGCCGGCAAGATGGCCGCGCTGCAGACCGAAGCCGAAAGCGACGGCCGCGGCCGCGATGCGTATCAACAGCTCTGGTTTCCCGGCGATCATGGTTCGGTCGGCGGGGGCGGCGATGTCACCGGCCTGTCCGACCATGCCCTGGCCTGGATTGCCGAAGGCGCCTGCAGCAATGGTGCCCGGCTGAGCTATGACGCCGCGTTCAGCGCGGTGAACTTCCCGGTCACGGTGCGCGACCGCTCGCGAACCCGGAACAACACGCAGACCATCCGCTTCTCGCCATCGCTTCACGCGCCGCTGAGCAATGTTTCGGGCGACTGGAAACAGGCCAATCAGAGCGCGATCGGCCGGCTGCTGGGCTATTCGCTGGGCATGATCAACCGCGACCGCGTCACCCATCTGCCCGATGTCGGCGAGGTCGCCGTTCAGGCCAAGCAGTATGAGGGGTATGAAGGCGAGAACATGGACTATGTCCAGTCGCTCGCCGAACGCATCCGCCAGCAGACCCGTATCCGCATCGCCGACATCGAGGCAGCCTTCCCCACCTGGCGCCGCTGACCGGCATGGCCGGAACAGGCGGGGCTTGCCCTCGCCGCCGGCTGCGCTACACATCGCGGCCATGACCGATCAGCCCAAACCCGCCTCCGCCGGCTCCGACCTGCAATGCCAGTCCGCCCAGGCCTGGTTCGAGGATCTGCGCGACCAGATCTGCGCCGAATTCGAACGCCTGGAAGACGAGGTGCCGTCCGATCTCTATCCCGGCGATCCGGGGCGTTTCGTGTTCGAGGACTGGAAACGCGGCGACGGATCGAAGGATGAGGGCGGCGGCCGCATGGGCCTGATGAAGGGCCGGCTGTTCGAGAAAGTCGGCGTCCACGTCTCTGCCGTGAAGGGCGAATTCTCCGACCTGTTCCGCCAGCAGATCCCCGGCGCCGAGGAAGACCCGCGCTTCTTCGCCACCGGCATTTCGCTGATCGCCCACATGTGGTCGCCCAACGTGCCGGCCGTGCACATGAATACGCGCTTCATCACCACCACCCAGTGGTGGTTCGGCGGCGGCATGGACCTCACCCCCGTGCTCGACCGCAACCGCACCCAGTCGCACCCCGACGCCAAGGACTTCCACGCCGCCTGCAAGACCGCCTGCGACGCGCATGGCGAGGATTTCCATGAGCGCTTCAGGAAATGGTGCGACGAGTATTTCTACCTGCCGCATCGCGACGAACCGCGCGGCATTGGCGGGATTTTCTACGACCGCCACAATACCGGCGACTGGGATGGCGACTTTGCCTTCACCCGCGATGTCGGCCTGGCTTTCCTGGATATCTATCCGCAACTCGTGCGCCGGCGCATGGGCGAGGCCTGGACGCCGGAAGACCGCGAGGAACAACTCGTCCGCCGCGGCCGCTACGCCGAGTTCAACCTGCTCTATGATCGCGGCACCAAGTTCGGTCTCGAGACCGGCGGCAATGTGAAGTCGATCCTCTCCTCCATGCCGCCCGAGGCGAAATGGCCTTAGGTCCGGCCCGGCAAATCCTGCCAGAGGGAAGAAAAAGCCGGGCAATATCTGCCGTTTAACGGCAAGTCATACGCTATGACTGGCCTCTGCGCTGGCACCGCTCCTGCTAGGCAGGCAGCGCCCCGTTCGCGAATCCCGTGCCGGGGCCTACCGACGAGGAGCCCAGCGCGTGTCCTATATCGACGCCATATCACAACCGGCCCCGAGATGGCCGGGCGCCCGCTCTCCCGAGGCCGAGGAAGAAACCCGTCCGACGGAAGGCTTTGATGCCATCCCGCCCGAAGCGGCCGAATTGCCGCCCGAGGCCAGCCAGAAAATTGCCGAAGCCGCACCGCCCGGCCAGTCCGGCGGCGAGCAGCCGCCGGGTTCCAACTTGGGCGGCGGCGTGGTCGAGGAATTCCTCAAATGGGCCCGGATGAGCCCGGCCGAGCAGATCCGCGCCATGTACCTGGAAGAACAGGGCATGACCGAGGACACGCTCAAGGCCCTGCCGCCCGAGGAACGCGAACGCATCGAGTTCGAGATCGCCAATCGTATCGAGCACGAGGTGCGTACCTCGGCGGAAAGCCCGGCGGAGCAGAATATCCGCGTCTCGATCAATGCCTCCTACGCGCAATCCATGCAGCGTGTGGAAGAGGGCGAGCAAGCGATGTGGGGCCGATAGGCGCCGCACCGCACAGCCTGTATCCAGAACAGCCGCATCCAAAACACCGGCGGCGGGCATCTTCTGCCTCGAAAGACAGGAGATGTCCGCCATGCCGGCAAGCGGTTCCAGCCAGCCGATCCAATGCTTCCAGGCCGAGCTTGTCGACACGGCCTTCTCGCCGCACCGGCACAGCGTCTACACGCTGGCGCTGACCCGGCGCGGCATCCAGGCCTTCGACTATCGCGGCGCGACCCGGCATGCCCGCCCCGGCGACGCCGTCATCCTGCATCCCGACGAAATTCACGACGGCCGCCCGGTCGACGAAACCGGTTTCGGCTATGCCGCGATCACGCTGGCGCCCGAACACGTGTCGGACATGCGCCCCGGCCCCCTGCCCCATATCGCCGGCGGGGTCAGCCACGACCCGCGTCTTATCGCTGCCATCGGCGCCTGCCTGCAGGCCGGCGAGGCCGGGGACGGCGACCCGGCTGGCTGGAGCCACCGCCTCACCGAACTCGTCCTTGCCATGGACGCAATTTCGGACTCGGCCGCGATACGGCCGGCACCCGACCGCAGCGCCGTCGAGTGCGCGCGCCGCTTCATTCTCAATC
Organism: Maricaulis sp.; assembly: GCF_039978735.1. Classification (GTDB taxonomy): domain Bacteria; phylum Pseudomonadota; class Alphaproteobacteria; order Caulobacterales; family Maricaulaceae; genus Maricaulis. The sequence continues at coordinate 11,032 of NZ_JBDWAS010000035.1, forward strand.
GGGCAGACCGCGCACCGGACATGGCGGAGCTGGAAATGGTCAGCGGCATCGACCGCTGGCGCCTGTCCCGCGATTTCCGCCAGCTACTGGGCACAAGCCCCTATCGCTACTGGCAGATGGGACGGCTCGACCGTGCCCGCGCGCTTGTGGAAAACGGCCATGCCCTGGCCGACACCGCCTATGCCTGCGGCTTTGCAGACCAGGCGCACTTCACGCGCCAGTTCCGGCAGGCCTACGGTCTGTCACCGCGGCGCTGGCAGACTCTGCTGGCATCGCCCCGGCGCCCCTGCACGATCGTTCAATAAACGGCTGGCGGGCCGTGGCATGACCGCAGCATCAATCGATGCCAGTGGAGACACCATGTCCGACACCCCGCCTCCGATCCGCCCCCGCGAAGCCCTGGCGGCCTTCCTGATCGCCGTCATCTTCAGCATCACGCTGAAGGCCGGTCTCGACCAGATCGTCTGGAAGTTTGCCGGCCCGATCACCCTCATCGTCACGCTGGGCCTGGCGACGCTGTATCTCCACCGCCGCGGCGAAAGCTGGCGGGAATTGGGCCTGCGGCGGCTCGGCGGCTGGAAATCCATCCTGCTGGTGGCACCGCAAACCCTCCTCGGCATTGTCGCCATCCTGGGCACGGGCGTCGGCGTCACGGCCGGCGGCGAAGCGCTGGGTCTGTGGAGCACCGATCTGCCGTCCGAGGGGATCGAGGCCAGATGGGGCGACATCCAGGGCAATCTGCCGGTCTATCTCCTGTGGCTGGCGCTGGGCTGGATCAGCGGCGGCCTGTTCGAGGAACTCTTCTTCCGCGCCTTCATGATCTCCCGCCTGCAACGCGCCTTCAGCGGCCTGCCCAAGGCGCTCGCGACCGGGCTGGCGATTCTCCTGCCGGCGCTGGTCTTCGGCTACGGGCATTTCTACTATCAGGGCCTGCGTGGCCTGGTCGTGACCGGCATGATCGGGGTCGTGCTGGGCGTGCTCTATCTCGTCTACAAGCGCAATCTCTGGCCGCTCATCCTGGCGCACGCGCTGGTCGACTCGCTGGCCTTCACCGCGATGTATCTCGATCTCGACATCTAGACACAAAAAACCCCGGCCGGCTGGCCGGGGTTTTTCTGTTCTGCGCCCGAAAGCGGATCAGTGCGTCTTCAGACGCGCGATCAACTCTTCACGGGTCGGCTCGAAACGCTCGGCCACCCAGTGGGCCTTCAATTCGTCGAGGGCATCGCCGAGCATCGGGCCGGGCTCGTAGCCCAGCAGGATCAGATCGCCGCCCTTGACCGGGAATTCCGGTTCGGCCCATTCGCGGGCGAATTTGGCGAGCAGGGTCCAGTCGCGCGGCGGCGGAGCCACCTCGCCGGCCGCCTGCAGGCGGGCCTGATCCTCGAAAGCGCGGGCGCCCAGCGCCATGATGGCACGCTCGGCGGCGGCCATGTCGGAAAAGGCCCGGGTAACGTCTTCGCGCGCCGACGGATCGACGGCGCCCTCGAGGCGGCGTGTCTCGGCGTTCGACATCTTCAGCTTGGCTGCCATGGTCCTGATCCTTTCCGGTCCGCCATCGGCAAGCGCCACGAACCTCAAGAGCGAATCGGGCGCTAGACCATATTGTATATCCTGATCAACAATACCGCCGAGGACTCTTAAGGATCCGTTCACTCCAAGGATCAAATCCAGAATACCCGCCTGCGCCATCGCGGCGAGTGCGGCCCGCGGATCGCGTGCAGCCAGCAATTTCTTGAGTTCGGCCCAGACACGCTCGACCGATAATTTATGAAGCCCGTCCTTCAGCGCCGCCGCTGCCGCCAGCCCCGCCGGGTCCGGATCACCGCCGCCATACCAGGCCTCGAAGCGGAACAGGCGCAGGATGCGCAGATAGTCCTCGCGGATACGGTTCTCCGGCGTGCCCACGAAGACGAAACGCCGCGGCGCGACATCCTCGAGACCGCCCGTCGGATCGATGATCGCGCCCGTGCGGTCGGCATAGAGCGCGTTGAGACGGAAATCGCGCCGCTGCGCATCCTCGGCCCAGTCTTCGGTGAAAGTCACCACCGCCCGCCGGCCATCGGTCGACACATCGCGCCGCAGCGTCGTGACCTCGAAGGGCACGCCACCGGCAATGACGGTGATCGTGCCGTGGGCCTTGCCGGTGGGAACCGCCTTCAGACCGGCCGCCTTCGCCGCGGCGATGGTCTCGTCGGGCAGAAGCTGGGTGGCGATGTCGACATCCGCCACCGGTTCGCCGAGCAGCGCATTGCGCACGCAGCCGCCCACGAATCGGCTGCCGCCGGGCCGGGCGGCATCCAGGGCTTCCATCACGGCGACGGTCTCCGGCGCCTGCATCCAGGTCTGCCGGGCAGGATCGAGACGCGGCCGGGTCATTGCGGCGTGTCTTCGTTTTCCGTTTCCGGCGGATCCGCCGCGTCGCTCCCGACTTCGCCTGCGGGGACGAAATGGCCCGGCACGACCCGGCCATCGACCACACGCGGCGGCACATACTGATCGCCCTCATGCCCGCCCCGCGAGGCGTCGAACATGGCCAGCGCGATCATCGCGACGATTGCCAGCACGGCTCCGGCCACACCCAGCTTGAGCGCCGGCGTGGCCGTCAGCTTTACGTCGGACCGTGTCTGCCACCGCCAGATGAAGAACAGCAGGAAGGGCAGGAAAAACGAGGCGATTTCGATAATTGTGATGCGGATCATGAGCTAACCATACAACCGGTCGTGCAGGGACATAAGCATGCCTGCAGTCGCCCCCCAGATATAGCGGCCTTCCCAGGGCATGGCATAGAAATGCCGCCGGTGCCCCTGCCACTCGCGCGAATGGCGCAGGTGATTGGCCGGATCCATCAGGAAATCGAAGGGCGCCTCGAACACATCGGCGACCTCGCCCGGGTCCGGACGCAGCACATAGCCGGGCTTCAGCACGCCCACGAAGGGCGTGACGTGGAAGCCGGTGACGGTCTCATACCCGTCGAAGCGGCCGATCAGCTCGACATGCCCGGCCCCGATCCCGACCTCTTCCTCCAGCTCGCGCACCGCGGCCTCGGCCGGAGTCTCGCCGGTCGGATCGACACTGCCGCCGGGGAAGGCGACCTGGCCGGCATGCTTGGCCAGATGCGCCGCACGTTCGGTGAGCAGCAGGCGCGGCGGTCCGTCATGCACGATCAGCGGCGCCAGCACGGCAGCATTGCGCAGCGCTGTCGTCGCCGTCTCGCGCAGCGGCAGGCCGCCATTGAGATCGCCATCGCCGAATCGCGGCGGCCCGCCCGGCGCATCAACCGGGTCCAGCCGGTCGCGCAAAAGCGCCAGCAGCCGGTCGGCGCGCTCCATCACACCGCCCCCAGCGGGTAGAATTCACCGCCGCTCCACACGCCCATCACGCCCTCATGCTCCACCGCCCGTTCGGCGAGCTCGTAGAAGACAGGACGTGCCATCAGCGCGTCCAGCCGGCCACGCACCCGCACCAGAGGCGTCGGCTCGCCGGTCTCTTCATCGACTTCGACCGTGATCGGATGATCCTGCCCTGCCTCGGCGAGATCGCCGACATTGGTGGTGAAGACCAGCGACTGGTCCTTGCCCTCGCCGACAACATCGACCCGTGTGGCAATGAAGGGCGCGACCTCCACCTCGATGCCGATCTTCTCGACCGGAGTGACGAGGTAATGAATGCCATCGTCATCTTTCCGCAAGATCGTGGAAAACAGTCTTACAAGACGGTCACGTGTAATGCGCGTGCCTTCGTGCCACCAAGACCCGTCACGTTTGATGACCATGTCCATCTCGCCGCAATAGTCGGGATGCCACTTGTCTACCGGCGGCAGCCCGTCGCCAGCCTGGCGGGCGGCGTCGAGAAGCGACTGCATCGGATCGCGCGTCGGAGGTGTGGAGGGCATGGACAGCTTTCGTGTGCAACGCCATGCTCGTAAAGAGCAATATGGCCAATGGATCGTATCTGTATCGCAAAGGAATGTAGGACGATGACCGAGACGAATGAACCCGGTGCAGAACTGATTGCCGAGGCGGATGCCGCGACGGAACGTCTCAAGGCGGTGAAAGAGAGCATCGGCCGGGTGATCTTCGGGCTCGAGGACGAGATCGAGCTGTGTCTCGCCGCTGTCCTCGCCGGCGGTCATACCCTGCTGGTCGGCGCGCCGGGCCTCGCCAAGACGCGCCTCGTGCAGACGATCGCCACGGCCACCGGCCTGGACACCAAACGTATCCAGTTCACCCCGGACCTGATGCCCGCCGATATACTGGGCTCGGAAATCCTGGAAGAGAGCGATGACGGCAAGCGGCATTTCCGCTTCCTGCCAGGCCCGGTCTTCTGCCGCCTCTTGATGGCCGACGAAATCAACCGCGCCAGCCCGCGCACCCAGGCCGCCCTGCTGCAGGCCATGCAGGAAGGCTATGTCACGGTCGCCGGCGAGCACCACAATCTGCCCAAACCCTTCCACGTCCTGGCGACCCAGAACCCGATCGAGCAGGAAGGCACCTATCCGCTGCCCGAAGCCCAGCTCGACCGCTTCCTGCTGCGCGTCGACATTCCCTATCCCAAGCGCGAGGCCGAACGCGCCGTGCTGCTGGCGACGACGGGTGCTGAACAGGCCGAAGCGATTGAAGTGCTGAACGCGGACGAGATCCTGAAACTGCAATCGCTCGTGCGCCGCCTGCCGGTCGGCGAGCGCGTGCTCGATGCGATCCTCGACCTGCTGCGTTCGGCCCGTCCGGACGAAAGCGATGTTCCGGCTGTGCGCGACGGCGTGTCCTGGGGTCCCGGCCCGCGTGCCGGCCAGGCGCTGATGCTGGCCTGCCGCGCCCGTGCGCTGCTGCGCGGACGGCTTGCCCCGTCGACCGAGGACGTCGCCGCGCTGGCCGAACCGGTGCTGAAACACCGCATGGCGCTGTCCTTCGCGGCCCGCGCCGACGGTCATACGCTGGAAGGCCTGATCAAGACGCTCGCAGACCAGGCGGCCTGATCCATGGTCCAGGGCGCAGACCGCAATACCGAGCGCCGCGTCGTCGCCCTGCGTCACGAGGGTGAGGATGCGGCCGCGCGCCTGCCGGCCCTGCTGGCCGAAGCCGATCGCATCGCTGCGACGGTCGCTCAGGGTGTGCACGGCCGCCGCCGCTCGGGCATTGGCGAAACCTTCTGGCAATATCGCCATCACCGCCCCGAAGACGGCCGCGCCGCGGTCGACTGGCGCCAGTCGGCCAAGTCCGACCAGCTCTTCGTGCGCCAGAACGAGTGGGAAGCCGCCAACACCGTCTCGCTGTGGCGCGACGGCTCGGCCTCGATGCAGTTTGCCTCCAGCCGCAATGTTCCGACCAAGGCCGACCGGGCCGCGGTGTGCCTGATCGCCGTCGCCGCCCTGCTCACCCAGGGCGGGGAGCGGGTCTCCGTACTGGGCGAATCGGCGATTGCCCGCACCGGCGCGCTGGGCCTCGAGCGTGCCTCGCGCCGCCTGGCGCTGGGCCCCGGTGCCGCACAATCGGTCGAGGCGCCCCATATTTCCCGCTTCAGCCGCATCGTGCTGTCGAGCGACTTCCTGGATCCGCCGGAAACCTGGGCGGCGCGCCTGTCGCGCTTTGCCACCCAGGAAGCCAATGGCGTCCTGCTGCGTATCGTCGATCCGGCGGAAGAGGACTTCCCTTATTCCGGCCGTACCCGCTTTGAAGCGCCCGGCAGCGGCGAGACCCTGCTGTTCGGCCGCGCCGAAGAGGCCCGCAACGCCTATCGCACCCGCTGGGCCCAGCACGGCGAACAGCTGGCGGCCCTTGCCCGGCAGTTCGGCTGGACGATGATCACCCACCGTACCGACCGCCCGGCGACCAGCGCCGTGCTATCCTTGTTCAAAACCCTGGCACGAGACGTCTGACGCATATGTTCGCCCTGGGCCCTCTTTCCTTCGCAGCTCCGCTGGCGCTGGCCGGCCTCCTCGCGCTGCCCGCGCTGTGGTTTCTGCTGCGCGCGACCCCGCCTGCACCGCGCAGGGCCGTCTTCCCGCCGCTGCGCCTCCTTATGGGCGCGCCGGACGATGCCGAGACGCCGCAACACGCGCCCTGGTGGCTGATCCTGTTCCGCCTCCTGATCGCAGCCCTGATCATCATCGCCCTGGCCCGCCCGGTCTGGACGCCGGCCGCGGTGGAGACCGAGACACGCCCCTCCCTCCTGGTGCTGGACAATGGCTGGACGGCCGCTTCGGCCTGGGACGACATGCGCCGCGAGGCCGAACGCCTGATCGACCAGGCGGATCGCGACGGCCGCGCGATTGCCGTCACCGGTACCGCCAGCAGCGGTAATGCCCCCCTGCCCGTGCGCCTGGGCAATGCCGACGCCGCCCGCCGCCAGCTGGAAACCCTGTCGCCGCAGCCCTGGCCGGCCGATCGCGACGCCGCGGCCGAACGTCTGCGCAATGCGCGCGATGCCGGCCAACTGGACAGCCCGCTGGCCGTGACCTGGCTGAGCGACGGCCTGAATTCCGGCGATGCGACCAGCCTCGCGCAGACATTGTCAGGCCTGGGCCGGTTGCGGATCATCGAGCCGGACAGCGGCCGTGCCGCGCTTGGCCTTGCGCCGCCGGAAGCCGCGGCTGACGGGCTGACGGTGGAAGTCCGCCGCGCCGCGACCGACCTGCCCCGTACCGCCGGGGTCACCGCGCTGGGTTCGGACGGCCGGGCCATTGCCCGCCGCGACGTCACCTTCGAAGCCGGATCGGGCATCGCCTCGGCAACGCTGTCGCTGCCGCTCGACCTGCGCAACCGCATCGCCAGCCTGCGCCTCGACGGCACCTCGACCGCCGGTTCGGTGCATCTGCTGGGCGATAGCTGGCAGCGTCCGCGCGTCGGCCTGATCGAACTGACCGCCAGCGAGGGCCAGCCCCTGCTGTCCGACCTGCATTACATCCAGAGCGCCCTGGCGCCCCGCGCCGAGCTGATCCGCGGCACGCTGGATGATCTTCTCGCCGCCGAACCCTCCGTTCTGGTGATGACCGACGATGCGCGCAGCGACGATCCGCGCATTGCCGAATTCATCGACAATGGCGGCGTCCTGATCCGTTTTGCCGGCCCGCGCCTGGCGGCGCGCGGCGACGCGCTCCTGCCTGTCGACCTGCGCCAGGGCGGCCGCCTGTTCGGCGGCGCGCTGAACTGGGAGGAACCGCAGACGCTGGCGCCCTTCCCCGACACATCGCCCTTTGCCGGCCTGCCGGTAGACCGCAATGCGACCGTCGACCGGCAGGTTCTCGCTCAGCCCGGTTCTGCGACACCGGACCGCGTCTGGGCCCGGCTGGACGATGGCACGCCGCTGGTCACCGCCGAACGCCGCGCCCGCGGCTGGATCGTGCTGTTCCACGTCACGGCGAGCCCGGAATGGTCGGACCTGCCGCTGACCGGTCTCTTCCCGCGCATGCTGCAGCGTCTGATGGGCCTGGCGCGCAGCGGCACCGCATCCTCGCCGGCCAATGGCGCCTGGGTGCTCGACCGGGCGCTGGACGCCGAAGGCCAGCTGGCTCCGGCCCCCGCCTCGGCCCGGCCGATCCCGGCCCAGGCTTTCGAGACCACGGCGCCCAGCCCGGTCTCACCGCCCGGCGTCTACCGGCTCGGCTCGGTATCGGCCGCCCTGAACGTGGTTGCCCGCGACACGCGGATGGTGCCGCTGCCGCGCAATCTGCCCGGTGCCGAATTTGCCGGACTGGACGGTCCGCGGGTCTCGCATTTCGATGCGCCGCTTCTGGCCACCGCGCTGATCCTGCTGGCAATGGACATCCTGATCGCCCTGGCCCTGGCCGGCCGCCTGCCCGTGCGGCTGGGCGGCACGGCTGCCGCTGTCCTCATCGCGCTGACCATCCTGCCCGGCGCTCCGATGGCGGACGCCCAGGACAGCGATCCCGACGCCTACGCCCTAGAAGCCGCGCTCAGCCTGCGCTTTGCCTATGTCCGCACCGGAAATGCCCAGACCGACGGCCGCAGCGAAGCGGGCCTTGCCGGCCTCGGCCGCGAGATCACCCGGCGCAGCGCGATGGAGCCCGATACGCCGATGGGGATCGATATCGAGACCGATCCGCTGCTCTTCTTCCCGATGATCTACTGGCCGGTCTCCACCGATGTGCAGCCGCTCTCGCCGGAGACGGCCGAGAAGGTCAGCGCCTATCTCCAGTCCGGCGGGCTGATCGTGTTCGACACCCAGGATGCCGACGTCGCCATGCTGCGTACGGGCGCGCCGCACCCCGGCCTCGTCACCCTCCTGGAAAGCATCGACATTCCGCCGCTGGCCCAGATCCCGCCGGACCATGTGCTCACGCGCACCTTCTACCTGCTGCAGGATTTCCCGGGACGCTTCTCGGGCAGCCCCGTCTGGGTGGAGGCCAATCCCGACGGTGCCTCTCGCGACGGTACGTCCGGCGTGATCATCGGCGCCAATGACTGGGCCTCGGCCTGGGCCCGCAATGCGAACGGCGAGGCCATGGTGCCCGTCGAGGGTGGCGACCGCCAGCGCGAGATGGCCTACCGCTTCGGGGTGAATATCGCGATGTATGCGCTCACCGGGAATTACAAGGCCGACCAGGTCCATGTGCCGGAAATTCTCGAGAGGCTGGGCCAATGAACGCGACCGTCACTGCGCTCGACTTTGCCCCGCTCCTGCCCTGGAGCGTGATCGCCGCCCTCACCGGGCTCGCCCTGATCGCCACACTGGCGGGCGGTGTGATGCGCCTGTCCGGCTGGATCTGGCGCACGCTCGCCATTCTGGGCATCGCCCTTGTGCTGGCCAATCCCTCGCTGGTCGAGGAAGAACGCGACCCGCTGGCCGACGTCGCCATCCTGGTGACCGATACATCGTCCAGCATGGATATCGGCGAGCGCAATGAGGCCGCCAACGCCATGGCCGAGGCGCTGCGCCGCGAGGCCGAGAATGATCCCCTGCTGGATCTGGTCGAGGTGGAAGCCGGCGAGAGCGCCGACGGCACCATGCTGTTCGACGGCGTCAATGCCGCCCTCGCCAGCGCACCGCCGGACCGTATCGCCGGTGTGGTCCTGGTCACTGACGGCCAGGTCCATGACGCGCCGGCCAGCCTGGATGCGATCAATGTCGATGCGCCGATCCATCACGTCATGCCCGGCGACCGCGAGGCCGGCGACCGCCGCCTGGTGATCGAGGAAGCCCCGCGCTACGGCATTGTCGGCCAGACCGTGCAATTCATGATCCGCGTCGAGGACGATGCGATGCAGGGCACCGCCGCGGTGGATTTCCGCTTCGAAGGCGGCGAGCCCCAGCGCTTCACCATCCCGATCGGCCGCTCGACCCGGGTGGAAGTTCCTGTCGAACGCCGCGGCCAGAATGTCATCGAGGCCGAGGTCGAGGCGGGACCGGAAGAACTCTCCCTGATCAACAACCGGGCCGCCGTGTCGGTGAACGGCGTGCGCGACCGGCTGCGCGTGCTTCTGGTGACCGGCGAGCCGCACAATGGCGCGCGCGCATGGCGCGACCTTCTGAAGTCCGACCCCTCGGTCGACCTCGTCCACTTCACCATCCTGCGGCCGCCAGACCGGCGCGACTCCACTCCGGTGGACGAGCTGGCCCTGATCGGCTTCCCGGTGCAAGAATTGTTCGTGGAGCGCCTGGAAGAATTCGACCTGGTGATCTTCGACCGCTATCGCCGGCGCAATATCATGCCGCCGCTCTATTTCGACTATATCGCCCGCTATGTGGACAATGGCGGTGCGCTGCTGGTAACGGCCGGCCCGCCCTTCGCCGGCGCGCCGAGCCTCTACCGCACGCCGCTGGCCGCGGTCCTGCCGGTGCGTCCGACGGGCTACATCACCGATGGCGGCTTCACCCCTGAGACCACGGATACCGGCCTGCGCCATCCCGTGACGGCCGGTCTGGCCGGCGGCGGCGAGACCCCGCAATGGGGCCGCTGGCTGCGTCATATCCACGGCACGGCGCTGGGCGGCGACACGCTGCTGGAAACGCCGGACGGGCACCCGCTTCTCGTCCTGCAGCGCTCCGGCGAAGGCCGGGCCGCCATCGTGATGAGCGACCAGACCTGGCTGTGGGCGCGCGGTTTCGAAGGCGGCGGTCCCTATGCGGAAATGTTCCGCCGCGTCGCCCACTGGCTGATGCGCGAACCCGAGCTCGACGAGGAACGCCTCACCGCCTACGCCACCGAGGGCGAGCTGCATGTCGACCGGGTCACCCTGTCCGACGACGCTCCGCCGCTGGAGATCACCTGGCCGGACGGGCGCGAGGAGACGGTCTCGATGGGCCGCACCGAGGATGGCCGCTTTGCCGCGGTCATGCCGGCAGAAGGCTCCGGACTGGTGCGGCTGCGCTCGGGCGATCTGACGACGGTGGCCGCGCTGGGACCGATCAATCCGGTGGAATATGCCGATCTGCGTCCGACGGGCGATGCGCTCGATCCCTTTGTCGAGGCGAGCGGCGGCGGCTGGTATCCGGTCGGTGACGGTGCGGATGCGGACCTGCCGGCCCTGCGCCGCACCCGCGCCGGTGCCGACCAGGCCGGACGGACCTGGCTGGGCCTGACCCGGAACGAGCGTTATGTGGTCGAGGCCTCGACCCGCACACCGCTTCTGCCGGGCCTCCTGGCGGTCCTGCTTCTGGCCGCCTTCCTGGGCCTGGGCTGGTGGCGCGAGGGACGCTAGCGCAGGATCGTTTCCCACGGAAACGCTTCAGCTCCGGAATCTTTAGCGGTCGCGTGATCGAACCGGTGAACCGGTTCCCACTTCACCTGATCACGCTCCAGGCGACCCAACGTCTTCATCTTGTGGAAACCCTGTCAGTGCGACGAGGGAGGCGTTCAACCGGAGACCGATCCATGCGCCGCATCCGCATCCTGCTCGCCATGCTGTTCCTCAGCCCGCTCCTGTCGGGATGCCTGGTCATTGCCGCAACCGATGTTGCCGTCGGCACGGTGGGCGCTGCGGTCGGTGCCGCCGGTGCCGTGGGCGGCGCTGCGATCGACGTTGTTACCCCCGGAGACGATGACGACGATGATGACGGGGACGAGGACTAGACGCCTCCCCGCCTGTCCGCGGTTTCATTTTTATCGCCAATTCCTATGTGTTAGTCTGGTTGCGAGGGACTCGTTGCCAACTTTGTTAGGAGGCGCACAATGAGACGTACCATGACCGCGCTGCTGGCGATCGGAGCCTTGGCGGTTCCGGCACTGGCACAGGATCCCGTTTCCATTTCCCCGATCGGCTTCGGACCGGAGCTGACCGAGAAGGCCGATGAGTATGGCCAGCGCGAGCTGGACTATCTGGCCAATGAGATGCGCGAAGATCTCGAGCGCGAGCTGTCCGGCATGCTCGGCGAGAACGGGCTTCGCCTGGAAGTCACCATTCTCGACGCGACGCCGAACCGGCCGACCATGGAGCAGATGGCCGCCCGCGGCCTGCACCAGTCCTCGATCAGCATCGGCGGGGCGAGCCTGGAAGCCCGTCTTCTCGATGCCAGCGGCACCGAGCTGGAGACGTTCGCCTATTCCTGGCGCTCGCACAATATTCAGGATGTCGTGGGCTATTCCCGCTGGACCGATGCGCGCCGCGCCATGGACCGGTTTGCCGACGATATCGGTGAAAGCCTGAGCGAACGGTATCGTTCCGGCTCCTGATCCCGGAGCCAGGCTTCAAGGAATAAGCGGGGCGCATCCGGCGGGTGCGCCCCTTTTCCGTTCGCGCGCCTCTTTCGAGCTTTTGTTCGCGGACGCACAACACCCTTCGCTCACGCACACGCGGCGCCCCGTGCTAGTCTCTTTGCCACAAGGGGGACCTGATGCGAGGAGAGACACGATGCGTGTGCTCGCTTTAGTCCTTGTAGGTGCGTTTGCGGGAAGCACAGCCGCGTTACCGGCCATAGCCCAGACAAGCATGGCCGATACAGGCTTGGCCGAGACGGGCGGCTTCCAGTCCAGCTATCGCAGCGAGGCGACCGGCTCGATCGAGATCGGCCGGATCGACGTCGCCCCGGCGCTGCGCGAGAAGGCCGAGTTTCTCGGTGAAGCCGAGCTGGGACGGTTGACCGGCTATCTGCGCGAAGTGCTGCAGAACACGCTGGTCGCCGCCGACTGGCATGGCGTCTCGGCGCACGAAACGGTGCTCAATGTCACCCTGGTCGATGTCGTTCCCAGCCGGCCGACCCTGTCGCAGATCCAGGACATGGATACCGCGCACTATACCAGTGAGGCCTCCGGCGGCGCCGAGCTGACCGCCGAGCTGGTCGGGGCCGACGGGCGGCCGATCGGGCAATATGCCTTCCGCTGGTACAATACCGAGCCGACAGGCCACGATACGGGCATATGGAGCGATACCCGCCTGGCCTTCAGCCTGTTTGCGCGGGAGCTGACGGACAGTCTCGGCGAGGCCCCGATGCCCCGGCGCCTGTCGGAAAGCCGCTAGAGCAATTTCATCGCAATTGAAGTTGATGAATTTGCTCTAGCGTTTTGAGTGGTCGCATTTTCGAACCGCAAAACCGGTTCCCACTTTTGCTGAAAATGCTCCGGCGACGACAATGTCACTCAGGGCGCGCCGATCCATTTGTGGGTCTGCAGGCTCAAGGACCATTGCGGATGCGCCAGGCAGTATTCGAATGCGGCCTGGGCGTTCTCCATCATGTGTGCGCCATCCATCGGCTGCAGGGAGAAACGCCGGAAGTCCCAGCCCGTGAACGCGGCCGGATCGAGCCCGGGCTGCGGATAGACGAGTTTCAGCTCGTGGCCGGAGCGCTGGACGACCTGCGCCGTGCCCTTCGGACTGACGGTGATCCAGTCGATCCCGTCGGGCGCCGGCAACGTGCCATTGGTCTCCACGGCAATCTCGAACCCGGCCGCGTGCAGCGCGTCGATCAGCGGCGCGTCGAGCTGCAGCAGGGGTTCCCCGCCCGTACACACGACCAGCGGCCTGCCGCCGCCGGGCCAGAAGCTGCGGACGTGACCGGCGACATCCTGCGGCGTCGCAAAGCGTCCGCCGCCCGGACCGTCCATGCCGACGAAATCCGTGTCGCAGAAATTGCAGACCGCCTTGGCCCGGTCCTGCTCCCGGCCGCTCCACAGATTGCAGCCGGCAAAGCGCAGGAAGACCGCTGGACGCCCGGCCTGCGCGCCCTCGCCCTGCACCGTCAGGAAGGTTTCCTTGACCGAATAGCTCATGCCGTCAGCGCCTCCTGCCAGGCTTGCCAGCCCGCGGCCCGCAGCTCGCACGCCGGACATGTTCCGCAGCCATGCCCCCAATCGTGCAGCGCACCGCGCTCGCCGCGATAGCAGGTATGGGACTGGACGCGGATCAGTTCGACCAGGTCCGCACCGCCCAGCTCGGCCGCCAGCGCCCAGGTCTGGCCCTTGTCCAGATGCATCAGCGGCGTCTCGACGCGCATCGGCACGTCCAGGCCCAGTGTCAACGCTTGCTGGGTCGCGTCGATGGTGGCGCGCCGGCAATCCGGATAGCCGGAATAGTCGGTCTCGCACATGCCGCCGACAAGGACGCTGTGCCCGCGGCGATAGGCCAGGGCCGACGCCACGGTGAGAAACACCAGATTGCGGCCCGGCACGAAGGTGGACGGCAGACCGTTGGCCTGCATCTCGATCTCGCGCTCGGCTGTCAGCGCGCTTTCCGCGATGGCGCCATAACCGGTGAGGTCGATGACGAAATCCTCGCCCAGCCGGTCACCGCCGGGCAGGGCCTGCATCGCCCTGCGCACATCCTGCCGCGCGCTCATCTCGACAGCGTGCCGCTGGCCATAGTCGAAACCGACCGTCTCGACCCGGTCATACCGGTCGAGCGCCCAGGCAAGGCAGGTGGCGGAATCCTGGCCGCCGGAGAAGAGGACCAGGGCCGTGGGGGCAGGCATTGGGTTCGTCATGCGCGGCTTATATAATGAAGACAGCGAGGATGACCATGAGCCATAGCTGGACCTACACAACCTGGCCCGATCCAGACAGTGCCGAGGCGGCCGCAAAGCGGCTGATCGAGGAAAAGCTGTGCGCCTGCGCGAACGTGTTCCGCGGCATGATCAGCGTCTATCGCTGGCAGGGCGAGGTGGAGACCGCGCAGGAAGCCGTCATGGTCCTGAAAACGCGGACCGATCTGGCGCCCGCCCTGTGCGCACGCATCACCGAGCTGCATCCCTATGACGAGCCGTGCGTGCTCTCCCTGCCGGTCGACAAGGCTGGAAGTGCGGCCGGTTTTCTCGACTGGATCGACCGGGAAACGCGCCCATCTTCGTGACGTTTCGGTGAAGTTTCCATGAAACCGTTCAGGCGTTTAAGCCTTGGAAAGCAGGGCCGGACAATCTCCCCCGCAGATTTCAGGGGGAAACGGGATGAGCCGCCTCGTACGCGATGTGATGACTGATGCGCCGGTGGTTTCGCCGGACACTTCGGGTGAGTTCGTCTACGACCTGTTCTCCGATGACAAGGATCTGCTGGTCGTTGCCGTGGTGCAGAATGGCCAGCCGTTGGGCCTCGTCTCGCGCGACCGCTTTTTCGTGAAAATGGCCGACCGGCATGGCCGCGCGCTCTTCTCCAAACGCCCGGTCACCTTCCTCATGAACAAGGATCCGCTGCTGGTCGAGGCCTCCACGCCCATCGCAGAACTCAACATGCTGATCGTGCGGGACCGCCCCTCGGCGCTGATGGAAGGCTTCCTGATCACCCGCAATGGTGACTATTGCGGCGTCGGCACCGCGCTGGACCTGTTCCGCGAAACCTCGCGGGAAAGCGCGGAGCGCAGCCACAAACTCTCCGCCCTGGCCGAACAGCTCGGCCATGCGCGCATCGAGGCGCTGGCGGCCTCGAAGGCCAAGTCGGAATTCCTCGCCACGATGAGCCACGAGATCCGCACGCCGCTGAACGGTGTGCTCGGCGTCGCGCAATTGCTGATGTCGACCGAGCTGAACGACGAACAGTCCGAATTCGTGCGCGTGATCAATGACAGCGGCCAGATTCTCCTGCGCCTGCTGAACGATGTGCTCGACCTCTCCAAGATCGAGGCCGGCAAGATGGACCTCGACATCCAGGTCTTCGATCCCCATCGCATGGCCGCCGATGCCCGCACGCTCTGGCAGGCCCGCGCCCGGGAGAAGGCGATCGGCTTTTCCATCGAGGTGCAGGCTGGCAAGAACGACCGGTTCGAGGGCGATCCGGTGCGGCTGAAACAAGTCCTGTTCAACCTGGTGAGCAATGCCATCAAGTTCACCGAGACCGGCTCGGTCGATGTGGAAATGGGCTTTCACGCCATCGGCAGGCGCCGTCATGTCATGCGGGTGGAGGTGCGCGATACGGGCTGCGGCGTGCCCGAGACCGCCCAGCCGAAACTCTTCTCCGCCTTCACCCAGGCCGACGCCGAGACCACGCGGGCCCATGGCGGGACCGGGCTGGGCCTGACGATCTGCAAGCGCCTCGTCGAGCTGATGGGCGGCACGATCGGCTTCCGCACCACGGCCGGCCAGGGCTCGACCTTCTGGTTCGAAGTGCCTCTGAAGCGCGATATTGCCGAGCCGGCACCCGCCGCCGGCACGCCGGAGCCTGTCCGGGCCGCCGCGCCTGCGGGAGGTGTCCGCATTCTCGTCGCCGAGGACATTGCCGTGAACCGCGCGGTCGCCAGGGGCTTCCTGAACCTGCGCGGCTATGAAGCCGATTTCGTGGAGAACGGCGCTGCAGCGGTCGAGGCGGTCCAGGCGCAACACTACGATCTCGTGCTGATGGATATGGAAATGCCGGTGATGGACGGGCTGCAGGCGACTGCCGCCATCCGTGCGCTGACCGGCCCGGCCTGCCAGGTCCCGATTGTCGCCCTGACCGCAAACGCCCTGTCGAGCGCCCGGACACGCTGCCGCGAAGCCGGCATGAATGATGTGGTTACCAAGCCGATCAACCAGGCCGAGTTCTTTGGTGCCATCGATGCCTGCCTCAACGATCCGGCGAAGCAGCGGACCAGCGCTGCCGCCTGATCCGGGTTGAAAGAGATGTCGCGCGGATGAAATAGGCTGCGCGATTTCGAAAACGCGCAGACGCTACCCCCCCGGCGCTGTCATGCATCGGCCTGCCAACCACGGAGGTCGATATGGCTTTTCTCCCCGGCGCCCTTTTTGCCGCCACCCTGCTGCTCTCCCCCGCAGCACCCCAGACCGACACCACCCAGGACCGGCTGGACCGGCTGCACCAGCGTGTGCTGACCGCGTGCCGGCATGAAAACCGCCACAGCGCCATGGCCGCGCGGGGTGTGCGATCCTGCGTTCGCGACACGCTCGACCGGGCTGTCGAAGCATCCGGCGATCGCTGTCTCCAGGCCCTGCATGCGGGCGCCGCGCTTCCCGCGACGCATGCAAGCTGCGATAACCGCTACCGGATTGCACAGCAGACCGGGCCGGCACGGGATGAGCACGATCGAGATTCTTGATATCCTGGCACGCGGCGGGACCTTCGCTCTCGCCGTGATGCTCGGCCTTCTCTTCCTGCGCGATGCCCGGCACAGCCTGGCGGCCCGCCTCGGCATCCTGTTCGCCACCGGCGTGGCCTGCTACGCGCTGCTCTCGTCCGACACGGTCGCCGCCGTGCTCGGCCCCTTCGATCCGGTGCTGAACGTTTTCGCCGTGCCCACCGGCGTGTTCTTCTGGTGGTTCGCCACAGCCCTGTTCGACACCGGCTTCCGCTGGCGGATGTGGCGCCTGCTGCCCATGCTGGCGGTGGTGCTGTGCGCGGCGGGCAATTTCCTGTCGCCCGGCGACAGCCTGTTCGCGATAATCTCCGCCAGCGGCTGGCAGATCATCAACATCTCGATGATGGGACACGCCGCCATTCTGGCCCTGCGCGACTGGGGGGACGACCTGATCGAGCCCCGGCGCAAATTCCGCATCGCCTTCGCGATCCTCGTCGCCCTTCTGGGCATTGCCATATCCGCGCTGGAATTGCGCTACGCCCGCGCCGGCTTTCCCGACTGGGTCTTCCCCGCGCACGGCTTCACGCTCTTCATCCTGGCCATGGGATTTACCGGCTGGCTGGTCGCCACGCCCACCGACCTGTTCGGCGCCCGGAACACGTACCGCCGCGGCACCGGCGCAGACGCACGGGACCTGTCACCGGAGAACCGCCCCCTCGCCCGCCGGCTGGAAGCCGCCATGGCCGAGGGGCTCTATCGCGAACCGGGTCTCACCGTCGGCTCGCTGGCCGAGCATCTGGGCACGCGCGAACACCGGTTGCGGCGGATCATCAACCGGGGGCTGGGCTACCGGAATTTCTCCGCCTTCCTTAACGCCCACCGGCTGGAAGAGGCCAAGCGGCTGCTGGCCGACCCGGACCGCGCCCATGACCAGGTTCTCACCATCGCGCTCGATCTGGGCTATGGCTCGATCGCACCCTTCAACCGGGCTTTCCGCGCCGAGACCGGCACGACACCGACGGCTTTCCGCCGCGACGCGCTGAGCGGCTAGAGCATTTTCAGCAAAAGTGGGCACCGGTTTTGCGGTTCGAAAATGCGACCACCAAGGACCTGAGCATTTTCAGCAGAAGTGGGCACCGGTTCTGCGGTTCGAAAATGCGACCACCAAGGACCCGGCATTTTCAGCAGAAGTGGGCACCGGTTCTGCGGTTCGAAAATACGACCGCAAAGGACCTGAGCATTTTCAGCAGAAGTGGGCACCGGTTCTGCCGTGAAAATTGCGCTAGAGATCCGGCTCGCTGTCCTTGAATACCTGGTGCGCGGCTTCGTCATAGCCATTGCGGCGCGAGATGATCAGGATGGCTGCCAGCCCGCCGCCGACAGCGACACTGACCACTGTGCCCAGGCCAAGGGCAATCCAGCCGTGAATGCCCATCGAGACCTCGGGCAGATTGCCCAGCCCCCAGACGATGAAGGCGAGGCAGAGCAGGATCGCGACGACCGCGACGGCGATGAGGGGGATGTTGGTTCTGTTCATGCGCCCTTCTACCTGTTCCTGAGACGCAGGACCATGGCGGGCCCGGCCCGCGTGACGCTTCGCCGCACCGCGCGAACCGGGCCGTCACCGGGGCTCAGTGCTGGGCGACCTGCATGCGATTCCACAGATTGATCATCGCGATGAGCGCCGTCAGCGCGGCGATCTCGCGCGCCTCGAAGTGATGCGCCAGCTCTGCGCGCAAGGGTTCGATCTCTGCGGCCGGATCGATGATCGTCAGCGCCTCGGTCCAGGCGAAGGCCGCCTTTTCCCGTGCAGTGAAGTCGGACATGTGACGCCAGGCCACCAGACGGTCGAGACGCTCACTCGTTTCCCCGTCCTCGCGGGCCTCGCGCGTGTGCATCCTGACGCAGAAGGCACAGCCATTGATCTGCGAGGCGCGCAGCACGACGAGATGGCGCAGGGTCGGTTCGATCCCGGTCTCCACGATCGCCGTCTGGGCGGCGATGAAGGCGTTGAAGACGTCCGGCAGGTCGCGGTCGGCACGGATTTCGGTATGGGCAGTCATGTCAGTCTCCTGGGTTGGCGAAGCCGAAGCTTCAGAACCCAAGACGCATGACGGGCACGGCGTGTGACAGATGCGCTGCGGAATGTCGGGAAGAGTTGTCGCGCGTGTCGCGGACACGCCCGCCTTCGCTCAAGCTTCGGAGGACAAGCCTCTTCGCCCCAAGTGCGCGCTGCGGGTGGCTTGCCACCCGAAGCCCGCAGGGCGAAGGGTGGTGGCGAGGGAGAGACTTGAACTCTCGACC
This sequence comes from Maricaulis sp., assembly GCF_039978735.1. Lineage (GTDB taxonomy): Bacteria > Pseudomonadota > Alphaproteobacteria > Caulobacterales > Maricaulaceae > Maricaulis. Next base: position 29,727 of record NZ_JBDWAS010000035.1, read on the forward strand.
TCACGATTATGAGTCGTGCGCTCTAACCAGCTGAGCTACCTCGCCACGAGGTCTGTCCCGTTCGGGAGAGGGACGCCATATACGCGGCCCGCCCGCGGCTGGCAAGCCGCGAACGGGCCCCGATTTCAGTTGTACCTGCTTTACGCGGCACGCACCTCGTTGAGGAATTGCTCGACCGCCGATTTCAGCGAGTCGGACTGGCGCGACACGGCCAGCGAAGCCTCGAGCACCTCGCCCGCGCTTTCGCCGGTTTCCGAGGTCGACTGGTCGACTTCCTGGATGTTGGAGAACACGTCGCGCGTGCCGTCGGCGGCTTCCTGGGCCGAGCGGGTGATCTCGCCCGCGGCCGCCCGCTGCTCTTCCATGGCAGCGGCAATGGCCGTCGCGATTTCCGACATTTCGTGGATCGTGCCGCCGATCGAGGACATCGCCTCGACCGCCTTGGCCGTCGCACCCTGGATGCCGGAGATGTGCTCGGAGATGTTCTGCGTCGCTGCACCGGTCTGGCTGGCCAGCGCCTTCACTTCCGACGCCACGACCGCGAAGCCCTTGCCGGCCTCGCCTGCGCGCGCCGCCTCGATGGTGGCGTTCAGGGCCAGGAGGTTGGTCTGCTCGGCAATGTCATTGATGAGGCTGACGATATTGTCGATCGACTTGGCTGCATCGTCGAGACGCTGCACGTCCTCATTGGTGCGCTCGACCTGGTCGACGGCGGAACCGGCGATCTCGGTGGAGCGGGCGATCTGCTGCGAGATCTCGCCAATGGAGGAGACCATTTCCTCGGCCGCGGCGGCCACGGTCTGAACGTTCTGCGAGGCACCTTCGGAGGCCTGGGCCACGGCGGCGGACTTGCCGGTGGTGGCTGCAGCCGTCGAACTCATGGCGCGGGCGGCCGCTTCCATGCGGTGCGCCGCTTCGCCGACCTGGCTGAGCGCGTCCGACGAGGCCTGTTCGAAGGCCTGGATCAGGCTTTCCACGGCCGCCGAACGCTTCTCCTTCATGCGGCGTTCCTGCTCGGTTTCCGCTTCCAGACGGGCGCGTTCCTTGGCGTTCTGGCGGAACACATCCACCGAGCGCGCCATGTCGCCGATCTCGTCCTGGCCGGGCGTGAAGCCCAGATTGACGTCATTATCGCCTTCGGCCAGAGCGCGCATGGTGCGGGCCATCGCCGTCAGGCGCTTGAGCAGCGTGTTGTTGACGTAGAACCAGGCAATCGCGAGCGCCACCACGAGGCCGATTGCCGCAATGGAGATCAGCAGGATGCGGCCGGCAATCACGGCACCGTTGGCAGCGTCGGTCGCGCCATCGACACGGCCGGCGACCTGTTGCTTGTAGCCCTCAACATTGGCCAGCAGCGTCTCGGCCGACAGGCGCGCCTCCTCGGCGACCACTTCGGCGGCGACAACGGCAGCGAGTTCCGCCTTGCGCAGTTCAAAAATTCCGGTGTCGCCCTCACCGAAGGCGATCAGGGTGTCGGCCTGGCCACGCATCACGTCGGATACGATCGGACCGAGAATGGCGAGGTTCACATCCAGTTCGCCGACGGCTTCGTCCCAGCGGTCGAACACCGCGTCGACATCCGGATTGGTCGAGGCAATATCGACCTCGGTGTACTGGATCATCATCTGGTTGGCCGCCAGCAGCGAACGAAGCAGGCTTTCGATGTCTGCGTCGGTGCTGGTGTCGAGGGCATTCTCGACGCTGGAGGCGAACTGGGCACGCGCCGCGCGGGCCTGCGCGGTGGCGTCATAGCGCTCGTCGCGGATCTGGAGCCGGCGATCCACAACCTCATTCATGCTCTCGACGAGATCGGAGAGATCGGCGACGGCTGTCGCCAGCGCCGCGGTTTCCGCCTCGCCGCCGATCGTCTGGAGATCTTCCAGTTCGCCCGTCAGCTGCTCGCGGTAGTCGACGACGCGGTTGTAGTTGGCCAGGCGCGCATCCACCGTCGGGGACAGGGCAAAGCTGGAGAGTGCCTCGGACAGGGCCTGGCTGTCCTCGCTCAGCGAGTCGACGGCCTGGGTTTCCGGAATGGCACGCTCGGCAATCTGCTGCACGGCGTAGTTCGCCGAATTGAAGCCGGTCACGCCGACCACCGCCGCGATCAGCGTCATGGCCGATGTCAGACCGAATGCAGCCAGGAGCCGGACCCGGATACTCGAGGTCTTGCCGAGAAACTTGGCGAACACAGAATTCATTGGATGGCCCCTTACGGTTAATGCCCCCGATAAAAAGATACGGCGACGCTACCGCGCCGCCGTAAATGAATTCTTATTCTTGTGAGCGCTTTCCGGTTCTATCGCCGGATGGCGCGGTATTTCTTTATGTTCAACCGCCGAGGTTGAAGTCGAAGCGCTGCTGGACGCCTTCGGACGCACTCGCGGCCGGCGCGTAGGCCCAGCCTTCGATGGCGCGCAGAACGGCGCGGTCGAACACGCCTTCCGGGCTCGCTTCGACGACCGTGGCGTTCTCGACGACGCCTTCGGCCGAAACCGTGTATTCGACAACCGCATAGCCCTCGATCCCGCGGCGTTCGGCACCACGCGGATATTCCGGTGCCTCGACCTGGGTGCGCTCGCGATCGTCCTGTGCCAGTGCCGGAGCCGCCGTGAAAGCCATCGCCGTCATTGCCGCCGCCAGAAGCATGGTTCCCGTCTTGTTCATCGACATACCCTTCATCCAGTTCTTGGTTCGAGGCGCTGCCCGGGATCATCCCCGTGTTCGAACGCCCATTGAATTCGTGCGGACCCGTTCTGTCCGACGGGATGCAGAATGACCGAAACCGGTTGCCAAACGCTTAAGTGCGATTCGATTTTTCGAGCGGTTGTGGAATTTTTTTATCTCGTAAGTTCAAAAGTTTAGCCGTTTTAAATTTGAAGACTTGGTTACTTGTGCCAAAACGCGACATGCCTTCGCCGGATTCTTCGTAAACATCGGATTAACCGCAAAAAAACAATTCGATCCTTCCTGGCCGCCTCAACCGGACCCCTCGCATGACCCCCACCGACCGCCGCATCGATGCCGACACGCTGACCGGATTTCTGGCGGCCGTACTGACCGCGGCCGGAGCCCGCAAACCCGACGCCGATTGCGTCGCGGCCCATCTGGCCGATGCCAATCTGAAGGGCCATGACAGTCATGGCGCCGGCCTGCTGCCGGTCTATGTCCACCATATCCGCAAGGGGCTGGTCGATACCGAAGCCAGCCCCGCCACGCTGACCGACACCGCGGTTCTGCTGCGTACCGACGGTCATGGCGGATGGGGCGCGCCGGCCGGTTTCGATCTGATCGAGCAGGCCGGACAGAAGGCGAAGGCCGGCGGGCTGGCAGCGGCCACACTTGGCAATGTGCATCATCTCGGCCGTATCGGCGCCTATGGCGAGCGCGCGGCCACAGCCGGGCTCGCCTCAATCCACTTCGTCAGCGTCGGCGATCATGCACCGCTGGTCGCCCCCTTCCGTGGCTCCGACGCCCGTTTCGGCACCAACCCGGTCTGCATCGCCTTCCCGGCGACCGAGAACCGTCCTGCCTTCGTGCTGGACATGGCGACGAGCCGGATCGCGCTGGGCAAGGTCCGGGTCGCGGCCAACAAGGGTGTCGCACTGGCCCAGGGCAATCTTCTGGACGAGAAAGGGCGGCCCACGACCGATCCCAGCGGCATGGCCGGCTTCGAGCTGAAGGGTGCGCTGACACCGATGGGCCGCCACAAGGGATACGGGCTGGCCTTTGCCTGCGAGATCCTGGGCGGCGTGCTGTCGGGTGCGGGTACGATCCAGCCGGGGCGCGCGCGGCGCGGCGGGCTGCAGAACGGCCTGTTTTCCATCCTGATCGACCCGGCCGCTTTCGGCGACCCGGCCTGGATGGAGGCGGAGATCGAGGCGTTGGCCGATTATGTCCTCGCCTCGCCGCCGATGGATTGGGACAGCCCGGTTCTCTATCCCGGCGATCCCGAGCGCGCTGCCGAGGGCAAGCGCCGGCGCGAAGGCATCCCCATGGACGACACCACGATTGCCCAGTTGAACAAGTCGGCCGAGATCGCCGGCTGCCCGGAGCGGCTCTAGGGCAAATGCTCCTCCGCGCCCTGCAAGGCGCGAAGGAGCTTGCCGGTCAGGCCAGGCTCAGCCGGACATCAACATTATTGCGGGTGGCGTTGGAATAGGGGCAGACCTGATGTGCGGCGTCGATCAGCGCCTGCGCCGTGTCGCGCTCCAGGCCCGGAAGACTGACCTTGAGATCGATATCGAGGCCGAACCCGCCCTCATCGCGCGGCCCGATGCCGACCGTCGTCTCGACCGTCGCGTCGGCGGGAACCTTCGTACCGACCTTGCCGGCCACGGCTTTCATGGCGCCGATGAAACAGGCCGAATAGCCCGCCGCAAACAATTGCTCCGGATTGGTGCCCTCACCGCCCGCACCGCCGAGCTCCTTCGGCGTCGCCAGCTTGAACTTCAGCGTCCCGTCGAGGGTTTCCGCCGTACCGTCGCGGCCGCCGGTGGCCCGGGCCGTGGTCTTGTATGCAACCTTTACAGACATTGTGCGTCCTTCCTGATGAGCGGCCTCGCGGCCAGATAACTTTTACGCGATTAAATCGTGCACGATATAATTGGGAAGCCGATGCCCTATCGTCAAGCGCTTGCGATCATATCGCGTACGATTAAATTAGTGTGGTTATTCCAGCGAGACCCGCAATGCCCGAAACCCCTGCCCCCGCCACCTTCCCGGAAAAGATCCGGCTGAACGATCTGGTGTGTTTCGCCGTCTATTCGGCGAACAATGCCTTCAATCGTTTCTACAAGCCGATCATGGCCGAGCTGGGCCTGACCTATCCGCAATTCCTGGTGCTGATGGCGCTGTGGGAAGAAGACGGCCAGCGCGTCGGCCAGCTGGGCGAACGGCTCGGCCTGGAGTCCAACACGCTCACCCCGCTGCTCAAGCGCATGGAAGCCGCCGGCGTGATCGAACGCCGCCGTGACAAGGCCGACGAGCGCCGCGTTGCTGTACAGCTGACGCCGTCCGGCCGGGACCTGGAAGCAAAGGCCGGCGCCCTCCTCGCCTGCGTGCCGCAAGCCACGGGCATGACCACGGACGAGCTGGTCGAACTCAGATCGGCGGTTGAACGCCTGCGCGACAATCTCGCCTGCGCCCGCGACAGCGACTGATCAGCTGCACTCCAGCCCGTGCAGGGCGAAGGTGTCGAGAATGTCCTCGCCGATCCGTTTGGGACGGCGGGTGTCGCGGTCGATCAGGCACCATTCCGTCGTCGCCCGGGCGGAGAATCGCTTCGCGCCAGGCTTGCGGATATCGACATGGCGGTCGAAGCGCGGCCCGTGGATGCGGCCCAGCCAGGTGCGGATCTCGGCCGTCTCGCCGGGCTGGATGGCATCGCGATACTCGATCGTGTGTTTCAGCGCGATCCAGATATCGCTGGCGATCATCTCCGGCGTGGCGACGCGGTGCCAGTGGGTGATGGCGATATCCTGGACCCAGCGCAGATAGACGACATTGTTCACATGGCCCAGCTCGTCGATATCGCCCGGGCCCGGCACGACACGGCGGATCAGGGCCGTCTCGAAGGAGACACAGCCCAGGCCTTCGCCCTCGATCGCCTGCTCCGGCCCGATCACCCCGGCCAGCGAAATCCTGCTGTCGTCCATCCCACTCTCCTTCGCAGGTGCACAATATATGGATGGCAGCGCGGCGGGTGAAGGGGGGCGGCCGCTCCTAGGAGTCAAAACGCTCCGCATTTTTCCCGGTCGGACGCCCGGTCCTGTGCCGGGCGGAGTGCCGGGACCTGCCGGAAACTCATCGCTTGAAATGACCCACGGTCGGTCCCGGATCTGCGGCCTGCCTGCGCAAGCTGAAGCCTGCGCCCGCGAAAGCGGGTGTCCGGGAAAAATGGGAGAGGAAGACAACGCACTCCCGCTTTCCCCGGATTTATTCCGGGGTCTGGCGGCGTTTCAGGCGCAAGCTCCACCAGGCCCCGGCACGGGGGCCGGGGGAAGTGGTGAGAAACTGAGAAACCCCCGCCCCTATTTCGGCGCGGAAATATGGATCGGATGCCCCAGCGCGGTCAGGGCGGCTTCGGCGAAGCCTTCGGTGAGGGTCGGGTGGACGTGGATCGTGCCGGCAATGTCTTCCAGGCGCGCGCCCATCTCGACCGCCAGCGCGAATTCGCCCGACAGCTCGGAGACATGCGTGCCCACGGCGTGGATGCCCAGGATGACATGATCGTCCTTGCGCGCGGTGACGCGGACGAAGCCGCCATCCGTGCCGGCATCCATGGAGAGATAGCGGCCCGAGGCGGCCAGCGGGAATTTGCCCGTGATCACCTCTTCGCCCTTCGCCTTGGCCTCGTCCGGCGTCAGACCGACACCGACGACTTCCGGCTCGGTGAAGCACACCGCGGCGATGGCGACGGGATCGTGCACCCGGCGCTGACCGGCGATGATCTCGGCGACCATCTCGCCCTGGGCCGTCGCCTTGTGCGCCAGCAACGGCTCGCCGACGACATCGCCGATGGCATAGACGCCGCGCATGCCGGTGCGGCACTGGGCATCGACCTTGATGAACTTGCCATCCATGTCGAGGCCCATGTTTTCCAGGCCCCAGCCGTCGAGGCACGCCTTGCGGCCGACGGCGACGAGGATCTTGTCGGCCTCGATCGACTGGGTCTCGCCCTTGGCGTCCTCATATTCCAGAACGGCCTTGCCGCCCTTTGTCTCGGTCACGCCCTTGGCCTTGCACGACAGGTGGACATCCACCTTGTGCTTCTTCAGCCACATCGTGATCGGGCGGGTGATTTCCTTGTCATAGAGCGGCAGAATGCGGTCCAGCGCCTCGATGAAGGTCACCTCGGTGCCCAGCTTGCGATAGGCGATGCCCAGTTCCAGGCCGATATAGCCCGCACCGACGACGACCAGCTTTTCCGGACGTTCGGTCAGATCCAGCGCCTGGGTCGAACCGATCACCGACTTGCCGAACGGCATGAAGGGCAGTTCCACTTCCACCGAACCGGTGGCCAGGATCACATTCTCGGCCGTGATCTCGACCTTCTCGCCATCTTCCTGCGTGACGATGCAGGTCTTGGCGTTGGAGAATTCGGCCCAGCCGGCGATGTGCTCGGCACCGGCGGCCTTGATCAGCTGCGCCACGCCGCCGGTCAGCTTGGAGACGATACCGTCTTTCCAGCCCACCAGCTTGCCCATGTCCAGCTTGGGCGCCTCTGAGAGCGAGATGCCGAAACGGTCGCCCTTGGCGGCCTCGGACATGTGTTCGAATTCGGTCGCCGCATGGATCATCGCCTTGGAGGGGATGCAGCCGCGATTGAGGCAAGTCCCGCCCAGGCCGTGCTTGTCGACAATGATCGTGTCGAGGCCCAGCTGGCCGGCGCGGATCGCGGCCGGATAGCCGCCCGGGCCACCACCGACGACGAGGACCTTGCAAGTGCGTTGTTGCATGGCGTGCGCTCCCTAGCCCATAAACAGGGTGGCCGGGTTCTCCAGGAACCCTTTGACCCGCTGGATCAGCATGGCGGCGTCATAGCCGTCGACGATGCGGTGGTCGAAACAGGATGACAGGTTCATCACCTTACGCGGCACGACCTGGCCGTCGGCGTCATAGCGCGGCAGGGTCTGCATCTTGTTGACGCCGATGATGGCGGTTTCCGGCGCATTGAGGATCGGCGTGGTGACCAGACCGCCGATCGCCCCCAGCGAGGTGATGGTGATGGTCGAACCGCTCAGCTCGTCCTTGGTCGCTTTGCCGTCCTTGGCGGCCTGGCCGAGACGGCCGAGTTCGCTCGCGATCTGCCAGATGTCCAGGCTCTCGGCGTGCTTGATCACCGGCACCATCAGACCGTTCGGCGTCGCCGCGGCGATACCGCAATGGATGGCGTCATACTTGGTCAGCACCATGGCCTCGCCATCGAAATGGGCATTGGCCTGGGGCGTGTGCGGCAGGGCCCGCGTCAGCGCCATCACGAGGAAGGGGATGAAGGTCAGCTTGGGCTGGTCTTCGCGGCGCGTATTGTTGAGATGCGCCCGCAGTTCTTCCAGCGCGGTGACATCGAGCTCCTCGACATAGGCGATGTCGGGGATGGTGCGCTGGGCGCGCGACATGTTGTCGGAGATGCGCCGGCGCAGGCCGATCACCTTCTCCTCGGTGACACCGGTCTGCGGCGCACGGATCGCCGTGCCACCCCCGCCGGACTTGGACGCGAGGCGTCCGCCGGACTTGATGAAATCGTCCAGATCCTCATGCGTGATGCGCCCGGCCGGACCCGTGCCCGGCACCAGGCCGAGATCGATATCCTTGTCCAGGGCGCGCTTGCGCACGGCCGGGCTGGCCAGCGGGCGCTCGCCGGTCATGCGGGCAGCCACGGAGGGCGCCGCAGCGGCCTGTTCCGGCTCGACGGGCTTTTTCGGCTCGGGCCGGGCCGGTGCTTCCGGTTCCGGCTCTTTCGCGTCGTCCTCGGCCGGCGCCGCGCCTTCGGTGGCGATGAACATGATCTCGGTACCGACGGCGATGACATCGCCCGGTGCGCCGACCAGCTTGGTGACGGTGCCGTTCACGGCGCAGGGGATTTCCACCGTCGCCTTGTCGGTCATCACGTCCAGCACGTGCTGGTCCTCGGTGACGGTGTCACCTTCCTTGACGTGCCATTCGACGATCTCGGCCTCGACGATCCCTTCGCCGACATCGGGCATCTTGTAGCGGTATTCGCTCATCTTAAGCCTCCAGAACGGCGTTCATCGCATTGATGAAACGCTCCGGGCCCGGGAAGTAGGACCATTCATGCGCATGCGGGTAAGGTGTGTCCCAGCCGGCAACGCGCTGGATCGGCGCCTCGAGGGCATAGAAGCACTCTTCCTGGATCTGCGCCGCCAGTTCGGCCGCAAAGCCGGATGTGCGCGGCGCTTCCTGGGCAACGATGCAGCGGCCGGTCTTGTTGACCGAACGGGCGATCGTCTCGATGTCGTAGGGGACCAGGGTGCGCAGATCGATGATCTCCGCATCGACGCCGGCCTTCTCCGCCGCCGCCTGGGCGACGAGGACGAGCGTGCCATAGGTGACGATGGTCACGGCATTGCCTTCGCGCACCACATCCGCCTTGCCGATCGGCACGGTGTAATGGCCTTCGGGCACCTCGCCCTTGGGATGCTTGCCCCAGGACGACAGCGCACCGCCGGAATGCCCGTCAAACGGGCCGTTATAGAGACGCTTGGGCTCGAAGAAGATCACCGGGTCCGGGCTTTCGATGGCCGAGATCAGCATGCCCTTCGCGTCATACGGGTTGGACGGCATCATCACCTGCACACCCGGGATATGGGTGAAGAAGGCTTCCGGGCTCATCGAGTGGGTCTGGCCGCCGCGGATACCGCCGCCGCAGGGCGTGCGGATCACGACCGGCGCGGTGAAAGTGCCCGCCGTGCGATAACGCAGGCGCGACAGTTCCGACACGATCTGGTCGAGGCCGGGGAAGATATAGTCGGCAAACTGGATTTCCGCGACAGGCTTGAGACCCCGCGCCGCCATGCCGATCGCCATGGCGACAATGGCCGCCTCGTTGATCGGTGCATCGAAGGATCGGTCGAGACCGTATTTCTTCTGCAGGTTCGCCGTGACGCGGAACACGCCGCCGAAATAGCCGGCATCCTCGCCGAAGCTGACGACGTCGCCATCGCGTTCCATCATCACGTCCAGGGCCGAGTTGAGGGCCTGGATCATGTTCATCTTGGCCATGTCCTAGACTCCCAGATCCTGGCGCTGGCGGCGCAGGCGCCAGTCCTGTTCGGCGTAAACATCCTCGAAGATGGAATTGACCGGCGACAGCGGGCCGTCATGCAGCGTGCCGTAGCTTTCCGCTTCCTTGTAGGAGGCGATCACCAGCTCGTTCTGTTCCTTCTCCAGCGCGGTGTGGCGCTCCTCGTCCCACTCGCCCAGACCGATGAGATGGTTCTTCAGGCGCGCGATCGGATCGCCCAGCGGCCAGATCTCGTTCTCGCCCTTGGGGCGGTAGCCGGACGGATCGTCCGAGGTGGAGTGCGCATCGGCGCGATAGGTAAAGGTCTCGATCACCGTGGCGCCATGACCGGCACGGGCGCGCTCGGCGGCCCATTGCGTGGCGGCATAGACGGCGAGGAAGTCATTGCCGTCGACCCGCAGCGAGGCGAGGCCGTAGCCGAGGCCCTTCAGCGCAAAGCTGGGCGACTGACCGGCGGCGATGCCCTGGAAGGTCGAGATGGCCCACTGATTGTTGACGACATTGAGGATCACCGGCGCCTTGTAGGTCGAGGCCAGCACCAGCGCGCCGTGGAAATCGCCCTCGGCGGTCGAACCCTCGCCGATCCAGCTCGCGGCGATCTGCTTGTCACCCTTGTACTGGCACGCCATCGCATAACCCACGGCCTGCGGGAATTGCGTCGCCAGATTGCCGGAGATCGAAAAGAAATTGCCCTCGGCCCAGGTGTAGTGCACCGGCAGTTGCCGGCCCTTCAGATTGTCACGGCTGTTGGAGATGCAGTGGCACATCATGTCGACGATGTCGCGGCCGCGCGCAAACAGGATGCCTTGCTGGCGGTAGGACGGAAACACCATATCGCCCTTGTCCAGCGCCATCGCGCCGGCGACGGCAACCGCCTCCTCGCCCGTCGACTTCATGTAGAAGCTCATCTTGCCTTGGCGCTGCAGCTTCAGCATGCGGTCGTCATAGGCGCGGGTGAGCATCATGTGGCGCAGGCCCTCGCGCAGCACGTCCGGCTGCAGCTTGGGATCCCAGTCGCCGACGGCCTGGTGGTTGTGATCGAGCACACCGATCAGGCCGAGCGCCAGGTCGCGCGTCTCCATGCCCGCAACGGACGGGTCGGGACGCGGCGCCTCACCGGCAGCCTGCAGGTCGAGATGGGAGAAGTCGGGCGTGTCGCCGGGCCGGACATGAGGCGCCGGAACATGGAAGCGGGGTTCGTCTTGTGCCATGGGCTCTCGCTGAACTGATGGGGCGTCTGGGCCCCGGCAATCGCCGCGATATACTGGCTCGCGAGCGCGAGACGGCGTCTAACGCGGATGGACAGGTCTTGTCTACCGTTGGAATGCGGCGCCATTTCGGGGTTCGCAAGTGCAATATATTGGATTAATTTCGCAGAAATCCATGGTTTGAGGAAATAATGACCGCCACTCTCGACACGATTGATGTCCGCATTCTGGAAGCCCTGCAGGAAGATGCCGGCCGCTCGGTCGCCGATATCGCCGAAATCGTCGGCCTGACACCCTCGCCCTGCTGGCGCCGGATCCGGCGGCTGGAGACCGAGGGCATCATCAAGCGCCGCTCGGTCCAGCTGGACCGCCGCGCCATCGGCCTGATGTTCACCGCCTATCTGGAAGTGAAGATCCAGCCGGCCCGCAAGGCGAATTACGAAAAGTTCGAAAGCGCCATCCAGTCGTTCAAGGAAGTCACCGAGGCGGCCACCATGACCGGCCCCTATGACTACCTGCTCAAGGTCGTGACGCCGGACATCGATAGCTATAACGACTTCATGTACGAGAAGATGATCCCGCTCGACGTGGTCGGCGATTTCCGCACCTCCGTGCAGATCCGCAATGTGAAGGAAGGCCGCGGCCTGCCCCTCAACCATATCGAGGACTAGGTGGCCCTTCGCCAGCGCAGCATGACGGGGCCGCTCCTGTGGGGCGCCGCGATCCTCGTCGCGGTCGTCGTCGTGGTCGTTCTGCGGTTCGATTTTTCCGGCAATCTGGAGATCGATGCCTGTCTCGATGCGGGCGGACGCTGGGACCGCGCCGCGTCGGCCTGCGACTTCACCCCGCCTCAGGAAGAGACCAGCCGCGGCAGGACGACGGCGCGGTAGGCCCGCTCGATTTCCTCGTCCAGCGCTTCGGGAACAGGCGCACCCGGCATGTAGAGCTTCACGGCACCCAGCGGAAAGCCGATCAGGCCGAGCCGTGCGATTTCCAGGGGCAGGCCTGTGCGCCGGCAGAAAGCGTCGATCGCTGCCATCACCCGGTCATTGGCCGTGGCGAGCTCGGCCTGCAGCGCTTCCGGCGTATCGTCCGAGATCAGCTCGCTGCGACGGCAGCACACGAGGATCAGCGCCTTGTCGGGCTCGGCGCGGCAGAAGCGCGGCGTCTCCAGCGCCGCTGCCAGCCCCGGCACGTCGCCGGGCTGATCGAGGGCTGCAAGAAAGCGGGCATGGAATGCGGCCAGCGTGTCCAGCCAGGCCCGTGCCAGCAGCCCCTCACGCGAACCGAAGCGATGGTAGAGCGAGCCGACCGATACGCCGGTCTCCGCCACCACGCTCTGCATGCGCACCTCACCGTCACGCACCAGCATGCGGCCAACGGCCGCAAATACATCATTGTCGGAGAATGTTGACCGCCGGCCCATATTAGAACATTATTTCTAGAACAAACTTTCCAATACGAGTCACTATCATGCCCCTCCTGCTCTGGCTAGCGGCCGCGATGGCCCTGCTCACCACTCTGGTTCACACATTCGCGGGCGGCCGGGAAGTCGCGCGGCCGCTGCTTGCCAGCAACGCCCTGCCACCGGCCTCGAAATGGCTGAATTATTATTGCTGGCACATCACCACCATCCTGCTCGCCTTCATGGCCGCCGGCTACGCCCTCGCCGCCTGGGATGCCGGCTACCGGCCGATCGCGCTTTTCCTGACGCCGCTGTGCGCCGCGCTGAGCGTACTCAGCGCGGCCGTCGCCATGAAGGGCGGTATCGCGCCGCTCAAACTGCCCTCGACCAGCCTGTTCGCCGCCACCGCCGCGCTTGGCGCGGCCGGCCTGGCACTCTAGCGGGAGACACAAACAATGCTTCTGATCGCCGCCGCCCTGACCGTGCTGATCGGTCTCTATCATTCCTTCGCCGGCGAGCAGCGCCTCATCCGCCCCCTCCTGGCACTGGACACCCTGCCCCGCCTGCGCGGCAGTACGAACTTCACACGGGCGCTGATCCGCACCGCCTGGCATATCACCACCCTCGCCTGGTTCGGACTGGCCGGTATCCTTATTGTGATGGACGGGCAAAACGGCGCCGGGCGAACGGGCGTTCTGGGCATTATCGCGGCGGTATTTGCTGTCAGCGGGATAGCCGCCCTGGTCCTCGGACGCGGGCGGCACCCGGCCTGGCTGGCCTTCCTGCCGATCGCCGGCCTGTCGGGCTTCGCCGCCCTCCAAGGCTGACCCGGATCCAAAGAGAAAGGGCGCAGCCGGCCGGCCGCGCCCTTCTTCATTCAAGTCTGGCGAAACGCTTACGCCATCCGCTCGACGGCCACGGCGGTCGCTTCACCGCCACCGATGCACAGCGAGGCAACGCCCTTGGTCTTGCCGGCCTTTTCCAGGGCCGCCAGCAGCGTCACCAGGATGCGGGCACCGGAGGCGCCGATCGGGTGCCCCAAGGCGCAGGCGCCGCCATTGACGTTGATGATGTCGTGGGAAATGCCCAGCTCCTTCATCGCGATCATCGGCACGACGGCGAAAGCCTCGTTGATCTCCCACAGATCGACATCCTCGATCTGCCAGCCGGCCCGCTCGACGACCTTGCGCATGGCAGGCACCGGCGCGGTAGTGAAATAGGCCGGCTCGTGGGCGTGCGCTGCCGTGGCGACGATGCGGGCGATCGGCTTGATACCGCGGCGCTCGGCTTCGGACTGGCGCATCATCACCAGGGCTGCCGCACCGTCGGAGATTGCCGACGCATTGGCCGCCGTCACCGTACCGTCCTTGGAGAAGGCCGGACGCAGGGACGGGATTTTCTCCGGCATCGCCTTGCGCGGCAGCTCGTCGGTATCGACCGTCACATCGCCCTTGCGGGTCTGGATCGTCACCGGCGTGATCTCGCGCTTGAAATCGCCTTCCTTGGTTGCGCGCTGGGCACGGGCCAGGGTTTCCAGGGCGTAGGCATCCTGCTGCTCGCGGGTGAACTGGTGTTCTTCCGCGATCATGTCGGCATAGACACCCATCGGCTTCTTCTCGTAGGCGTCCTCGAGACCGTCCTGGGCCATGTGATCCTTGATCGTGTCATGGCCGTATTTGAAGCCTGCGCGATGCGTGGGCAGCATGTGCGGCGCGTTGGTCATCGATTCCATGCCGCCGGCGATGATGATCTCGGCATCGCCCGAGGCAATCGCCGCGCGGCCCATGATCGCCGCCTGCATGCCCGAACCGCACATCTTGTTCAGCGTGGTCGCCTCGACGGATTTGGGCAGGCCGGCCTTGATCGCGGCCTGGCGGCCCGGCGCCTGGCCCTGGCCGGCCATCAGCACATTGCCCATCAGGATCTGGTCGACATCGTCGCCGGCGAGACCGGCCTCTTCCATCGCCGCCTTGACGGCAATCGCACCGAGTTCGTTGGCCGAAAGCGGCGCCAGCTCACCCAGCAGGCCGCCCATCGGGGTGCGGGCCATGCCGACGATGACAATGGGATCGTCGCTAGCACTCATTTCGTGTCTCCTCAGGGGTTGGTTTCGTCTCTAGTCTGGCGCGCATGATCGAAAGATGCGGCACAGCGTCAAGCATTTTCGCAGATGCAACATCCGCGGTCCGGACCTGGCCGCGATTGTCCGAATGGGGACAATCCCTTCTGCTGTTTGGCGTTTTCGCGCTCATCGCTGCCTATTTGGGGCAACATGAATCACTGTTCAAGTTTTCCTTGACCGATGAATGGGCGCCATTCATCGCCGTCGCCGTGATCGCAATCCTCGTTCCGTCACTCGCCGAAGAGATGTTTTTCCGGGTCCTGCTCGGCGGCCGGACCGGCTGGCTGAGAGCCGGAATTGCCATCGCCGCTTTCGTACTCTGGCACCCCATACAGGTCTGGCTCGGCCTGCCGATGGCCCAGCCGGTCTTTCTGGAGCCCGGCTTCCTGGCGATCGTGGCGCTGCTGGGACTGGTGTGTACGCTCGTCTGGCGGCGCAGCGGATCCGTGTGGCCCGCCGTCATGATCCACTGGCTGACCGTGGTGGCGTGGAAGGGGCTGACGGTTCCGGGCTAGGCCTTGGCCGATCCAAGCCGCTGGGCCGTTTGCCTCAGGTGCGCCTTCACCTCTCCCAGCGTATAACGCCGGGGATCGGCCAAAGCCTCTTCCAGCGATTGCCTAAGCTCCGCCAGCTTCGCCTCGCGTTCAGCGATG
The DNA here is from genome assembly GCF_039978735.1 of Maricaulis sp. Taxonomy (GTDB): domain Bacteria; phylum Pseudomonadota; class Alphaproteobacteria; order Caulobacterales; family Maricaulaceae; genus Maricaulis. Next base: position 44,878 of record NZ_JBDWAS010000035.1, read on the forward strand.
AGGCGCAACCCGTCTTCCACCACTTCGGCCTCCGTCTTGTAACGGCCCTGTTCAACCTGCTCCTTCACGAAGATCTGCCAGCGCTTGTCGAGCGAAATGGACATGGGACGCCTCCTTGAGGTTGTAATTCTAGCACGCTTCAGCGGGGAATGCTCCCCTTTTGTTCCGCTTCAACGGAGAGTATTTTCGTCGGCCATACATACGCCGTCATCCCAAGGTCCCTGCGCAGCAGGGATCCGGGCGACCTCAGCTGACCTGTCGGCAAATCTTGCGCGCCGCCGCAGCCTGTTTTCCACCTGGGTAGCTGAGGTCCCCCGGACCACCCGCCTGCGCTTCGCGCAGGCTGGCCGGGGGATGACGGTGCGTGGGGGCAAGAAAGGAATCTCGCCCGGGAACGCGCGCCACAGACACACGTCCCTGCCCTACCCGATCAGCCGCACGCCCGTCCCGGCATTCCCCCGCCCGCTCGTCGACGCAATCCAGCCGCCGCCCAACACGCGGTCTTCGTCATCGCTGGAATAGAAGACGCAGGCCTGGCCCGGCGCAACGCCCTCCTCGCCCTTGGCGAGGACGACGCTGACGCTATCGCCATCGACCGCCAGGGCGGCCGGCACGGGCGGCCGCGTCGAGCGCACCTTCACGCGCACGGGCGCACCGTCCGACAGGGCGTCATCGCCCAGCCAGTTGATCTCCTTCAGGCCGATCGTGTCGACTTCCAGCGCCTCGCGCGGGCCGACAATCACCTGCGCCGTTTCAGCGTCGAGGCGCACGACATAGAGCGGGTCGCCCAGGGCGATATTCAGCCCGCGGCGCTGGCCGACCGTATAGCGGATCACCCCGTCATGCGTGCCCAGAACCCGGCCGTCGACATGCACGATCTCGCCCGGACGCGAAGCGCCGGGACGGACCTTCTCGACAATGTCGACATAGCGGCCCTGGGGCACAAAGCAGATGTCCTGGCTGTCCGGCTTGTCGGCAACGATGAGGCCGAAAGCCTCGGCCAGCTGGCGCGTCTGGTCCTTGTTCAGATGACCCAGCGGGAAGCGCAGGAAGTCCAGCTGCTCGTGCGTGGTCGCGAACAGGAAATAGGACTGGTCCTTGCCGGCATCGGCAGCACGGCGCAGCTCCGGTCCGTTCGGGCCGGCCACGCGCTGGATGTAATGCCCGGTCGCCATGCAGGCCGCGCCCAGTTGGCGCGCCGTGTCCAGGAGATCGGCAAACTTGACCGTCTGGTTGCAGCGCACGCAGGGAATGGGCGTGTAGCCGGCCAGATAGGTGTCGGCGAACGCCTCGATCACCGCCTCGCGGAAGCGGCTTTCATAGTCGAGCACATAGTGGGGAAAGCCGCAGGCCTCGGCAACGCGCTTGGCGTCGTAGATGTCCTGACCGGCACAGCACGCGCCCTTCTTCTGGATCGCGGCGCCATGATCGTAGAGCTGCAGCGTCACGCCGACGACGTCATAGCCGGCGCGGTGCAGCGCGGCCGCGGTGACGGAACTGTCGACGCCACCGGACATGGCCACCACGACGCGATGGTCCGCCGGGTTGCCGCCCAGCCCCAGCGGATCGCCGGACAGGTTGAATTCAGAAAGCAGTGCATCGGCGCGCGCCAGGGCGTCGCCGGAAACCAGCGTGGTCATTCTTGCGCCTCCAACGGGGTCAAGGCCCGGAGCAAACGGTTATCGATGACGCGCTGTCTACCGCAGATAGTTCAGCAGCGAAACCTGGTTCAGCGAGGAGAAGGTCGCCGCCGAGACCTGCACGGCCGTCTGGGCCTGCTGGAAACGGGTCGCGGCCTCGGCCATGTCGGCGTCCTCGATGTCGGAAATCATCAGGGTGATGAAGTCCTGGCGCTCGACATGATTGGTCTTCAGGTTCTCCACATGCGCCTGCCGCGTGCCGTTCTCGCCGACGCGGGCGTGCAGATTGTCGAGTGCAGACACGACATTCTGGATCTCGGTCTGCAGGAAGGCTTCCTGCGCCGCGGAGAGCGGGCTGGCGAAGGGACCGTTCGGGCCGGCGTCGAAATCGGCGATCCGCTTGAAGGACGCCATCACATCGCCGCCGACATCGCTGGCCAGCATGCCCACCTCGATCGAGTAATTCTGGTCGAGCTGGACCTGCGGCTTGCGGTCATTGTTCTGGAAGGCCTCGTCGGCATTGCCCATGGGCACAAGTTCGGACAGATCCGAGATCCCGACCGACGGCACATCGGCGCGCGTACCGCTGAACAGATAGGTGCCGGCATGCTGCGTGTTGAGCGCGTTGGTGACCTCGTAGAAGGCCTCACGCGTCTGCTGCATGATGTAGTCGCCTTCCTTGGTGGTGATCGCAAGGCGCAGGCTGTTGGCGGCGTCGGCGATATGCTCCAGCGCCGTGTCCTGGGCAGCCAGGCGCGTCTCGGTGCGCGTCGCGGCTTCCTCATAGCTCTTGGCCTGGGTTTCCGCGGCGCGGGCGGCCGACAGCATCTCGGCCTGATAGCCGACGCCCTTGAGATCATGCACCAGCTTGCCGGTCGTCAGCTGCTGCTGCGCCTCGAACATCTGCTTCTGGGCCTTCATCAGGTCCATCAGCGCCGACTGGTTGGCGGCATAGGTGGAAATCCGCGTCATGGGTTCAAAACCTCCTAGACGATATTCAGGAGAATATCGGTCATTTCCTTGGCGGCCTGCAGCATGCGGGCCGATGCGTTATAGGATGTCTGGAAGCGCGTCATCGCGGCGAGTTCCTCGTCGAGATTGACCCCTTCCACATCGGTGCGTTTCTGGGCCGCGGTCTCACGCAGCACGGCCGCCGATCCGGCGACACTCTCGGCACGCGAGGCGCGCGAGCCGACTGCGCCGGCCATGCGGGAGGCGTAGTCCTGCAGGCTCACCGTCGTGCGGTTCAGCGAACCGGCCGCATCGAAGCCGCGGGGATTGGTCAGCGCGCCCTGCAGCGCGATACCGCCGCGATTGTCGCCAGCCGTCACGACGACATCGCCGACAACCGTCGCGCCATCAATGTCCAGCTGGGCCAGGGCCAGCCGCGAGGCGTTCGACCGGATCGCCGGATCGACCTCGAAGCTTTCCGAACGCCCCGCACGGGCTTCCAGTCCGACGCCGAAGATTTCCGAGAAGGCGAGCCCCGATCCCGGCCGCGATGTGTTGTCGCCGGTCAGGTTGACGTCGAAGGCCTCGTAGCCGGCATTCGGCGTCGAGGTCAGTTCGCCATTGGCGTCCAGACTGAAGGTGACATAGCGGCCGACACCCGTCGTGGTGTTGTTCAGCGCCGTGATGACATCGTTGAAGCTCTGGCCGGCAACCATCGGGATATCGACCGTCGTAACCCGGTCGCCCGCTGCCGTCTTCACTTCAAAACTGATCGTGGAGCCGCCGGCAAACCCGTGCAGTTCGGCGCCGGTCATGCCGGTTTCGAAAAAGCCGGGCTCGTTCGACCGCACGACATCGTTGAGACCGAAGAAGTGCGCAAAGCCGCGGCCGCCCCGGTCACTGGGATTGGCGTCATCCTGCAGGGTGGCGATGCCGTTGGCCGCAGCATCCGCGGCGATCGTCAGCTGGCCATTGGCAAAACTGGCCGACCCGACACCGCCCAGCGCCGTATCGATCGCCGTGGTGAGGCTGGCCACCGTCGCACCGATCGCAGCGGCCGGGCCGCCATCGACCGACAGCGTGCCGGCGTCGAAGTCGATATCGACGCGCCGAACCAGCGTGCCGGTATTATCCGTCACGGCGAGCGTAGTTGCGCCGGTGAAATTGTGCAGATCCGTGCCTTCCAGGCCGGTATTCCGCCCGCTCAGCGTCTGCGGCGGCGGATAGGCGGTGGCATTGTTGTGCGCCGCGTTCAGCGCGTCGGCCGCACCCGAGGTCAACTCCGCCAGCTCTTCGGCCATGGCGGGCAATTCCTTGTCCCGCATGTCGATGAGGGCGCGCAGCTCGCCGCTGGTGATATGGCTGTCCAGCTGCTGCGCCGTGCCGCCATTGGGCGGCTGGACGAAAATATTGCCGTAGTCGATGCCATAGGCACCCGTGCCGCCGGCATCATAGCTCAGCTTGGCCGGGTAATTGTCGAGCAGCAGCACGCCATCGCCGGTGCGCACCACGACCCGGCCGTCAGGCTGGTAGTCCGAGCGCACGTCCATGTATTGCGACAGCTCGTCGAGCAGTTCTGACTGGCGGTTCTCCGCGCCGGATGTATCGCCGCCCGTGGTGGCAAGACTCTGGACACTGGAGTTGAGCTCGTAGAGCTCGTTGATGATCTCGTTGACCCGCGTGACATTGGCATTGATCTTCGAGTCCGACTCCAGCCGGTAATTCCGGATCTCGCCGGACAGGCGCTTGGCCTCGTCGAAGAAGGATTGCAGGTCGGAGGCCGCCGAGAGACGGGCCACGGCCAGGGTGGGGTCCACACTGGCCTGCGACAGGCCGGAGAAAGCCGCATTCATGCGCGAGAACAGCGAGCCGGCATCGTCCAGCTTGCCGAACTGCGCCTGCACCCGGTCCAGCATCTTGGCGCTCAGCTCGGCCGCGCCGGCATCGCTGATCGCCCGCAGGGATGCGGTCTGGAGGTGGCGGTCGACGATCCGGTGGATGCCGACGACTTCCACGCCCATCGCCACGCCGCCGACATTGCGAGCCTGCAGCAGCGCTTCCGTGCGGGCATAGCCCGGCGTGTTGACGTTGGCGACATTGTTGGAGGTGGCGCGCAGGCCGGCCTGGCTGGCCGAAAGGCCCGACAGCGCGTTTCCGAGAATTCCGTTCAGCGACATGTTCCGCTCCCTGCGCGCAGGCCGATCAGACGGGCCGGGCGGTCAATTCTGCCGCCGGCACGGCAAGCCTTGCCGGGTCGCCGGGGGCGGCGCACACCGTGTTCAAGCCAAGCTGCCATCTCGTAACCCATTGCGATATTTCGACCTTTGCGCATTCGATCCATTCGGCGTCCATCCGCGAGACGGATCGGCCTGTCCCTGACGTCGCAAGGGGCGGGCCAGTTTTCAGATCGCCTGACCGGGGCCTGTCGGGTGACCGGAAACTGTGTCGGGTGAACAGGAACGCGCCCGCGCGCGAGGCTGCGCCGGAGCGCGAGGCGGAGACCGGCAGCTTCGGCCCACCACCGGGTAAGTTTGGCCGGGCAGAAGCGGTACCGGCAACCGATTACCGGGAAATTAATTCGTATTTTCAGCTACTTATTGCAAACCTGAATTGGCACGCCCCTTGCGACCGGATCGGCAAGCCAGGCGCGGATAGCGCTGCAAGAACAAGATGGACCGGACATGCAATCGGGTTTTCCAACTGCCAACCTCCCGCGGAGCGCCGACACGGCGGCCGCCGCCGACCGCCCCGGCGCGACCGGCCGCCCGTCCGGCGATGCAGCCCGCCGCCATGATGATGCTGACGCCCCCCGCGAGAGCGCTTTCTCCGACATGGTCGAGACTGCACGCAGTACGGAAGAGACCCCGGTCCGCAAACCGGCAGGTCAGGCCATGACGGGCGAGCGCCCGCTTGCCTCCGACGCAGCCAATACCGGCAATGCACCCGCCTCGGGTCAGCCCGCTCCGGCACCTGCCACCGGCGCTGCTGAAGATGTTGCGGACGCGGCCGCCACCGGCCAGAAACCGGTCCAGGGCAAGTCCGCCGAAACCGGCAAGCCAGCCACATCCCAACCGGCCGTGCAGCAAGCTGCCGCTCAGCCGGCAGCACAGACCGCACAAACAGCTTCGACGGGAACGGCCGGGTCAGCGCCCGCAGCAGCATCGTCTGGCAACGCGGCTGTGCCCGCATCAACAGCAGACGGTACCGCGCAAGCGCCGGACAGCGAGGCAGCCGCCGCCACCCGCGCCGCGCCCGCATCCGCATCCGCATCCGCGAACGCACAGAGCGGCGCAGCTGCAGAGCCCGCGGCCACAGCTCCGGCGCAGAATACCGGCCAGGCATCCATCCCAGCCGCTGCAGATCCTGCATCGAACAGCGCATCGGGATCGCGGGCCGGCGCCGGAGCGCCCGACCTTGTACCCGGGTCTGCCAAGCAGGCCTCCACCGCCAAGACTGCAGACACGGGCGCTGCCGGCAAGACCGGCAGCACGGCTTCACCGATGCCGTCCACACCGGATACACCCGGCTCCACACCAGGCAAGCCGGTCCAAACCGCCACGTTCGCCCAGCCGGGCGTCACGTCACCGGCTGCGTCAGAAAATGCAGCGACGTCATCAGGCCCAGCCAACGCCCAGGGCGCGACAGCCAATGCTCAGACTCAGGCCGCGACGGCCGGGTCCGGCACGGCCGCATCCGCAACGGCCAATGCGACGCCGCAAACCGGACAGGCACCGGCTCCGCTGCGCGAAACATCGCACCGGCCGGCGATCCTCGAAACCGGCGGCAATTCAGCATCCGCCAAGTCGTCGAGCGGCAAGTCCGCAGCGCCGGCCGGCCAGCGCGTTTCGACCACGCCGGCAGGACAGGGATCCGTTCAGTCAAATGGCACAGTAGAGGGCAGTAATGTCGCCTCTACCGTGCAGCAACGCGACACGAACGCACCTGTTATGTCGCCGCTGATGCAGGCTCTTGCACAGCCTGCCGGAACCGCCGACCAGACCCCGGTCCAGCCGCTCGAGATCGACGCCGACGCCGCACAGTCCGATGCCGAAATCCAGTTGAGCCGGACCGGGGATGTCCGCGCATCCGCTGATCGTGCCGGCGCCAATCTGCCGCGCTTTGCACCGCACACGGCCCAGCACCTGGCCGGACAGATCACGCGCCAGTTCAATAATGGCCAGCGGGTCTTCGATATCCGTCTCGACCCGGCCGAACTCGGGAAGGTGGATGTGCGGCTGGAACTGCGGGCGGACAATCGTGTCCACGCCGTTCTTTCTGCGGAACGTCCTGAAACGCTTGCGGAACTGCAACGCGCCGCCCGGGATCTGGAGCGCAGCCTCAACGAAGCTGGCCTGGAGCTGGCCGAGGACGGGCTGACATTCCAGATGCGTGACGAGGGCGGCGACACACCGGGTTCGCAGCGCGACTCCTCGGCGACCACCATGCCGATCTTTGCCGAAGGCGGCGGGAGCGGACTGACCGACGAGGCCACCGCGCCGATCGTCCAGCAATCGAAATACGGTTTCCTGCTGTCACGCCGGAGCGGCGTGGACATGCGGGTCTAAGGGAGACACGAGAATGACCGAAGTCACGAGTGCGACCCAGGCAAGTCCGTCGCTTGTCAATTCACGCACCGGCCTCGCCGACAACTTCGAGATGTTCCTAACCCTGCTTACTGAGCAGATGAAGAACCAGGACCCGCTGAATCCGCTGGACTCAACCCAGTTCGTGAACCAGCTGGTCGATTTCTCGAGTGTGGAACAGCAGATCGCCCAGAACCAGAATCTGGAGAGCCTGCTTATCCTGCAATCCGCCGCCGCACAGGCGAACTCGGTCGGCTATATCGGCAGGGTTGCAATGGCCGACACACCGATGGCCTACATGGAAAACGGCAGCGCCAACTGGGAGTACATCCTGCCCGACGACGCGGAGTCCGTAACGCTGGTCGTCAAGCAGGGCGAACGTATCGTTGCCCGTTCGACCGGCGAGGTGACTGCCGGTACCCACGAATTCGAATGGGATGGCAAGGGCGAAAGCGGCGCCGACCTGGAAGAGGGTGTGTACACGCTGGACGTAATTGCCACGAATGCCGATGGCGAAAGCATCACCGCCGAAATCCGCGCATCGGGCCGGGTGACGGGCATCGACATGTCCGGCAGTGAAGTGATTGTCCAGATGGGCAATATCAGTGTCCCGCTTTCCTCCATCCTGGCCGTTCGCCAAGCCGGGTCGGGAGATATCGAGGACAACCCCTATCTGGAACCGACTGAATAGAGCAGGCCCGCCGGCCTGACGGGCCGCCAGAAGGCAGCCCCAACCAACGCAGCAGAAAGCTCCAAACAAGACCCAAGAACGCATGGAGCATGCACTATGAGCATCAATTCCGCGCTTTTGGCCGGCGCTTCCGGCCTGATTGCCAATTCGAGCGCGCTCGCCGCGATTTCGGACAACATCTCCAACGTCAACACGATCGGCTACAAGCGCGCCAACTCCGTGTTCACGCCGCTTTATGACGGTGGTGGCAATGCCTCCAGCTCGCGCTACACGGCAGCCGGCGTGAACTCGGTCGCTCGCCTCGCGATCTCCGAGGGCGGCCTGCTGCAGCCCGGCACCACCAGCACCGATCTCGCGATCGCTGGCCGCGGCTTCTTCGTCGTGCGCGAGAATCCGACCGCCAACTCGAACGATCCGGTCGCCTTCACCCGTTCCGGCCGCTTCCTGCCGGACGAGAACGGCTATCTGAAGAATGATGCCGGCATGTACCTTGCCGGCTGGCCGGTTGCGTCCGACGGTACGGTTGCCGCCAACCCGTCCGACCTGAACAATCTGGAAACGATCAACCTGTCGTCCATCGGCGGCGCGGCTGAAGCTTCCACGGCGATGTCCTTCAACGCCAACCTCTACCAGCGCCAGGCCGTTTCAGCCGACGAAGCGACCTACGACCCGACGATCACGGCCAACAATATGGCATCGGGCAATGTCACGCCGGACTTCCAGCGCTCCATTCCCTTCTATGACAGCGTCGGCGGCGTCCGCACCCTGACCATCTCGATGCTGAAAAGCTCGACCACGAATGAATGGCATGCCGAGGTGCACATGTCGCCTGCCAGCGATGTGACCACAGGCGCCGGCCTGGTCGATGGTCAATTGCTGACGGGCACAGTTGCCTTTGACGAGAACGGCCGTCTTGACGTCGCCAACACCACACTGCCGACCTCGCTCGACTTCCTGGCATCGAGCAACGTCGCGGCCCTCGGTGCCAACCAGTTCCAGTGGGCGGCATCGACCGGTATCGATGCCCAGTCCATCACCCTGGATTTTGGCGGCGCGAACTCGGCCGGCGGCTTCACCCAGTATGACAGCCCGTCCAACCTGGGCTCGACCAATGTGAACGGCTCGGCATTCGGCAATTTCGCCAGTGTCGATGTGGATGAGGACGGCTTCGTCTTCGCCAAGTTCACAAACGGTATCGTGCGCAAGATCTACCAGATTCCGGTCGCGACCTTCACGAACCCGGATGGACTGGAAGCACAGTCCGGCGGCACATTTACCGTCACTCCCGAATCCGGCGCCTACACCCTCACGCGTCCGGGTCTGGGAACAGCCGGCAAAATCGCCTCCTCGACGCTGGAAAGCTCGAATGTCGATCTGGCGACCGAGTTCACCAGCCTGATCACGACACAGCGCGCCTACTCCGCCTCGTCGAAGATCATCACCACGGCTGACGAGATGCTCGATGAAGCGATCCGTATGAAGCGCTAAGGGTGGCACTGATCCCTGAATGAGCGGAAGGGGGCGCCTCTGGTGCCCCCTTTTTCTTGCCGCCTGCGGGGCATGCCGCGGGCTCCCAATTCGACACAAATTCTATCGAGTGCCTTAAACACAAATTTACCCAGCGGTTTAGGTGGATGTTAAAGGACGCTGTGTAGGGTGACCCTACAAACAAGAACAACGGGGGTCGGACATGCAGCCGCGCCTTAAAAAAGAAAATTATGTCATTGGACCGGATGGTAGCCCTCTCACCCTGGCGGACCTGCCCAAGCCGAGCACCCAGCGTTGGGTCGTTCGTCGCAAGGCTGAAGTCGTCGCGGCAGTGAGAGGCGGCTTGCTTTCGCTCGAGGACGCATGTGCACGCTATTCTCTGACAGTCGAGGAGTTCCTGGGCTGGCAGCGCTCAATCGACAAGCACGGACTGGCCGGGCTGCGAACCACGCGCCTGCAACAGTATCGCTAGTTGTCCCCCCTTTAACTAGCGTTTCCGAACGGCGGCCCTTCCCCCCGGGTCGCCGTTCAACATGTCAATCGCACATCGTGTTTGTGTGCTCTGCCTGGTCTCGACGGGCGGAGTGCATTTCCTATTAAGCGTCATTAAACCCTCGTTTACGAGACCGGTAGGAAAATTCTGCCCAGTGCTTCGCTGATGAAGCAGGGACGCAAGGCAGGATTCTCCGTGAACGCTCTACTCGACCAGTTCAAGGCTTTTGGCGCCGGGCGCCTGACCGCCATCTTCGGTCTCGCCGTAGGTGTGGCCGCTGCGCTCGTCTATTTTTCCGGCGCTGTCGGCGGTGGCAGCCAGTCGCTCCTGTATTCGGGGCTCGACCCGGCGGAAGCGGCATCCACTAGCCAGCTGCTCGACCAGGCCAACATCGCCTATGAGATTCGCGAAGGTGGCACCGCCATCTATGTCGACACGGCTCAGGTTGATGAGGCCCGCGTGCGGGTCGCGTCCTCCGGCCCCCTGTCCGGCGCTTCGGTCGGCTACGAGATTTTCGATCGCCAGGACAATTTCGGCCAGACCAGCTTTGTCCAGAACCTGAACGCCAAGCGCGCCCTGGAAGGCGAGCTGGCACGCACGATCCAGTCCATGGCCTTTGTCGACAGCGCGCGGGTGCACCTGAACCTGCCCGAGCGCCGCCTGTTTGCCCGCGACCAGCAAGAGCCGACGGCCGCCGTTACGGTCTCCACCGGTCAGCGTCTGAACGCCGAACAGATCCGCGTGATTCGCAATATCGTCGCCTCTGGCGCCGGCCTCGAGCCCGGGCGGGTTGCCCTGGCCGACGATCGCGGACGCCAGCTGGCCGGCACGGTCGACGGAGAAAATGCCGGTGCGGTCTTCATGGACGAACGCCGCGGAGAAGTTGAAGCCGAACTGCGCCGCAACATCCTGGACATCGTCGAAGGTGTGGTCGGCTCCGGCGCGGCACGCGTCCAGGTGACGGCCGACCTGAACCGTCAGAGCGTAACGCAGAGCTCCGAGACGTACGATCCGGAAGGTTCTGTCCTGCTGTCGCGTGAGCGTTCCGAAGACGTCTCCAGCGATCGCGAAGGATCCGGCAACCGCGTCTCGGCCTCAGAAAACCTGCCCGACGGCGCCAATGGCGAGAGCGAAGGCGCCAGCAATGTCGCCAATCGCGAGACGTCCAGCGAAACCGTCAACTACGCCCTGTCCAGCACCACGCGGACCGAAGTTGTCGAAGCCGGTGCCATCGAACGCCTGTCTGTCGCCGTTGCCGTCGACGGTATCGTTGAAGTGCAGGAAGATGGCACCACGGTGTGGCGCGAACGCCCGCAGGCCCAGATCGAGCAGATCGAAGCCCTTGTTCGCTCGGCCATGGGTTTCAGCGATGATCGGGGCGATGCCCTGACGGTTCGCCAGATCGAATTCGCCCGGGCCGACCCGCTGCTGGGCACGCCCGCAAGCAGCCCGCTGTCCCTGTCGAAAGCCGACATCATGCGTGTCGCGGAAATCATCGTCCTGTTCGTGACAGCCCTGCTGATCATCTTCCTGGTCGCGCGCCCCCTGGTCAAAGGCGCCAGCGGCGTCGCGATGCCGCAAGGCCTGGCCCTGGCTGCAGCCGGCGCTGACACCGGACCGGCCCCGATGGCCCTGCCAGCCCAGGGCGCGCGCCCGGCCGCTCTGCCTGCGAGCAATAGCGGCGACTCGATCGATATTGAGAAGATCGACGGCCAGGTGAAAGCATCCTCGCTGAAGAAAGTTGCCAACATCGTTGAGTCCCATCCTGAGGAATCGATCGCGATCCTCCGCTCCTGGCTGCATGAAGGGTGAGCACGGCCATGTCTGAGAAGCGCGCCATAGAAGACCCCGCCAGACTCACCGGCCCGGAAAAGGCTGCCGTGATGCTTCTGGCGCTCGGCGACGAGGGCGAGTCGATCTGGCAGCACCTCGACGAAGAGGAAATCCGCGAGGTTTCCCAAGCGATGTCCAATCTGGGCACCGTCACGTCGAGCGCCGTGGAAAAGCTGATTGTCGATTTCGTCGGCCAGATGTCCTCCACCGGCTCGCTGATGGGCTCGTTCGAGGCGACCCAGCGGCTGCTGACCTCCTTCCTGCCCGGCGAAAAGGTCGAGGCGATCATGGAGGAGCTGCGTGGTCCGGCCGGCCGGACCATGTGGGACAAGCTGGGCAATGTGAACGAGGTGGTTCTGGCGAACTACCTGAAGAACGAATACCCGCAGACCGTCGCCGTCGTGCTGTCCAAGGTGAAGTCCGAGCACGCCTCGCGCGTTCTGGCCGCCCTGCCGGAAGACTTCGCTCTGGAAGTGGTGACCCGGATGCTGCGCATGGAGCCGGTACAGCGCGAGATTCTCGACCGGATCGAGGAAACGCTGCGCACCGAATTCATGTCCAACCTGGCGCGCACTTCCAAGCATGACAGCCACGAGATGATGGCGTCGATCTTCAACAATTTCGATCGTCAGACGGAAAACCGTTTCCTCGCCGCCCTCGAAGAGCGCAATCGCGAGAGCGCAGAGAAGATCCGCTCGCTGATGTTCGTCTTCGAAGACCTGTCCAAGCTGGACCCGGGCGGTATCCAGACGCTGATGCGCGGCATCGACAAGGACCAGATGGGCCTGGCGCTGAAAGGCGCCTCCGACAGCCTGCGCGACCTGTTCTTCTCCAACATGTCCGAACGCGCCGCGAAGATCATGCGCGAAGACATGGGGGCGATGGGTCCGGTGCGCCTGAAAGACGTGGACCAGGCACAACAGGCCATCGTCTCGGTGGCCAAGGACTTGGCGGCCAAGGGCGAGATCATGCTCGCCGATGGCGGCGCCGACGATGAACTGATCTACTAGGGAGCGGACGAACGATGAATCCTGTCAAATTCGACTTCGATACCGAGTTCGACCGCAATGGTGAAATCCTGCGCGAAGGGGAAAGCTACAAGCGCTTCTTCACGCAGGACGATGTCGACGCGGCCCGCATGTGGGGCGTCGAGGAAGGCCGCGAAATGGAGGAAGGCCGCTGCGCCGACGCGCTGCAGGCGATTGCCTCCCAGATGCAGCTGATCCTGTCTCGCCTGGCCCATGAATCGGAGGCCCTGCGCCACGAAGCCGCCGGCCTGGCTGTCGCTGCCGCCCGCAAGATCGCCGGCGAAGCCCTGTCGGCCTACCCGCTGGAGACCATCGACAGCCTGGCACGCGAAACTGTCCAGGATCTGCGGTCCGAGCCACGCCTGTCCGTGCGTTGTGCGGCCGAACTCGTCGAGGACCTGTCGGACCGCCTCGAAGCGACCGCCCGCGACGCGGGTTTTGAAGGCGCGATCTCGGTGCGCGGCGACGCCGGCATGCGCGGCGCCGATGTCCGCATGGAGTGGGGTGCAGGTGCAGTCCAGCGCAGCGCCGAAGAGATCGAAGCGCGGCTCAATGATGTGGTGGCCCGCTGGCTCGCGGCCGGCCCCAGTGAAGATGACAGCACCGACGGCGTTTCCGGCCAACCGGCCGGCGCGTCTGCTGCTTGAAGGAGGCCAGAATGGCTGACGAAAACAATTTCGACCTGCCCGATCTGGGCGCTGACGCGCAGCAGGTACCGGCGCCGGCGCCCACGCCGAAGGCCGACCAGATGCTGGAAGACGATGCGAAAAACGCCGCCGATCTGGCGCCGGTTTTCGATGTCCCGGTCAACATCTCGGCCGTGCTGGGCAAGGCCCATATCGACGTGAACTCGCTTCTGAAGCTCACTTCCGGATCGGTGGTCGAGCTGGACCGCAAGATCGGCGAAGCGATCGACATCTACGTCAACAACCGGCTAGTGGCCCGCGGCGAAGTCGTCGTGGTCGATGACCGGCTGGGCGTGACCATGACGGAAATCATCAAGGACGGGGACGCGGCCTAGGCCGCCTGAGGACGGAGTAACACCATGCGAATTCTGATAGTTGGCAGCCTCGGCGGGCAATTGCACACCGCCACCAAGATCGCCCTGGACCGGGGCGCCAAGGTCTCCCAGGTCGACACGATCGAACAAGCCACCGCGCACCTGCGCGCCGGTCGCGGCGCCGACCTGCTCATGGTCGACCTGTCGCTGGACGTCCAGGCCCTGATCGCCGCCAACGAGGCCGAGCGCATCTCCGTGCCGGTCGTCGCCTGCGGCGTGAATGTCCGTCCGGAAGCCGCTGCGGCCGCGATCCGCGCCGGCGCCAAGGAATTCATCCCGATGCCGCCGGACGCCGACCTGATCGCCGCCGTCCTGGAAGCCATCGCCGACGATGAACGCCCGATGATTGCCCGCGACCCGTCCATGCAGGCCGTCATCCACCTCGCCGACCGTATCGCCGCCTCCGACGCCTCCGTCCTCATCACGGGTGAAAGCGGCTCCGGTAAGGAAGTGATGGCGCGCTACGTCCACTCCAAGTCCAAGCGCGCTTCGGCCCCCTTCGTCTCCGTCAACTGCGCCGCGATCCCGGAAAACCTCCTGGAGTCGGAACTCTTCGGTCACGAGAAAGGCGCCTTCACCGGCGCGATTGCCCGCCGGGTGGGCAAGTTCGAGGAAGCCGATGGCGGCACGCTGCTGCTGGACGAAATCTCCGAGATGGACATCCGCCTGCAGGCCAAGCTGCTGCGCGCCATCCAGGAGCGCGAAATCGACCGTGTCGGCGGCACCAAGCCGGTCAAGGTGAACATCCGCATCCTGGCGACCTCGAACCGCGACCTGCGCAAGGCCGTGGCCGAAGGCATCTTCCGCGAAGACCTGCTGTTCCGCCTGAACGTCGTCAACCTGGCGCTGCCGCCGCTGCGCGAACGCCCTGCCGACATCCTGGCCCTGGCCGAGCACTTCACCAAGAAGTATGCCACCGCCAACGCCATTGAGGAGCGGCCGATCTCCGAGGCTGCAAAGACCCAGCTCCTGGCCCGCGAATGGACCGGCAACGTCCGTGAACTGGAAAACGCCATGCACCGCGCGGTGCTGCTGGCATCCGGCCGCGAGATTACGCCGGACGCGATCCGCATGCCGGACGGTTCGGCCTTCACCGGTTCGGGCAACAGTGTCGCCCGCCAGGCCGCCGATGCCGCGCAATCGGTACAGACCGACATGATCGGCCGCACCGTGGCCGAGGTGGAACAGGACCTGATCCTCAACACGCTCGACCATTGCCTGGGCAACCGGACCCATGCCGCCAACATTCTCGGCATCTCGATCCGCACCCTGCGCAACAAGCTGAAACTCTACTCGGACCAGGGCGTGGATATTCCCGCACCCAACCAGCCCGTAACCGGCGCCTCCGTAGCCTGATTGGACTAGATCGTGGTCGACACCGCAGCATCCGAAACCGCCGCATCCAATGCGGGCGGATTTGATACCCGCGCCTTCCTGAACCGCGTCATGCGCGGCGACGTGGCGCTGGCCGTGGGCATTCTCGCCATCCTGGTGATGCTGCTCCTGCCCATGCCCCGCATGCTGCTGGACTTCTCGCTAGCCATCTCCATCTCGGTGTCGGTGCTGGTGTTGATGACCGCACTCTTCATCAAGAAGCCGCTGGAATTCTCGGCCTTTCCGGCGGTGCTGCTGATCACGACCCTCTTGCGTCTGGGCCTGAATATCGCCTCGACGCGCCTCATCCTGTCGCGCGGCCATGAAGGCACCAATGCGGCCGGCGAGGTGATCGAGGCCTTCGGCGCTTTCGTCATGCAGGGCAATGTCGTTATCGGCGTGATCGTGTTCTCGATCCTGGTGATCGTGAACTTCGTCGTCATCACCAAGGGTTCCGGCCGGATCGCGGAAGTCGCGGCCCGCTTCACCCTCGACGCCATGCCCGGCAAGCAGATGGCCATCGACGCCGATCTGTCTGCCGGCCTGATCAATGAAGACGAGGCGCGCAAGCGGCGCTCCGAGCTGGAAGGCGAAAGCAATTTCTTCGGCGCCATGGACGGTGCCTCGAAATTCGTGCGCGGCGATGCCATGGCCGGCCTGATGATCACGGCGATCAACCTGATCGGCGGTATCATCATCGGTGTCGTGCAGTCGGGCATGTCCTTCCCGGACGCCGCCAGCGCCTACTCCACCCTGACGATCGGCGACGGCCTGGTCTCCCAGATCCCCGCCCTGATCATTTCCGTGGCTGCGGGCCTGCTCGTCTCCAAGGCCGGTGTCGACGGCGAAGCCGACAAGGCCGTGTTCGGCCAGCTGACCGCCAACCCGCAAGGTCTGGGCCTGGTTTCCGGCGTTGCCCTGATGGTCGGCATCCTGCCCGGCATGCCCTTCCTGCCCTTCGCCCTGATGGCGGCCGGTGCCGGTTCCCTGGCCTGGATGAATCGCGACATCGTCGAACGCAAGGCGCGCGAAGAGGAAGAGGCGAAGGCCGGCAAGGTTGCCGAAGAGGCCGCGAGCAAATCCAGCGGCGATGCGCCGATCGAGGAAAGCCTGGCCATCGACGAGCTGAAGATCGAGCTGGGCTATGGCCTGCTGCCGCTGATCAATGATGTCGACGGCCGCAAGCTGACCGACCAGATCAAGGCACTGCGCCGTTCGCTGGCCGAGGAGATGGGCTTTGTCACGCCGGCGGTCCGCATCGTCGACAACATGGCGCTGGGCAATAACGAGTACACGATCCGCATCAAGGAGCTGGAAGCCGGCCGCGGCGAGCTGCGCCTGCACAAGCTGCTGGTCATGGATCCGGCCGGCCTGCCGATCGATATGCCCGGCGAGCACGTGAAGGAGCCCACTTTCGGCCTGCCCGCGACCTGGATCGACGAAGGCATGCGCGAGGAAGCGACCTTCCGCGGCTACACCATTGTCGAACCGGCCGCCGTCCTGGTGACGCACCTGACCGAGCAGCTGCGCGAGAACATGGCGGACCTGCTGTCCTATGCCGAAGTCGAGAAGCTGATCGACAAGCTGTCGAAGGAACACAAGAAGCTGGTCGACGATATCGCGCCGGCACAGATCAGCCGCGCCGGCATCCAGCGCGTCCTGCAATCGCTGATCCGCGAGCGTGTCTCCATTCGCGACCTGTCCACGATCATGGAAGGCATCGCCGAAGCGAGCGCCACGACCCAGCATCTCGATGCGATCGTCGAACACGTCCGTACGCGTCTGGCCCGGCAGATCTGCCACGCCAACAAGTCCTTCGACGGCAACCTGCCTGTTCTGGCCCTCGGGCCGCAATGGGAACAGGCCTTCATTGAGTCGCTGATCGGCGAGGGTGACCGCAAGCAGCTTGCGCTCGCGCCCTCCAAACTGCACGATTTTGTCGCCGCGATCAGAAACTCTTTTGAAACCGCATCAGCACAGGGTCAGGTTCCTGTACTGCTGACGAGCCCGATGATTCGTCCGTATGTGCGCTCCCTGGTGGAACGTTTCCGCCCGCAGACGGTGGTGATTTCGCAGAACGAGATCCACCCCAGCGCACGTCTGAAGACTCTGGGCCATGTCGGCTGACCGGCCGGAACCCCCTTGTGAATTGAACCAACCATGCGCCTGAAAACCTTCTCTGCCCCGTCCCTGACCCAGGCCATGGCCGATGTGCGCCGTGAAATGGGTCCGGATGCGGTGATCATTGCGACATCCGACGCGCCCGGCGGCGGTGTGCAGGTGCGTGCTGCGGCCGAGACGGCCTATGTCCGCGAACCGGCCGAACCGGTGCGTGAACGCTCCGAGCGGCTGCATGCCGAAGCCGAGATCGAACGCGGGATGCGTGAGGACAGTGATCTGGACCGGGTTATCCGGGCGCTCGGGTTTCACCGCACACCCGGTAGCGCAGCGCAGGCCCTGATCCGCGCGGCCCACGATCTGTCGGACGGCCAGGCAGTGGCCCGCCTCGCCCACGCGATCGAGAGCCGCTACACCTTCCAGCCGCTGCCGGCCGTGCCCGAGCATGCACTGCTGTTCGCGGGCACGCCAGGTGTCGGCAAGACTTCGGCGCTCGCGAAAACAGCGGCACGTGCGATCACTGCCGGCGCCAAACCCACCCTGATCTCGTGCGACGGCGAGCGCGCCGGCGCCGACGAGCGGCTGCGGGCCCTGGCCAAGCGCATGGGCGCCGAATTCCGCACCGCCGACGATCCGCGTGAAATGATCGATGCGGTCGCCGAGATTGACGGCCCGGTCCTGATCGACAGCCCGGCGGTGAACCCGTTCGAGCTGGACGATCTGGACATGACGCTCGCTTTCGCCGACTCTGCGGGGGCTGAAATCATCTATGTCTTCGATGCCGGGCTGACCCCCGAAGACGCCGAGGATGCCGCATCGCTGTTCGCCTCGATCGGCGCCAGCCGCTGCATCCCGGTAAAGCTCGATACCAGCCGGCGCCTCGGTGCGATCCTGGGCGTTGGTGAAACCGGGCTGGCCTTTGCCCAGATCTCCTCCACCCCCTTCATCGGGGGCGGACTGGCCCCGGCCACGCCGCTGCGGCTGGCCCGGGTTCTCATCGAAGACCGTGACACCCCGTTCGAAGAGGCGGACCAATGAAGCTCGCATCCGCGCCGCAAGACCGCTCCGCAGGCCGCATCCTGGCCATTGCCTCCGGCAAGGGCGGGGTCGGCAAGACCGCGTCCGCAATCGGCATGGCCCATGCCTTCTCGCAGATGGGCGAACGGGTCCTGCTGGTCGATGGCGATCTGGGCATGGCGAATATCGACGTCCAGCTGGGTCTCCAGCCTGCCGCCGACATCACCAGCGTACTCAACGGCAAGGTTTCCCTGACCGACGCGGTTGGGCCGGCCTTCGGCGGCTCCCAGAAGCGCGGCGGTTTCGATGTGATCTCCGGCCGCTCCGGCTCCGGCGCCCTGGCCAATCTGGCCGGGCCCGGCCTGACCAAGCTGGCCTCGGGCGTCGCCGCGCTCGCCCTCTCCTATGATCGCGCCATCCTGGACCTCGCCGCCGGCGCCGACCGCGCGACGGTACGACTGGCGCTGACGGCAGACGATGTGGTGATCGTCATCAATGACGAGCCCACCTCGCTGACCGATGCCTACGCCTTTGTGAAAACGCTGCGCCTGCACGACGACGGCGCCGCGCCGCTGGTCGTCGTCAACAACGCGCCGGACATGATCACCGCGCGCGAGGCTTTCGGTGCCTTCAAGAAGACCTGCGAGGCCTTCCTCAGCTTCACGCCGACACTGGCCGGTATCGTACGGCGGGACGTCAACGTGCCGGCGGCGATCCGCAATCAGACCTGCGTATCCGTTCGCGCTCCGGCCTGCGATGCAGCCAAGGATCTGCAGGCACTTGCAGGATCACTCGCGCGCGGCAAAGAAGCGGCCTAAACTGTCTCCCGGACGTAAGCGTAGGGGAGCGCTTGGGGGATGTACGAGACGTTTGGAGACCGGCTGGCCTCCGGCTTTACCGGTTTTGACTGGTGGCTGCTGATTGTCCTGTCGCTGGTGGCGGCACTGATCATGCGCAAATGGCCGCAATGGCCGGCGGCGGCTGCCATTGCCTTCTTCGCAGACGCGGCGGCGCCCTTCTTCTACCGCTGGGCAACCGGCGTTCCGCCTGACTTCGCTTTTGATTTCGCGATTTCCAGGCTCGACGAACGCGGCGGTATCGTCGTCCTGCTCCGCCTCGCCCTGTATATGATCGCCATCGGCGGCATTTTCTGGGTGAAGCGGAAATACGGGCGCAAGTGAGCCGCCCTGCACCTTCGCGCACCATTATTCGAATACCCGATAAGCGATATTCGCCTCATCGATTGGCGGAATGCCGTCGCCTGTCCCACCTGTCCCGCAGCCAGCCGCCTGGCCGCCAAGACGAGGGAAATGCGATGAGGACTGCCAAACCGGCCTGACGGCCCCGGCCCCTGCGGGCCACCCCCACCAAATCGAAACACTGGACAGCGGACGCCCGGGCGTCCCGCCGGGTCGTCCTGCGCGACCCCGGCATGAGACCGCATGCGCGAAAGGACCCGAAATGGGCGCTATCAGAAATCGCACGGACATGTTTGCGACGGCCCTCGCCGAAGCCATGATCCGCTGGCGCTGGATTGTCATCCTCGCCACAATCCTGGCTACGGTCGGTTTTGCCATGGGCATGCCGCGCCTGGCCTTCGACACCAACTACCGGGCCTTCTTCTCGGACGAGAACCCGGAGCTCGCCGCCTTCGAAAACTTCCAGGCCACCTATACCAAGAACGACAATTTCCTGATCGTGGTCCGGCCGGCCGACGGCAATGTCTTCAGCCAGACAACCCTTGCCGCAGTCGAAGAGATCACCGAAGCGGGCTGGCAGGTCCCGTACGCGATCCGCGTCGATTCCATCACCAACTTCCAACACACCTGGGCCGACGGCGACAATCTGATTGTCGAGGATCTGGTTCGCGATGCGCATGCGCTCAGCGACACCGAACTGTCCGAGCGCAGCGCCGTCGCCCTCAATGAGCCGCTTCTGCGCAACCAGCTGATCACCGAGGACGCGAGCGTCACCGCGATCAACATCGTGCTCCAATATCCCGAAGAGAGCGCGATGGAAGTACCTGAGGCCGTCGCCGTCGTCCGCGCGCTGCGCGACCGGATCGAGGCCGACTATCCGGACATCGATATCGCCCTGTCGGGCGTGTCCATGATGAATAACGCCTTCATGGAGTCCGGGATGGGCGACATGGCGAAGCTGATCCCGCTGATGTACCTCGTTCTGCTGGCCATCATGATGGTCGCGATCCGGTCGGTTAGCGGCACCATTGCGACGCTGTTCCTGATCCTGTTCTCGTCGATCGTGTCGATGGGGTCGGCCGGCTTCCTGGCGATAGGACTGACGCCGGTGTCAGCGTCGGCACCGACCATCGTACTGACGCTCGCCATCGCGGACTCGATCCACATTCTCATGTCGATGCGCCAACGCATGCGTGACGGCCTGCCCAAGCGCGACGCCATCGTGGATGCCGTGCGGACCAACTTCCTGGCCGTCACGATCACCTCGCTGACGACAATCATCGGCTTCATGGCGCTGAACCTGTCCGACGCACCGCCCTTCGGGCATCTCGGCACGATGACGGCGATCGGTATTGCCGCCGCCTGGCTGCTTTCGATCACCTTCCTGCCGGCCATCGTCAGCGTGCTGCCGATGAAAGCGGCACCGCGCAAGTCCGACGGCAAGGACGCGACCGCCCGCATGGGCCAGCTGGCCGGCTTCGTCACCCGGCACAGCCGGGGCGTGCTGATCGCGTCGGCAGCCGCCAGTGCTGTACTGATCGCGCTGATCCCGACGATCGAGTTCAACGACCAGTGGGTGAATTACTTCTCGCCATCGCTCGAAGTCCGTCAGGATAATGACACGGCGCTGGAGTATTTCGGCCTCTACCCGATCGAGTTCTCGGTCCCGGCCGACGGCGCCGGCGGTGTGTCGGACCCGGTGTATCTGGAGCGGCTCGACGCCTTCGCCAGCTGGGCGCGGCAGCAAGATGGCGTGACCCACGTCTATTCCATCACCGACATCATGCGGCGCCTGAACCGCAACATGCACGAGGACGATCCGGCCTATTTCCGCATCCCGGACGACCGCAGCCTCGCAGCGCAATACCTGCTGCTCTACGAACTCTCCCTGCCCTACGGCTTGGATCTCAACGACCGCATCAATATCGACAAGTCGGCCACCCGCATGACGGTGACGCTGGATAATGTCACGACGCAGGAGACCAAGGACTTCCTGGACGCGGCCGAAGCCTGGCTTGCCGAGAATACGCCGGACTACATGCATACGTCCGCAACCGGCGCGCAGGTGATGTTCGCCTATGTCGCCGAGCGCAATGTCAACTCGATGATCTCGGGCAATATCATCGCCATCCTGGCCATCGGCCTGGTCATGGTGATGGCGCTGCGCTCCTTCCGCCTCGGCCTGCTGAGCCTGATCCCCAACACTCTGCCCATTCTCACGACGTTCGGGACCTGGGCGCTGCTGGTGGGCACGGTGGGCTTCTCCGTCGCCGCAGTCGGTGCCGTCTCGCTCGGCATCGTCGTCGACGACACTGTCCACTTCCTCACCAAATACCGGCGGGCCCGCATGGAGCGCGGCGCCTCGACCGCCGAAGCCATCCGCTATGCCTTCGAGACCGTCGGCATGGCGGTGGTGATCAACACCATCATCCTGGCGGCCGGCTTCGCCGTGCTCGCAATGTCCACCTTCAAGCTCAATGCCGACATGGGACTTCTGACCGCCCTGGCGATCGTCTTCGCCCTGGTACTCGACTTCCTGCTCTTGCCGGCCCTGCTGGTCGAGCTGTCCAAGCTGACCGCCCCCAAGACCCAATCCGGAGAAAAGTCCAATGAAGACCGTGACTACCAACCTGTGGCGTAACGCCCTTCTGGCGACGGCGGCCTTCGCCGCCATCGCCACCCCTTCCGCGATCGCGCAAGATATCGACCTGCCCGACTGGGTCGACAGTGACAGCGAGCGCCAAGGCTATGAGATCGCCATGCGCTCGGACAATTCCGACAATGGTTTCGGCGACAGCCGCGTGGAGGCCCGCATGGTGCTGCGCAATGCCGCCGGCCAGGAAACCAGCCGCGAGCTGAGCTTCCAGACGCTCGAGCGCGCAGACAACACGGCCGGCGACAAGTCGATCGTTGTGTTCCACACGCCAGCGGATGTGGAGGGAACGGCGCTTCTCTCGCACGCCCGCATTCTCGAACCGGACGATCAATGGCTCTACCTGCCGGCGCTGGCGCGCGTGCGCCGCATCTCCTCGGCCAACAAGTCCGGCCCGTTTGTCGGCTCCGAGTTCGCATTCGAGGATTTCACGGCGGTCGAGCTGAACAAGTACGAGCACAATTACGTCTCGTCCGGCGACATCGAGGTGGGCGGCGAGACGATGGCGGTCGATATCGTCGAACGCTTCCCGCGCTACGAGAACTCCGGCTATTCGCGCCAGGTCTCCTATATCGACCAGGACGTCTACCAGATCCGGCGGATCGAGTTTTTCGACCGCCGCGGCGATCTCCTCAAGACGCTCGATCTGGCCGACTACCGCGAGTACGGCGATGGCATCTGGCGGGCACATGCCCTGACGATGACCAATCACCAGACCGGCAAGTCCACCGAGCTGGTCTACAGCGACTACGAATTCGGCGTCGGTCTTTCCGACAATGACTTCGTGCGCGGCGTTCTGGAACGCCAGTACTGACCCCGTCTGCGCGGGCTCCTGCCGCCCCGCCTGAGCCCGTGCCCGGCCGCAGCTGCGCCAATGCCCAACCGGCGCAGCTGCGGCGCTTACCAGTCAACGAGACTTTCCGATGCTTCCTTCCCTGCGAACCTTGCGCTCGCTTGCTCTTCCCGCGCTGATCCTTGCGGCCGTAATCGTCCTCGCCCAGTCGACAGCCCACGCCCAGGGCTGGGATGCGGGCGGTTCGGCCGGTGTCGAGACCCGTATCTTCCTGGACGACCCGGCCTGGCCCGGACAGGCGGACGATGTGCAGTCATCGATCATCCTGGAAGGCGATTTTCGCTGGCGCAGCGCGGATCGCCGGCATCAGCTGGTCGTGGTGCCCTGGGCCCGGATCGACAGCACCGACGAGGAGCGTACCCATGCCGATCTGCGGGAGGGATTTTACCGCTACATAGGTGACACATTCACGCTCGAAACCGGCCTCATAAAGGTGTTCTGGGGTGTCACTGAGTCACGTCATCTGGTGGACATCATCAACCAGACCGACCTCGTCGAGGACTCCGACGGCGAGGACAAGCTGGGCCAGCCCGCCCTTCGTCTGACGAGTCAGCGCGACTGGGGGCGGCTGGAATTTTTCGTGCTGCCCGGCTTCCGCGAGCGGACTTTCCCGGGGCGGGACGGACGGCTGCGCGGTCCGCTGCCGGTGACGGAGGCGCCGCTCTATGAACATGCCGACGAGGAACGCCATATCGATCTGGCGGCGCGGTGGAGCCATTTCCTGGGAGACTGGGATCTCGGCCTGGCGGCCTTTCACGGCACCGACCGGGAGCCTGTTTTCACCGTATCGGACAGCGGCGACAGCC
Source organism: Maricaulis sp. (assembly GCF_039978735.1). GTDB lineage: Bacteria > Pseudomonadota > Alphaproteobacteria > Caulobacterales > Maricaulaceae > Maricaulis. The sequence continues at coordinate 68,665 of NZ_JBDWAS010000035.1, forward strand.
TGCATCCGCTCTACCGGATCATCACCCAGGTCTCGGCCGATGTGCAGCTGACGCGCGGGCCCTGGCTGTGGAAGGGCGAAGCGATTGTCCGCGAGGGACAGGGCGACACGTTCGGCGCGTTTTCCGGCGGGCTGGAATATACCTTCTACGGCATTACGGCGTCCGGTGCCGATTTGGGCGTGCTGGCCGAGTATCACCTCGACGGACGGGACAGCGATCCCGCCATCGCGCCGCCGACCGCTTTCGACAATGATATCTTCCTCGGCGGACGGCTGGCGCTGAACGATATCAACGACACCTCCATCCTCGGCGGGGCGGTGATCGATACGGAAAATGGCTCGACCGCAGCCCTGATCGAAGCGGAGCGCCGTTTCGGCTCCTATATATTCCTGGAACTCGAAGGGCGGTTTACGCTCAATGTGGACGAACGGGACGCCCTTTTTCCGGCCGACCGCGACGATGCGCTCACCCTTCGCCTGACCCGGCACTTCTAACGCCGGGCGAAGCGAGAGGCGCAAAGGATGGCCATCATGTCGCTCAAGCATGTCGATCTGAATCTGCTGATCACCTTCGAGGCGCTCTGGCACGAACGCAATGTGACGCGGGCGGCGCGGCGGCTGAACGTGTCGCAGCCGACCGTGTCGAATGCGCTGGCGCGCCTGCGCTCGGCGTTCGGCGACCAGCTCTTCATGCGCTCGCCGCGGGGGATCGAACCCACCGAACGCTGTGTCGAGATCATCAAGGATGTTCGCGAGGCGCTGCGGCATATCGAGCAGGCCCTCGACAGCGGCCCGGCCTTTGATCCGCGCCTGTGCCGGCGGGAATTCCGGATCGGCAGTGCGGACTATTTCGACCTGTTCATCCTGCCCGGCCTGATGGCGCACATGGCCGTGGAGGCGCCCCAGATCGATCTGCGCCTGCGCTCGCCCGATCTTGATGAGGGGCTGGACATGCTCGACGCCGGGGAGCTCGATTTCCTGCTGCACAAGGAAGCGCCGGCGGCCAAACGCTTCGGCGTCAAAACGGTGATGCAGGACCTGCATGCCTTCACGGTGCGCTCGGACCACCCCCGGGTCCGCACCATGCCGGACATCGGACTTTTCGCGGATCTCGCGCACGTGAATTTCTCGCAGCGCGGCGATTCGGAGTCGCACGTGGACGAGACCCTGGCCCGGATGGGCTTTCGCCGCCGCGTCGCCGTGACGACACAGCATATGGGCACGGTTGCGCACCTGGTGCGGACGACCGATCTGGTTGCCACCGTGCCGGGCCGGCTCGCCAGGAAGATGGTGGATGAAGGCGGCATCACCGCCTACCCCCTGCCCTTCGAGATCGCCTGCGTGCCGATCGCGCTTTACTGGAACCGCCGCTTCGAACTGGACGGCGCGACACGCTGGATGCGTGACGCGCTCGTCCGGTTCTGTCAGTCGGTGCCGCCGGCCGCCCTGCCTTTCGAGCAGAACCGCCCGCGCGAAGTCGTCGCCGCCCGGTAGACTTATTCGACAACCGTGATCTGGCTGTTCAGCAGGGTCTCGGCTTCGGCATAGGCCTCTTCAGCCGTGGCGATGCCGAACAGGACACGCTGGCCTGCCTCGAGCACCGGCCCGTAGAGCAGTGTGCCTTCCGCATCGTCCTCGATGTGGAAGCCCTGCGTGCCGGTTTCCAGATTGTCGAAATAGCCGCGCACCATCGCCCAGTAATCTTGCGTCGCAGCCCAGTAGTCGTGAGCGGCCCGGTCATTGCTCAGATCGGTATTGCGATAGGTGTTCACGCCGATCTCGCGCACGAGCTCGTGGACCGCGCCATCCTCTTCGACGACAAGCTTGGAATTGTCCTGCTCGTGGGTCCAGCCCCACGGCATGACGGTGTGGCGGTTCACGGCTGCAATGACGTCATAGTCGTCACGCGTGGTGTCGTCGCGGCGCGGCAGCGGACGCCAGGAGACCGGCGGCTCCCAGGTCGAAACGCCATCGGCATCATGGGTCCAGGGCGCGACCGCGGCATAGCGCGGGCTGTCATCGACCTGGTAGACGGTCTGCGACCAGGCACCGGCGGCTTCGGCAGCGGGAACCGCTTCAACGGTCCAGTCGTCATGCCCCTGGAAGGCCAGCACGGTTTCCGGCTCGTAGCGCCAGTCCTGGCGCCAGTGCTTGACGATGAAGGGCTCTTCCTCCGCTCCCACGATCAGAAGGTGCTGAAGCATGATGAAGTCGCCGGTATCCTCGACGACGATCACGACCTCGCGGGCCGGTGTCAGCTTGGGCTCGGCCAGTTCATAACCGTCAGCGACCGGCACCGTCTCACGGAAATCGAACGTCACCGCGTATTCGCCCTGCATCGCCAGGATCGCCGCGCGGTCCTGCTCGTAAAGAGCGCGCGAGCGTTCCGGCATTTGCGCGACAGCCGCGGTCTCCCCGCCAGCTGCAGTGTTCGTGGTGGCGCAGCCGCCGGCCGTCAGTACGGCCGCAACGGCAGCAAGATAGGCGATCTTCATGAAAACCCTCATCCATCAGACGTGCCCGAAGGCACAGGCATGTTTCTAAGAAGAATTCTCACTTGCAATCTCAAAAAGCAAGAGGCAGAACACGAGCAACTGATAATCATTCGCACTTAGGGACATCGAAATGAAAACCGTGTTGCTTGCCGGCGTTGCCGCCTTTGCCCTCACCGCTCCGGGCCTGACCCAGGATGCAGACGCAACGAATGCCGATGCCGATGTCATCGTGGTCGAAGCGACCTACACGAAGCTGGACGCGTTCGTTTATCCCGGCATGACGGCCTCCATCGACGCGGAAGCGCTGGATCTGCGACGCCCGGCCGATCTCGACGATCTGCTGCGTTCCATGCCCGGCCTCGACGTTGCCGGCGGCCCGCGCCGCACCGGCCAGACGATCGCGCTGCGCGGTCAGGGACGGGAAAACACCACGCTGCTGCTCGATGGCGCCCGCCAGAATTATTCCTCCGGCCATGACGGTGTCTTCTTTATCGACCCGGCCCTGCTGGTGGGCGTCGAAGCGGTGCGCGGCCCGGCATCGGCGATCTACGGATCCGGCGCATCGGGCGGTGTCGTCTCCTTCCGCACGGCCAGCGCCCACGATCTGCTGGATGACGGCGAAAGCTGGGGCTATTCCCTCGGCGCCGGTTACCGGTCGGTGGACGAGGAAACCCGCGGCTCTGCCAGCGTGTATGGCCGCGCCGGCACGGCAGACTTCCTGGCCTCCATCTCCGCCCGTTCCTCCGGCGATATCAGTCTGGGGTCCGGCAATGACCTGCCGGCCGACGACGAATCCTTCTCCAGCCTGATCAAGATCGGCAATGATTTCGGCGACGGTCTGCGTGCCGAGCTGAGCTGGCAGAGTCTTTCGGGCGATGTGACTGAACCCAATAATGGCCAGGGCAATGCCGGTGTCGACCCGCTGAACGCCCTCGTCGACAAGGACATCACGGCCGACAATCTGACGCTTACCGCCGTGATCGCGCCGAGCACGATCGACTGGCTGGACCTGGAACTGACGGTCTACCGCAATGAAACCGGCGTCGACGAACGCGAGACGATCTCCGGCCGGCAATTGCGCCGCGATCTGGAAACCGTCGGTATTCGCGGCGACCAGCGTTTCGAATTCAATCTGGGTGCCTATGAGGCCGGCCTGACCGTTGGCGGTGAATACTATGAAGACAGCCAGGACGGGTTCGACAGCTCCGATCCGGACGGCACGCGTGGCGGCGCTCCCGATGCCGACAGCCAGTTCACGGCGGGCTGGGCCCAGCTTGAACTCGACGGCCCGGCGCCCTTCGGCCTGCCCGGCCGCGTGATCGTTCTGCCGGGCGTGCGCTATGACGAGTTCGAGACCTCGACACCGTCCAGCGCCGCCGTGTCGAACGACGCCGTTTCGCGGCGTCTGGGCCTGACCTATGCGCCGGTCGATACATTCAACGTCTTCGTCAGCTGGGGCGAGGCTTTCCGCGCACCGTCGATCAATGAGCTCTATCTGGACGGCACGCACTTCTCCTTCCCGCACCCGATCCTCGGCGCCCCGATCTTCGTGTCGAACAATTTCATCGCCAATCCGGACCTGCTGCCCGAAGAAACCGAAACCCTGGAAATCGGTTTCGGTGTCGATCTGGCGGACCGTGTCGGCGTCGACCGGCTGGACCTGCGCGCCTCCTGGTACGAGACCGAAGCGGAAAACCTGATCGACCTGTCGGTCGACTTCGCCTTCGACGGCAGCTGCTTCGCGCCGCCCTTCCTGCCCTGTACGGCCGGCACGACGCAGAGCAGCAATGTGGGTTCGGCAGACCTGTCGGGCTATGAAATCCAGGCGAGCTTTGCCGAAGGCCCCTTCTCGCTCGATGCGTCTCTGACGGGGATCGATGGCAAGGATGCCCAGTCGGGCGATCCGATCGGGTCGCTGGCCCCGACGCGTCTGTTCGTCGACGGCCGCTGGAGCTTTGACCAGTACCGCCTGATCCTGGGCGGCCGCATCGAGGCGGCCGGCGAGTATGACGAACCGCTGGATCCGGCCGAGCACCGTGCCGGCTATGTCGTGACGGATGTCTATGCCCGCTGGCGGCCATTTGCCGAGCACGGGCTGAGCCTGAATGCCGGCGTCGAGAACCTGCTGGACCACGACTATGACCGCGTCTTCGCCGGCGTCAGCGAGCCGGGCCGTTCGGTCCGCTTCGATATCGGCTGGACGCAAAGCTTCTAGAGCATTTCCAGCGAAAGTGGGGACCGGTTTCGCGGTTCGGAAATGCGACCACAAGCACTCAAGAGGAAGGCGGCCTCCCCGGCCTTCCTCTCAATGTCTCCCGGCCGTTCCGGCCAGGGGAACCTCGTAGGTGGGAAACTACGAACTCATTGGTCCCGGTCTTCTTCAAGGCCGGGACCTTTTTTGTCCGTCAGTTGGGGCGGCGGTGACGCACCTGGGCGATCTCGTCCAGCTCGTCCTGCTCGGCCGCGCGCACGGCTTTCTCGATCCGGGCCAGACGCCGTTCCTCGAGCAGCTCGTACTTCTTGAGCTCCTGGAAGGCTTCGGACAACCGGCCGCGCAGCGCATTGGCCTGGATATCCACTTCCTCGAGCGACAGGCGGATGTTTTCCTTCCGCTTGATCACGGCCTGGGCGTAGGAGCCATAGGCCAGGAAGCCTTCCTTCGACTCGGCCGCGACCGCCTGCTCTTCCGGCACCGAGGCCTCGAGCCGTTCGATCTGGTCGATCAGAGCCTGGCGGGAGCGATCGAGCTCTGCCATCTGTTTCTGGAGTTCTTCAACCTTGAACCGGGCCAGCCGGATCAAGGGTTCATGTGAGCGTGTCATGACCGCCCTCCTTCACCACCACCCAAAATCTCGGACAGCAGCGCGAATGTCGACGGAATGTCCGCCGCTTCGTCTTTTTGCTGCCCGAGGAATGCTTCCAACGGTTCGTTGAGAGCAATTGCCCGGTCCACATCCGGGTTCGATCCCTGGGTGTAAGCCCCCAGCCGGATCAATTCTTCCATGTCGGCATAGGCCGACAGCAATTTGCGCGCTTCGGCCACAAACGGGCGCTGCGGCGGGTCATAGACTTCCGGTGCCGTCCGGCTGACGGACTTGAGAACATCGATCGCGGGATAGCGGCCGCGCTCGGCAATGGCCCGGCTCATCACGACGTGGCCGTCCAGGATCCCGCGGACGGCATCGGCAATGGGTTCGTTGTGATCGTCGCCGTCGACCAGGACGGTGAACAGGCCGGTGATCGTCCCCTGACGTCCGCCATCGCGGCGTTCAGGGCCCGGTCCGGCGCGCTCCAGAAGACGCGGCAGTTCAGCGAAGACCGACGGCGTATAGCCCCGCGTCGTCGGCGGTTCGCCGGCCGCCAGGCCGATCTCGCGCTGGGCGAGTGCAAACCGGGTCACACTGTCCATCAGGCACAGCACGTCCTTGCCCTGGTCGCGGAAATATTCCGCGGTCGTCAGGGTGAGGTGTGCCGCCTGGCGGCGTGCGAGGGCCGGCGCATCGGAGGTTTCGGTGATGACGACGGAGCGCTTGCGGCCTTCCGGGCCCAGCACGTCGTCGACAAATTCGCGGGCTTCACGGCCCCGTTCGCCGATCAGGCCGATCACGATGACGTCGGCGTCGCAGGCCCGCGCCAGCATCGACATCAGAACAGACTTGCCGACACCCGACCCTGCGAAGATGCCCAGACGCTGACCGCGCCGCATGGGCACGAAGGCGTTGAGCACGCGAACACCCAGGTCGAGCTTGGTCCCCAGGCGTGCGCGTCCATGCGCGCCCGGCGGGTTGCCCTTGAGCGGATAGGGGATACCGCCTTCGGTAAGCGGCCCGCCATTGTCCAGCGGACGTCCGAAACCGTCGAGCACCCGGCCCAGCCAGGCCTGTGACGGACGAACGCGGGCGGCTTCGGGCTGAAGGCGGACCCGGGCACCGGGCCGAACGCCTTCCAGCGGACCGAAGGGCATCATCAGGGCGGTCTCGCCCCGGAAACCCACAATCTCGCATTCCGCGACACCCTCACCCGTCTCGATCAGGGCATGCGCGCCCAGCGAGAGCCCCGCCTTGGGGCCCTCGGCTTCGACAAGCAGGCCGTTCAGGGCGGTGATCCGTCCTTCCAGCACCCGGTCGTCGAGGCGATCGATGCGATCGATGAGGGTCTGCATCATACGGGTAAACCCGCCCTGCTTCCTGTGGCGAAAATGCCAGTTCCCGGAGACAATATACCCAACGCGGTTGCTCCGACGTAAACACCCGGCATTTTTTGCACGGCGTCGCGCAGCTGATTCCCGGAGGCTCACGGACTCGATTCCACCGGGTGAGTCTCGCTATCGATACAATGTCCTGTGGAAAACTCGGGAAGCCTTCCAGGACGGGCTCTGGAGCCGAATTTCCGTTCCAGAACGGGCAGATCGCACCTTCCTGAGGCTATACTTTATGCACGTTATATTTGATCAATTCGCGAAATTTTACGCTGCCAGGGGATTCATCACACGCGTTAACCCCTGAATCGTTAACGGGATTCTCGAATCAAGCGGAACGTCAGATTTTTCTCGAATTGACGATTCCGAAACAGGGTCAAGCAGCGCTTAACTTTCGTTAAGGGTTTCCGCCTAGCGTCCAAATAAGGTTAATCACAGACGTGAGGCCGGGCGGCACTGATTCGCCCGCACAACGAAACCGGAGGCGAACCAATGCGGGTTCTTCTTATTGAGGACGATCGGGCGACTGCCCAGTCCATCGAGCTGATGCTGAAGTCCGACGGCTTCAATATCTATACGACCGACCTCGGTGAGGAAGGCGTCGACCTCGGCAAGCTGTATGATTACGACATCATCCTGCTTGACCTGAACCTGCCTGACATGCCGGGTTTCGATGTGCTCAAGACGCTTCGCATGGCGAAGATCGACACGCCCATCCTGATCCTCACGGGCAATGCCGACATCGACAACAAGGTGCGCGGCCTGGGCTGCGGCGCCGACGATTATATGACCAAGCCCTTCCACAAGGATGAGATGATCGCGCGCATCCACGCCATCGTCCGCCGCTCGAAGGGCCATTCCCAGTCGATCATCCGCACCGGTTCGATCGCCGTGAACCTCGACGCCAAGACGGTCGAGGTCGATGGCCAGCGCGTGCACCTGACCGGCAAGGAATACCAGATGCTCGAGCTGCTCTCCCTGCGCAAGGGGACGACGCTCACCAAGGAAATGTTCCTGAACCACCTTTATGGCGGCATGGACGAGCCGGAGCTGAAGATCATCGACGTCTTCATCTGCAAGCTCCGCAAGAAGCTCGCTGCGGCCACCAGTGGCGAACACTATATCGAGACGGTCTGGGGCCGCGGCTATGTGCTGCGTGACCCGGTAGAGGAAAAGGCGTCCGCCTGATCCGGCCTCACAACCGAACCTGAGAAAACCCGGGCGGCGACGTCCGGGTTTTTTCATGTCCCCTGTTCAGGGGTTTTTCCGCTCGAAGCTCAGCCGCTAGCCTTGGCCAGCCGTGAAGGAGATCGCCATGCGCTGGCTTGCCGCTTTGCTCGTCTGTATCAGTGTCACACCTGTCGCGCTCGCCGACAGCGAGGACGACGCACTTGCCCTCACCCTGGAACTGGTCAACCAGATTGCGCAAATCGGCGGCCTCACGGTGGATGATCCCGACGCCCTCACAGCCCGCCTCGAAATGGCGATGGACCGGTTCGAAGAAGAGGCCGATGCGCGCGGGGCCCAATGGTCCATGAGCTATGGCGTCGATGTCGATGCCAGCAACATCGAGCGCCACGATGCGCAGGGCAATCCGCTGCCTGTCGATCCCGACACGCTGGAAGAGGACGACCGCATGCCGGCGCCGGACGCAGGTTGCGACACACCGGCCATCCATCCGGTCTCGGCAGCATCGACGGCGGATGCCCGCTGGGAGGTTTGTACCGGGATCGAGGATGAGGGCGACGGGCCTTACTATATCGGCTTTTCCGAACTGCTTTACGGTGCGGACGGCAACTTCCGGCGCGTCCGGCTGGGTGTCGCCGTCACGTCTTCCGACGCGTCCTATATCGACGCCATGCGTGAACCGGCGACACAATTGCTCTACGAGATGATGGACGCCGTGCGCGCAGACGCGATCGCGCCCTAGAGACTCCGCCGGACACGAAAAAGGCGCGGCTCCCGGTGGGGCCGCGCCTTCCTTGTTCGGTAAAAGCCGTCAGGCGTGTCAGGCTGCAGCCGACTTCGCCGCGCCGGAGCGGCCATACAGCCCACGGCGGCCTTCGACCGGCGCAAAGTCCTGCGACAGGCCGACCACAGTCTCGGCAGCGCCCATGATCAGATAGCCATCGCTCGCGGTCTGCGCGGCGAGCCGCTGCAGGATCTTCTTCTTGGTGTCGGCATCGAAATAGATCAGCACATTGCGGCAGAAGATGACGTCGAACGTGCCCATGCCGGAGAAGTTCTCCAGCAGGTTCTGCTTCTGGAAGGTCACCATTGAGCGCAGGTTCGGCTTGATGCGCCACTGGTCGCCGGACTGGTCGAAATGCGTCACCAGGCGCTGGATCGCCAGACCCCGCTGGACCTCGAACTGCGAGTAGACGCCGGCCTTGGCCTTTTCCAGCACACGCGGCGCCATATCGGTCGCGACGATCTCGAAGCGCAGACCGCCCAGGCGGGCCTTTTCCTCTTCCAGGATCATCGCCAGCGAATAGGGCTCCTGGCCCGACGAGCAGGCCGCGCACCAGATCCGGATGGTCGACATGTTGCCGCGGGCCCGCGAGAGCACCGGCAGGATTTCCTGCTTGAACAGGTCGAACGGCGTGTTGTCGCGGAAGAAGAAGGTCTCGTGCGTCGCCAGCGCCTCGGTGATCGCCCAGAGCAGGCGGTCATTGCTTTCACGGCGCGCCGCGGCGATCAGGGCCTCGATCGACGGATAGCCCTCGGCCCGCGCCAGCGGTGCCAGACGGCTTTCCAGCAGATACCCCTTGTCGGTCGACAGGACGAGGCCGGAGCGCTTGTAGGCTTCGGCCGCCACGAAAGTGATGTCTTCGATCTTGATCATGGTCACATCCCGTTCTTCGCGCGCTGGACGATCGACGAGCCGATCCGGTTGAGCGGCAGGATTTCATCGGCCAGGCCGGCCGCGGCGACAGCGCCGGGCATGCCCCAGACCACACTGGTTGCTTCGTCCTGGGCGAGGATCGTGCCGCCGGCACTGCGCAGGATGCGCGAGCCTTCGCGGCCGTCATGCCCCATCCCCGTCAGGATGATGCCCAGCGCCTTGCCACCGGTCACCTCGGTCACCGACTGGAACAGCGGGTCGACGGCGGGGCGGCAGAAATTGATCGGCGGCGTCTGGTCGAGCACCGCGTAGAAGCCGGCCGCATCCTTGCGGACGGTCAGATGGAAGTCGCCCGGTGCAATGTAGAGGCTGCCCGCGACGAGGCGTTCGCCGTCCTCGGCTTCCTTGCAGCGCAGGGACGAGGCCTTGGACAGGTGTTCCGCCAGGATCTTGGTGAACAGGGCCGGCATGTGCTGGGCCACGACGATCGGAACACGGATATCGGTTCCGAAAGCGGCGACGACATCGCGCAACGCCTGCGGACCACCGGTGGAGGAGCCGATGGCAATGATTTCCGGGCGCACCGTATGACGCGCGACCGCCCCGCGCGAGGCCGGCGGCTGTGCCGTCGGTGCAAACGCCTTGCGGACCGGCGCGCTGGGAGCGGCAGGCGCAGGTGTGATGGTGCGGATCGCCGGCGCAGGCGTCGACGGGATGTCCCGCGCCGTGGGAACCGGCGGGATCGGACGCGGCGCCAGAGCCTTCAGCTTGGACAGGAGATCGCGGCGGAATTCCTCGGCACCGGCCAGACGGCCAGCCTGCGGCTTGGGCGCGTAGTCGGCCGCGCCCATGGACAGGGCGCGGATGGTCACTTCACCGCCGCGGCGCGTCAGTGTGGAGGCCATCACGACCTTGCAGCCCGGCACGGCCTTCAGCAGCAGCGGCAGGGCGGCCAGGCCGTCCATCTTGGGCATTTCAACATCGAGCACGATCAGGTCGGGCCTGAGCTCTTCGGCCTTTTTCAGGCCCTGCTCGCCATCGACCGCCGCGCCGACAAGCGCGAGATCGGGATCTTCATCGACCCAGCGGGTCATCAGGCCACGTGCGACAGCGGAGTCGTCGATCACGAGAACCTTGGCAATGGGGTTGGCGGCCGCGCCCGTAGTGGCGAGTTCCGGCATGGGAAACTCCCTCAAGAGGCGCGAAGCAATCCGGTTTGCTGCAGCTTGGATTCGATGATTTCACCGTCGAAGGGCTTCATGACGTATTCGTCGGCACCCGCACGCAGGGCTTCGGTGATGTGTGCCATGTCGTTTTCGGTGGTGCAGAACACCACGACCGGCTTGTCACCACCCTCCTCGCGGCGCAGCGCCTTGACGAAGTCGAGCCCGTTCATGACCGGCATGTTCCAGTCGAGCAGGATTGCGTCGGGCATCTGCTTGCGGCAGGCGTCGAGCGCTTCGGATCCGTCCGCCGCTTCGACACATTCGAAGTCGAGCTCTTCAAGAATTTTGCGAGCGACTTTCCGGATCACCCGGGAGTCGTCCACGACGAGACAGGTTCTCATGCCTTACCCTCCGCTAGGCAGCCTTGTTGGTCTGGCCGGCCGTACCGATGACGGCCGAAACGTCGAGAACTGCGAGCAGTTCCTTTTCCAGCCGGTGAACGCCCTTGACCATGGAACGCCAGCGCGCATCGACATGGGCCGGGACCGGTTCGAGTTCGGACCGCGGGCGACGCAGCACTTCACCGACACTGTCGACGATAAGTCCGAAGATTTCGTTCCCGCGTTCAACACCGAGCGCCATTCCGGTCTCGGTCTTCTCGCGCGGGGTCAGGCCCAGGCGCCGGCGGGCGTCGATGGCCGTGACGATGCGGCCGCGCAGGTTCAGAAGACCGGCGACCTCGCCGGGAGCGAGCGGGACATGCGTTACCGATTGCGGCGCGAACACCTCGCGGATCGCATCGACCGGCGCGCCGAACAGCTGATCGCCGATACGGACGGACACATACTCGTTCATCGCTTCGGCGCCGAGGCCGGAATTGTCGCTATGCTGCGAGCTCATGCCACTTTCTCCTCTTGGGAAACCTCGTCGAGCGCGGCAATCAGCGCACCGCGGTCAGAGCGCGGCAGGACGACCGTGAGGCCGTCGGCCGGAGTATCTTCAGGCCAGTCTGTCACAGCCAGAGCCGGCAGATTGGTCCACATGCCTTCATTGCGGATGCGGTCCAGGGCAGCCGGGTCGCCGACGAGCGCATCGAAATGCTCGCCCGCTTCGGCAATCGACTTGACCTCGTGCATGCCGCCGGCCGGCGTCACGTCATAGCCGGCAGCAGCCAGCAGCGGCGCGATCATGCGGCGGGCAAAAGCGTCGGCATCGACCAGCAGCACCTTGCGGCGGTGCGAGGACGAGCGGCGCTGGATATCGCTGGCGCGCGACTGATCGAGATACCAGGCGATATCGACCACATCCGTGGCCTTGCCCTTGATGATGGCAGACCCGATGACGCCCTGCTTGTCGGAGGACATCTGCATGTCGACGCGTTCCTCGACGACATCGACGATCTGGTCGACCGCGAGACCGATGGCCGTGTGGTTCTCGGCGAAGACGAGGACCGGCAGACGCTGGCCTTCCGTGCAGCGGATTTCCGAGCCCAGCGGCACGATCGGCATCAGGCGGCCACGATACTGGACAACCTGGCGGCCATTGGTGGTCTCAATGGTATCCGGCTCGAACTCTTCCAGGCGCGTAACCAGGGCCAGCGGAACCGCCTTGGGTTCCGTACCGCCGGCGCGGACCAGGAGCAGACGCTGGGTCTGTTGCGCCAGTTCGGTGACCGAAGCGCTGGCCATGTCGTTCACAGCTTCCTCTTCCATCGCCGACACGATCTCGCCCGCCAGGCCGTTCGGATCGAGGATCATGATGACAGAACCGTCGCCCAGGATGGTCGCACCGGAATAGGCCGACACATTACGCAGCGATTCCGAGAGCGGCTTCACGACGATTTCCTCGGTGTCGAGGACATTGTCGACGACGAGGCCGACATTGCGGCCGCCGGCGTCGAGCACGACCACGAAGGCCGCTTCGTCTTCACCGCCGCTATAGGCTTCGCCGACACCGAGCACGTCGTGCAGGTCGACGATCGGCATCAGGCGATCGCGCAGACGCATCACGCGGGCACCGTGCAGTTTCTCAACCGTGTGCTCCGACCCGGCGCCGACGCGCACCAGTTCGCGCACAGCCAGTTGCGGGATCGCGAAGCGCTGCTCGTCGCAGCCGACGATCAGGGCCGACACGATGGCCAGGGTCAGCGGGATCTTGATCGAGAAATGCGAGCCGCGGCCAGCCGTGGACGCCACGTCCACCACGCCGCCGATCTGCTCGATATTCGTGCGAACCACGTCCATGCCGACGCCGCGGCCGGACAGGTTGGTCACCTTGGCCGCCGTCGAGAAGCCCGGTGCGAAGATGAAGCGGTGGATCTGCGCTTCGGTCATCCGCTCCAGCTCGTCGTGCGTTGTCAGCCCCTTCTCAAGGGCCTTTTCGCCGATGCGCTTGGTGTCCAGCCCCTTCCCGTCATCGGAAATGGAGATGATGATGTGGCCGCCTTCATGATAGGCGGACAGCTTGATCCGGCCCTTCTCGGGCTTGCCGGCCTTGACCCGGTCGGCCGGCATCTCGAGGCCGTGATCGGCCGAGTTGCGGACCATGTGGGTGAGCGGATCCTTGATCAGCTCGAGCACCTGACGGTCCAGCTCGGTGTCCTGGCCTTCCATGACCAGTTCGATCTTCTTGCCGAGATCCGTCGAGACGTCGCGAATGATGCGCGGCAGCTTGCGCCAGGCGTCGCCGATCGGCTGCATGCGGGTCTTCATGACCCCGTCCTGCAGCTCGCCGGTAACGGCAGACAGGCGCTGGAGGGGCCCCTTGAGCTCCTCGTCTTCCATGCCGCGAATGGTCTGCATCAGCTGGTTGCGGGTCAGCACGAGCTCGGAAACGGTCGTCATCAGACCTTCCAGCACGTCCACGGTGACACGCACCGTCTGCTGGACACGCGGACCGCCCTCGCCACCGGCGACGTGATCGACACCCTTCAGCTCGGCCATGGCCGACTGCAGCGCTTCTTCATGGCTCATATCGTCAGTGATGAACGCCTTGGGCGCTTCCGGCTCATTGCCCGGGTCGACATCGGCGCTCATGAAGGCCGCTTCGAGTTCGGCAGCGGATACTTCACCCGGACGCAGTTCACGTCCCAGTTCCGGATCGAAATCGCCGACGCCGAGGTGCTGCACGGGCGCACTCTCTGCCGGCGCGGCATCGCCCGGATCATTGGCGGGATCGATATCGGCGCCCTGGAAGGCAGCTTCCAGATCGGCCAGCGAGACTTCGCCCGGACGCAGTTCGCGGCCAAGGTCTTCGTCCCAGTTTTCAGGCTTCTGCGGCGCATCCGGCTGGACGGCACCTTCCAGCTTGCCCATGGCCGCATCTTCAAGCTTGGAAATCAGGGCGCTGTCTTCGCCGGCCGGCTCAGCGCCGGTTTCCTCGAGAGATTCCAGCAGCACCTTGATCTGGTCGATCGCCTCGAGGACGAGCGTCACCATCGGCGGCGATACGGCAAGTTCGCCATCGCGGAACTTGCCCAGCAGCGTTTCGCCGGCGTGCGCGACAGCTTCCAGCCGGGGAAGCCCCAGGAAGCCGCAAGTCCCTTTGATGGTGTGGAGAAGGCGGAAAATGTTGTCGAGAATGGCCCGGTCTTCCGGGTTATTCTCGAAACGCACCAGCTCCGCGTCGATGACGTCCAGGCTTTCGGCTGTTTCCGTCAAAAACTCACTGATGAGATCATCCATGGCAGGCCCCGTGCGGTCTTGATTCCAGCACAACCTGCCAGCCCTTAGTTAACGGACTGTTGGCTCGGGGAGCCTATTCTCATCTACAATACGAATAGAATATTATCTGGTTTGGCCTCGCCTTGCAGGCCTAGCCGATCATGCCTTCCGGCGGCTTGACCAGGGCGACAAATTCGACCCGCTCGCCATCCGCATGCGCACTGACGCGGCCGCCAGCCGAACGCGCGATGAGCGCCGTGTAATAAGGCTGGATCGAGCGCCCGTCGAAACCGTGTTCCGGCGCCTGGCCTTCCAGGGCGAGCGCGGTGCCCGCTTCAAGCCGTGCCCGGGGGCCTTCCGTGACAATGCGCAGACGCGCACCGCCTGCAGCGTCCGTCGCCTCGACCGTCACCGTACCGCCACGCGGCGCCGCATCGACGCCGAGGGTGCACAGATTGAGCAACAGACGTGCGGCTGCCTTTTCGAGCCCCGTCGCTTCGACTTTCCAGACAATCTCCGGCTTGAAGGCCGAGAACATGTTCTCGGTCAAACGGCGCAGTTCACGGGTATCCAGAATGCCCGGAGCCGAGCCGCCGGCGCCGAATGCAAGACGCGAGAATTCCAGCTTCGCCTGGGCCTGGCGGGCGCTTTCGCGCACCAGCACCATCGCGTCTTCATGCATGTCTGCCGAGTCCTGATCGTCCAGAACGCTCAGGGCCGCGCCCAGGGCCGAAACGGGGCTGACAAGGTCATGGCACAGCCGGGCGCACAGCAGTGCGGCAAGCTGTTCGGCGGTCAGTTCGGAGGGAAATTCGTCGAGCATGTCGTCATCGATACACGATTCTCGCAGTCTCTCGCCCCTTTTCGCAGTCGAATCTGCAATGCTCCGCCGTAAAGGACTTGGCAACCGGATCGGTCCAAGCCATGGTTCACACGGCTTTTGAGGGGGCGCTCGGCCATTCTGGGGCGATACGGCTTCGGGCGGCGCGAGACTTGCTAGACATCACGTGTGACACGCCGTGTGTTAACGAGCTGACCGGAGTATGGACGCCGACATGTCCGGATTTGACGTATCCCGTGCCGACACCCACCGCACCCGTGGCCTTGTGGCTGCTGCCAGCCTGACGCTCTCCGCGGTGCTTCTTATCGCCCTCATGACCAGCAATGAGCCGCAAAGCGATGCGTCTCCGATCGACCGCCAGACGGCGCTCGACACGCCGGTCGCCGACAACAGCCAGCTGCTGGCCGAAGCCAGCCAGGTCGCGTCGAGCCAGGACGTGCTGCAACCGCCGCCGATGACGCTGGCGGTCGCGCTCGACCCGGTCGAACTGAACTATTCGGCTTTCACCGATTGTGTGGCCTGTGCCACCACGATCCAGGTTGAACGGGTGGTGCCCAGCGGCGGCACGCTCGCCGGCCTGCTCGACGATGCCGGCATTGACCGCGTCGAGGCCGCGCGCGCAATTTCAGCGCTCAGCACGGTCTACGACCTGCGCCGCCTGCCCGTCGGCGAGCGTATCCGGCTCTATGTCGAGACGACGCCGGACGCCGAAGGCGGCGACGAGGCTTCAGCGGTTCGTCTGAACGGCCTGTCCTTCCGGCCCGATGTCGAGCGGTCGATCACCGTTGCCCGGACGTGGGACGATCATTATCGCGCCCGCGAAACCCATGCGACGTTCGAGCGGGAACTCGTCCGCGCGACCGGCGAGATCAACACATCGCTCTATGTCGACGCCCTCAATGCCGGCGCTACCGACCGTGTGGTCGTCGAACTGGCCGGCGTTCTGGGTTATGCGATCGACTTCCAGCGCTCGATCCAGCCGGGCGACGGTTTCGACATTCTCTTCGAGCGCATGATCGACGATGAGGGCGATGTCGCCCGCACCGGCGACATTCTCTATGCCCGCTATGCCGGCCGCGGCGAGCCGAAGGAATTCTTCCGTTTCGAGACGCCCGACGGGATCGTCGGCTATTACTCGGCGGACGGCGCCAGCGTCGAACGCCTGCTGATGCTCACGCCGATCAATGGTGCGCGCCTGTCCTCGCACTTCTCGCGCGCACGCCGTCACCCGATCCTCGGCTATACGCGCCGCCATAACGGCACCGATTTCGCGGCCCCGACCGGCACGCCGATCATGGCGGCGGGCAATGGTGTCGTGGAGCGGGCCAACCGGTTCGGCAGCTTCGGCAATTATATCCGTATCCGCCACGCCAATGGCTACCAGACCGCCTATGCGCACCTCAACAATATCGCCCGCGGCATTCGTGCCGGGACACGCGTGACCCAGGGCCAGACCATCGGCTATGTCGGCACGACTGGCCGCTCAACCGGTCCGCACCTGCATTATGAAGTGCATCAAAACGGCAATCCGGTGAACCCGATGACGCTCGACCTGCCGACCGGCCGGCAGCTGGCGGATAGCGAGATCGCGCTGTTCGAAGCCGAGCGGGACCGGATCCTGGCGATCCGCGATGCGGCACCGTCTGCATCGAGCGGCGATGCGCCGTTGATGGCGGATTCCGGGAATGGCGCCCAGTAGGCGTACGGAACACCCTCATACCGCACACATGGACGCGACATTGGAGCAACATTGACGTTGCACCCATGTCGCACTATGTGACGCTCTCGGGCACGGGAGATGCCTGCCGCCCGCAGGCGCAAGCCACGGTGAAATTCTCCCGCACATGATCTTTGCCGAAACAGTTGCTGTGCGGCGGGATGGCAAGGCGGGCACCCATCGAGAAGACCGCATGCAGCACCTGCATGAGGCTGAAGACATGACGACCCAACTCCTCCCTGCGCTCGACGGGCTGAAGGCCCAGGCGAAACGCCTGCGCAAATCGCTCGAGGCGGAGGGCAATTTCATTTCCCATTCCGAAGCGCTGGAGCTTGTCGCCCGGCAATACGGCTATCGCGACTGGAACACGATCCACGCCGCAACCGGCAATCGTCCGGCCGAACCCTTGTCGCTGGGCGCGAAAGTGTCCGGCACCTATCTCGGCCAGGCCTTCACCGCCGAGGTGATCGGCCTGACCCGGCTGAATGACGGCGCGCGCTATCGTGTGACGCTGGATCTGGACGAGGCTGTCGACGTGGTGACGTTCGACAGTTTTTCCGCCTGGCGCAAACGCGTGAACGGCACGATCGGCCGCAATGGCGTCTCGGCGTCGCGGACATCGGACGGACGCCCGCACCTGGAAATCCGGATGTAAAAAAGCGGGCCCGGGGATATCACCCGGGCCCGCTCTTTCTGTCAGTTCACCACGGCCTGGAGCGGCGGTTTGACGCCGACGGCGACGCCGTTGACGGTGAGCACGCCGGCCTCGGTGGAGACCTGGATCGTGTCGCCGTCCTTGATCTTGCCTTCCAGCAGCAGCCGGGCCAGCGGGTCCTGCAGCTCCTTCTGGATCACCCGCTTGAGCGGGCGGGCGCCATAGGCCGGGTCATAGCCCTTTGCAGCGAGCCAGTCGCGGGCGCTGCCGTCCAGCTCGATCGTCATGCGGCGATCTTCCAAGAGGTGGGCGAGACGCTCGATCTGGATGTCGACGATGGCGCCCATATGCTCCTGCGCCAGCTTGCGGAACAGGATGATCTCGTCGACCCGGTTGAGGAATTCCGGCCGGAAATGTCCGCGCACGGCGGTCATCACCTGGTCGCGGGCCTGTTCGGCATCCTCGACCTGTTGCAGGAATTCGGCGCCGAGATTCGACGTCATGATGATGATCGTGTTGCGGAAATCCACCGTGCGGCCCTGGCCGTCGGTCAGGCGTCCGTCGTCGAGCACCTGCAGCAGCACGTTGAACACGTCCGGGTGCGCCTTCTCGATCTCGTCCAGCAGCACGACCTGGTAGGGACGGCGGCGGACGGCTTCGGTCAGGGCACCGCCTTCCTCATAGCCGACATAGCCCGGAGGCGCGCCGATCATGCGGGCGACGGAGTGTTTCTCCATGTATTCCGACATGTCCATCCGCGTGACCGCGGTCTCGTCGTCGAACAGGAATTCCGCGAGCGCCTTGGTCAGCTCGGTCTTGCCGACACCCGTGGGGCCGAGGAAGAGGAAGGAGCCGATGGGACGCGCCGGATCCTTCAGACCCGCCCGCGCCCGGCGCACCGCGTCGGACACGGCTTCCAGCGCCGCCTGCTGACCGACAACGCGGCCATGCAGCGCCTCTTCCATGCGCAACAGCTTGTCGCGCTCGCCTTCCAGCATCTTGTCGACCGGCACACCGGTCCAGCGCGAGACGACATGGGCGATCTGCTCGTCATCGACGACTTCCTGCACCATCTGGCCGTCAGCACCATCGCCCTCGGCCTCCGCCTCGGCAAGCTGACGCTCCAGCTCCGGCAGGCGGCCATACTTGATCTCGGAGGCCCGGCCCAGATCGCCGCGGCGTTCCGCATCGACCAGCTCGTTGCGGGCCCGCTCCAGCGCTTCCTTGATCGTGGTCGCGGAGGCGAGCTTTTCCTTCTCGGCGCGCCAGGTCGCGGTCAGCTCGGCGGAGCGGCTTTCCAGCTCGGCGATTTCCTTTTCGAGCGTCTTCAGGCGTTCCTTCGACGCGTCGTCATTTTCCTTCTTCAGCGCTTCGGCCTCGATCTTCAGCTGGATCGCCCGGCGATCGATCTCGTCGAGCTCCTCCGGCTTCGAGTCGACCTGCATGCGCAGGCGCGAGGCGGCCTCGTCCATCAGGTCGATAGCCTTGTCCGGCAGGAAGCGGTCGGTGATGTAGCGGTTGGAGAGATTGGCCGCAGCGACGATGGCGCTGTCGGCGATGCGCACGCCATGGTGCACCTCGTACTTCTCCTTCAGGCCGCGCAGGATGGAGATGGTGTCCTCCACCGACGGCTCGTCGACGAAGACCGGCTGGAAACGGCGGGCGAGCGCGGCATCCTTCTCCACATGCTTGCGGTATTCGTCCAGCGTCGTCGCACCGACACAGTGCAGCTCGCCGCGCGCCAGAGCGGGCTTCAACAGGTTGGACGCATCCATCGCGCCATCGGTCTTGCCGGCGCCGACGAGGGTATGCATCTCGTCGATGAAGAGGATGATCTGGCCATTGGCCGACTGCACCTCGTTGAGCACGGATTTCAGGCGCTCCTCGAACTCGCCGCGATATTTCGCACCGGCGATCAGCGCGCCCATGTCCAGCGCCAGCAGCTTCTTTTCCTTCAGGCTTTCCGGCACATCGCCATTGACGATGCGCAGGGCCAGACCTTCGGCGATGGCGGTCTTGCCGACGCCGGGTTCGCCGATCAGGACGGGATTGTTCTTGGTGCGGCGGGAGAGGACCTGGATGGCGCGGCGGATTTCCTCGTCGCGGCCGATCACCGGGTCGAGCTTGCCTTCGCGCGCGACTTCGGTGAGGTCGCGGGCATATTTCTTCAGCGCCTCATAGCTGTCCTCGGCCGACTGGCTGTCGGCGGTGCGGCCCTGGCGCAGATCATTGATCGCGGTGTTGAGCGCCTGCGGCGTGACGCCGGAGGCCTTGAGCGTGTCATAGGCCTTGTTGCCGGCCGTCAGGCTGATCGCCTGCAGCAGGCGTTCGGCGGTGATATACTGGTCGCCGGCCTTCTGGGCCGCTTCCTCGGCAGCACCGAAAACCTTGGCAGTGTCCGGCGCGAGGTAGAGCTTGCCCTGCCCGCCTTCCACTTTTGGAATGGCGGCAAGCGCCTGGGCGGTACCGTCCTGCACCTGGCGGATACGGCCGCCGGCGGCCTCCACGAGGTTGGCGGCGAGACCCGCCTCATCGTCGAGCAGCGCCTTGAGCAGGTGCTCGGGGGCAAATTGCTGGTGGTTCGATTTCAGCGCCAGGCCCTGGGCAGCCTGGACGATCGACCGCGCACGGTCTGTATATTTCTCAAAATCCATATCGATCTCCCAAATCAGGCGAGATAACGTGCGGCCTGTCGCCTTGATCAAGCACGACGGTGCCGCGTTCCGACCCTGATGTAGGTGTGGCCATTGAGTCACACAAGTGGACGGGTCGCGACATTCTGCCCCTGCCTCACGAACAGGTTATTGCCATGCCCCAGCTTACCGCCATCACCCGCTTTCCGGTAAAGGGGCTGGGCCCCGATCGCATGGATGCCGTCGCGCTGCAGGCCGGTAAGGTCCTGCCCGGTGATCGCCGCTGGGCGATCGAGAACGGCCCCGGCCCCTTCGATCCGGACAATCCCGGCCATGTGAAGAAGAAGCATTTCCTGATGCTCGCCGGACAGGCCCAACTGGCGCGGCTGGATTGCCGCTATGAGGATGCCGGCCACCGCCTGTCCGTTGCCGTCGACGCCGGGGAAACGGTGACGGTCGAGCTGGAGGACGCGGCGACGCATGCGCCCCTGTTCGACCGGCTGGCGGCGCTTCTCGGCGACCAGCTTCGCGGACCGATGCGTATCGTGTCCGCGCCCGGCCAGGCGATGACGGATATTCCCCAGCCGCACATCTCGCTGATCAATGCCGCATCGGTACGCGACCTGGCGGCCAGAACCGGACACGAACTCGACCCGGTCCGTTTCCGCGGCAATCTGCTGATCGACGGGCTCGATCCCTGGGTGGAGTTCGACTGGATCGGCCAGGATGTCCGTATCGGCGACGCGGTGCTGCGGGCACAGGATCCGATCGGGCGCTGTGCCGCGACCAGCGTCAATCTGGAGACGGGCGAACGGGATATCGACCTGCCCAAGGCCTTGTTCGAACACTATGGCCACACCCGCTGCGGCCTCTATCTCAGCGTCGAGCAGGGCGGCCGCATCGCGGTCGGCGACCCGGTTTTGCTTGACGGGGCCGGGGCGACCGCCTAGCCATTCGTCCTACGGGCTTCTGGGTGCCCGCCGCTGGCAGAAAGACTGTCCGGTGAAACCCGCTTTCCGAATTCTGTTTGTCCTGCCCGGCTTCGCGGCAAAGCGAACGCTGCCGCATTGCCCATGCAGGACGTCGCGCCGCCCGGTATCCGGGCGGTGCCCGACCGGGATGTGACCCATGAGCCAGACTGCTGCCCGCAAGACCGAATACCTGGAAGGACCGATCGGTCCCCTGTTTGCCAGAACCGCCCTGCCCATCGTCTTCCTGATGAGCGTGAACGGGCTTCTCACCGTCGTCGACGCGATCTTCCTCGGCGTGTTCGTCGGGGCCGACGCCCTCGCCGCCGTCACCCTGATGTTCCCGATCGTGATGATGTTCGTCGCCCTGGCGACGCTGGTTGCCAACGGCATGGCCAGCGTGCTGGCCCGCCAGCTGGGCGCGTCCGATCATGCCGGTGCCCGGGCCAGCTTTGCCGGCGCGCACGGGCTGACCGTGCTGACCTGTCTCGCCCTCCTCGCGCTCTTCTTCCTGGGCGGCGAGCCCCTGGTGCGGCTGGCGGCCAACGGCTCGGCCACACTGGCCCAATACGGCTATCGCTATCTGCAGATCACCGTCATCGCCGCCCCGCTGGCCTTTGTCCTCAGCCTGCAGACCACCGCTTTGCGGGTGGAAGGCTGGGTCGGCTTCATGGCGATCACCGGCGCGCTGGTGACCGTCGCCAACATGGCGATCAATTTCGTGCTGATCGCAGGACTGGGCTGGGGTGTGGCCGGCTCGGCCATCGGCACCGCCCTCGCCCAGGCGATCGGCCTTGTCATCGTGCTCGCCTTCCGCGCCAGCGGACGCGGCGATCTGCCGGCCTTCGCCCTGCCCTGGCAGAACTGGCGCACAGGCTGGCGCGACTTCCTGGCCCTGGGCGCCCCGCAAAGCCTGTCCTTCCTGGGCCTGTCGCTGGGATCGGGCACGATCCTGATCATGCTGCAAAACACGACGCTGGACGACTATGACACCACGGTCGCCGCCTATGGCATCGCCACGCGTCTCCTCTCGTTCAGCTTTCTCGGACTGATGGGAATGGCGCAGGCGCTGCAGGCCATCGTCGGCAATAATTTCGGCGCCGGGCGGCGCGACCGCGTCGCCCGCACACTGCGGCTGGGCCTGATCTGCGGGCTGGTCTATGCCGGCACGGCGCAGGCGATTTTCAGCTTTGGTGCGACCGGGCTGGCCGGTCTGTTCGTCGACGACCCGGCCGTGATCGCCGAGGTCGGCCGTCTGCTGCCGGTAATCGTGGCCGCCTATGTGCTGGCGGGGCCTGCCGTGATGATCTCGACCTGTTTCCAGGCGGTCGGAGACGCTTTGCGCGCCGCCCTGCTCAGCCTTTCGCGCACCTATCTGTTCGCGATCCCGCTGACGCTGGTCCTGCCGGTCTGGTTCGGGGAATGGGGGATCTGGATGGCGGGCCCGTCGGCCGAGGTGCTGTTGGCCCTGGTAGCGCTGGCCGTGCTGGTCCAGGCGGCCCGAAGCGACGGGCATGATTTCGGCCTGCTGCCGCGCAGCCTGCGCGGCCGGGCCGAAATCTAGAGAGGCGCTTTTCCTGCGGAACTCCCCCTGCTCCGGATTCTTGAGCGGTCGCGTGATCGAACCGGTGAACCGGTTCCCACTTCACCTGATCACGCTCCAGATACGAAAAAGGGCGGCCGGGAAACCGGCCGCCCATCTTTCACAATCCCGGATGCGATGCGCCCGTCAGGCGGCTTCGCTTTCGGAGTCGTCCCCGCCGCCGGTCTTGCCGTCGGCCGAGGCGCTGGCGCTTTCCAGCGCAGCCTCTGCAGCGGCCTTGTCGGCAGCGATTTCAGCCTTGGTGCGGCGCGGACGGCGGGTCCGGCGGCGTGCGCCGTCTTCACCATCTTCAGCCTTGGCGTCGGACCTGGCTTCCGGCTTGGCCTCTTCGGCTGCCGGCTTTTCGCCTTCCGGCGTCACGACACCGAGCGGATCTTCCTTGTCACCGCCCCGGTCGCCCCGGTCGGCCCCGCGCGGCTGGCGCTGACGGCCGCGGCCACGGCGCGGTTCGCGCTCGCGGTCTCCGCCCTGGTCATTGCCGGATCCATTATTGGAATGGCCGCCATTGGAGCCGTAGGACATGTCGTCATTGTCCTCGTCATCACCATTGGCCTCGGCATTGTCGCCATTATCGTCCTGGCCCGGCTCGCGCTTGGGCTGGTTGGCCTGGACGATACGGTAATAATGCTCGGCGTGCTGATACAGATTTTCCGCACGCACCCGGTCGCCGGCCGACGATGCGTCGCGCGCCAGCTGAAGATACTTGTCGTAGATCTGGGAGGCATTGCCACGGATCTTTACTTCCGGACCGTTGCTCTCATAGCTGCGGTTAGCCGAATTGCCGGACTTACGTCCTCGACCGCGTTGACGCTTCATATCGCCTATCCCTGTTTAACAGCGATGCTTATCTAAACTGCTGGCTTTGCTGTGCATTTGCAGGTGCAAGCCTGAGCGCCACCGAACACGTTGATCGTCGAATTGGCCGGATAATGGCAGGTGGCTCATCCGGCCGCGCGAGACCCCCGTACTGGCGCGATCCACCTGCCTTGTCGGTGACCCTAGACCGGTGAGCGCGGCATTCCAAGCCCTTTTAGCGGTTTTCGCCGTTGTATCCGATAACCACCCGGTCCTGACCGGCGAGGTCACGCAGGACAGCGCTTCCCGTCAGACCGGCAGCCTGGGCCAGCGCACGGACGGTTGCGCCCTGGTCATAGCCTATCTCGACCGCCAAGAGACTGTTTTTCTTGAGGATTCGCGGAACGTCACGAAAGATGTCGCGATAGGCGTCCAGGCCGTCCGCGCCGCCATCCAGTGCCAGCGCCGGCTCGTGATCGCGCACTTCCGGTTCCAGTCCGGCCAGCACATCGGTGACGATGTAGGGCGGATTGGACACGACAATATCGAAGGCCGCGTCCGCCAGACCGTCCGACCACCGGCCGCGTGCGAAGCGGGTGCGATTCGCCAGACCGCAGCGCCCGGCATTGCCGCGCGCCACGCCAAGCGCCGCATCGGAGAGATCGATCCCGGTGCCGCGCCAGCCGGGCCGCTCGCTCAGAAGGGCCAGCAGGATGGCGCCCGAGCCGGTGCCCAGATCGAGCAGTTCGGCATCGCCGTCCGGACAGCGGGCCAGGACCGCCTCGACCAGGGTCTCGGTATCGGCGCGCGGGGTCAGCACATCGGACGTCACCGCCAGATCGAGCGTCCAGAAAGGCTGGCTGCCCAGAACCTGGCTCAGCGGTTTGCGGGCGAGCCGGTCCCAGGCGAGATCGGCGAGGCTGGCGACGCGCTGCCAGGAGACCAGGGCCGGATCGGCCAGGGCTTCGGCCAGCGTGGCCGGTGCGAGGACATGGGAGAGCATGTGGCGCGCCTCGATCTCCGCCTCGCCGATCCCGGCGGCGAGCAGACGCTGCACGAGATCGCGCCGGATATCGGCCAGGCCCAGCCCCTGCCAGGCTTCGCACAGGGGCAGGCCTGGGCGGGCACTCTCCTCGGCTCGGGCCCGCTCGGCCAGGGCATCGAAGTCGCTCTGTCCGGATCCGGACCCGCTCACTCGTCCGGCTCCTGCGAGTGCGGCGCGAGCTCGGCATCGCCGTAGGGTCCGTCAAAACCGTAGCGCGCCGGCCAGTCCGCGAGCAGGCGGAAATAGCCGTCGGCATAACCCATCGTGGTGCGCTCGCCGGCCTCGTCTTCGACAAAGCGCGTGATGCCGTGATCGACCCCGGGGAACCAGGCAATGTCGATCGGCTGGCCCTCCGACTGCAGTTCCGACAAAAGCGCGCGCGTAGTATCCGCCGGCGCCTCGCGGTCCGCGCCCGCCAGCACCCAGAGAATGGGTATATCCAGCTGACGCAGGACGGGCATCGGCTCGTACTCCCAGCTCGTGCCGACATCCTCGGCGGCATAGCCGGCCCGGTATTCCGCAAGGGGGGTGTGGAGCATCTCGCCGGTGAACTCGCCCTCGATGACATTGAACCAGGCTTCGTGGGCGTAGATCGCCTTGACCCTTTCAAGATCGGCCAGCCCGTCGGTGAAGCCGGATGCCATGACCCGTCCCGTGATATCGGTGATCGTGCGTGCAGTCTCCAGGACGTCGCCGGAATAGCCGGCCTCGACGAGGTTTGTCCGTACCTCCTCGCGGTCCTCGGCCAGCGGGCCCTCGGCCAGGCCGAACCCGACCATGAGGAAGTCGGGCTCGCTCATCGTCGCCGCCAGCGGGGACACCCAGCCGCCCTGGCTTCCGCCGAGATAGCCGGCATCGCCGATACGGTCGCCCGCGACGCGGCGCGCTTCTTCAAAAGCGGCCGCGGCATCTGCCGCCAGCAGATGGAAGTCCTGGGTGTATTCGCCGGTCGATGCGCCGGTGCCGCGCTTGTCGTAGACAAAGCTGGCCACGCCTTGGGCCGGCAGCAGACGCTGGTAGTAGGCGTAGTCGAGCGCGCTGTAGCTTTCCGATCCGTGCACGAGAACAGCCAGGGGGAAAGGCCCCTCGCCCGGCGGCAGGATCAGGCGGCCGGCGAGTTCCACGCCCCCGCCCTGGAAGCGTGTCTCTTCCATCGAGTAGGCGATCCGCTGCGCCGGCCCTTCAAGATGCTCGATCCCGTGGACGGCGATCGTATCGTCATCGCAGCCGCCCAGTTCGATCCGCGCCGGATGCGGCTGGTCGCTCCAGCCGTCATTGCCGGACCACACGCCACCGGCATTCTCCGTCAACGTGCCGGAGCGGCCGTCTATCGTGCGCCAGCGCAGGGTGCCGTCGGGCAGCAATCCGATGTCGAGCACAGCGCCGCTATCCAGCCGGTAGCTGCCGGCATGGCACGCCGCCATATCCTCCTGCGCAAGCGCGCCCGGAGCCGTGCCCGCGAGCGCTCCCGTGACCAGAAAGGCCAATACCGGTTTGAAACCTGCCATGCGCATTCCTCCAATGTCCGAAGCCTTAACATTGGAGGCCGGAGCGTCCGCGCCAAATTTAAATTGGTTCACGAATCTTCCAGCGCCGCCAGGCGGGCGGCCTGGTCTTCCGCGATCAGGGCGGAGATCACCTCGTCCAGCTCGTCGCCGGCGACGATCTGGTCCAGCTTGTAGAGGGTGAGGTTGATGCGGTGGTCGGAGACCCGGCCCTGCGGATAGTTGTAGGTGCGGATGCGTTCGGAACGGTCGCCGGAACCGATCTGGCCCTTGCGCTCGGCGGCGCGTTCGGCCGCGGCGGCCTCGCGCTGCATGTCGTAGAGCTTGGCCTTGAGGAGTTCCTGGGCGCGGGCGCGGTTCTGGTGCTGGGACTTCTCGGCGCACACCACCATGATGCCGGTCGGCAGGTGCGTCATGCGCACGGCGGACTCGGTCTTGTTGACGTGCTGGCCACCGGCCCCGGAGGCACGCATCGTGTCGACGCGGACCTCGCTCATGTCGAGGTCGAAATCCACCTCTTCCGGCTTCGGCATGATCGCCACCGTGGCGGCGGAGGTGTGGATGCGGCCCTGGCTTTCCGTCGCCGGCACGCGCTGCACACGGTGCACGCCACTTTCGAATTTCAGCCGCCCGAACACGCCATTGCCGGAGACCTGGGCGATGACTTCCTTGTAGCCGCCATGCTCGCCTTCCGAGGCCGAGACCAGCTCCCAGCTCCAGCCGCGCAGCTGGGCGTAGCGCTGGTACATGGCATAGAGATCGCCGGCGAACAGCGCCGCCTCGTCGCCGCCGGTACCGGCGCGGATCTCGATCAGCGCGTCGGCGCTGTCATCCTTGTCCTTGGGCAGGAGCAGCAGCGACATCTCGTGCTCGAGCTCGGGCAGGCGCTCCTTGAGGGCGTAGTATTCCTCGCGCGCCATGTCGGCCATTTCCGCGTCGCCGCCCTCCATCATCTCGGCGAGGTCGTCGAGTTCGGCGCGCGCGGCCCTCAGCTCGCTGGCCTTCTCGGCCACCGGCTTCAGCTCGGCGTGCTCCTTGGAGAGCTTGACGATTTCATCGGGATCGCCCGCGGCGCCCAGGCGGGCTTCCACCTGTTCGAACCGGTCGATCACCTGGGAGAGTCGGGCTTCGGGTGCGTGCATGGGCGGATAGATAGCTGGAAAGGGCGAAATACGGAATGCGCGACTAGCAGATCGCCATGGATTGCGCTTTCATGCCGGCATGGGGAGAGGAAGTTTGGTCTTCGTGCATTGGGTCCTGCCGCTCGCGGTCATCGCCGCAGCCTGTGCTGCCTATGGCTATGCCCGGTGGCTGGAGGGCGACCCGGACCGGTTTGCCGGCGATTCCCGGCTCGCCGCAGCCCTTGCCTGCACCGTCGACGACATGTGGGTCCATCACGAGGAAAGCGAGCGGGTCGCTGCGATGGGCGATCTGCTGGACGAGGATGATGAACCGCCTGCCGGTCTTGTCGACGCGGCAGAAGCCGGCGACCGGGACGCCATGTACACGCTGGCCATTGCGTTCCTGTCGGGCATGGGCGACGACGATATCGGGATGGCGTGGCTGAGACGCGCCGCTGACGCCGGCCAGCCTGCCGCGCAGTTCGAGCTGGGCTCCACTTATATCTACGGATACCAGGGCACGTCTCCCGATCGCCAGACGGGGCTGGACTGGTGGCAGCGTGCCGCAAGCGGTGGCGAGGCCTACGCGCAGTACTCGCTGGCGCGGCTCACCTGGAACTCACTCGACAGCGCCCGCCGACGCGCCGCGCCGGAGCATATGCTCGACGCGGCCGGCCAGTGTTTTCCATCGGCCATGCGCTATCTGGCCCGCAACAGCGGCGCCCGCATCCCGGTCAGTCCGGAGCAGGCGCGCTGGCTGGAAAACCGGGTTGCCCAGTACGACAACCGCGGCGGCAACCTGATGGCCTGAGCCCGCCTGCGCCTGTCACATCACCGCAATCACATTGCGCACCGTCATCACGACCAGCACGATCGAGGACGCCATGAAGACGGCGAAGCGGACGGGGACGAAATTCCACAGGGCCTGGATCAGCGAGTGGAGGATGCGCAGCGCGACATAGCCCCAGGCGAGCATGATGTTCAGCTCGTCGGCAACGCCGACCAGATGGCCATAGATGCACAGCACGTAGAAGATCAGCGGCTGCTCGTGCAGGTGATTATAGTTGTCGGCAATGCGCTGCACCTCGACCGGCAGGGCGTCGAGATCGCCCTTGCGCTGGATCTTCGTCGCGTCGATCCCGGCCTTCTGCATGGCCGGCAGGCGCGTGGCATACATCCACAGCCACATCACCAGCGTCCAAGCGACGAGTGCGAGCACAGGCGTCATGATGGATTGAAACATCGGCGTCCTCCCCCGGTTGTGTTTTCGCGAGATTAGGGCGAACCGGGCCGGCCGCGCGACAGAAATCGCAAGCCGGCGCAAACGTGCCTCAAAAGTCACACCCCGCAGCGATCCAACCTCACCGTGTCGATTTCGTCTTGAACGCGAGCGCGGGCGGCGTCATAAGCCGCCTCCCGATCAACACCCGCCCGCGAACGGGCGCGCAAAAGAGAGACGATGATGAACGCAGTTCAGACCGCATATCGCCTCCCCGGTTCGGCCTTCTGGCCGGCCGTGACTGCGCGCGCGGAAGGGTCCGCGATCACCTGGTAGACTGCCCCCCAACAGTCCCGGTGACCCGCCCTCCCGAGCGTTGCTCGCGGAGGGTTTTTTCGTTCCGGCCACGGCTCTCTCTCCCCCAGCGGCCGGCCGGAACCCTGCCCGGGAGGGTGCGTGCCCCCAACACGCACCCTCCCAATTCGGGCCCAATTCCGGGGCCGGACACATCACAACGAGAAAAGAGAAAGGTCCCGCAGGTGCTGCGGGATGGACGAACCATGTCTGTGCAATTTGAAGCCATCGAGACCCGTTCCGGCACGATCAAGGCCTGGACCCGCGGCGTTCCCGTCGAGGATGCGGCCATCGAGCAATTGCGCAATGTCGCCGGCCTGCCCTTCGTGCACAGCCACGTCGCGGCCATGCCGGACGTGCATTTCGGACGCGGCGCGACGGTCGGCTCGGTGATCCCCACCAAGGGCGCGATCATTCCCGCCGCGGTCGGCGTGGATATCGGTTGCGGCATGATGGCGGTGCGCACCAGCCTGAAGGCCGCGCACCTGCCCGACAGCCTGAAGGCCACCCGCGACGCCATCGAACGCGCCGTGCCGGTGGGCAATGGCAAGGGCGGCGATCACCGGATCAATCCGGCCTCGGTGGAGACGCAGCTGAAGGCCTCCGGCCTGATGGAACGTCTGGCCGTGATCAAGGCGAAGCACCGCAAGATCGGCACCCACAAGGTGGACGGTCAGCTGGGCACGCTGGGCGGCGGCAACCACTTCATCGAACTGTGCCTCGACGAGGCCGGCGCGGTGTGGGTGATGCTGCACTCGGGATCGCGCGGCACCGGCAACATGATCGGCACCTATTTCATCGAGCGGGCCCGCGAGGAACTCGCCCGCCGGGTGCTGGACTTCCATGTGCCGGACAAGGACCTCGCCTTCTTCCTGGAGGGCGAGCCCCTGTTCGACGATTATGTCGAGGCCGTCGGCTGGGCGCAGGATTATGCCCGCGAGAACCGCGAAGCGATGATGATGCGCGTCCTCGGCGCGCTGCGCACCACGCTGGGCCGGTTCAAGACCGACAAGGCCGCGGTGAACTGCCACCACAATTATGTGGAGCAGGAACACCATTTCGGCGCCAATGTCTGGCTGACCCGGAAGGGCGCGGTCTCGGCCCGCGAAGGCGAGCTGGGGATCATCCCCGGCTCGATGGGCGCGCGCTCCTTCATCGTGCGCGGCAAGGGTGCGGCAGACAGTTTCTGCTCCTGCTCCCACGGAGCCGGGCGGACCATGTCGCGCTCGAAGGCCCGCCAAGCCTTCACCCTGGACGATCACCGCAAGGCGACGGACGGGGTGGAGTGCCGCAAGGATGCCGGCGTCATCGACGAAACGCCGATGGCCTACAAGGACATCGACGCCGTCATGGCGGCCCAGTCCGACCTGGTGGAGGTGGTCCACACGCTCAAGCAGGTGGTCTGCGTGAAGGGGTAGGGCCTTGCGGCCCTGCCCCACACCGCCCGGGAGGACATCTCATGCGCAAGGACATGTTCAAGGTGATCGTCGAGCGGCCGCGGGCCGGCTGGCGCACGCAGAAACTGGCGCGCGGCAAGCTGGACCGGGCCGGCGACCTCCTGCCGAAAAAGCAGGGCCTGCGCCGCCAGCACAAGGAGAACGGCACCCATTCCAAATGGCTGAACGAGAATCTCGCCCCGCTGCGCCGCTTCCTGGAGAAACAGGTCGGCCGGCCCTGGAACAAGGTGCATGCCGAGATCTGCGAGCATCTCGATCCCGGCCACACGGTGAAGCAGCACGTGCTGGAGCATCTCGACGACTTCGTCAGCAAGCCCTGTCTCGGCCGCGAGGGCGAATGGCTCTGGCCGGGCCGTTTCCATGTATGCCGGTACGAACCGCCGGCCGGGCGGCTATACGTCCACCCGGTCGACGGCCTCCTGAAACGCTGGAAGCTGAAGACAGGCGAAGCCCCGCGGCGCGACGGCCGGCTGCCGAAACGGCGCTAGCCTTTTGAGTGGCCGCATTTTCGAACCGCAGAACCGGTTCCCACTTCTGCTGAAAATGCCTTAGCCGACCGCCGCCTCGTCGAGCGACCAGCCACCCTTGCCGCTGAACTTGCGGATCAGCAGGTAAAGCAGAAGCCCCAGCGGTCCGAACATCAGCGACAGGAAGAGCGCCGGCAGGACGATCCAGTGGGCGATGCCGTGACGGCGGGCATCGCGGACGATCCAGGCGCCGACAAAGAGGTCGTAGACGAGGAAATGCGTCCAGCCCGTCAGCGCACCGACCGGATGTGAGAACAGCGCCATCACGCCGGCCAGCGTGCTCATCCCGGCGTCCGGATCGGCCTGTCCGAAGCCGATCGCGGCGGTCAGGAAGGCCAGATAGATGGCGCACAGGACGAGCGGGATCAGGGCCGCATGCACAAGACGCTGGGTCCAGCGCCAGCCCGGCGCAACGGCCAGCAGGATCCAGGCCGGCGCGACAATCGCATGCAGTGCCAGATAGATGTTCTCGTACATCGCCAACTCCCCCTTGCAGCAGAAGCGATCTAACACCGCTTTGCCGCCCCCGGCGAGTCAGGCTCGCGATGTCTGGCCGGGCAGCGGCGCGCCAAAGGCTTCCGGCTCGATCTCCAGCCCGTTCGCGAAATAGGCCACCGTCCGGTAGAAACCGGCCAGGGCAATGAGTTCGAGGATCTGCTCATCGCCGAAATGCGTGGTGAGCCGGTCCCAGCAGTCCTTCGGTATCCGGCTTGCCGCATGAAGCGCGTCGCACATTTCGAGCAGGACAGCTTCTTCAGCCGTCCAGTCATTCTCGTTTATCGCCGGCGCGGCGAGCGCCTCGATTTCGGCCGGCGTCAGACCGACCCGTTCGGCGAAGAAGGCGATATGCACGCCCCACTCATAGGCACAGCGATTGAGCGCGCAGGTCCTGTCGATGACCAGTTCGCGCTGGCGCAGGGTGAGCGTGCCGCGATCGAGCAGGCTGCCTGCGTTGAATTTCCGGTAGACCCGCGCGCTGCGCGCCAGCGTGGTGAAGAGGCGCAGCGGCGGAACGCCTGCGGGCATGATGCGGTCGAAAACGGCCTGAACCTCTTGTGAATAGGGCGGCTCGACAGGGGCGATACGGGACATGCTGGACCTCCAGGACGATCATTGCTACGAATTTCATAGCACACATTCACCCCAGCGCTACGAAAATGATAGCATGACCCGATCCGCACCCCTTCCCGGTCAGCCGACGCCCGCTTCACAGTCCGGCCGCCCGGTCATGGCCCTGCTCGACCTTCTGGGCCGGCGCTGGCAATTGCGCCTGCTGTGGGAGTTGCGGGACGACCGGCATCTGCGCTTCCGCGCCCTGCAGGAGGCCGCCGGGATCAGCCCCAGCGTGCTCAATACGCGCCTGGCCGAATGCATCGAGGCCGGCATCGTGGAGCTGACCGATGAGGGCTATGCCCTCACCGCCCGCGGGCGCAGCCTGCAGGACCTTCTGCTGCCGCTGAACGGCTGGGCAGAGGACTGGGCGAGCGCACTGAACACCTGCGACCCCACCCCCTAGAAAAGAGCGATCACCGGGCACCAGAAATTTCCTTTGCAACTAACTGACCGGTCAGTTATTAAATCGGTATGAGCACGAAGACACGACGCCGCCGGCCTGAAGCCCGGCCCGACGAGATCCTGGACGCCGCCCTTTCCGTCTTTGTCGAACAGGGTTTCACCGCCGCGCGCGTTGAAGACATCGCCAAACGGGCCGGCCTCTCCAAGGGCGCGGTCTATCTCTATTTCCCGTCCAAGGAAGCGATGCTGAAAGCGCTGGTCGAACAATCGGCCGGCGCCCTGGCCACGGCCGCCGAACGCCTGGTCTCGGTCGGCGCCCCGCGAGATCCGGAAGCGGCACTGCGCGGCGTCATCTTCATGATGATCACCGCGATGACCGACCCGGACATTTCCGCCGCCCCGCGCCTGGTGCTGACCGAAGCCCACCGCTTCCCCGACATCGCCGCGCACTATCGCGACCGGGTTCTGGAAACCGCGCGCCGCGCCATCGCGACCCTGGCTGCAGACGGTGTGAAGGCCGGGATATTCCGCCCCGTCGATGCCGACATGCTGATGCGCTGCATCGGCGGCCCCTGCCTCGGCCACATGATGCTGGCGAGCGCTTTCGATTTTCATCCCCAGGACCTCAAGGAGCCGGTCGATGTCGCGGACGCGCTGTCGGACCTGCTGCTCCATGGCCTCAAACCCCGCGAGGACGCGTGATGCGATTGAGCCGACACCTCCTGCTGGCCGGACTGGTGCTGGGGCTGACCGCCTGCAGCGACCAGCCGGATGACAGCCTGCACGGCTATGCCGAGGGCGATTTCACCGCCATTGCACCGGACACGCCCGGCCGCATTGTCGAGACCCTGGCCCGCGAGGGCACGCATGTCGCCGCGGGGGACACCCTGTTCTCGCTGGATGCGACGGCGGAACGGACCGCCCTCGCCGCGGCCGAAGCGCGGATCGAGGCTGCCCTGGCCCGGTTCGACGATGCCGCCGCGGGCGCACGCTCGCCGGAGATCGAGGCGGCACGGGACCAGCTCGACCAGGCCAATGCGGCTGCCCGTGAAGCAAATGACACGCTGACCCGCACACGCGAATTGTTCGAGGACAGTCATGTCAGCCAGGCCCGGCTGGACCAGGCGCTGGCGGCGGCCCGGACCGCCAATGCCCGGGTCGCGGAAATGCGCCAGCGGCTCAGCCTCGTTCAATTGCCGGCCCGCGAGAACCAGCTGCGTGCCCTGCAGGCCGAGATCGCGGCCGCGCAAGCTGAGCGCGACCGCGCCGCGGATGCCCTGGACCGCCGGACCGTGGCGGCGCCGGCCAATGCCGCCGTGCACCGCCAGATCCGTTTTGCCGGCGAACAGGCCGGCCCGGCCCAGCCCGTCTATGAGCTCCTGCCCGATGGCGCGGTCCATGCCGTGCTGTTCATTCCGGAAACCGGGATTGGCGGCCATGCCACCGGCGACCGTTTCGCGGTGGACTGCGATGGCTGCGCCGCGGGCCTCACCGCCCGCCTGGCCTCGATCGCGGACGCGGCCGAGTTTACCCCGCCCGTGATCTATTCGGACAATGAACGCGCCCGCCTGGTCTATCGCGCCGAGGCGCGCTTCGAGGGCACACCGCCGCCGCCGGGAACGCCGCTGCGCTTCAGGCCGCAACCATGAGCGACACGCTCGCCATCGATGTGAAAGGCCTGACCAAGAGTTTCGGCGAGACCCGTGTTGTCGACGATTTCGACATGCAGGTGCCCAAGGGGTCGATCTACGGCTTTCTCGGTCCGAACGGTTCCGGCAAGACGACGACGATCCGGATGATGTGCGGCCTGTTGAAACCGGACAGCGGCGGCGGCACGGCGCTGGGCCTCGACATCATCGAGGAAAGCCGGAGCATCAAGTCGCGCGTCGGCTACATGACCCAGCGCTTCTCGCTGTATGGCGATCTCACCGTGCGCGAGAACCTGACCTTCATGGCGCGGCTGCACGCGCTGAAGAACCCGAAACAGATCGTCGCCGACACGCTGGAGGAATACGATCTGGGACCGCGGGCGCACCAGCTGGCCGATACGCTGTCCGGCGGCTGGAAACAGCGCCTCGCGCTGGCGGCGGCCTCGATGCACAATCCCGGCCTCTTGCTGCTCGACGAGCCGACCGCGGGTGTCGACCCCAAGGCCCGGCGGGATTTCTGGGACCGGATCCGCGGGCTGGCCCGCAAGGGCGTCACCGTTCTGGTCTCGACCCATTACATGGATGAGGCCGTGCAGTGCGACTACATCGCCTTCATCGCCTATGGCAAGAAGCTGATCGACGCGCCCTCCGCCGACATTCCCGAACGGGTCGGCCTGGTGACCTGGCGGATCGAGGGCAAGGGGCTGCAGCCCATCTATGACGAACTCCTCAATGCCGAGGGTGTCGACCAGATCGCACGCTTCGGCTCGGCCCTGCACGTGTCCGGCCGCGATGCGGATGTGCTGGAGCGGACGGTTTGTGCCTATCGCGGGCGCGAGGGTATCAGTGTCGATCTCGCCAAGACCGGGCTGGAGGAAGCTTTCATCTGGCTGATGACCGGCTCGCAGGACAATTTCACATGAACAGTTTCAGCCGCATCCTCGCCCTGATCGGCAAGGAATTCATCCAGATGCTCCGCGACCGGCTGACCTTCGGCATGATGGTCGGCATTCCGGTGATGCAGCTTTTGCTGTTCGGCTATGCCATCAACACCGATCCGCGCCACCTGCCCACGCTCGTCGAGATGGGCGATACCGGCCCGGCCAGCCGCGCCATCCTGCAGGCGATGGAAACGTCCGACTATTTCGACCTGATCGGCATCACCTACTCGCGCGCCGACACCGATACGGCGCTGCAGACCGGCGAGGCGCTGTTCGTGGTGACCATTCCGCCGGATTTCGAGCGCGACCTGCTGCGCGGCGACCGTCCGCAGATCCTGCTCGATACCGATGCCTCGGACCCGGTCGCCGCCGGCGCCGGCACAGGCGCCTTTCCCACACTGGTGCAGGAAGCCCTCGCTCCCCTGCTCGGCGAGATGACACCGCCGGTCGAGACGGTCATTCACCGCCGCTACAATCCGGCCGGACGCACGGCGCTGAATATCGTGCCCGGCCTGCTGGGCGTCATCCTCACCATGACGATGGCGATGATGACCTCGATGGCGCTCACCCGCGAAGCCGAGCGCGGCACGCTGGAAACCCTGCTGGCCACGCCGACCCGGCCCTACGAGGTGATGGTCGGCAAGATCACGCCCTATGTCTTCGTCGGCTTCATCCAGGTCGTGATCATGCTGGCCGGCGCGCGCTTCCTGTTCGGCGTGCCCTTCCTGGGCTCGGCGCCGGCCTTCCTGGTCTGCGTATCGCTCTTTATCCTGGTGAACCTGTCGCTGGGCTTCCTCTTCTCCACCGTGGCGCGCACCCAGATGCAGGCCATGCAGATGACTTTCTTCGTCTTCCTGCCCTCGATCCTGCTGTCCGGCTTCATGTTCCCCTTTGCCGGCATGCCCGCCTGGGCACAGACGCTGGGTCAGGCCCTGCCCACGACACACTTCATCCGCGCCGTACGGGCGATCATGCTGAAAGGCGCCAGCCTGGGCGATGTCGTGCCGCAGATCTGGCCGCTGGCCGTGATCTTCACGGTCATCGCAAGCATCGCCATGCTGCGGTATCGCCGGACGTTGGATTGAGGCCGCGGGCAATGGCGAGGATCTGCCCGCTTGAAATGAGTACTCCCCAATTTGTCATCCCGGATGAATGCCCCGCAAAGGTGGGGCGGAAGTCCGGGACCCATAAACTCGCCACTCGTCGAGTTATTTGCGGCGGTGGTACAGCGCCTGCTGGTGGCCAACGACCGTGTTTATGGGTCCCGGCCCTGCACCCGGCCCGAGGCCGGGCATCCGGCCGGGATGACAACGCGCTCGGCTTGTTGTCCTCAGCGCTAGCCCTCCACCTCATCATCAAAGATCGTCTCGATCGGCCGGCCGAACAGGCGGGCGATCTTGAAGGCGAGCGGCAGGGAGGGGTCGTACTTGCCCGTCTCCAGCGCGTTGACGGTCTGGCGCGACACGTCGAGCCGGTCGGCCAGCGCCTGCTGGCTCCAGCCGTGCTCGCCGCGAAGCTCCTTGAGCCGGTTCTTCATTGCACCCGGACCTGCTGGATCATGATGGCCACACTGTGCGCCACGGCCGCGATGGGCAGCAGCATCGTCATGTTGAGCGGTTCCATCACGCCATAGATCTCCGCCACACCGAACACGGCGGCAGCCAGCAGCATGGCCAGCATCGCGACCGCCGCCGCACGGATCTGGAAGCGCGCCAGCATCTCGTCGATCGAGCGGACATAGCGGATCACTTCCCAGCCATAGACCAGGAGCGGCAGGCAGGTGAGAAGGACCAGCGGCCAGGCCTGCACCGCAGGCCAGCCATTGCGCGACGGGTCCAGCGTCTTGTCGATCGCCACCAGGAGACCGGTGAAGATCAGCATCAGGACGAGGGTGCGCCAGGAGTAGCGCTTCATTTCGGGGGTCATGCCCGGCCTCCTCTGCTTGCCGAGACGCGGCGCAAGGCCCGCGACAGCTTTTCGATAGCGACACCCGCGAAAACCGCAAGCGGCACGCCGACCATGACCGCTTCACGCGGCAGATCGCGCAGCTGGGCCAGCAGTGTTTCAAGCCCGGCGCGGATCGTCTCGGGCAGCGCCTCCGGTGCGAAGGCGATCCCCGCAAAGAGAACCACCATCAGGCCGGCGGTCAACAAGTCGTGCCCGCCCGGCTCCATGCCGTCGTCCATCTCGTTGGTGTGATCACTGTCGTACTGCATCAGTTTTCTCCATTTTGGGCGGCGGGATTGGCGGTAAGGTCGGCAAAGCTGTGAGCCTGGCCATTGGTCACGACCCACTCGACCGACCGGACATGGCCGATATCGTCGAGGGGATTGCGCGCCAGGAAGACCAGATCGGCCTCCAGCCCCGGCGCGATCCGTCCGGTCTGTTCGGCCAGCCCCAGACCGTCGGCATTCCGGCTCGTCGCCAGTTCGAGTATCTCCCAGTTGGAGAAGCCGGCGCGGACATGGAATTCCAGCTCACGCGCCAGGGCCGGGCCGCCGCCATTACCGTCAGTGCCGAGCAGCAGGGTGACACCGGCCGCATCGACGCGCCGGGCGAAGGCGTAGACCTGCTCCATCGCCGCGCGGGCGCGGCTGAAGTCTTCCGGCGTCCAGCCATAGGTGGACAGCGGCAGCATGGCGAGCATCCCGTCCCGCGACTGCGGGTGCAGATAGGCGGCTTCCTCGGGCGGGAAGAAGACGGCTGCCGGATCGGTCTCGGTCATCATGGCATTGACGGTCAGGGTGAGGTCCACCGAGACATCGTGCTCGACCAGGGTCGCCAGCATGTGCGTGATTTCCGGACCGTCGAGATCGGCGAGCTCGAACCAGCGATAGAGCGGGGTCGAGTCGCGGCCCAGCGAGGCGGTGTAGGCGTCCCGCTCGGCCTCCGGCAGAAGATCGGCACTGGTCGGCAGCGAATGGAGCAGGCCGTCAATGCCCAGCTCGGCCGCGCGGGTCCAGCTAACCTGGTCGAGATGGGCGATGGCCTGCAGCCCGTGAGCGTGGGCCGCCTCTACCCCCAGCGCCACCTCCTCTTCTGAAAGACCGTGATAAAGCTTGAAATAGGTCATGCCGGCCGCAGCCTGCCGGGCAGCTTCAGCGTCCCACTCGGCCTCGCTGGCCGGATAGGCAAACGCACTGCCGCCGAAGGGCGGCGGCTGGATCACTGCGCCGGCATGCAGGGCATCCGGCCCTGTCCAACGCCCGTCAGCGATGTTGCGGTCATAAGCGGCAGCGGCCCCCGTGCTGCCGCCGGGATTGCGCACCGTCGTGACGCCAAAGGCCAGCGCCATGCGCGCATTGTACCGTGTGACCTCGTCGATGCTGTCCATCTTGACGACGGGCGCGCCGTCCTCGACCTCCACCGTGTGGGGGCCGGCGACGAGGTGGCCGTGCGCATCGATGAAGCCCGGCAGCGCGTAGAGGCCGGACATGTCATGGCGGTTCTCGTACGCCGCTTCGGGCGCGTCGCCCTGGCCGATGGACAGGATCAGACCGTCACGCACCACGACATAGCTGTCGGCCACGACGCTTTGCGCCTCCGGATCGAGCCGGGTGAAGCCGAAATAGAGGTCGTCGCCGATGACGGGTCCCGTCAGCGCGCAGAGCGCAACGCCGAGGCCTAGCAGTGATCGCATCTTCATCTCCAAAACTGTAAAGCTTGCTTGTCATATCTGTAAAGCTAGCTTGTCGTCAAGGAAACTTGTCAAAGCCGGGCCGGGAAAAGGCGCCCGGGAATCCCCCCGGGCGCCTCGAAACCGTCGGCGATGCGTGCAGCCCTATTTGTTGGGCTGCTTGGTCACGCGCAGATAGGGCTTGATCTTGTTGTAGCCGGCGGGGAAGAGCTTGTCGGCTTCCTCATCCGAGATCGACGGCACGACGATCACGTCCTGACCGTCTTCCCAGTTCACCGGCGTGGCGACCTTGTAGCCATCGGTCAGCTGCAGGCTGTCGATGAGACGCAGAACTTCGTTGAAATTCCGGCCGGCGCTGGGCGGGTAGGTGAAGGTGGCGCGGATCTTCTTGTTCGGGTCGATGATATAGACCGAGCGCACCGTGACCTTGGGGTCGGCATTCGGGTGGATCATCGAATAGAGCTCGGACACCTTGCGCTCGGTGTCGGCGATGATCGGGAAGTTCACCGCGCAATTCTGCGTTTCCTCGATATCCTTGATCCAGCCCTTGTGATCCTCGACGCTGTCGACGGAGAGCGCGATCGCCTTGGCATTGCGCTTGGCGAACTCGTCCTTCAGCTTGGCGGTGAAGCCCAGCTCGGTCGTGCAGACGGGCGTGTAGTCGGCCGGGTGGGAGAAGAAGATCACCCAGTTATCGCCGATCCAGTCGTGGAAATTGATTGCGCCTTCACTCGTCTCGACGTCGAAATTCGGGGCGATATCACCCAACAGCAGACCCATGTCGTCCTCCTCGGTTCAATTGGCGGCAAAAACACCTTAGGACTAGGTGCGCTTCCGGCCACGCGATTGCAAGACCGCCACCGGAACGCCTACATCCGCGCCAACACCCGGACCGCACCGAGACACGATGACGACCACCCTGATCCTCATGCGCCATGCCAAGGCCGTCGACCGGCTGGAAGCGGAAGATGATTTCCAGCGCGGACTGACGGCGCGCGGACGCGAAGACAGCGCCACGGCCGCCGAGGTTCTGGCCGGACGGGGGATCCGCGTCGATCTCGCCCTCGTCTCACCGGCCTGGCGCACACGGCAGACCTATGACCAGATGCTGCCACAGATAGGCGAGCCGCAGATGGACGACCCGATGGCGCTCTATCATGCCTCCACGGAGATGCTGGAACGCGCCACCCGCCAGGTCCTCGGCACAGCCCGCACCATCCTGCTGGTCGGACACAATCCGGGCATTGGAGGCTTTGCCCACAAGCTGGCCCAGGTGAGCGGCCAGACGGCCCGCATGCCGCTGGGCTACCCCACGGCGACAGCCAGCATCTTCGTGCTCGACGACGACGATCTGGCGCGGCCTCGCCTCGACTTCGTGATCAACCCCAAGGCTTGACTTAGCACGACTCGCGTTTTGCGTGCATATCTGCTTTGATGCCTCCGGACGGTGAAACCGGAGCGCGACATGGACGGCGCACAGGGGATTGACGAAACCCGGACAGCGGCACGCCGCAAGGCCGCTGACGCGGGATCGCGCGCCCGGCCTGACACGGCGCCCAGGCAGGGCAGGACGTTCAAGCCGGACGGGGCGCCCCGGCTGTACACGCCACCGCCCATTCTCGCACGGTTGTGGACCGATGAAGCCGCGAGCGGCCTGTCGCGCCG
This sequence comes from Maricaulis sp., assembly GCF_039978735.1. Taxonomy (GTDB): domain Bacteria; phylum Pseudomonadota; class Alphaproteobacteria; order Caulobacterales; family Maricaulaceae; genus Maricaulis. The sequence continues at coordinate 108,877 of NZ_JBDWAS010000035.1, forward strand.
CTGCCCGGAGCTGAGTGCCCGGAACCGGAGCTTCCCGCACCTGGTCAGCCTGCTCTGCGGTCTTGTCCTGGCCAGTATCCTGGCATCCCCGGTATTGCCCTTCTCCACATCGGCCCTGCTGCTGGCGGTGCTGGCGCCGACCTGCCTGTCGCTGGCGCTTCTGCGCATGGCCGGCGCACTGAACAGGCCCCGCCATGCACCGCGTCGCGCCCTGTCCGAGAACGCCCTGCCAAAAGCCAGCATCATCGTGGCCCTCTATCGCGAAGCTGCGGTCATTCCCCAACTCATCAAGACGCTCGCGGCCATCGACTATCCGGCCGACAAGCTGGAGGTGCGTCTGGTTCTGGAAGCGGATGACGGCGAAACGCTCGCTGCCATCGAGCGGTGCCGGCCGGACGCCCGCTTCAGTGTCATCATCGCGCCCGCCGGACACCCGCGGACCAAGCCGCGCGCGCTGAACTACGCCCTGCGCTTCTGCAGCGGCGAAATCGTTGCGGTGCACGACGCCGAGGACCGGCCGCATCCCAACCAGCTGCGCCATGCCGCCGAGAGCTTCAGCCTCGCCCCGCCGCGTCTGGTGTGCCTGCAGGCCCCGCTCAACTGGTACAATCGCGGTGAAACCTGGCTGACCCGCCAGTTTGCGATGGAGTACGCCGCCCATTTTCACGTCATGCTGCCGCTCTACCAGCGGCTCGGCTGGCCGCTGCCGCTTGGCGGAACCAGCAATTATTTTCGCGTGAAAGCCCTGCGGCGCAGCGGCGGCTGGGATGCCTGGAATGTCACCGAAGATGCCGATCTGGGCGTGCGCCTGCACCGGCTGGGCTATCGTTGCGGTCTCATCGCACCGCCAACGCTGGAAGAGGCACCGGTCGGCCTGCGCGGCTGGACGCCGCAAAGAACGCGCTGGCTGAAAGGCTACTGGCAGACGCTCGGGGTTCATTTCGGACTGGATGCGGAACGCCGGCGCCTCAGCCTGCCGCTTGTGATGACACTGGGCGGCGCGGTCCTGTCGGCGCTCATCCACGGACCGACACTCGCCGCGGCGCTGACGGCAGCTGTCGTGGAAGAAGGCGTTTCGCTGCCCGTCCTGGCCTGCCTGTCGATCCTCGGCGCGGGATATGCCGGCGGCATCATGGGCGCGATCGAAGGCATGGCCCGGGCGCGCCTGCCGGTCCGGATCGCCGATCTGGCCCTGCTGCCCGTCTACTGGTCAATCCAGTTCGTGCCTGCTGTTCGCGCTCTGGTGCAGCTCGTGCAAAACCCCTATCTCTGGGAAAAGACAGAACACGGTGTCAGCTCGCTGGCGGAAACCCCATGTACCTCTCCCTGCCCGCGACCCTCATCGCTCTTGCGATCTGTATCGCAGTCTTCTTCCTCGCCCGCTGGCGAGCCGGTCAACCTGTCAGACCGGAACGCGGCCCACGGATGATCCCCTGGACGCTGATTGCTGTCGTGATGGGCGGGCTGGCCGTGATCTTTCTGGTCCACCTCGCAGAACTTGGCGGGTTTGACATGGGACAGAGATCGCGGATCTGACGGAGCCATGCGGACGTCGTCGGGTGACCGTTTATTCGACTGGCAGGTGCTCCCTCAGGAATGCTCCACTTTCCCTCAACAGAGTCTCTCGCGACGCCTGTGTATCGAGGTAATGGCTCTCGCCGTCCAGCGTCACGAAACGTGTATCTGAGCGTCCATCCAGGGCATGCTGAAGCGCCAGCATCTGCCCGAACGGCACGGTGGTGTCCTCGCGGCCGTGCAGGGCGAGTACCGGAGCCGAAATCTCGCCGGCGCGCGCTGTGGGCGTGATGGAGGCGCGGTAGTCCCGGTCTTCGAAGCGGCTCCCCATATAGGCCTCCCAGTAACGCACAATGCCGCTATTTCCGTCTTCATCGCTCAACATGGCGAATGGCTGCGTGACACCCGCATAGCTGATCACGCAAGCCACGCCGCCCGGGTCTCTCAACGCCGTCATCAGCGCGGCATACCCGCCATAGCTGCCGCCTGCGGCGCAATACATGCCTTTGCGGGCAATGCCCTCGGACTGGAGATAGTGTACGCCGTCGATGATGTCGTCGATCATGCGCGTTCCGAAACCGCCATAACCGGCTTCGATGAACTCGGCCCCGCGTCCGGACGATCCGCGGAAGTTCGGCTGGAGCACCGCGTATCCGAGCGATGCGTAATAGGCCGCCCACCAGTCGAACTCGCCGCCGTCATACGCCTGGGGGCCACCATGCGGCATGACAACAAGCGGGTAATCACCGGCCAGCGTCTCCGCACCGGGGGGCAGGCTGAGCCAGGCTTCGATCTCCAGGCCGTCCGACGCCGTATAGCGGATACGATTGCGCGATGCGACACTCGCTCCTTCGGCGATTGTCATTTCCGTTTCCAACAATCCCAATCCACCCGTTGTCATGTCCAGCAGATAGTAGTTCGCTGGCATGCCCACATCGCGCGCCTCAACAACAAGCTTGCTGCGCGCCCGATTCCAGGAGGAAAGGGTGATGGACTGCTCCGTCAGTATGGACTGCAACTCGAGCTGCAGTCCGGCGAGCTGCTCGTCCAGAAACATCTGCCGCGGCAGGTCGTCCCGATAGGCAAAGCCGACCACGGCACCGTCCAGACGGTCGACGATCGGGCTTGCCAACTCCATCGGCACCTCGCCCATCACGATGCGGGAAACCTCGCCCGTCGCGATGTCGAGCTTTTGAAGACCACGTTCGGGCAAGGAAATTGCCACAGAGGCGCCGTCATCCATGAAGCCGTGTATCCTGGGAAGTCTTATCGGGAAATCGCCCGAAAAGATCTCGGGCCGCCCCCGCACGACACGATGGATAGCGTAGCGCCCTGTGTCATCGTCATGCCGGACTTCCAGAACGGGTTCGCCGTGAGCGTCCAGAATAAAGTCGAGAACCGACCCCTCGGAGGTCTCGAGCGTCCCCTCGAACCCGCCATTCTCGAGCGACACTTCATAGACCACGGTCTCCGTGGTCCGGCGATCCCCGAAGCGTGACCCTGCACGGGCCCTCTGATCGACCCGCAGCGTCAGCTCCATAGCCACCCGGTCCTCGCGATCGATCATGGACGAGGTGACTTCGTCGAGCCGCGTCACACTCGCATAATCGCCGAGCAGAACGGCGGTCGTGCCACTCTCGAGGCTGTATGAGATCGCACGCCGTGTCGTGAAGGCACGGAGCCCGGCCGTGTTGGTGTTGAGCGTCTGGAAAGAGTCGACCCAGTAGACGAGATGACCGTTGCCAGGCCAGAAAAAGTCCACGATACGGCCACCTTCCGGTGCCGGAATCAGCCGCGTGGGCTCATCGCCTTCCAGGTCGTACAGACAGATCTCGCGAGCGCCACGCGGACTGCAGCCCGTCGCCAGATGAGCACCGTCCGGTGATAGTCCCGATGCCCAGATGCGCGGCAGTGCAGCGTAGTTTTCCAGTTGATCCTGTGCTTGCGCACTCGCGAACGACATTGCCGCGGCAGCAATGCCAGCCAGAATTCCCCGCATGTATCCCCCCGGTAGAAAAACGGGGGCAGCCTACGACATTCAACTGCAAATTCAACGATGAAGGACAACAATTCCGGATGGTGACGGGAGAAAATCCAGTGGAGCGGGTGAAGGGAATCGAACCCTCGTCGTAAGCTTGGGAAGCTTCTGCTCTACCATTGAGCTACACCCGCCCGGGCGCTGGATATCCGCATGGATACAGCGAAATTTCCGGTGTGCGCAAGTGTCCAGGAACGGTGCTTGGCAGCCTTCAGTCCCAGAAGCTGGGCAGGCACACAACGAGGAAGGTCAGCACTTCCAGGCGACCCAGCACCATCTCGGCGGAGAGCAGCCATTTTGCCGTATCGGGCAGCGTGGAAAAGTTGCCCGCAGGCCCGATGATATCGCCCAGTCCGGGGCCGACATTGGTGATCGCGGTGGCGCTGCCGGACAGGGCCGTCATGAAGTCCAGCCCTGTCATGGCCAGTCCCAAGGCGAAGAGCAGGAAGGTCGCCAGGAAGACGACCACCATCACCAGCACGCCGATCCACGCATCCTCTTCCAGGCGCCGCCCGTCAAACGTGCGTGCCACCACCCGTGATGGCATGACGGTCAGCATGAGGTGACGCCGCACGACCTGGAACAGCACCAGGATGCGATAGGTCTTCACCCCGCCGCTGGTCGATCCGGTACAGCCGCCCAGGAAGGTGAGCGCAAAGAAGGTCGCGATCGTCGCGCTTCCCCAGGCGGTATAGTCGGTGCTGGCAAACCCGGTCGTGGTGACGACGGACACGACATTGAAGGCGGCATAGATGATCGACTGGCCCAGCCCGTCCTCGGACTGGGTGGCGTGCCACAGGCCGAGGACCAGCGAGACGGCGGCGAGCAGCACCAGCAGCGAGCGCACCTGCGGGTCGCGCAGGAAGATGGTGCGCTGGCCGTCGAGGAATTTCATGTAGGCCACAAAGGGGATCGCGCCGGCGATCATGAAGACGATGGCGATGGCGTGCAGCGCGCGCGGCTCGAAGAAGGCGAAGCTGGCGTCGTGGGTCGAGAAGCCGCCGGTGGAGAGCGTCGTCATCGCGTGATTGATCGCGTCGAAACCGGTCATCCCGAAGACGGCGTACAGCGCCGCACAGCCGGCTGTCATGCACAGGTAAATCACCAGGATCCGCACCACGAAGACATGGGCGCGCGCCTCGAATTTCTCGGAGTGGTCGGAGCTTTCCGCCTTGAACAACTGCATGCCGCCGACCCGCATGAAGGGCAGCAGCGCCACCGCCGTCACGATGATCCCGACACCGCCGATCCATTGCAGGAAGGAGCGCCAGAGCAGAAGGCTGGCCGGCCATGCGTCCAGCCCCTGCACCACGGTCGAGCCGGTCGTTGTCAGGCCCGACGCGGCCTCGAAGATCGCATCGGTCCAGCTCAGCCCTGCAAACACGAAAGGAATGGCGGCGAAGACCGGCAGGATTGTCCAGCTGCCGGCCGTCACGATGAAGGCCTGGCGATGGTCCAGCTCCAGATCGGCGTCGCTGCGTGTCGCGGCGAACAGGACGATACCGGTTCCCATCGCGGCCAGCATCGGCACGGCGAACATGGTGGGATGTGCGTCGGGCGCTGCCCATTCGACCAGGAGCGGGATGACCATCGTCGCCCCCAACCCCAGGACCAGAAGCGAGAGGATGTAGACGACGGGATTGACCTGTCCCGGAACGCTCGCATTCCGGCGGCCGGCCTGCGAGCCCGTTGAAGACCGGTTGTTCATGCCGGCAAACTACTCCCAAGGCATTCCGGCCTGCCACCTCAAAATTCAGCACGCCCGCGGACAGACGGCGGGACGAAGTGCCGCTATCGTCATTCGCCCGCCGATCCGCTACCAACCGGCCGGTGCAACGGCAGACACAGCCAGGCGGGAGAAACGGTCTTGGTCCAGCGCCTCTACATGATCCGCGTGCGCGGCCTGATGCGCAGCCAGCTCTGGGCGCAGATCCTTGTGGCCATGCTGCTGGCGATCGGCACCGGTCTCCTGCTCTCGCCGGACCTCGGCTCGCCGCTCGCCGTGCCAGGCGACACCGTTGCCGTCGTCGGCGAATGGCTGCGCCTACCGGGCCAGATCTTTCTCAACCTGATCCAGATGGTGGTGATCGGCCTGGTCGCGACCTCGATCGTTCTGGGCATCACCTCCAGCGGCGACGCCAACATGCTGGCGCGCGTCGCCGGGCGTATCGCCCCCTATTTCCTGATGACGACCACGATCGCAGTGCTGATCGGTTATGCCATCGCGACCCTGGTGCAGCCCGGCAGTTTCATCAGCCTGAGCGATGTCGCACCGGCCGCCGGACCGTCCGGGGATGTCGACCTGGCCGCGACGCCGGCCCCTACCCTGGCCGGCTCAATTGCCGACATCATCCCCGCCAGCCTCGCCGAGGCAATGCTGAACGCCAACATGTTCCAGATCGTGGTCGCCAGCCTGATCGGCGGCACCGCCCTTGCCTCGCTCGGCATCGGCCGCGCCGCGCCGCTGATCCAGATCATCCAGCTGGTGCAGGACGCCTCGCTGACCATTGTCGGCTGGGCCATGCGGCTGGCACCGTTTGCGGTGTTCGGCCTCATCTCGGACTTCGTGATGCGGATCGGCATTTCCGCCCTTCTGGGCATGTCGGTCTACATACTCTGCGTGGTCGGCGGACTGCTGGTGCTGCTGGGTGTTTATCTGCTGATCGTTGCGGTTCTGGGCCACCGCTCGCCGCTGGCCTTTGCCGGCACGGTTGCAAGCGCCCAGCTCCTGGCCTTCTCGACCTCCAGCTCGGCTGCCACCATGCCGCTCTCGCTGAAAACCGCGGAACAAGGACTGAAAGTCCATCCCGCCGTCGCCCGCTTCGTCATCCCCCTGGGCGCGACGGTGAATATGGACGGAACCGCGCTCTACCAAGTGATCGCCGCGCTCTTCATCGCCCAGATCTACCAGGTCGAACTCAGCGCGCCGGGTTTCGTCATGCTGGTGGTGACGGTGGTCGGGGCCTCAATCGGCAGCCCCTCGACACCGGGCGTCGGCATCATCATCCTGGCCGGCATCCTGCACTCGCTGGGCATTCCGGCTTCCGGCGTCGCCATCCTGCTGGGCGTCGACCGCATCCTCGACATGTGCCGCACGGCGATCAACGTCACCGGCGATCTCGTCGCCTGCGTCGTCATGGACCGCTGGCTGGCCGGCGCCCTCGAAAGCGGGACCAAGTCAGCCGAATCCGCGCCGCCAGCCTCTCCGGTCCCATAAAAAGGGACCGGCCGCGTAGCGGTCCGGCCCCTCAAATAGCACAATAAAGCTGCGTCAGTCCGGCGGATTGTGCTCAAGCAGGAAACGCTCGAGCGCCGTGAATAATTCCACACGGTTCTGCACGGTCATCCGATAGCTCTGGTGCGGCCCGTCCTCGATCCGTACGAACTCATACGGCTTGCCTGCCGCCGACATGGCTTCAGCCATCAGCTCCGCCTGCTCCACGGGAACAATCAGATCGTCCGTACCGTGGATCAGCATGATCGGCGCCCGAATGGCATCAACATGGTTGATTGGCGAGACGGCTTCGACCTCATCGCGATTCTGGATGTAGTTGCCGATATATTCAGCCCAGTACACCTCGGCACCACCGCCAAGCCGGCCTTCGGAGTACTCCATCATCTGAAGGATGTCGGAGACTGGCGCACCGGCAATGACACAACGGTACAGCTCAGGCGTCAGCGTTGCGCCAGCAAGCGCAGCATAGCCGCCGTAGCTCCAGCCAAAGATACAGGTGCGATCCGGATCGATAGTTCCTTGGTCCGCCAAATAGGCCACGGCGTCGGAAACATCGTGCTGCATGGCCTGACCCCATTGACCATGTCCCATCTCGACAAAGTCGTTGCCGAAGCCGTCGGAGCCGCGAAACTGCGGCTGAAACACCGCATAACCGCGCGAAGCGAGGAACTGACGCCAGCTGTCATAGTCTGAATAGTCTCGCGCTTGCGGCCCGCCATGAGGCAAGATCACGAATGGAAGATCGTGTGCCTCCCGACCGATTGGCAGGGTCAGATACCCAAACAGGTCGACACCATCACGTCCCTGGTAGTGTACGATTTCGACAGGGGCCATGGCGGCATCAGGTACGTTCGGATACTCGCGCGCCAGAAGGCTCAGCGCGTTTGAAGACCTGTCGAGAAGATAGTACGCCCCCGGGGTGCTGCCACCGGATACGTAGATGACGACCCGGCGCATTTCGAGATCCCAATCAGTGATGTTGACGTTCGACCTCGGGAACAGTTCATCAAGCTGGGACTGAAGACCCTGGAAGACCGGATCAAAATAGACGGTCTTTTCCCGCTCTTCATCCCAACGCACGCCAATAATGGAATTCGTTCGCCAATCCCGCAAGAAAGAGGAGACATCAGCAAGGTCGGACGAGACGATCGGGCCTTCGATTTGACGCGTTTCGAAGTCGAAACGGTAGGCGGCCAACCGGTCTCCCGCCTCACCTCGCGATGCGAAGTATCCGTAACGTCCCGTCGCATCAAGCCCCGCCATACCCGTCATAATGCCGGTCCAACGAACGGACTGGCGAACGCGGAATCTGAAGTCTTCACGTTCCAACCGCTCTGAATAGACGAGCTCCCAACCGTCCGAGTTGTATCGTGACCAGAGCTCGAACTCGGCATCATCCCGACGATAGCGCGCTCGGGGCTCAAGATCAGCATTGAGCAAGTAGTTGAACCCGTCAGCTCCCACAAATATCCGGTCGCGTGACCGCTCACGGTCAACACTTTGGCCAAAAAGGCCGAGTTCAGCTGACACATCATTTCCCAGCGCACGTGACCCGCGCCGGTCGCTGACCACAGGCATCCAGACGAGGAAATGGTCGTCGTCCGCCGGATTGATATTGGCAATACTGGCGTAGATGCTGAGCTCCCAGCTGTCAGAGCCGTCTGCATCGACAATCAAGCGGCGAAAAACATCCGCTCGCTGGTTGATCGCACCGACACTGCGCCGGTCCGAATAGGTCGCCACAAGGTGATCGTTCGACACCCAGCCGACTTCCACGATAACCTGATCGTCCCCGGCATCGATAACGTTCGAACCGGACCCATCGATGTTGAAAACGACAACAACGCGCTCTTCCCGGCTTTCCCCGGAGATAAAAGCGATCCGTTCTCCATCAGGCGAGATTGAGACCGACGACATATTCGACAGTGCCGCATAGTCATCGATGCTCGGTGCCTGCTCTTGCGCTTCGGCCCCCGCATTCAGGCAGAGCAGCGCCATTGCCCCCACAATCAAGTCTCGCATATCCCCTCCGAGCCTTTCGATTTTCACGAAGTCTCAGGATCGCGCACCTGCATCCCGGACTCAAGCTCCCAGCCGCACAGAAAAGACGTGAAAGACTTCAGACGAAGAATTTCGAGAGTTTCAGTCCCTGGGCCTGATAGTTTGAGGCCGCGCGGCCATAGGGGATTTCGGGCGCTTCGCGCATCGGCTCGTAGACCAGCCGGGCGATCGGCTGGCCGTGTTCGAGAATGAAGGGCACGTCGCGGCCGCGCACTTCCAGCACTGCGCGCGAGCCTGTCCCGCCCGCCTCGGCGATGCCGAAGCCGGGATCGAAGAAGCCGGCATAGTGAGCGCGGAACTCGCCGATCTCGGTGGCGATGGGGGCCATTTCCGCAGCTTCCTCCGCGCCGATCGACACGGCCTCGCGCGACGCCAGGATGTAGAACTCGCCCGGATCCAGGATTAGGCGGCGGTCCGGCGCGTACATCGGCTCCCAGAACCGCGTGCGCTCATGCCCGCCGATCTTCGCCAGATCGACCAGCCCGGCATGGCGGCGCGCGCGATAGCCCACAATCCCGTCCTCGAAACCGGCCAGGTCGACGCTGACCGTCACATCGCGCAGCGGCACATGTGCGCCTTCGCGGAAGCGGATCTGGCTGAGCCGGTCGCCTGTGCGGGCAAGGATGGAAAAGGTGCAGGGGCAGATCTCCGCATAGAGCGGTCCGTCATAATCCGCCGGCGCCTGGTCGAAAGCGACGCCATGATCGGTGATCACACGGGTGAAGACATCGATCCGGCCGGTCGAGCTTTTCGGATTCATCGCGGCGCTGAGCCCCGGCGGCAGTTTCAGCCGCTCCTGCAGGGGCGCGAGATAGACACAGCCTGTCTCCAGCACCGCTCCATTGGTCAGATCGACCGTGTGCATGACAACGTCTTCGTTGAGCCGGTCCGACACGGTCCGGCCCGGCCCGGGCAGAAAGCTCGCCCGCAGGCGCCAGGCATGGCTGCCCAGTCTGAGATCGATACTGGCGGGCTGGATCTGGCCCTCTGCCGCAGGCGTGTCAGCGGAAATCACGCCGGTGTCGAACAGGGTTTTCAGCCGGTGGTCGGGCAGGATTCCGGAGGCAGTCATGATCGTCCGTGCGGTTGCCGAGCGGGGACGACCACATGTCCCCCATCTGCCGCGCCCTGTCCAGACGCGCTGACCGTGGGGGTTGAGCCGGAACCGCGCGAAGAGGATTATGCGCGCCGGAGCGCGCCTCAAGGCTGCGCAGTGAGGGCGGAAGCGCAGCATGTACGAGCACGAGAGCAGCGGCGTGAAGATCAGCGTGATGCCGGACTATCTGGAGGACGAATCCGATCCGGATGAGGGCCGCTATGTCTGGGCCTACACGATCGAGATCGAGAATACCGGTCATGAGGCCGTGCAGCTGCTCGCCCGCAAATGGGTGATCACCGACTCGATGGGCCGCACCGAGCATGTGCAGGGCGAAGGCGTTGTCGGCGAGCAGCCGGTCATCGAGCCGGGTGAATGCTTCCGCTACACGTCCGGCGCACCGCTGGGCACGCCGTCGGGCTTCATGCAGGGCAGTTATGAAATGCGCCGCCGCAATGGCGAGAGTTTCGCGGCGATCATCCCCGGCTTCTCGCTCGACCGGCCGACCGACCGGGTCCAGCTGCACTGATGCGGCAGTACCGGCCGGTTTCCTGGGGTTCGCCGTGACCACATCCCTGCGACAGGTCCTGTTCATGGTCGGCATCATGGTCGCCGTCCTGGCCGCCGCGATGGTCTTCCCGGCCATGCTGGACGCGGCCGAAGGCGACGGGGAAAGCGCCAGCGCCTTCTTCATCTCCTCGATCCTGGGCATGTTCATCGGCGGCGCCACGGCGCTGGTCAATCGCGGCCCGGTCGACTCGATCACGCCGCGAACGGCCTTCGTGCTGACAGTCGGCGCCTGGCTGGCGCTGTCCGTCTGTGCCGCGCTGCCGCTGCGCCTGGCCGGCGAGGGACTGAGCTGGACCGACGCCTTCTTCGAGGCGGTCTCGGGCCTGACGACGACCGGGGCGACCGTGATCACCGGACTCGACTACCGGCCGGAAGGCCTCCTGCTCTGGCGCGCGATCCTGCAATGGATCGGCGGTATCGGGATCATCGTGACGGCGATGGCCTTCTGGCCGATGCTGGGTATTGGCGGCATGCAGCTCTTCCAGCTGGAGACCGGCGACAAGTCAGACAAGATCCTGCCGCGGGCGACCCAGATCGCCGCCAGCATCTCGCTGATCTACCTGATCCTGACGCTGATCTGCTTCTTTGCCTTCATGGCGGTCGGCATGGACTGGCTGCACGCGATCTGCCACGCCATGTCGACGCTATCGACGGGCGGCTTCTCGGCGTCGGACAATTCCATGGGCAATTACGTGCACATGGGCGCGGACATCATCACCACGATCTTCATGATCCTGGCCTCGCTGCCCTTCGTTCTGTTCATCGTGGCGATCCGCGGCAAGCCCATGGCTCTGTGGCGGGACGCCCAGGTGCGCGGCTTTCTGCTTGTGGTGACCGTCGCAACGGCCTTCCTGACCGTCCTTCTCTGGATGACGGGCGCGCATGAAGAAGGCGGCGCGATCCGGCAGGCGGCCTTCAACTCGGTCTCGATCATCACGGGGACCGGGTTTGCCACGGCGGACTATGGCGCATGGGGGCCGATCTCGCAGGCCGCCTTCTTCGTCTTCATGTTCATCGGCGGCTGTGCCGGCTCGACGACGTGTTCGGTAAAGATCTTCCGCTACCAGATCGCCGGCACCGCGATGCGGCGCTATCTGGCGAAACTTCTGCGTCCCAATGCGGTGATACCGATGCACTATAATGGCCGCATAGTGGATGAAAAAACGCTCCACTCGGTACTCGGTTTCTTCTTCGTCTTCTTTGCCGTCTACGCAATCACCGCGGCGCTGTTGTCGGCGATGGGGATGGACACGGTGTCGGCGCTGTCGGGTGCTGCGACCAGCCTGACCAATACCGGTCCGGGCCTGGGTCCGATCATCGGTCCGTCAGGGACATTCGCGCCCCTCTCCGATCCGGAGAAATGGCTCCTGACCTTCAACATGTTCATCGGCCGGCTGGAAGTGATCGCCGTCCTGGTCTTCCTAAGCCCGCGCTTCTGGCGGAACTAGGAGCATTTCCAGCGAAAGTGGGAACCGGTTTCGCGGTCCGGAAGTGCGACCCCTGGGACCGGGCATTTCCAGCGAAAGTGGGGACCGGTTTCGCGGTTCGGAAATGCGACCACTGGGGACAGCGCATTTCCAGCGAAAGTGGGAACCGGTTTCGCGGTTCGGAAATGCGCTAGCGACTGGCCGCAGCGGCAACCTCTTCGAGGCCGAAACCCCAGTCCTTGTTGCAGTACTCGCAGGTCATCACGATGGCGCCGTCGGTTTCCATTTCCGCGCGGTCTTCGGGCGGGAAGCTGGCGACGATGCCGAGCAGGCGCTCGCGTTCGCACGAGCAGCGCCGGGCGATCTGCGCGGGCTCGAACAGGCGCACCCCGTCCTCGTTGAACAGGCGGAAGAGCAGAGTTCCGGCCGAGAGGTCGGGATCCAGGAGTTCGGCATCCTCGACGGTCTCGTAGAGCGCGCGGACATGGTCCCAGTCATCCCGGGCCGAACCGCGGGTCTCGTCGCCGGCGACCTGCTGCAGCATGGCGCCGCCGCCACGCCAGGCGCGGGCCTCGCCTTCCTTCCAGCTTTCGCCGATGGCGATCCGCAGGCGCGTAGGTGTCTGTTCGGACTGGGCAAAATAGCCTTCCGCGACCTGCGACAGGGACGCGCCCTCAAGCGGAACGACGCCCTGGTACTGGTCCTTGTCGGGACCATAGTCGAGCGTCATCGCGAAAGCGCCCTTGCCCAGGAGACGCTCCATCAGCGTGTCGCGGGGCGGGCTATCGGCGAGCACGGCCTCGACGGCTTCACGGTCGATCTTGGCAAAGCCGCGCACGCCCTCGCCACTGACATATTCGGCCACGACAAAGCGGATCGGACCCGACCCGTTCGCCTGCACGATCAGCCGGCCGTTGAATTTCAGCGCATCGCCGACGAGGGCGGCGATGATCACCGCCTCGCCGAGCAGATGGGCTACCGGTTCGGGATAGGCGTGCGCCGACAGGATCGCGTCCAGCGTTGATCCCAGGCGGCAGACACGGCCGCGAACGGCCCGTCCCTCAACCTGGAAACCTGCCACGATATTGTCATGCTCTCCAAGCGGATCGCTCACGCCGTCTCTCCGTTCGGCAAGGGTTGGACTAGCTGGCCTCGAGCGCGTCGAGCGCTTCGTCGAGAATGGCCACCGCCTCGCTGGCATCGTCCTTGGTGATGATCAGCGGCGGCGCCATGCGGCAGACATTGTCACCCGCCGCGCCGACCAGGAGATGGCGATCGCGGGCCAGTCCTGCAAGCTTCTTGGGATCGAAACCGTCTTTCAGCTTCACCCCGACCAGCAGACCCTTCCCGCGGATCTCGGCGATCTTGTCGCCGTGACGGTCCATCAGGCCGTGCAGCTGCTGGCGCAGATAGTTGGAGACGTCGACCACGTGATCCATGAAGCCGTCGGAGGTCAGCTCGTCGAACACGACATTGCCGACCGCCATGGCCAGCGGGCCGCCGCCATAGGTCGAGCCGTGCGTGCCGACGACCATGCCGGCCGCCGCTGCTTCCGTCGCCAGGCAGGCGCCCATCGGGAAACCGCCGCCAATGCCCTTGGCTGCGGCCATGATGTCCGGCTCGGCGCCTTCGACCCATTGGTGGGCGAACAGCTTGCCGGTCCGGCCGGCACCCGACTGGACCTCGTCAAAGATCAGCATCAGGCCGTGCTCGTCGCAGATCTGGCGCAGGCCGCGCAGGAAGCTGTCTTCCGGTGCCCGCACACCGCCCTCGCCCTGCACCGGTTCGACGCAGATCGCCGCGGTCTCTTCGGTGACGGCATTCTTCACGGCATCCAGATCGCCGAATTCGACCTGGTCGAAACCTTCCATCGCCGGGCCGAACCCTTCGAGGTATTTCGGATTGCCGCCGGCATTGATGGCGCCGAAGGTGCGGCCGTGGAAGGCGCCGGTGAAGGTGATGATGCGATAGCGCTGCGGATTGCCGTTCACGAAGTGATAGCGGCGCGCCGTCTTCAGGGCGCATTCCATCGCCTCGGCGCCGGAATTGGTGAAGAAGACGCGGTCGGCGAAGGTCGCTGCGCAGAGCTTCTCGGCCAGTTCGATCCCCTTGGGCACCTTGAACATGTTGGACAGGTGCCAGAGCTTGCCGGCCTGCTCGTTGAGGGCGGCCACAGCCTTGGGATGGGCATGGCCCAGACAGTTCACCGCAATACCCGAAATGAAGTCCAGATAGGCATCGCCAGCCTCGGTATACAGGCGGGTTCCCTTACCGTGGTCAAACACGAGATCGGGCGGCGAATAGGTATCCATCATCGGGGCGGGCATGCGGTCCTCCAAAAGCATCGCGGCGCCCGTTTTCGGACGCCTTTGATACTCGTCTAGGCCTCCGCGCTCAGCTCTTCAAGCGCCAGCCTGCGCGCAAGAGCAGATAACAGGCCGCGGCCAGTGCAAGGTTGATCGCGAGCACCAGCACGGCGCCGATGGCGAGATGGCCGTCGGCATGGCCTGTAAAGCCGTAACGGAAGCCGTCGATCATGTAGAAGAAGGGATTGAAATGGCTGATCGTGGCGATCGGTTCGGGCAGCGCCGTGACCGAATAGAAGGTGCCCGACAGGAAGGTCAGCGGCGTGATCACGAAGGTCGTCACGGCGGCCATGTGATCGAACTTCTCGGCCCACAGACCGCCGATCACGCCGACCATGCCCAGCATGGCCGAGGCCGATACCCCGAAATAGAGAACCGCCCACCAGTGCTGCGGCATGATGTTCATGAAGGGGATCAGCGTCACCGCCGTCACCACCGCCACCATGATGCCGCGCGTCATCGCGCCGGCAATGAAGCCGATCGACAGTTCCAGCGCCGACAGCGGCGGCATCAGGAAGTCGACGGCATTGCCCTGCACCTTGGACACCAGGATAGACGAGCCCGAATTGGCGAAGGCATTGTTCAACAGGCCCATCAGGATGAGGCCCGGCGCGAGGAATTCGATGAAGGGGATACCGTTCACATCGCCCCGCCGCGAGCCGATCGCGACGGCAAACACGGTCATGTAAAGCAGCGTCGTTGCGACCGGTGCAGCGACCGTCTGGGTGTAGACCTTGAGAAAACGCCGCACTTCCTTCTTGTACAGCGTCCAGAGACCTAACCAATTGATAAAGCCAAATTTTCTGGGCTCGTTAAGGCCGGTTAAACTGGCGTTACTCATATCGAATTACCCTTAAGATCCCGGTAACCATCCGCGTTAACGATTAGGCGTGCAAGTGAGCTTTCCACAGGAATGGTCATCCCCCGATCTTGTGGCCTCAGTTAGCGCGGGTACAATATCTAGTGTAATTAAACATGAATTGAGATACGCGCTCTTAGCCGACATTCAAGGCAATGAAGCGCATCCAACTCAGGAGATGAGTGCGATGGCCTGGACTGACGAACGCGTCGAGCAACTCAAGAAGCTCTGGTCGGAAGGCCTGAGCGCCAGTCAGATTGCCAAACAATTGGGGGGTGTGACCCGGAATGCCGTGATTGGCAAGGTCCACCGCCTCGGTTTGTCAGGCCGCGCGACCCCGTCGCGCCCGGCCCGCCGCACTGTTAAACCCTCCCGTCCGCGCACCACAACGGCTTCCACCGCGCCGGCCCAGCGCCCGGTGTCGCGTCCCTCCCCCTCAACTCCGACCCCGGCTGCTCCCAAGCCGGCGCCGGTGGAGCCTGCCGTCCTGCCGTCTGGCGAATTTGCCACCGTGCTCACCCTGCGTGACTCGATGTGCAAATGGCCGATCGGCGACCCCGCCCAGGCCGAGTTCCGCTTCTGCGGCCGCAAGACCGCCGGCGGCAATGCCTATTGCGAGGCCCACTCCTCGATGGCCTACCAGCCGAGCGCCAAGCGCCGCCGCCGCACCAGCGATGCCGGGGCCGCCCTCGACGCGATCGCCGCAACCCGGCGCTATAATTTCTGATCACCGGCCCTGCCCTCACCCTCGGGTCCGGTAATGCGGCCGCCTCTTTCGGGGCGGCCGTTTTCTTTTGTGCTTCCGTATGAACGGTCAGTCGGGCGGATCGCCCACCAGCGCCTCGCGCATTTCGGGGATCCAGCTGTCCGTGCGGCGATTATAGGCCCGCAGGGTGGTGGCAAAACCCCAGTGACACCAGGCAAAGCCGCGCTCTTCCGACGCCTGGCGCACCGCCCCCACCCAGCGCGCGCGCAGATGTTCGGGCACTTCGTAATAGACCCCGAACTCACCAACCAGGACCGGCACGTTCTGGGTCTGCGCATACTGCGCCACGATGTCGAAGTCGCGGGCAAGTTCCGCCTCGTCGGCCGGACCGCCCCACTCGATGCCGGTCCGTGACTGGTTCGACCAGGGCGCGCCCTGATGGGTAAACTCGAAGGGCGAGTAATAGTGCACCGTCGTCATGACCCGCGGATCGTCCGCAGGCACCTCGGTCTGCACGAGGCCCTCGATGTTGTTCCAGCGGGCCGAGGACAGGATCACCCACCGCTCCGGCGAGACCGCGCGGACCACATCGAGCAGGTGTGCATTGATCGCATTGACCTGGGCCGCGCTGACGCGGTCGGTTGGCTCGTTGAGCAGTTCGAAGATCAGCGTGTCAGGATAGCCGGCATAGTGCTCGGCCAGTTGCTGCCAGATCGCCGCCAGCTGCGGCAGACGGCCCTCGGGATCGCGCATCAGGGCGTCGAAATGGTGGACATCGACAATCACGCTCAGTCCGCGTGACAGGGCGTGATCGATGATCGCATCGACCCGGGCCAGCACGGCGGGGTCGATACGATCGCCGGCACGCAAATGCGCCGACCAGCGCACCGGCAGACGGATCGTGTCGAAACCGGCCCCGGCGATGGCATCGATATGGCCGAACTCGATCGTGTAACCCCAGGCGCCTTCGTATTCAGCTTCCAGCGCGCCGGACAGGTTCATGCAGCGCGCGACCGGCGGCGTGTCGACAGCGAGTGATTGCCGCGCCGGATCGGGCGCAGCCTGCACGCGCGAGTCCGCCGGTCCTTCGCAGGCCGCAAGAAGGGCCGTGCCCAGGATCACGGTTCTGGAAATCATGTGCATCGCGTCTCTCCCGGCCGGCGCCAGAGCCCGGTCCCGGGCACAGCCTCTCACGATCCGCATCTTTCATATCATAGGTTTTAACTATCATATCGACGGCATTTTTGAATTAGAAGGCATGGAAAACAGGCCCCAAATCCTCAGCGGCTCAAGACAAAGGAGACGCCATGAAATACGTGATTGCGGGTCTGCTGGCCGCGACGGTTCCGGCCGGAACCGCCCTGGCTGACGAATGGGGTTACGCCGGCGAAGGCGCACCGGAGAACTGGGGCGCCTTGTCGCCCGATTTCGCCGTGTGCAGCGCGGGTGTGCAGCAAAGCCCGGTCGACCTGGTTCCGGGCATTATTGCCGACGGCGTCCGGCCGGTCCTCGACTTCGCCGACATTTCCGGTGTCGAGGCCGAGCGCAACGCGCATGGCGTGACCTATCACGTCCCGTCCGGCTCAGCGCAGCTGTCGCTGAACGGCCGCAGCTTCGACCTCCTGCAGTTCCACTTCCATGCCGCATCCGAGCATTGGGTGGAGGGACAGCCCTATCCGCTGGAAGTCCACTTCGTGACGGCCAGCGAGGGCGATCTCGCCGTGGTCGGCGTGCTGTTCGAGCGCGGCGAGGCGCATGCCACTGTCGACACATTGTGGGATGCCATCGGCGAACCGGGCGAGCGCGAGGAGATCGACGGGACGATCAGCCTGGCCTCCCTGCTGCCGCAGGACCAGGCCGCCTTCCGCTATGAGGGCTCGCTTACCACGCCGCCGTGCTCGGAAGTCGTTTCCTGGACCGTGTTCACCACCCCGCTCAGCGTCTCGGACGCCCAGATCGACGCCTTTGTCGACACTGTCGGCGAGAACGCCCGGCCGCCACAGCCTCTCAATCGGCGCTACGTCCTGCTGGACAACTGACGCTCCGGACACCCACCTTGAAAGGGCGCACCTCTTCCCGGTGCGCCCTCATATTTGGGGACTGGTTTCAGGGTGTCGTCACCGGATAGGCGATGATCTCGCCATTCAGTCGCACCATCTCGTCCTGCAGGGCATCGCGGATGGTTTCGGCGAGCGCCGGGGTGATCGTGAAGACGACCAGCATGCGCCGGCCGGACGCGGTGACCTGGCCTGCCCGGCTCCATCGGCCGTCACTGCTTCGACCGGAATGCGCCGACAGTACGATCCAGCTCGTGACGCCCAGCGCCTCGATGCGTGTTTCCACCTGCTCGACCTGGACCGCATCCACTTCCAGCTCGACACGAAGACATGTTTTCCAACCCGTCATTGCACGCCTCCAAGAACCATCTGCGCCGTTGTGAAATAGAGCGGAATTCCGATCAGCAGGTTGAACGGAAAGGTGATGCCCAGGGACAGGGTGAGCGAAAGCGCGGGCCTGGCCTTCGGCAAAGCGAGCCGCATTGCGGCGGGAACCGCGATATAGGAGGCCGATGCCGCGAGCGTCATCAGCAAGGCCGCATTGCCGGGCGACAGGCCGAGACCGCGGCTGATGGCCAGGACGATGCCCGCCGCGATGAGCGGCATGTAGAGCCCGTGCAGCACCACACCCGGCCGCATCTTGCGCCCGTGTTCGACCAGGCCCCGGCCGGCGATCAGCCCCATATCCAGCAGGAACAGGCAGAGCACACCGCGGAACGCGTCGACGAACAGGGGTGAGACCGCCGCCATCCCGGTTTCACCGGAGATCCAGCCGATAGCGAAAGCACCCAGCAGAAGGACGATCGAGCCATTGGTCAGCGGTTCGGCCAGCCGCAAACCGCCGCTGCGCCCTGCAGCACCGGCCAGCAGGAGGCCGGTCAGGATGGCCGGCGCTTCCATCGCCGCGGCCACCGCCACCATGGCGCCGCCGGTGTCCAGCTGCAGCATGCGCGCGGCATCGGAGGCGGCGATGAATGTGACGATGGATATCGATCCGTAATGGGCGGCGATGGCGGCCATGTCGACCCGCGGCAGCGAGGTCGTGGCACGCAGGAGGCCGAAGCTCAGGGCCGGCAGGGCTGCGGACAGCACGACCCCGGCCAGCAGGACCGGAATGATGTCGCCCAGGCTGGCGCGCGCCATTTCGGCCCCGCCCTTGAAGCCGATCGCCATGATCAGGAAGAGCGACAGGCCCTTTGCAAAGGCTTCGGGGAATTTCAGGTCGGACCGTATGAACGCCGCAGCCAGTCCGAGAACAAAAAACAGGACCGGCGGCGAGGCCAGCGTCGCGAGCGCAATGGAGCCGTGTTCCAAAACCTGATCCTTCTGGTGAGATAAGTCCGGCAACCGCCGAGAGAGGGGGCAAGGGGCGGTTGCCGGACAATTCTCTGCACCGGCGGCTTTGGGACCGGAGGTGAGGCCGGCGCAGAGGCGAGTGGGTACGCTCTAGACGGCAGCCATAATGAGTGGAAATATATGGATGCTGTTCTTTCATTAGGAAAAAACTATATATGCGTCCGACCTTCCGGCAGCTCGAATACCTGGTCGCAATCGACGAGACCGGACGCTTTTCCAGCGCCGCCCACAGCATGCATGTCAGCCAGCCCAGCCTGTCCGCGCAGGTGGCCGAGGCGGAAAGCCATCTCGGTTTCAAGGTGTTCGAACGGGGGCGGAACGGCGCGATCGCGACACCGCTCGGCCGCGAATTGCTGGCCCGCGCACGCGAGGTCCTGCAGTCGATGTCCGATATCAAGCGGCTCGCCCAGTACGGCCGGGACGGGCTGGTCGGACAGGTCCGCCTCGGCGTGCTGCCGACGATCGGCCCCTATCTTCTGCCGCGCTGCACGGCCCGCCTGCATGCGCGCTATCCCCAGCTTCGCCTGTCGATCCGGGAGGAATCCTCCGTGGTGCTGAACCAGGCCCTGAGCGACGGGCGCATGGATGTCGTCATTTCCGCACCGGAGGATCATCCCGGCTGTACCGGCGCCGCCCTGTTCCATGAACGCCTGTGGATCGCCGTACCACCGGACGATCCGCTTGCGCAGACGCGCGGGCCCGTCAGTCTGGCCGAGCTGTCCGGCCGTGCCTTCCTGACGCTGGCGCTCGGTCACCGCCTGAACCGGCTGGTCGCGGATCTGGCCGAACGGTCGGGCGGGCATCTGCCGGCCGATTATGAAGGGACCAGCCTGGATGCCATCCGCCATATGGCGGCACTCGGTGCCGGTGTCGCCGTGCTGCCGGAACTCTATGTCCGCTGCGAGGCCGAGCGCGATGACAGCCTGGTCTTCCGGCGGATCGACGACCCGGGCGCCGAACGCGATATCGCGCTGATCTGGCGGCCCGGATCCCCCCTGTCGACCGGCTTCAACGCGGTCGCGGACATCATGCGCGAGGCAGCACAGGCCGCACTCGCACCGCGTATGCGATAGCGGCGTCCGCCACGCCTACCAGCCGACCGTGAAACTGCGCCCGGCATGAGCGCGGCTCTCGGCCTCGTCGACAATCGCAATGGCGAAGTCTTCGACCGAGATGGCCGAGCGGCCGTCTTCTCCCGTCACCAGCATGTCTGTTCCCAGCCGGTAGCGGCCCGTGCGCCGGCCCGGCTCGAGGCTGGCAGGCGGACAGATGTGGGACCAGCCCTCACCGCCTGTGGACAGCACGGCGTCGCGCTGGGCATGGCAGGCCTGCGCGATGGGCCGGACGGCGTCGGGCAGGAAGCCCGGCCGGGTCAGCACGGTCCAGGCCGGCTGGTCGGGAAAGCGCAGGCTTGCCGCTCCGCCGACGATCACGACCGGCACGCCGGTCTCGACGGCCGTATCGAGCAGGGTGCGGGTATAGCCGACCAGCTCGGCTTCCCGGCCGGCGGGCGGCCGCAGCGCCATCACCGCCACATCCTGGTCGCGCAGCACGGCGCGGATCGCCGCCCCGTCGCTCGCTTCGGCGAAGGCGGGAACAGCCAGATCCGGCAAGCCAGCCGCCCGCTGAGGATTGCGCACCACACCGGTGACCTCATGTCCCCGATCGAGCGCCTCGCTCACAACACAGCGCCCGACAGACCCGGCCGCACCGAATACGGCGATCCGCTTCATGCCGTGCCTCCCTGCTTTGCCGACAAGGCCACGGCCGGCGCGCGGGTGGCGCGCTGGCTGAGCCAGATACTGGCCAGCACCAGGCCGGCGCCGGCAAACTGGATCGCGTCCAGCCGCTCGCCCAGCACCACCCAGCCCAGCACGACCGCGCTGACCGGGCTCAGAAAGCCCAGCATGGTCGCGGCCGACGGCCCCAGCCGGGCAATGCCGCGGAACCACAGGACATAGGTCAGGGCCGCACCGATCACGGCCAGATAGGCGAAACCGGCGATATGCCCGGCGTCCAGCGCGGGGAGCGGCGGTTCGACAAGGAGCGCGAGCGGCAGGAGCAGCAGCCCGCCCGCGGTCAGCTGCCACGCGGTCAGGGTGAGCAGCGGAACCTGCGGTCCCCAGCGCCGGGTCAGCACGGTCCCGGTGGCCATCGATGCCGCACCGCCCAGGGCTGCCAGGACACCGATCGGGTCGAAGCCGGCCTGCGGCGATGCCAGGAGCAGGGCCACGCCGGCCAGTCCGCCGGCCGCGGCGATCACGGCAAGCGGGCGGACGGCCGTGCCCAGTGCCAGCCGGGCCAGGCCCAGCACGATCAGCGGCTGGACGGCACCGACTGTGGCGGCGATCCCGCCGGGCAGACGGTAGGCCGCCACGAAGAGGCAGATCCAGAACACGGTGAAGTTCAGCGCACCGAGCACAAAGGCCCGGCCCCACCATGCGCCGGCGGGCAGACGGCGCACGAACAGCAGCAGCAGGAGCCCGGCGGGCAGGGCCCGCAGCAGGGCGAGCGTGACGGGGTATCCGTCCGGCAGCCACTGGGTGGTCACCAGATAGGTGCTGCCCCAGATCGCCGGCGCCAGCGCCGTCAGGAGAATGTCGAAGGTACGGGGCATGAACTACTCCACCGGCAGGGCGACGGGACGCATCGGCGCGGCATCGGCCCCGCGCAGTTTCAGCGATCCGCCGATGAATGCGAATTCGTGGACACCGTCCCGGGCGAGCCCTTCCAGATTGACGAGTTCCATGATCGGTACCCCGTGCTGGGCGAGCAGGTAGGTGTGCAGCGGGACATAATTGCCCGGCACTTCGGACGGGAAGGCTTCCAGGCTGAGATTGTCGGCACCGACAATCATCGCGCCACCCTCCTCGACCAGGAAGCGCGCCGCATCCATGCCCAGGCCCGGTGGGTTTTCCATGTAGCGTGCCGCCGTCTCATAATCCTGCATGCGGCCGGTGCGGATCAGCACCACATCGCCTTCGTGCAGCGGCGTGTCCTGCCGCTCCAGCGCCTGCTGCAGATCGGCACGCGAAATGCGATAGCCGTCCTCCAGCCGGTCGACGCCGAGCGCAGCGGCAACATCGATCATCACGCCGCGGGCGATGATGGGCGGAATGGTTTCCGCGCCGGTGACCTGCCAGCCGCGGTCGCCGAGATGCTCGTCGGCGGAGAAGCCGTTCCAGATCCGGCCGTCGACACCGAAGTGGTTGAGCGCATCGATATGCGTGCCGGTGTGGGTGTACATCGAGACCGCGGAGCCCGTGTAGGACACATGCCCGTTCTGCGCCTCACCCACCCCCATCGGATCGTCGACCACGGTACCTCGCGGCGTGTGGGTCATCCAGATCTGGTAGCGGGGGTCGCCGGCCGCGTGCCAGCCGGGCATGCCGATGAAATACTCGACCGACAGGTCATAGGCGCGTCCGCCAGCGATCCGGCCGAGAATGGCGGCACGGCTTTCGTCGGTCATCAGGTTCAGGCGTCCAAGCTCGTCATCCGGCCCCCAGGGGCTGGTGCCGACGGCGTCCTGGCCCAGGGCCGGAGCCAGGCTGGTCAGCGGGGCCAGCAGGCTGGCGATCAGGAAATGTCTCATATCGTCCTCCGGGATTTGTCGCCGGACCGATCCGGCGCTCCCGTATTTATTCGTTCACATGAGAAGACAAAGACGGCATTATCGAGAACTCTTTTTACCTGGAGTGAAAAATGGACAAGTTTCGCGCCTTGCAGATTTTCCGCCGTGTGGTGGAGCTGAACGGGTTCAGCGCAGCGGCGCGCGATCTCGATCTGTCCAATGCCGGGGTCAGCAAGACCGTCAGCGCCCTGGAGGCGGAACTCGGCGCCCAGCTCCTCGTGCGCACCACCCGCAAACTCCGGCTCACCGATACCGGGCAGGCCTATTACGACCGGGCGGTGGAGATCCTCGAAGCGCTTGCTCACGCCGACGAGGCCGCCAGCGGGTCCGACGCGTCACCAAGGGGGCGGCTGCGCATCTCCGCCCCCATGTCGTTTGGCCTCACAGACCTGGCCGAGCGGCTTCCGCGCTTCCAGCAGCGCTATCCGGAGCTGATCCTCGATGTGGAGTTCAACGACCGGCAGGCCGACCTGCTGGAAGACGGTTTCGATGTCGCGCTGCGTGGCAGCGGCCCCCTGCCCGATTCTAGCCTGAAAGCGCGGCGTCTGCGCCCGCTGCACCGCCTGCTGTGTGCGTCGGCGGAGTATCTGGCCCGCCATGGCACGCCGGAAACGCCGGAGGCGCTGACCAGCCACAACTGTCTCGTCTTCACGATGGCGGCACAGCCGAACAGCTGGGTCTTCCGGCGCGGCGAAGAGACGGTCGAGATTGTGGTTGCCGGCAATCAGCGCATCAACAATTCGATTGCGCTGTGCACGTCCGCGATCGCGGGCTGCGGCATTGTCCTGCTGCCGGACTTCGTCGCCGGCGGGCCGCTGGCCGAGGGCAGGCTGCAGCGCATCCTGCCGGACTGGCATGTCGACGACCAGCATATCCATGCCGTCTATCCAGCCCATCGCGAGCGCGCGCCAAAAGTGCGCGCGCTCATCGACTTTCTGGTCGCCGAATATGCGGAGGCTCAGGCGTTGACGTCGAAAGCGTAGCCGGCCGAACGGACGGTGCGGATGGGATCGCGCTCTTCCTTGGTGTTCAGCGCCTTGCGGAGGCGGCCGACATGGACGTCCACCGTGCGCGCCTCGACATAGACATCCGAACCCCAGACCGCATCGAGCAATTGCTCGCGCGAGAAAACCCGGCCGGGATGCTGCATGAGATAGTCCAGCAAGCGGAATTCCGTCGGGCCGAGATGGATCTCACGGTCAGAGCGTTTCACGCGGTGCGCGACCCGGTCCATCGTGATGTCACCGGCGGTGATCACATCCTCGGCGAGGCCCGGGCGGATCCGGCGCAGCACGGCGCGGATACGGGCAAAGAGCTCGGTCATCGAGAAGGGTTTGACGACATAGTCGTCAGCGCCCGTATCGAGCCCGCGTACCCGGTCGGTCTCCTCGCCGCGCGCCGTCAGCATGATGATCGGCACATTGGCGGTTTCCTGGCGGCCGCGCAGGCGGCGGCAGACCTCGATCCCGGAGACCTTGGGCAGCATCCAGTCGACGAGCACCAGGTCCGGCGTGGTCTCCTCGGCCTGCATCAGGGCGTCCTCACCGTCACCGGCGACGGAGACCTGATAGCCTTCCTTTTCCAGATTGTACTGCAACAGGGTGGCGAGGGCGTCTTCGTCTTCGACCACGAGAACTTGAGGCTTCATCGTTCCGTCTCCACGATCAAGGTCATCAAGATTTGGCGTCGTCCGCCTCGAGCGGCCCGGCTGTCACCATGAAGTGCACAGCCTCGGCGACATTCGTCGCGTGGTCGCCGATACGTTCGAGATTCTTCGCCACAAAAAGGATGTGAACACCCGGCTCTACCTGGCCCGGATCTTCGGTCATGCTCATCAGCATCTGCCGCACGAGCGCGTTATAGCGTTCGTCGACCTCGTCATCGGTGCGCCAGACCCGGATCGCCGGTTCGACATCGGCCGAGGACAGGGCATCGAGCACTTCGTGCAGCTGTTTCACGACGATCGCGCCGAGCCGCTCGACCTGGTCGAGCAGGGAGAGCGGCGCGTATTCGGCCAGGTCCTCCGCCCGGTAGGCGATATTCTTGGCGAGATCGCCGACGCGTTCGAGATCGCTGGCGATCTTCAGCGCGGAAATCGTCATGCGAAGATCGGTGGCCAGCGGCTGACGCAGGGCGAAGAGACGCAGCACGCGCTTTTCGACATCGTCCTGCATCGCGTTGACCTGCTTCTCGCGCTCGCGCACGCCTGCCACGAGGCTGGCATCGCGGCGGACAATGGCAGAGAGCGCCGTTTCCAGCTGGGTTTCCACCATGCCGCCCATGCGGGCGAGTTCGTCGGCCAGCTGGTCGAGCTCCTCGCCATAGGCGGTGACGATATGTGCGGTCTTGGACAGCGCCATTGCGCTACCTCCTCATCTGGCGCCGGCCCCTAGCCGAAGCGCCCTGTGATGTAGTCCTGCGTGCGCGGATCGCGCGGGTTCGTGAAGATGTCCTCGGTGCGGCCGAATTCGACCAGCGTGCCCATATGGAAGAAGGCGGTGCGCTGGGACACGCGGGCGGCCTGCTGCATCGAGTGGGTCACGATGATGATGCAGTAATTCTCGCGCAGCTCGTCGATCAGTTCCTCGATCTTGGCCGTCGCGATCGGGTCGAGCGCCGAACACGGCTCGTCCATCAAGATGACTTCCGGATTGATCGCGATCGCGCGGGCAATCACCAGACGCTGCTGCTGGCCGCCGGACAGGCTGGTGCCCGGATCGTTCAGGCGGTCGGCCACCTCGTCCCACAGCCCGGCCTTCTTCAGGCTGCTCTCGACAATCCCGTCCAGATCGTCACGCGACAGGGCCAGGCCGTGAATGCGCGGACCGTAGGCGACATTGTCATAGATCGACTTGGGGAACGGGTTGGGCTTCTGGAACACCATGCCGACGCTGGCGCGCAGCACGACGGGATCGATCGACTTGTCGTTCACCTCGGCGCCATCGATCTTCAGCGAGCCGGTCACCCGGGCCCCCTCGATCGTGTCATTCATGCGGTTGAGACAACGCAGGAAAGTCGACTTGCCGCAGCCGGACGGCCCGATGAAAGCCGTCACCGAGCGGTCCGGAATGTCGATCGAGACATGGTTGAGAGCCTGCTTGCCGTCATAGGCGACACAGACATCCCGCGCGACCACCTTGATCGGCGGCTCGGTTTCGCCGAAGCCGGCATTCTGGTCGAGGATGTGGGACTGATTGTCGGGCATGGGGTTACCATCTCCGCTCGAAACGGCGGCGCAGATAGATCGCCAGGGCATTGAAGCCGATCATCAGCGCCAGAAGAACAAGAATGGCGGCCGCGGTGCGCGCCTCGAAGGCCCGTTCGGCACCGTCGGACCACAGGAAGACCTGCACGGGCATCACCGTGGCCGGCTGGGTCAGGCCTTCCAGGCCCAGCGTCGGCGCGTCGGCGATGAAAGCGACCATGCCGATCATCAGGAGCGGCGCGGTTTCGCCCAGCGCCTGGGCCAGGCCGATAATGGAGCCTGTGAGGATGCCCGGCGCCGCCAGCGGCAGCACATGGTGGAACACCGACTGCGTCTTGGATGCGCCGACGGCGAGCGCCGCCTGGCGGATCGATTGCGGCACGGCCTTGAGAGCGGCGCGCGAGGCGATGATCACCGTCGGCAACGTCATCAGCGAGAGCACCAGCCCGCCGACCAGCGGCGCTGAACGCGGCAGGCCGAACGCGTTGATGAAGACCGCCAGGCCCAGCAGGCCGAACACGATGGACGGAACGGCGGCCAGGTTGTTGATATTGACCTCGATCAGGTCGGTCAGCCGGTTCTTCGGCGCGTACTCTTCCAGATAGATCGCCGTGAACACACCGACCGGCACTGACAGGCAGATCACGATCAGCATGGTCAGGATCGAGCCGAACAGCGCGCCCTTCACACCCGCCAGTTCCGGCTCGCGGCTGTCGGCATTGCTGAAGAGGTAGGTGTTGAAATCGGTACGCACGAGGCCGCGGGCCTCCAGCGCCCGGGTCCAGACGATGGCCTGGTCGGAAACCCGGCGGCGGCTTTCCGGCGTCTCGATCACATAGAGCGTCCAGTCCGTTGCGCCAGAGATGCCTGCAGCGTCACCCAGCATCACTTCACCGCTGGCCGACCGGCCATTCGCGTCGAGCGCGGTCAACCGCACGGCAACACCGCTCAACTCGACGAGGATGGTGGGCAGGTCCCGGTTCAGCTCGATCCGGCCGTCATTCTCGGCGAGTTCCTCGCGCAGGACCTGCGCCTGGGCGGACAGGCGCTCGGCTTCATAGAGCGCATCCTCGGCATCGCTTCCCTCAAGCTCGGCCGCCAGATTGCGCGCCCGCAGCGCGCGTGCGTCGAGCGCCGTCGCCTCGGCCCGCATGGTCGCCATCGCGTCCTCGACCAGGCTGGAGAAGTCCGGCGCGCTTGAGCGCAGTACCAACCCGTCGCCCGCATCCTCGATCGTCAGGAGACCGCCGGTCAAAAGCGTCCGGTCTTCGACAAGCCGGCCCTTGAGATAGAGATCGAGATCGTCGGCGATCGGCATGCGGAAGGTGTAGGTCTCGCCGACCAGCGACGGATCGGCCAGAACCGCATCCATCAACCGGGTCGCGTTGAGCGGCGTATAAAGGCCGAACAGGTTGCGCAGGTCGCGGCGCGCCGTGACCTCGGGGAATTCGGCCCGGATGGCATCCTGAAGGACGCGGCTGTAGGCGCCGCGGCGCAGCGAGGCTTCGCTGGCATCGCCTTCCGGATCGACCACGGAGCGGTCGAGATGCACCGGCAGGACCAGCTGGTTGACGGTGAAGGCGGGCAGGCCCTGGGACAGGATCGAGATCAGCAGGATCACCAGGATGCCGACGGCCGACGCCACGGCGGCCAGCCCGGCCGCGCGGAAGCGCAGCTCGGCCCGGTAGCGCCGCGGCAATTGACGGCTCACCGCATCGCGAATGGACGTGGTGTCGGACGTATCAGTCATATTTTTCCCGGTATCTCTGGACCACACGCAGGGCGATGACGTTCATGATCAGGGTGATGACAAACAGGACGAGACCCAGCGCAAAGGCCGACAGGGTCTTGGGGCTGTCGAATTCCTGGTCGCCCGTCAGCAGCATGACGATCTGCACGGTGATGGTCGTCACCGATTCCAGCGGATTTGCGGTCAGATTGGCGCCCTGGCCCGCGGCCATGACGACGATCATGGTCTCGCCAACGGCACGCGACACGGCCAGCAGGATCGCGCCGACAATGCCCGGCAGGGCCGCCGGCATCACGACACGCGTGATCGTCTCCGAACGGGTCGCGCCCATGGCATAGGAGCCGTCGCGCAGTGTCTGCGGCACGGAATTGATCACATCGTCGGACAGCGAGGAGATGAAGGGGATGATCATCACACCCATCACGAGTCCGGCCGAGAGCGCGCTCTGGGTCACCACATCGTCGAAACCGAGCCAGGTGAACAGGCCGCGGATCGCCGGGCCCACCGTCAGCAGCGCGAAGAAGCCGTAGACGACCGTCGGGATACCGGCGAGGATTTCCAGCACCGGCTTGGCCGTCGCGCGGAAGCGCGGGCCGGCATATTCGGACAGGTAGATCGCCGACAGGAGACCGATCGGCACGGCCACGGCCATCGCGATCAGCGTGATCAGCGCCGTACCGGCAAACAGCGGCACCGCGCCGAAGGCGCCGGACTGGCCGACCTGGTCGGCACGCAGGGCGATCTGGGGCGACCATTGCAGGCCGAACAGGAATTCGGAGATCGGCACGGTCGAGAAAAAACGGATGCTCTCGAACAACAGCGAGAAGACGATGCCGACCGTGGTCAGGATCGCCAGCACGGAGGAAAGGAGCAGCAGGCCGGTGATCAGCCGCTCGACATGGTTGCGGGCGCGGAAATCCGGGATGACCTGGCTGCGCGTGCGCAACAGACCGCCGGCTGCAAAAGCCAGCGCCAGAACAGCCACGAGATATCGGATGCGATCCTGATAGCGGGCCACGATACGGGCGGCGGCGTTCAGTTCGGCGCTCTCGCGGCTGGACAGCGCCCCGTTGGCGATCTGCATGGCATCGGACAGGAAGAGCTGGCGTTGTTCACGCGGCGCCTGGACGAGCTCGAAGCCCGCGAGCTGACGCATCGACGCGCCGGCGGCCTCGGCCTCGCTGCCGACGGCTGCGACCAGTTCGGCGCGCCGGGCGATCGCGGCCTCTTCGGCAGCCGTTGCGGCATTCAGCGCTTCGCGCTGGTCCTGCTGCAACTGTTCGAGACGGGCCGGATCGCGCTCCTCGCCACGTGCGCTGCGCAGGCGCTGCATGTCGTCGCCGATGGCATTGACGCGCTCGCGCAGCTGCAGGGCCGCGCCACGGAATTCCTCATACTCGGCATCCGACAGAAGGCGCTCGTCGACACGGGCATTCAGAGCGCTGGCTTCGCGCTGAAGCTCGGAAAAGGTCAGGCGTTCAACGGCCTGTCCACCGAAAATGCCGTAGGCAGCGAGCAGCAGAAAAGCCGGCAGGCCGGTCCAGATCGCAACATAATAGCCATGATAGTTCGGCAGCGAGTGGAGACGGACCGTATTGCCGTTCACCGCGCCGATCGCCCGCGCCCGGCCGACATAGAACCCGCCCGCCAGCATGACGATGACCATGAGAGCAACGATGGCGATCACTGACATTCAAAGTGTCCTTCGGACGTCCGGCTTCGGGCCGGCTGCGCGGCAGGCGTGACAGATACTGGGTGTCGCGGCCCCCGTTTATGACAGAGTCGCTACAGTTTTGTGACAACGCACGGCCAGTCTGCAGACGCAGCCGTCAGACGCTTTCGCGGGCCCGCTCGCGCACAGCGGCAGGAACCGGCAAGAAGACCGAGAATACAGACCCTTCGCCCGGTGCGCTCTCGACCGTGAAGCCGCCGCGATGGCGGTTCACGATATGCTTCACAATGGCCAGTCCGAGACCGGTTCCTTCCTTCGGACCGCTCTTCTGGCCGTCGACGCGATAGAATCGCTCCGACAGGCGCGGCAGGTTCCGGCGCTCGATTCCCTTGCCCTCATCGCGGATACGAACCGCAAAATACCGCTCGCGCGGCTCTGAGGCCGGCGCCGCCAGTGTGAGACGGCTGGCCTGTGCACCCAGTACCAGCTCGGGACGTTCGGCCTCGTCGCGCATCAGCGGTCCGGCGATCTCGATCTGCACAGCAGAGCCTTCGGGAGAGTATTTGATCGCGTTCTCGATCAGATTGAGCAGCACTTCCATCAGCTGGTCGCGGTCGCCGATAGCCGGCGCCGAGGCCGGCTTGCGGACGGTGAGGCGGATCGCCTTCTCCTCCAGCTGCGGCCGCAGATAGTCGCGGGCATCCTCGACCAGGGCCGACAGATCCGTCTCGCTGCTGGGCGGCACGTGCTCGTCCATCTCGACGCGCGACAGGGACAAAAGATCGTTGATCAGGCGCTGCATGCGCTCGGTCTGGTCGAACATGATACCCAGAAAGCGCTCGCGGGCCTCGCTGTCGTCACGTGCATGCCCTCGCAGCGTCTCGATAAAGCCCGCCAGCGAGGCGAGCGGCGTGCGCAGCTCATGGCTCGCATTGGCGAGGAAGTCGGCCCGCATGCGGTCGGCGCGCTTGATCGAGGTTTCGTCGGAAAGCACCAGCATGGCCCGCCAGGGCATGACCCGGTCGTCTTCGGCGCGCAGCGGTGCCACGAAAGCCCGCACATGGCTCTCGACCGGTGCCATCATGGAGTATTCGACGGGGTCGACGGCCTGGCCGCGCAGCGCCGTGCTGACCGCTTCAAGTACCTGCGGCTGACGCAACACGGCCGACAGATGTCCCGCCGCCGATCCGAGACCGAGGAATTCCCGCGCCGCGGGATTGGCCAGCTCGATCCGGCCGCCTGCCCCGATCAGCAGGACAGGGATCGGCAGGCTGTCCAGCATGTGCTGGGCCCGGGCCTGCGGATCCACCGGCGCTGGCGCGCTGTCATCCGCAGCCGGCCCGGTCGCAGGGTTCAGCGTGGTCGACACGGTCAGGTAATAAAACGTCGACAGTCCTGCTATAGTGGCGATGGCGACGAGGGTTTCGACAAAGCCGAGTTCCCCGAACATCCAGAACAAGAGGATGACGATCGCGCCAAGCGCTGCAACGGCCGCCGTATCCCGGCGCCGAATCCGGATCAGGGGCCGTTCGTCTGCAGAAGGCTGCCTCATTCTGACTCCGTTTGCATCCGATCCGGCAAGCCGGGGCATCTAACAAAAAAATAAGTGCCCACGGGCTAGTTGAAGCTCTATCGCATATTCGCAGTGCCACGCGAAGCCGTGACGCCACCGGAAACCGGGACGCACCAGGGATGCATCTCGAAAATCGAGAGAGTTTTCATGCCATTCGCTATAGATTTAGTGTTTTTCGATAAAAATCTGTTGACTTTCGAGATGCCTTTTCTAGGATGCAAAAATCATCGAGATCGTGACGTGCGGGGACAACGCATGCGTAAAAGTTTGTTAGTTTTGGCTACGGCCCTTGCCACGGCGTCCTGCGCCAGCCTTCCGGCCTACCAGGCCGGGGATGGTCTTCCGGACGCACCGGCGCAATGGGCTGCAGCACCAAGGGATACAGGTGCACAGGCTTCCCAGGACTGGGTTGCCGAGCTGGGCGATGCCCGGCTACCAGCACTGATCGACGAGGCCTTCGACGCCAATCCGAGCCTCAACCAGTCCTTCGCCCGCTATCGCGCGGCGCGGGCTGCGGCACGGATTGCCGGTTCCGATCGCCTGCCTTCGCTGAACGGCGGGATGGACTACACCCGCACCGAGCGCAACACCGGCTCTGGCAGTGACAGCTTCTCGCTGGGTCTTTCGACCGCGTGGGAAGCCGATCTGTGGGGCCGGGTCGCCGACGGCGCGAACGCCAGTGCGCTGGACGCCGAAGCGGCCGCCGACGATGTCCGCGCATCGCAGCTGTCCGTGGCCGGCTTGGTTGCCAAGGGCTGGTTCTCGCTGATCGAGGCGCATCTCCAGACCGAACTGGCTGAACGCGACCTGGCGACCCGCCAGTCCTCGCTCGACCTGACGGAACGCCGCTTTGCCCGTGGCCTGGTCCGCAGCTCCGACGTGCGCACGGCCCGCTCGGCCCTGGCATCGTCCGAAGCGGCCCTGGCCTCGCGCCGGCGCGCCGAAGCGGCGGCCTCGCGCAGCCTGGAAGCGCTGCTGGGCCGTTACCCGGCTGCACGCCTCGCTCCGGAAGGCGACTTCCCGGAACTGGGCCTGGTCGGCGATATCGGTACGCCGGAAGCCCTGCTGACGCGCCGTCCCGACGTGCGCGCCGCCGAGCGCCGCCTGCAGTCGGCCGGCCTGCGCGCCGATGCCGCCCGCAAGGCGCTCTATCCCAGCCTGTCGCTCAACGGCAGCTCGGGCACGGGCGGAGCCGATGTCGACGACATGTTCGATCTGGACTCGCTGGTTTCCAGCCTGACGGCCAACCTGACCGGCCCGATCTTCAATGGCGGCGCCCTGCGCGGCGCCCGCGATCAGGCCCGGGCCAATGCCGAAGCCCAGCTGGCCAGCTATGTCTCGACCGTGCTGACCGCCTGGCAGGAAGCCGAAAACGCGATCGACGCAGACGCCATCCTGGCCCAGCGCGTGGACAATCTGCGCCAGGCCTATGAAGAGGCTGCCGAGGCCGAAGATCTCGTGATCCGCCAGTATGCCAGCGGCGTCGCCACGATCTTCGACCTGCTCAACGCCCAGTCCCGGCGCATCAGCGCCGAAAGCCAGTACATCTCGGCACGCCGCGAGCGCGCGGCCAATCGTGTCGATCTCTATCTCGCCATCGCCGGCGATTTCTCCGCGGCCCAGTCCGCAGACCCGGCCGCCCCGACAGGAGAATAATCATGGGTAAGCTCATCGGACGTTTCGTCATCATCGGCGGTGTTGCCGTCGTCGGTGTTGCCGTTCTCTTCATGCTGTTCGCAACGCAACCGCAGCCGCAGCGGGCCAATTCGGCGCCGCGGCCGGTCGCCGTTTTTGTCGCGGAAGCCGAGCGGGGCGAAATTGCCCTCACTGTCGACTCCCAGGGCGAGGCCCAGCCGCGCAACCAGATCAACTTGGTGCCGCAGGTGGCGGGTCGCATCACATTCGTGAACCCCGACTTCATCGAGGGCGGTTTCTTCGAGGCCGGCGAAACCCTGATCCAGATCGATGATGCCGACTACCGCCTGGCGGTCACCCGGGCCTCTGCCCAGGTCGCCCAGGCGCAGCAGGCGCTGGCACGCGAACAGGCCGAATCCGAACTGGCCGCAAGCGAGTGGGAAGAACTTGGCGAAGGCCAGGCTTCGGCCCTGACCCTGCGCGAGCCGCAACTCGCGGAAGCGCGCGCCCAGCTGGCTGCCGCCCAGGCCGCCCTGCAATCGGCCCGTCTGGACCTGCAGCGCACGCAGATCTCCGCACCGTTCGCCGGCCGGGTGCGCTCGAAGAATGCCGGTCTCGGCCAGTATGTCTCGCCGGGCACCAATCTGGGTGAGGTCTTTGCGACCGACACCGTGATGGTGCGCCTGCCGCTGACCGATCACGACCTGTCCCTGCTGGGCATTCCGGTCGCCTACAACGCGGCCAATGACGAGCGCGGCGGTGTCCCGGTGGTCCTGTCGGCGACTGTTGCCGGTGGCTATCACGAGTGGGAAGGCCGTATCACGCGCACGGACAGTGCCATCGATCCGCAGACCCGCGTCCTGTACGCCATCGCGGAAGTCACCGACCCTTATGGTTCCGGTGCCGATGACGGCGCACCGCTGGCCATCGGCCTGTTCGTCAATGCTGCCATCCAGGGCCGCGAAGTCGACAACGCCTACATCATCCCGCGCAACGCCCTGCGCGGCGAGGACAGCGTCTACATCGTCCGCGAGGGCGGCACGCTGGAAATCCACACGGTCGACATCATCGACTCCAGCCCGGAACGCGTCATCGTCTCCAGCGGTGTCGAGGCTGGCGATCTGGTTGTGGTCTCGCCGATCCGCGGCGCCAGCACGGGCATGCGCGTACACACCTACAATGCCGGTGGCGAACAGCTCGCCGACTACTCGGCCAATTATGAAGAAGCGCCGGAAGGCGAGGAAACCGGCGAAAGCGTTGCCGACGGCGAAGACGCCGTGGCGAGCGCCGGCTAGGCCCGAAGGCAGGAGAGGAAGCGGTCATGACCGATCCCAACAAGACACACGACCAGGTGCCCGGGGGCATCGTTAGCTGGTGGGCACGCAATTCCGTCGCCGCCAACCTCCTGATGATCGTCGCCATCGTCGGCGGTTTCCTGGGCTACAACATGCTCAACCGGGAAGTCTTCCCGACGGCGTCCTTCAACGGTGCGACCGTGTCGGTCTCTTGGCCCGGCGCATCGCCCCAGGACATCGAAGAGCAGATTGTCGTCCGTATCGAGGAAGCCCTCGCGGACATGGACGGGATCGAGACCATCACCTCGACCGCCCGTGAAAGCGTCGGCTACGTCAATATCGAAGGCAAGCGCAACGTCGACATCGGCGAGTTCATCGACAACATCAAGCTTGAAGTCGACTCGGTGAACAACCTGCCGCCGTCGGCCTACCGTCCGATCGTGTCGCAGTGGCGCAACCAGGAACAGGTCGTCGGCTTTGCCGTCCATGGCGATATCGACCGCCGCGACCTGCAGGCGATCGGCCGCGAAGTTCGCGACGAGGTCGCCCAATTGCCGGGCGCGTCCATCGTCAATCTGTGGGCTTCACGAGGCGAAGAGGTCTCGATCGAGGTCTCCGAAGACAATCTGCGCCGCTACAACCTGTCCTTCGACGAAATCGTGCGGGCCGTGCGGGCGTCGTCCCTCAACGCATCCGCCGGTACCGTGCGGACCGAGCTGGGTGAATTCGGTCTGACTGCACGTCAGCTGGCCGATACGGCGCCCGAGTTCGAAAACATCATCATCCGCCAGACCAGTGCGGGCGGTACGCTGCGCATCGATGACGTCGCCCGGGTCACCGACGGCTTCGTCGACAGCAATATGGAAGCCACCTACAACGGCGAGACCATGGTGCTGATCGTGGTCGAGCAATCGCCGGGCATCGACGTGGTCGACACTGCCGCCGCGGTCCATGACTTCATCGAACGCAAGCAGGCCGAACTGCCCGAAGGCGTCAGCATCTCGCTGTGGTGGGACAATTCGGAAATGTACTCCGACCGCATGGAGACGATTTCGAGCTCCGCACTGTTCGGTGGCATCCTGGTCCTGATCACCCTCTTCCTCTTCCTGCGTCCCATCGTGGCCGTGTGGGTGACGGTCGGCATCTTCACCGCCTTCGGCGGCGCCTTCCTCATCCTGCCGATGATGGGCGTGTCGCTGAACATGCTGTCGCTGTTCGCCTTCCTGATCGTGATCGGGATCGTGGTCGACGACGCCATCGTGGTCGGGGAAAACATTCACGACCGGGTCGAACGCGGTGAGCCGGGCCTGACGGCGTCGATCATCGGAACACAGATGGTGGCCAAGCCGGTCATCTTCGCGGTCATCACGACGATCATGATGTTCTCGCCCTGGATGCTGCTGACCGGTCCGGAAGTGCAGTTCACGCGGCAGATCTCGCTGGTCGTGATTGCTGCCCTCGCCTTCTCGCTGGTCGAGTCCCTGCTGATCCTGCCGGCCCACCTCTCGCACATGAAACCGCAGTCGGAGAAAGGCCTCTTCGGCCCGCTGATCAAGTTCCAGCGGTCGATCGCAAACTCGCTGATCTGGTTTGCCCGCAATATCTACCGGCCGGCCGCCAAGCTGGCGATCCGCAACCGGTATGCGACGCTGGTCGGCTTCCTGATGATCTTCATGGTCTCCATCGCCCTGCTGATGACGAACCGCGTCGGTTCCGTCTTCATGCCGCAGATCGAGAACGAGACGATCCAGGTCAACATCCAGCTGGCCGAAGGCACGCCCTGGAACCGGACCGAGCAGGTCCGCCAGCAGCTGGACGACGCCCAGGCTGAAGCCCTGGAGTATTATCGTCAGGAATATCCAGGCGAAAACGACATGATTGAAAGCCGCTCCACCATCGCGTCCGATGGCCGGGTGCGCGCCTGGATCGAACTGGCTGTGCCGGCGGAACGCCCGGGCCATCTGCCCACGGCCGATGTCGCGCAGCAGATCCGCGACTTCCTGGGTCCGATCCCGGATGCCGAGGAAGTGCGTCTGGACTCCACCATCAATGATGGCGGCAGCCGCATGACCTTCGCCCTGTCCCACCCGGACCTGGCGACCCTGCGTGAAGCGGCGGATGCCCTGAAAGAGCAGCTGCGCAGCTACGACACACTCTATGACGTGGTCGACAGCCTGCAGACCTCGACCGAGGAATTGCAGTTCAGCCTGCGCCCGAACGCCCAGACCCTGGGTCTGACCCTGCAGGACGTTACGCGCCAGGTACGCCAGTCCTTCTACGGTGAAGAAGCCCAGCGCCTGCCGCGTGACGGTCAGGATGTGCGGGTGATGATCCGTATGGACGAAGCGTCCCGCCGTTCGCTGGACACGCTGCAGGAAATCCGCATCCGCACCAGCGACGGCCGCGAAGTGCCGCTGTCCTCGATCGCCGAGGCGCATTTCGCACCGGGTCTGAACCGGATCAACCGCCGCAATGGCATGCGCACCGTCACGGTGTCGGCCGAGCTGTCCGATCCGGCGGCACGCGGCGACATCAACCAGAGCCTGAACGAGGACTTCTTCCCGACCTTCGACGCGCAATTCCCCAGCCTGTCGCGGGACGAGATCGGCCAGGCCGAAGGCGAACGCGAATTCGTGGCCGAGCTGATCAACCTGCTCATCCTGGCCCTGGGTTCGATGTACATCCTGCTGGCCGTGGCCTTCCGGTCCTACTTCCAGCCGCTGGCCATCATGGTGGCAATCCCGTTCGCCCTGACCGGCGCGATCTTCGGACACTTCCTGTTCGGGATGCCGATCGCCCTGTTCTCCTACTTCGGCGTCGGGGCAGCCGCAGGGGTCGTGATCAACGACAACCTGGTGCTGCTGGACTTCGTGAACCGCCTGCGGGCCAACGGCGTGGGCGCCTTCCAGGCCCTGGTCGATGCCGGCGTGCAGCGCTTCCGTCCGATCCTGCTGACCTCGGTAACCACCTTCCTGGGCATCTTCCCCATGATGGCGGAAACCTCGACCCAGGCGGAATTCCTCAAGCCGATGGTCGTGGCACTGGGCTTCGCAGTCGTGTTCGCGCTGTTCCTGACCCTGCTGCTGGTTCCGGCCATGTATGCAATCGGGGTCGATATCGCCCGCCTGTTCCGCGCCATGTGGACGGGCGAGCGCCAGCCGCGGTTCGGCGAGCATTATACCGACACCGACTTCGCGCACGGCGAGCTTCCGGGACATCTGGAAGAAACGCCTGCCGAATAGGCCTCGGACAACACATCCGCTCAATAGCCAAGTCTCGCCCCGCGTTGTACACAACGTGGGGCGAAACATTTTCGCGAAGCGTATTTTGGGGATGCATCCTATGAAGAAGCTGCTGCTTTGCACCACGGTGCTGGCGCTGGTCGCCGCCTGTGGCCAGACCGATACTGCACAACCGGAACACTCTGCTGCCGTCACGCAACCGGCCGGACAGCCCGAGATCGGCGAATGGGGTTTCGATCTCGCGGGCATGAACACCGAGATCGATGCCGGCGACGATTTCTACCAGTATGCCAACGGCACCTGGCTGGACGAGGCCGAGATCCCCGCCGACCGCCCCGACTACGGCATGTTCACAGAGCTTGCGCTGGAAGCGGAAGTGCACGTGCAGGAAATCATCACCGAGCTGGCAGCCCGTGAGGCTGCAGACGGCACGGTCGAGCAGAAGGTCGGCGACCTTTACGGCTCCTGGATGGACACGGCGGCAATCGAGGAACGCGGCCTGGCCCCGGCCCAGCCCTATCTCGACGAGATTGCTGCAGCGGCCAGCCATGACGATATCAACGCGCTGTTCGCGACGATCCATCATCAAAGCCCGTTCGGCGTCGGCATCATCCCCGATCCGGCCGACACCACGCGCTACACCGTCTTTGTCGGTCAGAGCGGCCTCGGCCTGCCGGATCGCGACTATTACCTGGAAGACGAGAACGCAGAATATCGTGACGCGTATCGCGCCTTCATCGCGGAGATGTTCGCCCTCGCGGGGATCGAGGACGGTGAAGCCAAGGCCGATGCGATCCTGGCCCTGGAAACGCGCCTCGCCGAAGTTCACTGGACCCAGGCCGACAGCCGCGACATCCAGAAGATCTACAATCCCATGCCGATCGACCAGCTCGACGCGCTGGCACCGCAGTTCGGCTTTCCGCAGGCGATGGCCCAGCTCGGCCTGGACGGCGTTGCCACCTATCTGGTCGCCCAGCCGAGCGCCATCGAGGGCGCCGGTGCGATTTTCGAGGAAACGCCGGTCGACGTGTGGAAGGACTACATGACCTTCCACTTCCTGC
Organism: Maricaulis sp.; assembly: GCF_039978735.1. Taxonomy (GTDB): domain Bacteria; phylum Pseudomonadota; class Alphaproteobacteria; order Caulobacterales; family Maricaulaceae; genus Maricaulis. The sequence goes on from NZ_JBDWAS010000035.1 coordinate 147,230, forward strand.
GATCCAATGCGGCCCAGCTCCCGGCAGCCTTCGACCAGGCCAGCTTCAACATGTATGGCGCGGTCCTGAACGGCACCGAAGAACAGCGCCCGCGCGATCGCCGCGGTGTGAACCTCGTCGGTGGCCAGCTGGGCGAGGCCGTCGGCCAGATCTATGTCGAGCGCCACTTCCCGCCCTCGTCCAAGGACGCGATGGAAGAGCTGGTCGCGAACCTGACGGCCGCCTTCGAAGAGCGCCTGCAGTCGCTGGAATGGATGGACGACGAGACCCGCGCCAACGCGCTGACCAAGCTGTCCACCTTCGAGCCGCGCATCGGTTATCCGGACGAGTGGCAGGACTATTCCGCGCTGGAAATCCGCGCCGACGACATCTTCGGCAATATCGTGCGCCTGCGCGAGTTCGGCTGGAACGAGCAGGTCGAGGATCTCGACGGTCCGGTGGACCGGGGCGAATGGCCCTACCCGCCGCAGACGGTGAACGCGTCCTACAACCCGCTGATGAACCAGATCACTTTCCCGGCCGGCATCCTGCAGCCGCCCTTCTTCGACCCGCACGCTGACGCTGCGGTCAATTATGGCGGTATCGGCGCGGTGATCGGTCACGAGATCGGCCACGGTTTTGACGACCAGGGCCGCCGCTTCGACGAGACCGGCGCGATCCGCGACTGGTGGACCAGCGAGACGAATGAGCGTTTCGAGGAACGCGCCGACCGGCTTGGCGCCCAGTATGACGGCTACTCACCCGTCGAGGGCCGTTTCGTGAACGGCACTTTCACCATGGGCGAGAATATCGGCGATCTGGGCGGCCTGCAGATGGCCTACACCGCCTATCACCGCCATCTCGACGCCTGCTGCAATGGCGAGGCCCCGGTGATCGACGGCTTTACCGGCGACCAGCGCTTCTTCCTGGCCTGGGCCCAGGTGTGGCGGCGTCTCTATCGCGAGGACAATCTCATCTCGCGCCTGACCACCGACCCGCACAGCCCGTCTCAATACCGCACCAACGGCGTCGTGCGGAATCTCGATGCCTGGTACGCGGCCTTCGGCGTGACCGAAGAGGACGACCTCTATCTTCCGCCCGAGGAACGCGTTTCCATCTGGTAGATGACTGACGGCCCGGCTTCCCAAGCCGGGCCGCTTTTCCTTGCGCATTTGCCGGAAAACGCAGGCTGAGCCTTTGCGGCCCGGGCGTCCCGCCCTAGTGTTTCCGGCAAGTTTCATGAATCAGACCGATTGGGGAGTGTCACCATGAAGAAACTGCTTCTGGGCACGGCGTGCCTTGCTCTGCTCGCCGCCTGCCAGCCGGCAAGCGAACAGCCGGAAGACGAAACGCCGGCGGCCGAAACCGGCGCAACCGGCGAGCGCCATGACGCCGCGACAGAAACCGCGAGCAATGAGCATGCTCCGGAACTGGGCGACTGGGGCGTCGAGACCCAGCACATCTCCGACACGGTCGATCCGGGCGACGACTTCTTCCGCTACGTCAATGAAGGCTGGCTCGACACGACCGAGATCCCGGCCGGCTTCTCGAATTTCGGCTCCTTCACCGAACTCTATCTGCGGTCCGAAGATCGGATTGAGGGCATCATCCTGGAATCCGCCGAAAGCGACGCCGCCGATGGCACCCTGCCGCAGCAAGTGGGCGACCTCTACGCCTCCTACATGGACACCGACCGTCTGGAAGAGCTGGGTCTCGACCCGGCCCGTCCCGGCCTCGAGCGCATCGCGGCGGCCCAGTCGCATGACGACATCGCCAGCCTGATGGGCGCGCCGGGCACCCAGTCGATCTTCGGGGCCTATGTCGGCCGCGACCCGGGCAATCCCCAGCGCTATGTCGTCTCGGTGAGCCAGGGCGGCCTCGGCCTGCCGGATCGCGACTACTATCTGGAAGACACCGAACGCTTCGAGACCTATCGCGAAGCCTATCTGGAATACATCGCCGACGTGTTCGAGATGATCGGCATGGACAATGGCGCCGAGCGGGCCCAGGCGATCCTCGATCTGGAAACCGCACTGGCGGAAATCCACTGGACGCGCGCCGAGAGCCGCGACCGCGTGGCGACTTATAATCTGATGTCCGCCGAGGATGTCAGCGGTTACGCCGCCGGCTTCCCCTGGGAAACCTTCTTCTCGGCCCTCGACTTTGCCGACCAGGAAGAGTTCGTGGTGCGCCAGAACACGGCGATCCAGTCGCAAGCCCAGCTGTTCAGCGAGATCCCGGTCGAGACCTGGAAGGACTATCTCGCCTTCCACTGGATGGAGAGCCATCGCGACCAGCTGACGCAAGCCTTCTACGACCGCTCCTTCGACTTCTATGGCCGCACGCTGAACGGCACGGAAGAGCCGCGCCCGCGCGACCGCCGGGCGATCCAGTTCGTCAACGGCAATCTGGGTCAGGCCATCGGCCAGATCTATGTCGAGCGCTACTTCCCGCCGGAATACAAGGAGCAGATGGACGAGCTGGTCGGCTATCTGCGCGCCGCCCTGCGCGAGCGCATCGAGACGCTGGAATGGATGGACGACGAAACCCGCGTCGAAGCCTTCGACAAGCTGGACAAATTCCTGCCGAAGATCGGCTATCCCGATGTCTGGCCCGACTATTCCAGCATCGAGATCCGTGAAGGCGATCTGTGGGGCAATAATGAGCGGATCAATGCCTGGTTCCGTGCCGACAGCCGCGACCGGCTGCGCGGCCCGATCCGGGACTGGGAATGGTTCATGTCGCCGCAGACGGTGAATGCCTACTATTCCTCGACCTCCAACGAGATCGTCTTCCCGGCCGCCATCCTGCAGGGCCCGTTCTTCGACCCCTATGCAGACCCGGCCGTGAATTTCGGCGGTATCGGTGCCGTGATCGGCCACGAAATGGGTCATGGCTTCGACGATCAGGGCAGCCAGTCCGACGGTGACGGCGTGCTGCGCAACTGGTGGACCGACACCTCGCGTCAGCAGTTCGATGCCCGCACCGACCAGATCGTGGCGCAGTACGAGCAGTTCTCGCCGGTCGAGGGCATGACTGTCGACGGCCGCCTGACGCTCGGTGAGAATATCGGCGATATCGGCGGCCTCTCGATGGCTTACCGGGCCTTCCAGCTCTACGCCGCGGACCATGAAGTCCCGGCCGAGCTGGACGGTTTCAGCCAGGACCAGCGCTTCTTCCTGGCCTGGGGCCAGGTGTGGCGCCGGCTCTACACCGAGGACGCCCTGGTCTCACGCCTGACCACCGACCCGCACAGCCCGTCGCAATATCGCGTCAATGGCGTCGTGCGGAATATGGACGTCTGGTACGAAGCCTTCGGCGTGACCGAGGATGACGACCTCTACCTGCCGCCGGAAGAGCGCGTCTCCATCTGGTAGGCAAACCTTCTCTTGCAGGATCAGGCCCGGTCGCAAGACCGGGCCTTTTTCTTGCTGAACCGTAAGGAAATCCCCACACAGCCGACGGGCTTTGCCCGGCATCTTCCCCATGCTGTCTAGTTTCAAATGGGGAAAATCCATGAAATCCATTCTGCGCGCCGGCACCGCCGGCCTGGCGCTTTGCCTTGCAGTGTCCGGCTGGGCCCACGCCCAGGACGCGGAGCTGGGGGAGTGGGGCGTCGAGACCCAGCACATCTCGACCACAATCCATCCCGGCAATGACTTCTTCCGCTATGTGAATGAAGGCTGGCTCGAGAACACCGAGATCCCGGCCGGCTTCTCCTCCTACACGGCCTTCCACGAGCTCTATCTGCGCTCGGAAGACCGGATCGAGGGCATCATCCAGGACTCCGCGGCCTCCGACGCCGAAGCCGGTACGCTCGCCCAGCAGGTCGGCGATCTCTATGCCAGCTACATGGATGTCGACACGATCAATGCCCGCGGCATCGATCCGGTGCGCCCGGGCCTGGCCCCGATCGCCGACGCCGAAACGCATGCCGACATCGCGCGCCTGTTCGGCCTGCCCGGCTACCCGTCGATGATCGGCACGAACATCTCCCGCGATGAAGGCGATCCCAGTCACTACATCGTCTACATCAACCAGGGCGGTCTGCACCTGCCGACGCGCGACTACTACCTGCTCGACGACGAGCGTTTCGTGGAATATCGCGCGGCCTACCGCTCCTATATCGCCGACATGTTCGGCTTCCTCGGTTATGAGGATGGCGAGGCCCGGGCCGACCGGGTCATCGCGCTGGAAACGGCGCTGGCCGAGGTGTACTGGACGCCGGCCCAGACCCGCGACCGCGTCGCAACCTACAACCCGATGACGCTGGACGAGCTGCGCGAGTTTGCGCCGGAGTTCGACTGGACCGCCTTCCTTGAGGGCAGCGATTTTGCCGACCAGACGAATTTCATCGTCTCCCAGACTTCAGCGATCGACGCTGCGGCCGCCATCTTCCGGGACACGCCTGTCGAGACCTGGCAGGACTATCTGGCATTCGGCTATCTCAACGCCACCGCCAACCTGCTGAGCGAAGAGATCTACGCGCGCTCCTTCGACTTCTGGGGCCGCACACTGAGCGGCACGGCTGAGCCGCGCCCGCGCGACCGCCGGGCGATCCAGTTCGTCAACGGCAATCTGGGCCAGGCCATCGGCCAGATCTATGTCGAGCAGTACTTCCCGGCCGAGCACAAGGCCCAGATGGAAGAACTGGTCGGCTATCTTCGTGCCGCCCTGGGTGAGCGGATCGAGACGCTCGAATGGATGGATGAAGAGACCCAGACCGAGGCGCTCGCCAAGCTGGAAACCTTCCTGCCGAAGATCGGCTACCCCGATGTGTGGCCGGACTATTCCAGCATCGAGATCCGCGAAGACGACCTGTTCGGCAATGCCGAGCGCGTCAATGCCTGGTTCCGCGCCGACAGCCGCGACCGCCTGCGCGGTCCGATCCGCCACTGGGAATGGGGCATGTCGCCGCAAACGGTGAACGCCTACTACAACTCCACCGGCAATGAGATCGTCTTCCCGGCGGCCATCCTGCAGGGGCCTTTCTTTGACCCGAATGCCGATCCGGCCGTCAATTTCGGCGGTATCGGTGCGGTGATCGGCCACGAAATCGGTCACGGTTTCGACGATCAGGGCAGCCAGTCCGACGGCGAAGGCGTGCTGCGCAACTGGTGGACGGACGCCTCGCGCGAGCAGTTCGACGCCCGCACCGACCAGATCGTGGCCCAATACGAACAGTTCTCGCCGGTCGAGGGCATGAATGTCGACGGTCAGCTGACGCTGGGCGAGAATATCGGCGATATCGGCGGTCTCTCGATGGCCTGGCGGGCCTTCCAGATGTACGCCGCCGAGCATGACGTTCCCGAAGAGCTCGACGGCTACACGCCGGCCCAGCGCTTCTTCCTGTCCTGGGCGCAGGTCTGGCGCGTCCTGCAGCTGGAAGATGCGGCCCGGGCGCAGCTGCTCTCCGACCCGCACAGCCCCGGCCAGTACCGGACCAATGGCGTCGTGCGGAATATGGACATCTGGTACGAGGCCTTCGGCGTGACCGAGGAGCATGACCTCTACCTGCCGCCGGAGCAGCGCGTCTCCATCTGGTAGGCGTTCTGCCTGGCACACGAAACGGCCCGGTCCCCCGACCGGGCCGTTTTGCGTTGCAGCCTTGCCCGCAAGCCTCAAACCCGGTCTTATCCGCCCCCTGTAAAAAAGCAGACGCGATCCACGAGGGGAGATCATGGAAGCCGAAACCGCACCGCTGGTGAGCAATGATGCCGTTGTCATGGGCCTGCTCGCCCTGCTTCTGGGCGCCGTATTCTGGACCTCCAGCCTCCAGAGCAAGGCCGCGAAGACCTTCTACCGGATCTTCCCGCCGCTTCTGCTCTGCTACTTCCTGCCCTCGCTCCTGAACCTCTTCAACATCGTCGATCCGGAAGAGTCGCAGACTTATTTCGTCGCCTCGCGCTATCTGCTGCCGGCCGCCCTGGTGCTTCTGACCATGTCCGCCGACCTGCCGGCGACACTGCGCCTGGGCCCCAAGGCGCTGATCATGTTCTTCACCGGCACGATCGGTGTCGTGATCGGCGGCCCGGTCGCGCTGTTCATCGCCAGCATCCTCTTCCCCGACGTGGTCGGTGTGACCGGACCGGATGCCGTCTGGCGCGGCATGGCAACCGTAGCCGGAACGTGGATCGGCGGCGGAGCAAACCAGGCCGCGATGTACGAATTCTTCGGCGCCGGCAGCGAGGTCTATTCTGCCTGGATCGCCGTCGACATCATCGTTGCGAATATCTGGATGGCCGTCCTGCTGCTCGGCGTCGCCAACGCCAAGCAGATCGACCGCTTCCTGAACGCCGATGCCGGCGCCGTCGACGAACTGCGCGCCAAGGCCGAACAGTTCGAGCAGGAGCATGCGCGCGTGCCCGAGCTCAAGGACCTGATGATCATCATTGCCATCGGCCTTGGCATGACCGGTCTGGCGCATGTCGTCGCCGACATCATGGGACCGTGGATCGGAACCAACATGCCGGCCCTGGCCGATTTCGGGCTCGATTCCGGCTTCTTCTGGCTGATGCTGATCGCCACCGTTGCGGGCGTCGCCTTGTCCTTCACCGGCGCGCGTCAGCTGACCGGAGCCGGTTCGATGAAGGTCGGCTCGGTGTTTATCTATGTCCTGGTCGCGACCATCGGCCTGCGCATGGACATCACGGCGATCTTCCGGAACACCGAATTCTTCATCATCGGCCTGATCTGGATGGCCGTGCACGTCACCCTGCTGCTCGCCGTCGCCTGGCTGATCAAGGCACCGACCTTCTTCATCGCGGTCGGCTCCAAGGCCAATATCGGCGGGGCGGCCTCGGCACCGGTGGTGGCGTCCGCCTTCCATCCTTCGCTGGCACCGGTCGGCGTCCTGCTGGCGGTGGTCGGCTATATTGTCGGCACCTGGGCGGCCATGATGACGGGCTACATCATGATGGCCATGATGGGTGCGACGGTTACACCATAGCGCACAAAAACAACCGGATAGGGAATATCCGCCACAAATTCCCCTGACGGGTGTTTTCCGGGCAGGCATGGTTAATCTTTCTTAACCATGCCTGCAATTTGCGCTAGCATCCGCTCGATTTGCGAGCCCGTACCAACGGCCCCGCAGTGTCGACAGAGGGGGAATCACATGCTCCGACACACGCTTCTGTGCGGCTCAGCCGCCGTACTCATCTCGGCATCAGCCGCTTTTGCCGGCGATGCCGAATGGTTCCCGCCGGATCCGCCGAACAGCGCGACCGCCGGCGAGTGCTATGCCCGCGTCCGGATCGCGCCGGAATACGACGCCTATTCCGAACAGGTCACCACGCAGGACAGCTATGAGCGCTACAATGTGGCCCCGCCGCGCCTGCGCGACGAGCGCCGCGAATACATCTCCCGCGAAGCCGGCATGCGCTACATCGTCACCGAGCCGGTCTACGAGACCGTCACCGAGACGGTGCAGGTTCGTCCGGCCTATGTGGAATACGTCGTCGAGCCGGCGGTCCACGATACGGTGACCGAGACCATCATGGTCCGCGAGCCGCGCATGGTCTGGCGCCGGGGCTACACCCCGGGTGCGCAGATGACCCGCTTCGACAGCGAGACCGGCGAAGTCTGGTGTCTGGTCGAGGAAGAGGGCGAATATCGCACCGTCACCCGCAATATCGTGGTGCAGCCGGCCCAGATCCGCGAAGTCGAGCACCCTGCGGAATACGCCACCATCACGCGTGACGTTCTCGTGCAGGAAGCGCGTTTCGAACAGGTTCCGATCGAGGAACTGCGCGACAGCTACCGCATCCAGGTCATCGACCAGCATGCCACGGTCGACAGCCATGTCGTGCCGGTGGAGACTGAAACCGTCACCCGCTACTCCCTGCGCACCGAAGAGCGCTGGGAATGGCGCCTGGTCGACTGCGAGGACATCGAGCTGCCGGGCTACAACCCGCCGACCAGCACCGAAGTCCCGGCGGTCGCCCACAACCGGGCCACTCCGGCACCGCAGCGCGGCAACACCTATCTCTACGGCACGGACGTGCCGGTGCAGGATGACAGCTATTCGGAAGAAGTTCCGGTGGCGCAGGTCTCCTACTCCACACGCACCAGCCGCCGGGCGCAATAACGCGCACGGACTGCAATTCAGGTCTGGACCCGGGGGGCACCGGACCCAAGATGAACGGCGCGGGCGCAAGCTCGCGCCGTTCGCCGTTTCAGGCCGCAGCAAACCGGGACCTCACCATGTCAGCCAGAGACTATGTCGTCGGCTATGGCAGCCTGCTTTCCAGCTATAGCCGCACCACCTATTCCGGCCTGACCGAGCAGGCGCGGCCGGTTATCGCGCTGGGCTGGCGCCGGGGCTGGACGGTTCGATACACCGACGAGGCTGCGACCTATGCCGGTGTCCGCGCGGCGCCGGGGCATGCGCTGGACGCGGCACTGGTGCCGACCGAGATCACCGATGCCCTGCGTCACCGCGAGCGCGGCTATGTCTTCACCGAACTGCCGCGCCACACCGTGCTGCCCGCCGATCCCGAACACGGCGCCCTGCCCGACGGCCGCTACTGGATCGTGGTGAACCGCGAACAGGTCCGGGCCGATGCCGGCCATCCCATCCCGCAATCCTATGTCGATACCTGTCTGGTCGGCTGCCTGGAAACCGGCGGCGAGGCTCGCGCCCGCGCCTTCATCCGCAATACCGAATTATGGGATGCCCCCTGGATCGACGACCGCGACAGCGCCTCACCGCTTTATCCGCGGCGAACCCCGGCGACGGCCGGCCAGCGCGAGGCCATCGACCGTCTGCTGGCGAGCGAGGGCGTTCTGCGCCACCGGAGCGCGGTCTGATTTCCAGAGCAATTTCATCGCAATCGAAGTCAATAAGACTGCTCTGGCTTTTGAGTGGTCGCATTTTCGAACCGCAAAACCGGTCCCCACTTTTGCTGAAAATGCAGGGTCCTGAGTGGTCGCATTTTCGAACCGCAAAACCGGTCCCCACTTTTGCTGAAAACGCTTTAATGAACCGGATCGCTGAAGCGCGCCAGCACGTCTCTCGCGGTGGCAAAGGCCTCGCGCCGCAATTCGCGCAGATCCCGCACCGCCTCGCAGCTCCGGGCAAACTGCGGCTCTGACAGCAGGCGCTTCGGGAAGCCCGTCTCCTGGCGCTCCGGCACATCGCCGCCCCAGGCCCAGCTGCCGGTTCGTTCGTCGCAATCATAGAAGCGGGCAAACACGTCGGCATGCTCGGCGAGGAATTCGACGGCGGAGACGAGGAAATCGACATCGTCCGCGCTCATCGTCCAGTGCAGGCTGACCCGGCACCAGCCCGGACGCGCGCCGGTTTCGCCAGCGAGAACCCGCTCGCGGATTGCCATGGTCTCGTCGTCCCCGATGCCGAGCAGATGGTGACCATAAGGCCCGGCGCAGGAACAGCCGGCGCGTGACTGGATCCCGAACAGGTCGTTCAAAAGCACCGTCACCAGACGCGGCGGGATGCGATTTCCGTTCCGGCTCAAAAGGTTGAAGGAGACGATCCCGATGCGTCGCGCGGGGGCGGCCGGGCCGAGAACCTCGATCCGCGGATTGGCCGTCCAGCGGGACAGGGCCGTTTCCAGCGCCCGGTGCTCGCGCGCTGCAATCATGTCATGACCGATTTCGGTCTGAAGTTTCAACACCAGCGCTGCGCGGACGAATTGCGGCAGGCCCGGCGTTCCGGCCCGTTCGCGCGCTTCGATATCGTCGATGAAATCATGCCCGCCCGGCCAGACATAGCGCACCGTGCCGCCGCCGGAGAGGGTCGGCGGAAGGTGTTCGGGATAGAGCGCACTGTTGAACAGGAGGAGACCGCAGCTGCCCGGACCGCCGACGAATTTGTGGGGCGAGAAATACACCGCATCGATCGCGGCTTCCGGATCGGACGGGTGCATGTCGATCGGCAGATAGGGCGCACTGGCGGCGCAATCCAGACACATAATGGCACCATGCGCGTGCAGGCAGCGCGCCAGAGCGGTGACATCCGTGCGCACTCCGGTGACATTCGACGCTGCGGAGAAGGCGCCGATCTTGCGCTTGCCGGCATGGCGCGGATCCGAGAGGGCGGCGGCGAGGGCGGAAAGATCGATCCCGCCATCGGCAGCCAGCGGAATGGTCACTGTCTCGGCCAGGCTTTCGCGCCAGGTCAGCTCGTTGGAATGGTGCTCATAGGGGCCGACGAAGACGACGGTGTCTGGCGCGTAGTCCTCAAGACCGCCCAGCGCGGCGCGGGTGGCGGGCGGAATGGCCAGGCCCAGGATTTCCTGCAGCTTGTGGATCGCGCCGGTCGCGCCGGCCGCGCACGGGATCAGGCAGTCGCCAGGGCCGGCATTGACGGCCGACTTGATGATCCGCTCGGCCTCGCGCATCCAGGCATTGCTGGCCCGGCCGGTCGCGCTGTCCTCGGTGTGGGGATTGGCATAGTCCGACGCCAGGCGCTGTATCACCGCCTCGATCTCCGCCAGGGCCCGGCCGGATGCCGTGTAGTCGGCATAGAAGAGCGGCCGCGAGCCGAAGGGCGTTTCCAGCCGCACATCGCCGCCCGCAAGTCCGGCCCGGACCCGGTCAATGAGGGTTTCGGTGCGGCTTTCGTCGAACATGGTCTGCTCCCTCCTGGCTGAGAAACGACTAGACCATGTTTTCCGGGGCTATTTTCGCCAATTGAAACCCGCCCCGGGCACACCTATGGTGATTTTCACCAACAGGGAGACAATTCGTGGAGATTGACGACTATGACCGCCGGCTTCTGCGCGAGATCCAGAGCGACTCCGACCGGACGGTGCAGGAACTGGCCGACCTGATCGGCCTCAGCGCGACACCGACCGCCCGGCGCCTGAAGCGTCTTGCCGAGGCCGGCATCATCCGGAAACACGTCGCCCTGCTCGACCCGGAAGCGCTGGGCCTGCAGGCCACCCTGTTCATCGCTGTGCGTACCAGCCGGCATGATGCGGAATGGCTCGGACGCTTTGCCGAAGGCGTGCGCCGCATGCCGGAAGTGGTCGAATTCTACCGGCTGAGCGGCGATATCGACTATCTGATCAAGCTCTGCCTGCCCGACGTTCGGGCCTATGACGAGGTCTACAAGAAACTGATCGCCATAGCCCCCCTGTCCGATGTCAGCGCCAGCTTTGCCATGGAAGCGATCAAGAACACGACAAAACTTCCCATTTGACGGGCACTTGGCACGCTTGATACGGGGCACGCGATGGGCGAAGCTTCGCCCTGTCCGCGAGCTGACCCCCTGATGCCCATCATGACCGATCCGACCGTCGACACCGCCCTGGACCCCGAGCCCCGGCGCCGGGGCGAAAGCTATCGAAATGTCGCCGCGATCGTGCTGGCCCTGGCCATGCTGCAGATGGCAGCGGGCGCCCTCTCCGTGGTGGGTCCGCTGGCGCTGATTTCCGGCGGCGCCTCGACGCTGAAGATCGGTACCATCGTCTCCGGCTATGCCTTCGGCTTCCTGCTGGGCGCACACTTTGCCCCGCGCGAAATCCGCCGCATCGGCCATATCCGTGCTGTTGCCGCCTTTGCCGGCGTGACCTCGATTGCGGCCGCCCTTCTCTATGTCAGTGACGCGCTGGCCTGGTGGCTGATCATGCAGTTCATCATGGGCGTGTGCGTGGCCGGCTTCCTGGCATCCGGCGAAAGCTGGGTGGCGGACGCCGCCCCCAGCGACAAGCGCGGCGCCATTCTCAGCTTCTACCTGGTGACCGCCAAGATCGGCTTCATCCTCGGTCCCTTCCTCGTAGCCTCGGTGCCGCCTGGCGCTGCCGTGGGCTTCATGATCGTGGCTGCGCTCTACACCGCCAGCCTGATCCCGGCGACCGCTACCAACCGCGCCCAGCCGGCCGCGCCCTCGGCCGAGCCCTTCGGTCCGCTGCGGATCTGGAAGACCGCCCCGTCCGCCGTGATCGCCGCCGGGTCCGCCGGCCTGGTCAATGGCGCGGTTATGCAGCTCTATGCCGTCTATGTCGGCGGGATGGGAACCGAGTCGGTCGCCGCCACGGCAGCCGTTTTCTCCGCCTTCATGGTCGGTGGCGGCGTGATCGCCCAATGGCCGGCCGGGATGATTTCCGACCGGATCGACCGCCGTCTCGTGATCGCCGCGCTGGCGGTGACGGCCGGGATTGCCGGCGTGGTGCTGGGGTTGATGTCCAGCGTGCTGCCGCTGATCGCGGTCTTCGTGATTGCCGGCATCTGGGGGGCCGGGGCGCAATCCTATTACGGCATCGCCGCAGCCCACGCCGCCGACCGCGCGGATGAGGGCCAGGCGACCAACATGATGTCGGGCATTCTGACGATCTATGCCACCGGCGCCATGATCGGCCCGGTGATCGCCGGCGCGACCATGAGCCTGGTGGGAACGTCAGGCCTCTTCCTCTACGCCGCGGTCATCCTGTTCGGCCTGTTCGGCGCCATGCTCTATCGCCGCACCGGCAAGCCGCCGGCCAAGGATATCGACAAGGCCGACTTCGAGGCGACATCGGCGACCAGTGTCTCGGTCTACGAGCTCACGGAGATCGCCAGCGAGGAGGCGGAAACCGAAACTGGTGAGGAAGACGAGGATAGCGCCATGTCCTTCGCCGATTCCGGCCTGGTCATGGATGACGAGGACGATATCGACGACGACGCCCTCGACGATGATGACGAGGAAGACGGCTACTGGCGCTCCTAGGGCCATTTCATCGACCTCAGTATCGATGAAATGGCCCTGGCTTTTTGGCGGTCGCATTTTCGAACCGCAAAACCGGTGCCCACTTTTGCTGAAAATGCCGGGTCCTTAGTGATCGCATTTTCGAACCGCAAAACCGGTGCCCACTTTTGCTGAAAATGCTCCTGGAGCGCTTGCCCCCTATTCGCCGGCTTCAGCCGGCTCGGTCGGCTGGTCGGTGAAACCTTCCAGATCGCCGGACGGCTCGGCATCGCGCTCGATCTCCACCGCGCTCAGCGCATAGGCCTTCAACAGGCGCGCGACGGAAAACAGCGCGTTCTCATGGACGCGTTCATAGCCGTGCGAGGCGTCGATGCCGAAGGTCACCAGCGCCGTACGCACATCCGCCCCGCCCTCGATGGCCGAAGCCGCGTCGGAGCGGTAATAGCGGAAGACGTCGCGCTGGAAGGGGATCTGCTTGCTCTTGGCCAGATGGATCAGCTTGGTCGTGAGGTGATAGTCGAACGGGCCGGTCATGTCGGCCATGCCGATGGTGACGCCGGTCTCTTTGGAGTTCTGGCCGGGCGCGACGGCGCCATTGTCGACCGCCACCATGGAGGCGACGTCATGGGTCAGGATCGAGGACGCGCCGACGCCCACTTCTTCGGAGATCGAGAACAGGAAAAGCGTATCGACCGGCAGTTCGGCCCCGCTCTCCTTGAGCGCCTTCAGGACAGCGAACATCGCCGCGACGCCGCCCTTGTCGTCCAGATGGCGCGAAACGATGAAGCCATTGCCCAGGAATTCCGGACACGGGTCGATCGCCACGAAGTCGCCGACGGCGATGCCGAGCGAATCCATGCTGACCGAGGCCACACCGATGGCTGCCGCGTCGATGTCATTGTGGACCGGCGCGTCGATGCGCAGCTCGACCTGCGACCAGGCGACCGGCTGGGTGTCGATCTCCTTGTTGTAGACATGGCCCGAGGCCTTCAGCGGCAGGATAGAGCCGCGATAGCTGCCATGCTCGGTGAACAGGGTACAGCGGGCGCCTTCGGCAAAACGGGCCGACCAGTGACCGATCGGCGCCAGCGACAGGCGGCCATTATCCTTGATGTAGGAGACCTGGGCACCCAGCGTATCGACATGGGAGATGATGGCGCGGGCCGGCTGCTCCTCACGCCCAGGCAGACGCGACCGGATCGCGCCGCGCCGGGTCAGCTCATACTCGATGCCCAGCCGCTCCAGCTCCTCGCAGCACCAGCGGGCGATCTTGTCGGTATAGCCGCTCGGACTGGGGATGGTGAGCAGCGTCTTGAGGGTTTCGCGCAGATAGGTTTCGTCGATTTCAAGCTCGGACACGGTCGGCTCCCGGACGGAGGTTTTCGATACGGGCGGAGCGCGGGAACAGCAGGTCGAGAAAGCGCTCCACCACCGGCTGCGGTTCGTGATTGGCCAGTCCCGGACGCTCGTTCGCCTCGATGAAGACGAACTCGTCGAGCACCGGCGCCTTGACGATGAAGTCCAGCCCGACGACCGGAATATCCAGCGCCTTGGCAGCCGCGATCGAGGCCTCGACGATCTGCGGATGAAGCAGGTCGGTCACGTCGTGCAGCGTGCCGCCCGTGTGGAGATTGGCGGTCAGGCGCACTTCCAGCGTTTCGCCGGACGGCAGGACATCGTCCCAGCCATAACCGGCGGCTGCGATGCAGCGCTCGGTCTCGGCATCCAGCGGAATGCGCGCCTCGCCACCGGTCGCAGCGGCCCGCCGGCGGCTGAGCCCCTCGACCAGTTCGCGCACGGTCTTGCGGCCATCGCCGGCCACGACCGGCCGCTTGCGCAGGGCGGCGGCGACCACGGCCCGGTCGATCACGATCACGCGCAGATCGTCGCCGGACACACAGGTTTCCACCAGCACATCGGGACAGTAATGGCGGGCATTGGCGATGGCGGCATCCAGGCTGTCGCCGTCGCGGATATCGACGGCCACGCCCCTGCCCTGCTCGCCCCGTGCGGGTTTGACCACGACGGATCCGGCCCGTGCGAGCAGCGCCCGCGCGGCCTCGGCATCATTGCCGTCGACGGCTTCGGCGACGTCCAGCCCGATCTCGGTCATCAGACGGCGCGTCACGGCCTTGTCGTCGCACCGGCTCATCGCGATGGCCGAGGTGCGTTCGGTCAGGGATTCCCGGCACACGACCGACTGGCCGCCGAAAGTCAGGCGGAAAAACCCGCCCTCGGCATCGAGCACATCCACCGCAATGCCGCGGCGGCGGGCCTCGGCGACGATGATCTCGGCATAGGGATTGAGCCCGTCTTCCAGCGACTTGCCGCCGGTGAAGAGCTTTTCATTGATCGGGTTCTTGCGCTTGACCGTGAAGAAAGGCGTGCGCTCGAAGCCCAGGCGTTCGTAGAGGCGGATCGCGGACTCATTATCGTGGATCACCGACAGGTCGACATGCCGCGAGCCGCGCGCCGAGAAATGCGCGATCAGGTGCCGGGTCAGCGCCTCGCCGACCTTGGCATGGTTGGCGCGCGGATCGACCGCCAGGCACCACAGCGAGGCACCGCATTCCGGGTCGTTGAACAGGCGGGCGTGATCGATCCCCGTCACCGAGCCGATGATCTCGCCGCTCGCCTCGTCGACAGCGACGAAATAGACGATCTCGCGGCTGTCGCGGTGCTGCCAGAAGAACTCCGGATCGACCGAGACCATGCCGCAGGCCGCATAGATCCGGTTCACCGCATCGGCATCCGACCGGGCCGCCATGCGCCGCACCTGGAAGCCGCGCGGCGGGTCGCCGGCATCGCGATAGGTGGGCAGTTCCAGCCGGTAGGTGTGTGACGGATCGAGAAAGATCTCCTGCGGCGCCAGCGCCAGCAGGACATGCGGGTCGCGCACATAGAAGGCGATATCGCGCCGGTCCGGTTTTTCTGCCAGCAGCCGGTCGATCAGCGTGTTCTGGTCGCGGAAGGTATGGGCGAACAGCAATTGGCCCCAGCCGCAATCGATCGCCGCGTCACTGACAATCGCCTCGCCCTCGCCTTCGGTGGGCGGGATGGCCTCGTCGGCCGGCAGCAGGGCCTGCTCGCGCTTGCGCCGCAACCGGTGCGAAATCGCCCCGGCCGGCTGTCGGGTTCCGGGCCGCGTCATGCAGCCACCTCGGCCCGGGCCGGCTTCACCGGCGCATCATGCGTCTGCAGCCACAGCGCCAGCACGCCGATCTGCCAGAGCTTGGAGCCGCGCAGCTTGGTGATGTGCGCTTCGGGATCCTTCAGCAGGTGATCGACATAGGTCTCCTGCACGATGCCGCGATCCCGGAAGGACCGGCTGCGCACCGCATCGCGCACCATGTCCAGGAAGTCGCCCTGCAGGTATTTCAGGGCCGGAACGGGGAAATACCCTTTCGGCCGGTCGATGACCGCGTGCGGCAGGACCTGGCGGGCCAGGTGCTTGAGTACGCCCTTGCCCTCCTGCTCCAGGTGCAGCTCGGCCGGGCAGCGGGCCGCCAGCTCGATCACCTCGTGATCGAGGAAGGGCACGCGGGCCTCCAGCCCCCAGGCCATGGTCATGTTGTCGACCCGCTTCACCGGGTCGTCGACCAGCATGACATGCGTGTCCAGCCGCAACGCCTTGTCGAGCGGCGAGGCGGCGCCCGGCGCCTGGAAGTGGTCACGCACAAAATCGCCGGCATGATCGCCGCCCAGCCAGGAGGGCTGCAGCAGTTCGGCCATCTCGTCGTGCGAGCGGTCGAAAAAGGCGTCGCGATAGGTGCCGAAGGCGTCGTTGGCACCGGCCATGGGCGGGTACCAGTGATATCCCGCGAAAGCCTCGTCGGCGCCCTGGCCGGACTGGACCACTTTCACATGCTTGGACACTTCCTCGGACAGGAGGAAAAAGCCGACACAGTCATGGCTGGTCATCGGCTCGGACATGGAGGCGATCACTTCCGGCAGGGCCCGCAGCGCGCGCGAGGCCGGGATCTCGATCTTGTGGTGCTGCGTGCCGAAATGCTTGGCGACGATATCGGAATAGTGGAACTCGTCACCGGCCTCGCCATTCACGCTCTCGAAGCCGATGGAGAAGGTGTTGAGGTCCTTCACGCCGGCTTCGGCCAGCAGCGCCACGATCAGCGAACTGTCGAGCCCGCCGGACAGGAGAACGCCGATCGGCACATCGGCGACCATGCGCCGCTTCACCGCACCGCGCAGCGCCTCGGCAATCCGCTCGCGCCAGCCATCGGCATCGAGACCCTGCTCTTCCTCGCGCATGTCGTAGGGACAGGACCAGTAGCGGTGTTCGCGGCGCGTGCCATCGCGCTCGATCTCCATCAGCGTGGCCGGCGGCAGTTTGCGCACGCCCTTGAACAGGGTGCGCGGCGACGGCACGACGGCGTGGAAGCTGAAATACTGGTGCAGGGCGACCGGATCGAGCTCGCGGTCGACATCGCCGGCGGCCAGCAGCGCCGGCAGGCTGGAGGCAAAACGCAGGCGGCCGGGCGTCTCGGACAGGTAGAGCGGCTTGATGCCCAGACGGTCGCGCCCCAGTACCACCTTGCCGCTGTCGCGCTCGGCAATGGCGAAGGCGAACATGCCCGACAGGCGTTTCGCCACATCCAGCCCCCAGGCATGATAGCCCTTCAGGATCACCTCGCTGTCGCTGGTGGAGAAGAAGCGATAGCCCTTGGCTTCCAGTTCGGCGCGCAGTTCGCGGTGATTGTAGATGCAGCCATTGAAGGCGAGCGTCAGGCCCAGCTGGGCGTCATGCATGGGTTGGGCGCCGGCTTCGGTGAGGTCGATGATCTTGAGCCGGCGATGGGCCAGACCGACCCCGTCGCGAATGACCATGCCGCCGCCATCCGGTCCGCGCCGGCGCATGGCCCAGCTCATCCGCTCGAGTGCTTGTGAGTCGGAAGGAGAGTTCTGGAACGACAAGTCGCCGGCAATCCCGCACATGCTATATTACCCCCTGTATTGAATCTGTATTGCGCACTCCATATCGCCCGACTCGATATCACGACCAAGTCGGCACATAATACGGTATGCAACCTGTAAACTCATTCCAAGCGAAAAAGGTTCCACACCGGGTGTATTCTATTTTATGTGCACCAAGCGACCTTGATTATCGAGCCAAAAGGACTATCCATATTGGCAGATTGACTTCCGCGTGACCTTCACGCCCCATTTTCTGTAAACGGAGTACGATAAACTATATGAGACATTCCCATCGCCCGCGCAGGGTCGCCGCTTTCGTCGCTGAATCCGTCAATGTCCGCCAGCTGCAGACCGCATCCGAAGCACTGCAGCGCCACAACCGCCGCGCCGTCCTGGTCTCCGACCAGCACGCCCTGCTGCGCGGTTACAACGGCTCCGCCGAGATCAATTTCGCGGTGGCCGAGACGACGGAGAACATCGAGCCGAATGCGTATGACGCCCTGGTGCTGATGGAAGGGGCGGCCAAGCTGGCGCCCAGTGCGACCAAGCTGGCCAAGCGGTTCGGCGATGCCGGCAAGCCGGTCGTCGCGCTCACCGGCAGCGCGCCGCTGCTGTCGGAAATCTCCGGCAACAATACCGGTCCGGGCGAAGACACGGCTTCGGCCATTGTCGAGGGGGAGCTTTATGAAGTCACCGACGACGATGCCGACTGGAAGATCCTCGACGCCATTTCCGAAAAGCTGAAGGCGATGCAGGACGCGCATCAGCTGGAGCGCGCCGGCGCCTGACAGAGGCCCGGCTGCAAGCAACAAAAAAGGGGCGCTGCGAGATCGCAGCGCCCCTTTTTCTGTGCCCGATGCACTCCGCCTAGCGGCGGTAGCTCAGAACGATCCAGGTCTTGGACACATCGGCCGGAGCCGGCGCCACGCCGGGGCCGTCATAGTCCGCAGTTTCCAGAGCGAGCGAGAGGCCCTGCGGCAGGTCGAGCTCGACGAACGCGTCCCATTCGCTGCCCAGATCGGCCCCCGTGCGCTCGGCCTCGAATTCGTGGCGGCGCACACCGGTGGACAGGCCGCGGACGAAGCCCGCTTCCCATTCGCGGCTCCAGGACAGCATCACATTGAAGTCCTCGACACCGTCGACCGTGCCCTGGCGTCCACCGCCGGAGAACACATCGGCCCAGCCGAGGAAGTCATGGTTCTTGCCCAGCGGGTTGGCGAAGCCGGTCGAGCCATTGCCCTCGATCACATCATAGCCCAGGGCCAGTTCCGCGCCGCCATAGCTGAAGGCAAGGTCGCTGGCGAAATAGGCGAGGTTGAAGTCGATCGTCGCAGACGCATAGTCGGTCTGGTGCGCATACATGACGGCGTATTCGACACCCAGATCGCCATAGCTGCGCTCGCCCGCCATACGGGCGCCCAGCGTGGTGTTCGAGCGATCGCGGCCGCCTGCGGACGTGATGTCGATGAAGTAGGCAAAGCCCGAGACGTCCAGCGTGTCGTTGATTTCATAGCCGACATGGAAGAGATGGCTGTCGCTCTGCCAATCGGAGTCGTCGCCCGGGCCGCGATTGATGCGGTCGTGATAGACATAGGTCGCGTCGAACGCGCCATGCGACCAGCCGATCTGGATCGCGTCGTGCGAATTCTTGTCCTGGCGGTGACCGGCAGACGCGACGAACTGGCCGTCATCGAACTGCAGATACTGGCGGCCGAGTGTGACGGAGACGTTCTCGAAGGGCGAGAAGGCCACCTGCAGACGGTTCAGCTCGGTGAACCCGCCATCCTTGATCCCGGCATACTGGCCCAGCCCGTTGAGGCCGGAATTATAGTCGTCATCGCCATCGACGGCCGTGACGTTCTCGACTTCACCAAGGAAGGTGAAACCATTCCATTCCGGCGACTTCCAGCCAAGGCGGGTGCGCAGGGTGATGGCGTCGGCGCCGAGCTTGCCGTCCTGGGCCACATTCTCGTAGCGCATGCGCATGTCGACGAGGATATCGCCCGGCAGGCTGTTATCGGCCACAGCGAGGGGGGCTGCAGCAGCGCCGACGAGCAGCGCGGCCGCAAGCGTAGCGGTCATGGTCTTCATGGGATTGTCTCCTGTCGCAGCCTTAGGCCGCGCGAATGTTCTCGAGGAAGGCTTCGAAATCGGTCTTCCAGGCGGTGTAGCGGCCCGACATCTCTTCGGACGCGCTGAGCACGGACTTGGAAACCTGGTCGGTCTGGCGGGTGAACTCGGCCACGCGGTCCACATTGGAGGCGGCGTGCGTGGTGCCGTCCTGGGCCTTCTGGGCCGACTGGGCGATCTCCGAGGTCGCGACACGCTGCTGCTCGATCGCCGAGGCCGAAGCCACGGCCAGCTCGCCCAGCTGCGACACCGCATCCAGCGCCTTGGACGCCGACAGCGAACAGGCTTCCGTCGAGGACTGGATCTTGGAAATCCGCTCGGCGATCTGCTGCGTGGCAGTCGAGGTCTGCTCGGCCAGCGCCTTCACTTCCGACGCCACGACCGCAAAGCCGCGACCGGCTTCACCGGCCCGCGCCGCCTCGATGGTGGCGTTGAGGGCCAGAAGGTTGGTCTGGCTGGCGATGGTGTCGATCAGGTCGACGATGGCGCCGATGGCCTGGGCCGATTCCGCCAGCTCCTGGATGCCTTCGGCGCTGGCGCTGGTTTCCTGGCCGGCCACCTGCGACAGCTCGCTCGTCTTGGTGACCTGGGTGGAGACTTCGGCGATCGAGGCCGCAAGCTCTTCGGAGGCTGCTGCCACCGCCTGCACGCTCGAAGCGGCATTGCTGGCGGCATCGCGGGCCGATCCGGAGACGGTGGCCGCCTCGCCGGAGGTCGCCTGCATCTGGGTCGCCGACGCGGAAAGCTGTTCGGACGCTTCCATCACGCTCGCCAGGAGCGCGGTGGAGGCTTCCTCGAAGCGGGCCACAGCTTCTTCCGTGCGCGCCGCACGTTCCGCCTTGGCACGGGCCTCGACCGTTTCGCGTTCGCGCATCTCGTCGGCAGAGGTCAACGCTTCCTGGAGCGTGTCCAGCGCCCGGGCGAGATTGCCGAATTCGTCGCTGCGCTCCTTGCCCGGCACATCGAGACCGCGTTCGCCGCGGGCGAGGCCGCCGACGACATCCTGAATTCTGGACACGGATGCACGGATGGTACCGCCGATCACCTGCGTCAGACCGTAGAGGCCGCCTGCTGTCAGCAGCACCGCAATCACGGCCACCCAGAAGGAGACCTGCGCCATGCGATCACGGCGCGCCCAGGCCGACTCGAGATCGACCCAAGCACCGTCGCGCACACTCTCGATCGCGGTGTCCATGGCATCGTCGAACACGGCCAGCCGGTCGATGAACTGGTTGATGTCGGCGTTGTTCATTCCGGCGATCCGCGACATGCGGTCATTCATCAGCGCTTCCAGATCGCCATAGTCGGCCCGGATTTCCGACAGGGTCGCCGCATAGGCGGCGTCGGTAACCACACTCTCGGCGTCCGCCAGCGATATCCCGAAATCGGTGAGATTGCCGCGCGCCGCCTCGATGCGCTCGGCGGTCGGCGTGGCGGTCATCAGATAGGTATCGCGCAGGAGAGACGTGAGATCCTTCTCCACATTGTTGGCGGCGATCAGGGTCAGCGTCGCCTGCTCGGCTTCGGCTTCGGCCTTCACCATGGCGCTGCGCACAACGCCGTTCGCGCCGACATAGACCAGCATCAGCGCAACGGATGCGACCGCGAGCAGCGACAGGCGGGCCTTGAGGGAAAGACGGTTGAGACTGGTCAGCATTGGAGCGACGCCCCCTTCTTCTCGAAACATGTTGATCGCCACACGTCGGGCCGGATCGGATCTCCGGCGGGAGCGGGCTGCCTTCACGGACGAGTAGCTGCCAAGACGGTTAAACCTTCCTTTCGGGACTTCCGGCGGTAACCGGTTGTTAGGGCATATTTTATTCGCCCGGACAGGGCTCAAGGCATGGCGGGGCCTGCCCCTGCAGGGCTGCACGCGTTATGATAGGGTTGTGCAGATTGCAGCTTGCGCGACGCTTTTTTCGCAGTCGCAGCAAAAACGAACATTGTCCAAAAAAAGAATGCGGCAGTGTCGTGAGCACTGCCGCATAGATCCGGGGGCAAAACCCCCTTCTTCGTTGGCGCTTACTCGGAGGGATACAGACCTTATAAACACCGCAACGAACATGGTCGGCCAAGCGTGGCGCCTCGATCGGCGCCGCCCCCGGCTGTCGGGATTGACAAAACCAAACCCGGCCGGTGACTTCCAACGCTTTGAGACAGGCAACGGGACGTTGCGGCAAACGCGGCAGCCTGCGACGAACGACGGCCCAGACGCGACGAGGGTCCCGGCTCAAGTCCGCAGGGCTCGCGAGCACTACCGCTCGCGTAGACCGCGAACCATAATCTCCTGAGGCACAACGCGGTACTTGTAGGTCTTGAAGCGCCGGTAGAGCATCTCGAAATGACCTTGGTATTTCCCAAAGCCATTTACGTCTCTGTGGCCTCTGTGCTCCTCGATATAGGGGCGCAGAAACTCCCAGCAGTTCAGCACGTTCAATCCAGCCTGAGCGTAGACGAGCTTTCCATCCAGCAAGTCCCGGAGCACGAGCATTCCGACATACTCGAAGAAGAAGCTGACCCGTCTGAAATGGTCGGCCAGCTCGGATTCATCCGTCATCCTTACCGTCGGAGCAACCTCACCATCCTTGCTCGCCTTGGCCAGCCGACCGACTACCCGAAGGGATGTGTGAAAATCTTCGGAGCGAAACTCCTGCAGAAAGCTGACGGCCAGGTCCGCTCGCCGGGCGTGTCTGACGTCGAGGTATGCGAACGCTGAAACAAACAAGGCGCCCACTGATAGCGCCAAAGAAACATAGGGCAGAAAATTCTGAACTTGCGAAGTATCCAGCATGGTCTCTCAGGCTCCGAGACGTCGCGACTCGCCAATGATACACGCAAACATTCCGACCGGCATTGGAGACCGGAGCCGACCTGGGGTCGAGCGGGGCAGGAACAAAGCAAAGGGTGGCCGGTCTTGCTGGCGCGGATCGAACCCGGAGGGTTCGCAAGCGCGACCGCGCGCCGGGCGGTCAGCCCGCCCCATCGGAGGCGTGAGCCCGGACTTGTTCCGGGCGAAATTGCCGTGAGATCAAAAAATGGAGCGCCTTGCGGGATCAAGTTCAAACCCCGCAGCCCTGAGCGCGTTCCATGTGAGCATCGACCCCGGCACCGAAGTCAGCGACAGGCTCGGGTCGAGCGGAGCGGGAACAAAGAAAGAGATGGCGCACCGGGGAAGATTCGAACTCCCGACCCCCAGATTCGTAGTCTGGTGCTCTATCCAGCTGAGCTACCGGTGCAGGCCGTCTGTCGGGGGCAAGCCCCGAAGAGGCGCGGAAACTAGCCGCGGCTTTCACCGAATGCAAGTCCCGCAAAGCGGCAAAAGCACACCCGTGTGCAGCGGCGTCATGCCGCCTGTGTGCGGGCTGCATGGACGCCGCGCGCAACGGCGCGGGCCAGCGTGTCGGCACAGGCCGATCCCAGCGCCGCCAGGGCCAGTTCGGCACCGCTCTCCGGTAGCGGGCGGGCCGAGGTGGAAAGGGCAAACACCACATCCCCGTCAAAGGGCGTGTGCACGGGCCGGATCGCGCGGGCCAGCCCGTCCTGGGCCATGATGGCCAGGCGCCGGGCCTGGGCGGGCGTAAGGGCGGCATCGGTTGCCACGACCGCAATGGTCGTGTTCTCGCGCACGCCGGGATTGACCTTGGCCGCACCCCAGTCGGCCGGGGAGGCCTGCCAGCCGGCCGGCGGGCGGGCGCCGCCGAACTCGCCGTCGATTTCGTGGGGCCAGGCCCAGTAGACATCGTCCAGCCCCGGCATCGTCACCGAGCCGAAGGCGTTGACGCAGACCAGGGCACCGACGGTATAGCCCTCCCCCGTCACCAGGCTGGCCGTGCCGGTACCGCCGGGATGCGTGCCGGCCATTGCCCCGAAACCGGCGCCGGCACGGCCCAGCGCGACCGGTCCGGACGAGACCGCGGCCAGGGCATCGCGGCCGAGATCGCGATAGGGCGGGCTGGCGCCCCAGGCCTTGTCGCCGCCATTGGCGAGATCGTAGAGGATGGCCGAGGGCACGACCGGCGAGCGCGGCACGCCGGGCATGTCGAACAGGGCGAAGCCGCGGCCGGACGCACCGAGTTCAGCGGCGACGCCGTCGGCGGCTGCCAGGCCGTAGGACGAGCCGCCGGACAGCACCACCGCATCAACGGCATCGACCAGGGTATGGGCTTCCAGCGCGTCGGTCTCCCGCGTACCGGGACCGCCGCCGCGGACATCGACGGCGCAGACCGCCCGGCTGTCCGGCAGGATGACGGTGACGCCGGTCTTCGCGCCCGCAGCCTCGGCCTGGCCGACGGCAATCCCGGAAACATCCGTCAAACTGTTGGTTTTTCCTGGCATCGCCATGTCTGGCCCCTTACCTGTTGCGAACGCGGTGTCTATCGTGACCGGAAGAAAATGAGGGGCAAGTCACATGTTGCGTATCGTCCAGACCACTACTGCCATCACTGCCAGCCTGTTGCTGGCCGCCTGTTCCCAGGCCGAACAGGACGCCGCACCGGCGGCCCCTGCCCCGGCGCCGGACAGCACCGCTCAAGCCCCCACTGAAGGGCCGGCCATGGTGGCAGCGGCCAACCCGCTTGCAGTTGAGGCCGGGCTGGAAGCGCTGCGCAATGGCGGCGATGCGGTGGATGCGGCGATTGCCGTGCAGGCGGTTCTGGGCCTGGTCGAGCCGCAGAGCTCGGGCCTGGGCGGCGGTGCCTTCATGCTCTACTACGACGCCCAGACCGACGAGCTGACGGCCTATGACGGCCGCGAAAAGGCGCCGGCCGCCGCCGGGCCCGATCTCTTCATCGATCCGGAGACCGGCGAGCCGCTGAGCTTTTTCGACGCGATCTTCTCCGGCCATTCGGTCGGCGCGCCCGGCGCGGTGGCGATGCTGGCCATGGCCCATGGCGATCACGGCACGCTGGACTGGGCCGACGGTTTCACCGCGGCAACGGACCTGGCCGAGAACGGATTCGAGGTTTCCCCGCGCCTGCACAATCTGATCGCCGGTGTTGCGCCGCGCACGCCGCTGGACGAGTGGGAGGCGACCAGGGACTATTTCTTCACCGATGCGGGCGAGGCCCTGCCGGTCGGCCATCTCCTGCGCAATCCGGACTATGCCGCCACCACGCGGGCGCTGGCGGAAGACTGGCGCAATCTCTATACCGGCCGCATCGCCGAGGAGATTGTCGCGGCGGTCCAGGCCGGACCGCGCCCGGGCACGCTGACGCTGGAAGACCTGGCGAATTACGAGCCGGTGCGGCGCGAGGCGATCTGCCGGGATTATCGCGAATGGTCGGTGTGCGGCATGCCGCCGCCGGCCTCGGGCGGGGTGTCGGTCAACGAGATCCTCGGCCTCCTGGAACCCTATGATATGAGCCAGACCGGTCCGGACACGGTGGAGGGCTGGCGCCGCTTCATCGAGGCCAGCCGCCTCGCCTATGCCGACCGTGACGCCTATATCGGCGATCCGGACTTTGTCTTCGTACCCTCCGAAGGCCTGCTGGATGCGGACTATATCGCCACCCGCTCGGCCCTGATCGACCGGGATACGGCGATCGAACGCGCCGTGCCGGGTATTCCCGAGGGCGTCGACGCGCCGGGCGCCGATGCCACGGCCGACGTTCCGGGCACCAGCCATTTCGTGATCGTGGACAGCGATGGCGATGTGGTGTCGATGACCACGACGGTGGAGAGCATTTTCGGCAGCCACCGCATGGCCGGCGGCTTCCTGCTCAACAACCAGCTGACCGATTTCTCGCGCGATCCGCGTGATGCAGAGGGGCGGCTGGTGCCGAATGCGCCGGATGGCGGCAAGCGGCCGCGCTCCTCCATGTCGCCGACCATCGTCTTCGATGCCGAGGGCAATTTCGAACTGGCCACCGGCTCGCCCGGCGGCTCGTCGATCATCGGCTATGTCGCCAAAAGCCTGGTCGGCATGCTGGACTGGGATCTGACGCCGCAGGATGCCGTTGCCCTGCCCAATGTCGTGGCGCGCGGCGACACGGTGCGGATCGAGGACGGGATGCCGGCGGAGGTGCTGGAAGGCCTGCGCGAGCTGGGCTTCACGCTGGATGCCAATCGCGGGGAAAACTCCGGCCTGCACGCCGTGCGGCGGCTGGAGGATGGCTCGCTGACCGGCGGGGCGGACCCGCGCCGCGAGGGCGCCGCACTGGAGCCGTAAGCGCTCCATATGTGCCCTGTAAGTGCCCCATAAGGACAACGCCCGTGCCACAGCCAGTGACACGGGCGTTTCCTTTGGGGGGATTTGGGGGATTTCGTGAGACAGGCGCGGATCAGACGCGCTCGACCTCGCGCTCGACCTCGGCGGCAGCAGCGAGCTGGGCCGGCGTACGTCCGGTCCAGAAGAGGAAGGTGTCGACCGGGCTGACCGGCGCGGACGCCGCGCGGCAGGGCTGGTCTTCGTGTTCAACCTTGTCGGCCAGCATGGCCAGTTTCAGCATTTCTTCCGACATATACGCCTCCTGGCTTTATGAGCGGCCGGGTGGCCGCCGGGATCGGTACTCTGCTGCTGCGCCGGAAACCGGGGGACCGGCAGGGAAGGCCGGCGCATGCATAATAAATTCACGGAGACGGAATTGGTTCCCTCCGCCGGAGCGGAAAGCGTTTTCGATGCGCAACACTGAGACAGAACCGCGCCAGTATCGCACGGCCCGGAGGGGGTGGGGATAAGTTTGCCCCTGGCCGCGCGTCGTGACCGCCACTACTCCATCGCCATGCCGGGTTCCCAGCCGCTGGCCTCGAGAAAGGCGTGGGCATCGGTGACGGCCAGCATGTCGCGGATCGCCTGGTCGCGGTCGGCGGCGTTGAGCCAGTAGGCCTTGGCCACCCGGTAGCCGGTCCAGTAGCCCAGATCCGCCAGTTCGCGGCTGCCGGTATTGTAGAGCCAGTCATCCAGCTCCGTCTTGTCGAGATCGGCGGCAAAGGCGGTCTCGATCTCGAGTTCACGGCCGGCGACGAGCGGCGGCAGATGGCTGTAGCCGACCTCGCCGGCAATGCGCTCGGTGACGAATTCGGCAATGCCTTCGGCCAGGGACATCTCCAGCACGGTCGGCGTTTCGCCGTACAGCGCCGCATCCTGCTGGGTGTGGACATATTCGTGCGCGATCACGGTGACGAAACGGTCTTCCAGATCGGCATTGAGGAAATCGGCGGCGCACAGCGCCTCCAGCCCGATCTGGATGCCGGTATCCGGATAACCGATCCCGACCGGGCGTCCGCGGCCGACGGCAATGGTGACGGACGGGAAATCCGCCTCCGGACGATAGGCGGCCAGCCGGTCCAGCGCGGCTTCGAGACGGGCCTCGACCTGTGGCAGGACGGCGGCGCAGGCCCGGGCGTTTTCGTAAAGCTCGGGCCGCTCGGCGATGGCTGCGGCGATGCGTTCGCCGGTCACCCTGCGCCGGTCGGCCAGGACATGCAGCCCCGGCGTGCCGGTATCAAGATATTCGGTCTGCAAGGTTTCCGCCGAGGGCGATCCGTCCGCCGCATCGTAGAGCGCGTAGAAGCGGTCGACATCGCGCGTGTCGATCTCCGGCCCGTCCTGGGCGCGGGCCACCGCAGCGCCCAGCAGGATGACGGCCGCACCGGCCAGAACGGAGATGCGGGCGCGGCGCGGGGCAGAACAGGCGTTGAGGCACATGGCGGGCATTCCGGAGGCGGCTTTGAAGACGGTTTCGCGCACAGGCTAGGCCGTCCGCCAGGACCGCTAAAGGGGAAAGCCCGTGCGTGAGTCCCGGATGGGCGCGGCCGGATCAGTCGAACGCGTAGAGCAGCGAGATGTCGAGGCGGACATCGGTGGGTTCGAAACCGGGGCGGTCCTCGAACTCGTGCTCGATGCGCAGACCGGTCTGCACCGCCCAGTCGCCGAACAGGCGGTTGGTCAGCGTGAAGCGCTGGTCGATGCGCGAACCGCCACCGGCATAGGCGGTGGTCTCGGAGGCAAAGCGCGAGGTTTCCGACAGGTCGTAGGAGAAGCTGGAACCGGCCTCGGCGACCCAGTCGGTCGTCGTCACACCGGTCGCAGCTGCTTCGCGGAAGCGCTGACCGGCACCGGCGCGCAGCTTCCAGTCCATGCGCTGGCGCTCCAGCACGTGCCAGATACCGCCCGCGGTCAGGAAGGCCGACTGGGAGTAGAGGCCGATCTCGTCGCGGTCATAGGACCCGCCGGCATAATAGCCGGTGCCGTTGTCCAGCTCGCGCTCGACCCGCAGCTCGGCCAGCCAGTTGTCGCGCGTGGTGCGGCCGTCATGTTCGGCGATGAAGTATTCGAACTGGCTGTCGATACGCCAGCCATCCTCCAGCTCGCGGTCCAGTTCGACGGCGAAGGTGAGATCGGTGAGTTCCGAATTGCCCCGCTCCATCTGGATGCCGGCCCGGATATGGCCGGCCCAGCTGTCATCGCGCAGGGCGCGCAGCGGCGCGGCGAGCCAGCCGCCGGAACCCTCGGGCGCTTCGGCCAGATCGACCGGGGCTTCGCCCAGATCGCGATGTTCGGAATGCGGCGCCTGCGGCGCAGGCGCCGGCGCGGCCGGTTCCGGATCGGGCAGCGGCCAGTCGGCCACGACACCGGCCCGGCCGGGCAGATGCGCCAGGATGGCGGCATGCACTTCGGCGCGACCGCCATCGACCAGCACGGACACCATGTCGGCGGTTTCCAGGAAGCGGTCGTCGGACAGATCGCGGCTGTCGGCCTCCTGCAGCAGGGCCAGATAGGTCTGCGGCAGCTCGGCCAGGGCGGCGGGCGTCAGGCCCGACAGCAGGACAACAGCGGCTACGGCCCGGACACAGGGCTCAAAACGGCGCGACGGCATGACGTCCCCTCAAAACGGTGCTTCACCGCCTTGCTGGGCGAACAGGCTTAATATTTCGTTGGTTACGTCGTCAGACCGGTCAGTTCACCGAGGTGAGCGCGCCTTCCTGCACGGCCTCGAGCAGATCCTCGTTCAGCCAGCAGGTGCCGTCCGGCGTCCCGTCCAGCGTGCCGTTATAGCCATAGTCCGGCCAGGCGTCGCAATGCCGGGTATCGCCCGCATCCCAGGTGACGGTGAGCGCGCCGTCGGCATCCAGGCTCCACTGGCCCGCCGGGCCTTCGGGCAGCTCGCTGAAGGGCCGGCCATCATGCGGCTGGGTGAGGACACGAATGGTCAGTTCGCCGCCGGGCTGGAATTTGTAGAACCAGTATTCGTCGACCGACGCGCTGCGAAAATCGATCGTCACTTCCACGCCCTCCGGCGGCGTCTGCGCCAGCGCCGTCCCCGCCAGCGCGGATGTCAGGCCAAGGGCCGCCAGGCCGATAAGTACTGTTTTCATGAACGCCTCCCCGGTGTGCAGCCAGGAGATGAGCACGCGCGGGATTAACGGAGGGTGAGCGCCCTCTTTTCCCCCGCCGGGGAGAGGAAGTCATCCATTTTTCCCGGCCGGATGGCCCGCGAAAGCGGGCTGGAGAGCCGGGACCGACCGCGCATGCCTTCAAGCGATGTGCCTCCCGTCGGTCCCGGATCACGCTGACGCGTGTCCGGGAAAAACGGAGAGTTTTGGGGAGGGGAGAAGCCCCCCTACTCCGTTCGCGTCACCGTCACGCGCAGAGTGCCGCCGCCCAGTTCGGGGTCGAGCCAGCAGGCGCCGTCGCGGCGTTCGCCGATTTCGAAATGCGGCCAGCCCTCGGCGCAGCCGGCATTCTCGAACCGCGGGGCGCCGGTGATCCGGAAGCTGGCACCGCCCGGCTCGCCGATCAGGGTCCAGCTGATCATGCTGGGATAGCCGTTGCATTCCAGGCTGCCGATCCCCATCCGGTGCGCCGCATCGCGTGCCTCGACTGTGTCGTCGAAACGCAGCGTGCAATGCTCCGTGGCCACGGCAATGTCGAATTCCTGCCCGGCGGGCGTGTCCGAAGTGTCCCGGGCCATAACCGGCGTGCCCGCCAGCAACGCCGTGATCGCGATGAGTGCTGTGCGCATGATGCCTCCCCCCTGTTGCAGCAAAGACAAGCACGGGCCGGATTAATGGAGGGTGAGCGCCCCCTTCTCCCCGGCCGGGGAGAGGGAGTCTTCCATTTTTCCCGGCCGGAGAGCCGGGACCGACCGCGCATGCCTTCAAGCGATGAGTCTCCCGTCGGTCCCGGATCACGCTGACGCGTGTCCGGGAAAAATGGGAGAAAATTTCAGATGCACACCGCCACATTCTGGCGTATGTCCCCGCGCGCCGCGGGCCGGGGCGGGAGGCCGTCTTCGCGCGGTGGATTTTTGACACACCGATGTCGGACACGGCGTTTGACTGCGTCGCCTGCGGAGCCTGCTGTTTCAGCCGCAATCCGCGCTATCTCGTCCTGCTCCCGGAAGACCGCGAGCGCGACCTTCCCAAGGACAGCCTCATTGTTGACGGCGAGCGAAGCTTCGTCGACTTCTCCTGCGGCCATTGCGTCCACCTGCAACTCGACCTGACCGCCGGCCAGGCGATCTGTGCCGTCTATGACAACCGCCCCGAAGCCTGCCGCGCCTTCCGCGCGGGCAGTTTCGAGTGCGGCAAGGCGATCCGCGCCAACGGCATCATGGGCGAAAAGGTGCGCGAGATGCGGGTGGCTTGAGGGCGCCTCACCTTTGATCCCTCTCCCCGGCCGGGGAGAGGAGAGCCTGCCATGACCCCCTTGCCGCCCGTGCGCCGTATCCAGAGCCGGCAATAGGGCGTATGACCGGGGCGTGCGCGTCCGCCGGATGCGCCTCGTGCGAAGGAGCACACCATGGCCAAAGGCCAGAAACGATCCAACAAGGAACACAAGAAACCCAAGGCCGAGAAAAAGCCCGCCCCCGCCCCGGCCCCTGCCGGGAGCGTCGCCGGCGTGGTCGACCGCCTGCGCAAATAGCGCCAGCCCGGCCGGGCGGCGGGGACGCGCCACGCCGCGCGCATGAGGTTCAGGGGAAGATGGGGATACGCATCGCAGATGATGTGTGTCCCCGTTTTCCACCGGATGAATGCCCCGCGCAGGCCATACTGCCGGGATGACACGCTGTGGCGTTCAAACGAAAAAGCGCCACTTCCCCCGGACTTGTTCCGGGGCCCGCCGCCCTCACCCGTCCGGGCACCAGATCGCGAAACCGCGCCCCTCACCAGACCCCGGAACGGGTCCGGGGGAAGTGGTTGAGCGGTGGATCGTCTCTTACTGCCGCCGCTCGACGGCGGTGACATCGGGATTGGTGATCCAGCACAGGGATTGCGGATCGGCGCTCTCGCCCACGGCGATCTGCGGCCATGCCTCGCACAGGGCCTGGTCGGACCCCGCGGCCAGCAATTGCAGATGATAGGCGGGGTCGGTCCCGAACGGCGGCGCATCGGACAGGCCGTCCACGCCATTGCCCGCGATCTCGACGAAGCCGCTGGCATACCAGCGCCCGCTTCCGCCCGGCTCGCCATAGCCGTCAAACCCGTCCAGCCCGCGCGGGGCCTCGGAGGAGATCTCGGAACCGGCATGGAATGTATAGACCACGGTCATCCCGCTGACCGGCGGACTGTCTCCGAACGTCACGGCATAGACCTGCCCGGCCGGCGTGTCGTCCTCCCGGGCGAACCCGGCCGCCGGCATGGCCAGCGCCGCCGCGAGTGCGGCGAGTGTCAGGGTCGAAAACGAGTGCATGCTGTCCCCCTGTGTGCAAGCTGGCGCCAGTCTGCCCGGCCCGGAATGAAGACGGTATGAATGGGGGGCTGGCGCTTCTCCCCGGCTGGGGAGAGGAGTGCCTGCCGCAAGCAAAAGCGCCACTTCCCCCGGACCTGAGTTCGGGGAGAATGTGCTGGAGATTGCAGAGCGATTGTCATCCCGGATGAATGCCCCGCGACGGCGGGGCGCAAGTCCGGGACCCATACGCGCGGTGTTTATCCAGCTGTCGCGGACATCGAGCCTGCTCCCGGCTGACATCGGCGCGTATGGGTCCCGGCCCTCCGGCCTGCCTGCGCAGGCCATACGGCCGGGATGACACGCGGTTGTGTTCAAGGGAAAAAAGCGCCACTTCCCCCGGACCTGTTCCGGGGCCTGCCAACGGAGGGTCAGGAAGGCCCCTCCAGGAGCGTGCTGTCGGGCCGCAGGCGCACGGCGTCGGCCCAGGCGGCGAGGTCGGCATTGCTCATCCCGTGATCGCGCAGGAAGTGACCGAATGTCCTCGCCCAGTCGAGACCGCTGAAACCGCTGGAGGGATGGCTTGCCCAGAAGACGGGGCGCCCGGCGATCCGGCCGGCCCAGTAGGGATCGCCGCGGCGTCCGTCCGCCACGAAATGCCCGGGCTGTTCGAACCCGTCCCACACCTGATCGCCCAGCAGGACGATATGCGTGGGATCGACCGCCTCGAACACCGCGACCAGCGCCGCCGAGTCGGCGGCCAGGTCGGCAGGATCGGCCGCCATGCGCGCCGCATCGAGATAGGTCTGCAGCAGGTTGGCAAAACCGATCCGCGCATAGAAGGCGCCGCGATCCACATAGGCGTGGTGCAGACCGGTCGCCATCTGGATCAGCCCGGAATAGAAGCGCAGTCCGACGGTCTCGCCGATGTGCAGCTCGATAGCCGCCCGCGTCAGGCCGGGCCCGACCGGCTGACCGCCAAACCCTTCCTCATAATGACTGTGCCCGACGAAGATCGGCCGGAAGCGCGACGTCCGGAATTCAGCCCCGATCCAGGGCTCGGCATTGAGGCCGTCGATTTGCTGGACGAGGTTCATTGTGTCTCGCTTTGCTGCACGACGCCTCACTTCCCCCGGACCCGTTCCGGGGCCTGCCGCCCCTGGCAATAACGCACGAAACCGCACCCCTCACCAGACCCCGGAACGGGTCCGGGGAAAGCGGGTGCGTGTGTGAGGAAGAGCGCGCCCGGCGCAGGGGCGGGGTTGAAACCCTTGCCAGCAGGGGGCCCCTCTTCTCCCCGACCGGGGAGAAGGTGCCGCGAAGCGGCGGATGAGGGGCGCGCGCCAGCGCCGCAAAGAGTCTTGAGTGGCCGCTCCCGCGGCCGCCCCTCACCCTGCCCTCTCCCCGGTCGGGGAGAGGGGGGTGCCTGCCGCAAGCAAGAGCGCCACTTCCCCCGGACCCGTTCCGGGGCCTGCCGCCCTCACCCGTCCAGACACCAAATCGCGAAACCGCGACGCTCACGAGGCCCCGGAACGGGTCCGGGGAAAGCGGGTGAGTGTGTGAGGAAGAGCGGGCCCGGCGCGCAGTCAGCCATAAATCCCTTGCCAGCAGGGGGCCGTATTGAATTCCCGCGGTCAAGGGCGGCCCTTTGGTCGCTCGGCTTGATCTGAAAAGTGGTGCCCACTTTTCAGGCCTCGCTGGGCCGCCGCTTCGCGGTTCTCACCCTTGATCGCGGGAATTCAATACGGCTGGGTCTCGGCATGAGGTTTGTGGGGAGGTGTGAAGGACTATATTCTCGTAGTTGGAATGCCAGCTTTGCTCATTGCATATTGAAGTCGTTCCCGACCGACTTTCTTGAAGTTTCTTAACTGCCCGTCCATCGGCTTTGAAATGTCGCCAAATACTTTTCGGGCTCGCCTAACGTACGTCCAGAACGTCCAACGCCGGTAATCATCAGCCAAATCGAACCCCTCTACTCGAGAGTATTTCTTAAAAAATTCATCGGGATCAATTTTTTTCGCGATGTCGCTAGAGTTCAAGTCGCGATATCTTGCTACTGTCGAATTGACATAAGCTCTGGCACCCACCGCGATCTTCCGAAAGAAGTTTGAAACCGTTTTGTCTCTCAAAAACACACTTCTTCCGTCAAAACGGAAACCCAGGTATTCCAACCCATTTTTTCCAACACCGCTCACCCATCTGAAACATTCATTACTATCTACATTAAAATCAACAATCGATATTTTAGAGTCTTTTATTTTAAGATCATCGCCACATTTTGAAAGCTCATATCTCAATTTATAGAGAACTCTCGATCCAATTTCTTTTTCTGGCAAGATTATAATTATATCGTCAGAATATCGCCTATAAAAACCACCCTTTCCATTTACATAATCAGACAGTATGATATCAAAATGTAGCAGATTAATGTTAGCCAAAACATCAGATATTGGCGCCCCCTGAGGTATTCCAGCCGGCCCTTTATTTACATAGTGAATTTTTTTACCAGACGATTTTCTATCATTTAGTATTTCTCGAAGTTTTTTTGGAGAGCAAAGCTGCAAGGGTATGTCGTTCCAGTGCCGCAAGTACCCCACCCCAACACCACCTCCCACAGCCTTTGGCCCTATAAAACCAAGCTCCTTGTAGAGCTCCTCTCTATCAACGTATGAGTATCGCGTTATCGCCTTGTACACCGCATAGTGATCCTCCGGCATTCGCTCAAAGCCCATCAATTCACACCAAATTTTGTATAGGTTCTTATGCGAAATTGAAGGAAAATAGCTAGAAATATCTACGACATATGCCCTGCATTTTTTTTGCTTAGAGATGAAGTCGAAAGCATCCCTCGCGAAATCTATATTGCACTTCCCACCGCCACTTTCTGTAGCAATTCTTCTATAAGCGATCGGGCAATCTTGTATGCCCTCTATTAGAAGTCGCGCCTCATACTTTTCAGCAAGAATTCCTCGATAGTGTTCGAAAATCGCTGCGTCGCGCCGAGAAGCATAGGCAATTGGGCGTAGCTTCTTTGACGGCTTCACGCCGCCACCAGGACGCCTGAAAGGCTGATAGCGCTTCTCATAAGACAGAAATGGAAAGAAGGCGTTTGACGCAACACGCTGCGGGGAAGCAACAATCTCTTCCACCTCTAAGTTGCTTAGAAGCGCGTCAAAATGCGGGTACTTTTTAATAGGTTTTAGAGTCAAAGGCGATTTGGGGTAAGGGCGACGACGTGTCTTCGCTATACCCTTACCCCAGCTGTTGTTTCGGGGAAATCCCCTGACGACACGCCTCTCGACGAAAGGTGCTACACTGTTTCTGTCTGGACGAACGTCCTGCAGATCCTGCTCACCGTCTGTTCCTGAAACCGGAGACCCAACTGATGCTGAAACTCACGATCACGGCGACGATTTGCCTTGACAGTGTTAACCTGTAACTCTTCAGCCTAGCGCTGGAGATATTAGCCAGATGGGAAAGCGCCAACCGAAGCGCAAGCCCCTGAACACACTTTTTTAACTAGTAGCCCTCCCTGAACGGTGCCATCCTTTCTCAGATAAGTCCCCGCAACCTTCTCATCTAGCCCGCCAGCCCTCACAAAGGGACACGTACCCGAGGTACATGTCCCTCGGCCGAGCCTCAGTCTATGGGCTCCCGCACGGTGCCGTCCTCACTCAAATAAATCTCCCCGCCCCGCGCCTTGAACTCCTCGGCCTTCTCCGCCATCCCGGCTTCGGCATCCACCGCATTCGGCGCCCGTGCGCTCCCGAACGTATCCCGGATCTCCTGGGTGATCTGCATGGAGCAGAATTTCGGGCCGCACATGGAGCAGAAATGGGCGACCTTGTGGGCCTCTTTGGGCAGCGTCTGGTCGTGGAAGTCGCGGGCGGTTTCCGGGTCGAGGGCGAGGTTGAACTGGTCTTCCCAGCGGAATTCGAAGCGGGCGCGTGACAGGGCGTCGTCGCGGATCTTGGCGGCGGGGTGGCCCTTGGCGAGGTCGCCGGCATGGGCGGCGATCTTGTAGGTGACGACACCGACCTTGACGTCATCGCGGTCGGGCAGGCCCAGATGCTCTTTCGGCGTGACATAGCAGAGCATGGCACAGCCGAACCAGCCGATCATCGCGGCGCCTATCCCTGAGGTAATGTGGTCATAGCCCGGGGCGATATCGGTGGTGAGCGGGCCGAGCGTGTAGAAGGGCGCCTCGTGGCACTCCTTCAGCTGTTTATCCATGTTTTCCTTGATCTTGTGCATGGCGACATGGCCGGGGCCCTCGATCATCACCTGGCAGCCCTTGGCCCAGGCGATCTTCGTCAGCTCGCCCAGGGTTTCCAGCTCGGCGAACTGGGCGCGGTCGTTTGCGTCGGCGATGGAGCCGGGACGCAGCCCGTCGCCCAGGGAGAAGGAGACGTCGTAGGCGCGCATGATGTCGCAGATGTCCTCGAAATGCGTGTAGAGGAAGCTCTCCTTGTGGTGCGCCAGGCACCATTTCGCCATGATCGAGCCGCCGCGCGAGACGATGCCGGTGACGCGGTCGGCGGTGAGCGGCACATAGGCCAGGCGCACGCCGGCATGGATGGTGAAATAATCCACCCCCTGCTCGGCCTGCTCGATCAGCGTGTCGCGGAACACCTCCCAGGTGAGGTCCTCGGCGACGCCGTTCACCTTCTCCAGCGCCTGGTAGATCGGCACGGTGCCGATCGGGACGGGCGAGTTGCGCAGGATCCATTCGCGCGTGTTGTGGATATTCTTGCCGGTGGAGAGGTCCATCACCGTGTCGGCGCCCCAGCGGATCGCCCAGACCATTTTCTCCACCTCTTCCTCGACACTGGAGGCGACGGCGGAATTGCCGATATTGGCGTTGATCTTGGTGAGGAAATTGCGGCCGATGATCATCGGCTCGAGTTCCGGGTGGTTGATATTGGCCGGGATGATGGCGCGGCCGCGGGCGATCTCGTCCCGCACGAATTCCGGGGTGACGTGTTCGGGGATGGACGCACCGAAGCTCTCGCCATCGGCGATGCGCGCGGCAGCGCCCTCCACAGCGGCCTTGCGGCCCAGATTTTCCCGCTCGGCGACATAGACCATTTCCGGCGTGATGATGCCGGCGCGGGCGAATTCATACTGGGTGAGCGGCGCGCGTTTCGTGCTGTCCCAGCTGGTGTCCTCGCCCATCGAGCAGGGCGAGGAGGCGCTTTCCACCGGCGCGGCCTCGATGCGCGCGCGCAGCGGCTTGTTGCGCACCGGAAATTCGCGGGCAAGGTATTTGCCGGTCGCCCCGCCATTATCCAGGGCTGAGAGGGGACGGCCCTCATAGGTCTCGACCTGGCGGTCGGTATACCAGTCCAGACGGTGGCGCGGCAGGCCGTGCTCGACGTCCAGCTTGTGGTCGGGATCGGAATAGGGACCGGACGTGTCATAGACGCGCACCGGCGGCTCATTCGCCGTGGGATGCAGGTCGATCTCGCGATGCGGCACTTTCAGCGCCGGCGCCGTGGCCGGCGACGTATAGACCCGCCGCGACCCCGGCAACGGCCCGGTGGTGACTTCGGGAGTCTCGAATTGCGATTGGGAGGTGGGCTTGTTCATGGCGGCGCGCCTTTCATCGTGTGGCGGGCGCCGGCGTTGCGATCAGGCCTCGAATCCCCGCTGCAAGCGGAGAGAAAGAGCGCTCCATCCCGACGCCGGCATGACCCGGATCCGGTCCTAAGGGTGAAGTCTCAGCCCCGCCCTTGTGGCGGGACACCCCTTGGAACTGTTGACGGCGAGGATGGAGAAGCGCGGCCGATTTGGCAACCGGGTCAGGCCTTGGCGACCTGCTCGCGGATCAGGCGTTCAACGCCGCGCGGGTCGGCGATGCCGAAGAAGCCGAAATCGGTGAGATGGCCGGCCTGCTCTTCCGGATCGCCGCTGCCGCGCGGCAGGGCGTCGCGGAAGATGATGTCGCCGCGGCGGGTGCCGCGCCGGAACAGCGAGCCCAGATCGCCGGCGCCGAAACTGCGCGACCGTCCGCCGCCGGTCAGCACGATCGCCCGCTTGTCGGTGAGCGCATAGAGCGTGCCGCGCACGGCAAAGGCCTTGATCAGCGAGGAGACGAACAGCCAGATGCCGAACAGGAAGAAGAGCGGCCCGATCACCATCGCCACGCGGAAGAAGAGCTGGCTGTCCTCATTCCCGGCGGAGAACAGCCAGGCAATGCCGGTCCACAGGATGGAAAAGCCGGTCCAGGGAATGGCGAAGAGCGCCGTCTTGCCGCCGCGCAGCCAGGCGAGCCGGATCATGTTCGGCCGCCCCGTCCACAACAGTTTTTCGCCCGCTGCCAGTTCCGGCCGCACGGCCGCCTCGATCGCTCGATTCATCCCGGTCTCCCTCATCCCGCCGCCAGATATCAATACCCGGTTCGGCCGGTTCCGCTATTGCCCGCGTGCGGGGGACCGTCACTCCCCTGTTCAGGGCATTCAGCTGGTATTCAGGAGTGCGGGGCGAGGGTCTGGCATCCGCTCATGAGGGGTGGGAGGATGCACCGATGATGCTTGCCATGACACTCGCCGCCAGCCTGGCGCAGGCCTGGACGGGCGGTCCGCCGGACAAGCCGGCCGGGCCGGACATCTCCGGCCGCTATGCCGAGCTGCAGGCCAGCGGCGTATCGGGCTGCAATACGGCCGGCGTGCCGCGCACGCTGGATATCCATATCCTCGCCGCGCCGCCCCACGACCGCTCCGCCAATATCGGCGAGATGGCCTATAGCGTGGGAGACGGCGACGCGCCGGGCGGCAGTTTCACCGTCGCCGGACAGCCGGACCGCAAAGCGCTGGCCGACGGGTCCGAACGCGTGGGCTTCGGCGGCGGCTGGGTTCACACGGCCGGGCGCTATATCGACGGGATAACCGACGGGCAATTGCGCGGCCGGGTCGAGGTGGAACTGGACCGGCTGGCCGACGGCACGCTGCGCCTGGTCTCGATCACCCGGGCCGAACGCCAGAATGACGAGGGCGTACCGGTCGTCACGGATGGCCGCCTGCCCGACGGCACCCAACTGCGCCCCTTTTCACGCTGCGGGGACGCGTCGCGCTAGCGCCGGCATTTCCTGTCTCCCCCGGGAAGATCGCTTCGCCGGACCTGCCGCGCGGACGGCGGCGGATCCGGCTGGCTCATCCAGACCGGTCAGTGCGCCATGCGGCGCTCGAACTGAATCCCCAGGAAGCCGAACCCTGTAATTTCGCCAGCCTCATTGCGGGTGAAGTCGGCCGGGAAGATGTCGGAAAACGGTTGAAGCTGAACCCCGAACCGGTTCTCGACGGCCGGGCGCATGTCAGCATTGAACTCACCCCAGTGAAAGATCAGTCCATCCCCTTCCAGCCGGACGTCCATGGTGTGATAGGGGTCATCATTCACCGTATAGACCCCCGTATAGCGCGCCAGCGTCTCCCGGTCCGGAGACCAGTTCCAGCCCTGCCAGTGTTCGGCGGCGAGCCGCTCTGCCATGGCGTTGCGGCTGTTCTCCAGCGTTGCGCTGACCCGTCCGGGATATTGTTCGATCAGGCGCTGGCCCATCCCGGCAGCGCCCGGACTGTCGAGCAGGTATTCGAAGTACAGACGGACCAGATCTCCGGACAGCCAGCTGGTCTGGTTGTCGGTGTTGAAGAAGAAGGCAATACCGACGCCCAGATCCGGTGAGAAGGCCATGATACTGCGGGCACCGGGAAAAGCCCCGCCATGCTGGTAGACTTCGTGACCATCCATATCGCAGGTCCACCACCCCAGCGCATACTGGGGACACGGCGCGCCAATCGGGCTGTTGCCAGCCGCCATATTGGCGTCAGCATAGCCGGTCTGGGCTGTGGCGAGCATGTCCGCCGTGATACCGCTGCCCGCCGGGCCTTCACCGCGCACTTGCAGCTGCAGCCAGGTCGCCATGTCATTGGCCGACGTTACGAGCCCGCCAGCCGACTGCATGATACCATCGGTCTTGGGCGGCATCTCGTACCAGCCCTCTTCCTCACCGCGCCAGATATGCCGCCAAGCCAGGTCCTCCGCCGGAAAGTCCGATGTCCGCGAGGAGGTGTGGTCCATGTCGAGCGGCTCGAAAACGTAGAGATCCAGCCAGTCCTTCCAGCTGCGGCCGGTCGCGGTTTCCAGGATAGCGGCGTAGATGTTGTAGCCGAGATTATCATACTGATATCCCGGATCCCGGCTGTAACCGTGTTCGACAAGCATGCGCGGATAGTCAGCCGCGGCCACCGGCATGACGGTCGTTTCCATCGCGGTAATGCGTTGCGCGATGAACGGCACCTGGTGGCTGAGCAGATCCCGTAGTGTGTAGTCGGACGGATCGGCCCAACCGGGAAACTCCATGTCCGGCCAATGGTCCGTGATATGGCTGTCGAGATCGAGAATGCCTTCCGCGTCCAGGCGGGCCGCCAGCAGACCCATGAAGGCCTTGGTCTGGGAGGCAATATATTGCGGCGTATCAGCCGTCATGGGTGCGCCGGTCGAGACCCGGCGCACGCCTTCAACCCGG
Source organism: Maricaulis sp. (assembly GCF_039978735.1). Lineage (GTDB taxonomy): Bacteria > Pseudomonadota > Alphaproteobacteria > Caulobacterales > Maricaulaceae > Maricaulis. Next base: position 187,052 of record NZ_JBDWAS010000035.1, read on the forward strand.
CGCATCAGCACCTCATCGGCCGTAACGATGACGGCCGCATAACCCGGCCCCAGATCGGGAAATGCGTCCAGATAGTCTTCCAGCCGCTCCACCGCAGCTTCCGGGTTCTGAGCATAAGCTGGCACGGCCAGGGCCAAGGCTGCGACCGCAGCCAGAACTGTCTTTTTCATTGAAATACTCCGCAACGCGCGTGCCCCCCAACAAGGCTTGCGTCGCCGGAAGACTAGCCATGATGCCGGGCTCAAAGACTTGCGGAGCGATTACCATTCGGACACACAACCGGGCCGGCTGTCGGACGGCACAGTGCGGGGAGACGCCGCGCTAGCGCCTGCGGACGGACGCCGTCAGATGCCGCCCGCCACGCGCAGCGAGGCCGGTGCAGACTGCACGATTACCGCGACGATCACCGCCGCCAGCAGGGCGACGGGCAGAAGAAGTTTCAGCAAGGCTTTCATCGCCGGCCAGACTAGCCGCCGGGCCGGCGCAGCACCCTCCCCTGAAGAGGGGAATTTAGTCGGTGGCCGCGCCGCTTGATTCGCCATCCGGTGCGATGACGAGCATGTAGGACGAGCCCGGATTGATGGCGACAGGGATGTTCGCGGGCAGCGCCTGCATCAGATCGATCCCGCGCATGACCCGGTAGCGCAACGGCGTGCCGTGCTGGGCTTCGAAAGCCTGGGCATAGCCATCGGCCAGTTCGCGCCGGTCGAACACGGCCAGCCGGTAGACCTGGCTGCCGTCCGGACGGGTCTCGCCCTCCAGCGCCAGACGGTCGCCGCCGCCGGACCCGGCATTGTCCTGCTGCGGCAGGGATTGCACGGCATCGGCAGGCGCCTGCGCATACAGCGGCACATAGAAGAGCTGACCATCGACCAGATAGCGCAAATCCTCCGACGCCACCTCGACGGTACCGTCAGGCTGGGCCCGGGCGTGGGCGTGCCGCTCCAGCGGCGTCGCCGGCGCCGGCTCGCCCTGGGCAAGGGGAAGATCCTGGCGCGCCTGACGCGCCCGCGCGGCCAGAAAGCGGAAGAAGACAGGATCGATCACCAACGGCTGATCGTAGCTCGCATTGATGTACAGCACAGCTTCGCCGCCCATCTGCTGATCCAGCAGCACCAGAAACCCGCCGGCCAGACCGCTGAATTCGCCCATCGGCTCGCGCTGTTCTTCGGTGAAACTGGCCTCGGCCCAGCGCAGGAGGCGTTCCGGCGTATCAAAGCCCGACAGGACCGGCAGATCGCCCTGGCGTCCGACGAGAAAGCGGCTGCCCTGCTCCGCCCCCGGCAGGCGCACAAAGTAGAGCGTGCTGTCCAGCAGAGCGTCTTCGACCGCCCGGCGCGCTTCCACCCGGCGCTCCTGCGGCGCGCTGTCCTGTACGGCCAGCGCCCGGTCGAGCGGCGTCGTGCTGCCTTGCGCCAGCGCGGCGCCAGCAATGAGCGGGACCGCCGCGAGACTGGCGGCCAGTGTCCGGATCGTGCGGAGCATTCCGCCCCTCCCCTTTTTGCTGGCCGGGACCCTCGCACGCCATCCCGCCTCCCGCCATCCCCGGACTGCGGGAGGCGCCGGGTTTTCAGGCCGCGCCGCTAGCCATGAAGCGCCCGGCTGTCGGCCGGCGCTTCGGTCCGGTCGTCGAGGCCGTAATCGCGGATGACTTCTGCCACGCGCAGCCGGTAGGCGGCGATCTCGCCCTTGCGCCCGGCCGCCTGCGCCTTGCGATGGCTTGACCGGTTGCGCCAGTCGCGCACGGCCGCCTCGTCACGCCAGGCGGACAGGGAGAGATAGCGGCCCGGCACGGCCAGGCTTTCGAAACGCTCGATCGAGACGAAGCCGTCAACGCCTTCCAGCTCCGGCTTCAGCGCCGCGGCCAGATCGAAATAGGCCTCCCGGCCGCCGTCTGCCGGATCGAGTTCAAACAGGACCAGGATCATGCCTCCACACGGCGCAGAAAACTGCGCGCCTCGCCCAGGATCAGCCGTTCCGCTTCGGCAAATTCGAAATTGGCCCGCCCGCCTTCATCGCTGCGCAGCCGTGCGCGATAGGCCTCATAGTCGGCCAGGCTGTCGAACTCGATCAGGCCCAGCGCGATGTCATTCGTGCCCTCGTGCGGCATGAAATAGCCCAGCAGCCGGCCGCCGCAGGCCGGAATGACGCGCAGCCATTCACGGGCATAGGTCTCGAACGCTTCCTGCTTGAACGGGTCGATCCGATAGCGGATGCAGCATAACAGGCTCATCGCCCCCACTCCTTCGTGTTTGTGCGGGGTGAGACTAGGGCCGGCGCACCGGCAATGTTTCGCCCGGGAACGAAGTATGGAACCGCCGCAATCATGCTAGCGTCGCCGCCATGAGCCACGGACCGGACATTGCCCGCATCGGCGCCCTGATCGGCGACCCCGCCCGGGCCGCCATGCTGACTGCGCTGATGAGCGGCAAGGCGCTGACAGCCAGCGAGCTGGCGCGTGTGGCCGGCATCGGCGCGCCGACGGTCTCGGCCCATCTCGTCAAACTTGCCGAAGGCGGGCTGATCGCAGCCGAGAAACAGGGCCGTCACCGCTATGTGCGGCTGGCCGGCGCCGAGGTCGCCGAGGCGCTGGAAGCCCTGCTGGGGCTGGCCCAGTCACGCGGCCACCTGCCCTTCCGTCCTGGCCCCGACGACCAGGCCATGCGCCGGGCGCGCGTATGCTACGACCATCTCGCCGGCGAGCTGGGCATCGCGCTCTATCGCGCCCTGCATGCGGGCGGTGCCCTTGCGCTGGCCCCGGACGGGGTCGCACTGACCGATCGCGGGCATGGCCTGCTGGACGGGCTGGGCCTGGACATGCCGGCCCTCATGCGGGCACGCCGCCCCGCCTGCCGCACCTGCCTGGACTGGAGCGAACGCACCCATCACCTCGCCGGCGGGGCGGGCGCGGCCCTGCTGACCCGTTTCCGGGAGCTCGGCTGGCTCAGGCCGCGCCAGACCAGCCGCGCCCTGCGGGTCACGCTGGAGGGCGAACGCGAATTGCCCCGCCTGTTCGAACGGCTGGGGCAGGCAGGCCAGGGTCCACCCGGGCCCTAACGCGCCGCACGCGGGGGAAGACGGAGATCGCGCGCCTTCGCCCTACTCCGCCGCAGCGGCTTCCTCGACCGCCCGCATCACGCGCAGGATATTGCCGGACCACATCATCTCGATCTCGTCCGGCGTGTAGCCGCGGCGCAGGAGTTCCTCGGTGACGGCTGCGGTCTCGCTGGCGTCTTCCCAGCCGCCGACACCGCCGCCGCCATCGAAGTCCGACGCGATGCCGACATGCTCGATCCCGGCCACCTCGACGGCATGGTCGATATGGTCGGCCAGCACGGAGATATCGACATCGCCATGCTCGGCGCGCAGCGCGGCCAGGCCTTCGCGGTAGGCCGCAACAATCTCCGGCGTCGCCGCCTCGCGGCCTTCCGGCGTATCCAGACCCAGCTCGGCCGCCAGGGCGCGCTGGCCGTCGGTCACGGCCTGCGGCACATCGCCGATATAGCGGCGGAAGGCGACCATGTGCGCCACACCGCCATTGTCGCGGATCGCGCGCAGCTGTTCATCGTCCAGATTGCGGGCATTGTCGTAGACGGCGCGGGCGCCGGAATGCGAGGCCATGACCGGCGCGCGTGACAGCTCGATCGCGTCCAGCATGGTCTGTTTGCCGACATGGGAAACGTCGACAATGATGCCGTGATCGTTCAGCGAGGCGACCAGTTCGCGGCCCAGATCGCTCAAGCCCGGATCCTCTGCCGGCTCGCCGGCCTCCGTGTCCGGATTGGAGGAGCCGCCGAACTGGTTATTGCCGAAATGGGTAATCGACATGTAGCGCACGCCGCGCTCGGCCCACATGGGCACGTCCTCGATGCCCGGCCCCAGCGGATAGGCGTTTTCCATGCCGATCAGGGCGACCAGGCGTCCGGACGCGGCGATCTCCTCCACCTCGTCGGCCGTGGTCGCCAGGGCGATACGGTCGGGATCATTGGCCAGCATGCGCGAGATGCCGCGATACTTCTCCTCGGCCGCCTCGCGCGCCGCGGCATAGCCCTCTTCGGTCAGATCGCCCTGCCCCACATAGACAATGAAGAAAGCCGAATCGAGCCCGCCCTCGACCATTTTCGGCAGGTCGACCTGGGCATGGGTGTGCTCGCCCGGATCGAGCGCGTCAGTGCCATAGCCCGGACCGATATCGACATGGGTGTCGAGCGTGAACGTGCGGTCATGGATCTGCGCAGCGGTGGAGACGGGATAGTCGTCATTGTCCGCCGACGCATCGTTGGCAGCGCTGCCCTCAACGGCCTCCGGCGCCGCAGCGGGCGCCTCTCCGGCCGGCGCTTCGGCTTGCTCCTCGCCGGCAGGCGCGCACGCCCCCAGAGCCAGAGCCAGAACCAGCGCAGACACTCCGAAACGATCAACCCGCATGACATATCCCCTCTTCAAAGCATTGGCCGCGAAGTCTAGGGGTCCGCCGGGCGAAGGCAAGGCCAAGCCTTTGGCATTCCATCCCGTTTTGGGTCAGCGCGGTGACCTGTTTTGAGATGCAGTTACCGGAAAGCCTCGAATGCGCCGGGCTATCTTCATGTTTCGTTTACGGATTTGACGCGCCCCGCCGCCCCGCACGCCGCTTGCACCGCGACCGGGGATAACCGGGAGTGGGATCATATGAGCAAGCTTGGCTTTCTGTTCCGCGACGGCCTCGGCCGTCTTGAAGACAAGTCCAACAATTTCACCGCGATGCGCATCGTTTTCGCGCTGATGGTGCTGTACGGACACGCCATCCTGATCCCGCTGGGCAAGCCCTATACCGGCACCTGGAGCCTGACCGTCGACTTCGTCGTGCAGTGTGCGCTGGACGGTTTCTTCATCCTGTCCGGCTACATGATCACCGCCAGTGCGATGAAGACGAAAGAGATCTCGCGCTATGCCACGGCGCGCATCTTCCGCATCTTCCCGGGCCTGATCGCCGCCGTGCTGATCGTGTTTGCGGCCTACCCCTTCTTCACCTCGCTCTCGCAGGCGGAATACTGGTCGAGCGCGCAGACCTGGGCCTTCCCGCTGAAGCTGATCGGCCAGGTCGATCCGCTGGCCGGCCTGCCGGGCACGTTCGAGAACTCGCCCGTCGGCCACAGCGCCAACGGTCCGCTCTGGACGATCCGTTATGAGCTGATGGCCTATCTGGGTGTCGGCATCCTGGCCCTGATCGGGCTGTATTCCGACCGGCGCCTCGTGGTGTTCTGGGCCGCGCTGACCTGCGTCTTCGGCGCCCTGGTCGCCACGTTCGGCTATAGCGGCATCGGCGAAGGCACGATCACCACGCTGGCGCGCTTCGGCCCGGCCTTCATGATCGGCGCCTTCTTCTTCGCCGCCCGCGAGATGGTACGCATCACCCCGGCCTTCATCGCCCTGGCGGGCGTGGCCGCGCTGGCCGCCCACGAGCTGGCGATCGGCTGGATGATGCTCGACATCTTCCTGGCCTCGGCCTTCCTGTGGCTCGGCCATGCGCATATCGGCGGCCGGATCGGCCATGCCGTGCGCAATGTGGAAGACGTCTCCTACGGCATCTACATCCTGCACTGGCCCATCGGCCTCGTCGCCTTCGCCCTGATGCCGGGCCTCAACACGACCCAGCTCGCCCTCATCATGGCCCCCGCCGCCATCCTCGCCGGCTGGGTCCTGCGCGAAACGGTGGAGAAGCCGGCGCTGGCCTGGAAGGACAAGCTGCAACCGCGGCGGAAGGTGCGTGTGGCGGCGGTTTAGGGACGTGGCTTGATCCCAAACGATTGTCATCCCGGCCGGATGGCCCGCGCAGGCGGGCAGCAGGGCCGGGACCTATACGCTCGCTTTTGGCCAGAAGCAGGCTTGCCGTCAGCGACAACTGGATGATCACCGGGATTATGGGTCCCGGACTTTTGCCCCGCCTGCGCGGGGCGTTCATCCGGGATGACAACGAGTGGTGCTGCCCTACCCCCTGAACGGGTCCTGCATCAGGATGACGTCTTCGCGCTCGGGGCTGGTGGAGACCAGGGCGATCGGGCATTCGATGAGTTCTTCCAGGCGGCGGACATATTTCACCGCTTCGGCGGGCAGATCGGCCCAGGAGCGGGCGCCGGCGGTGGAACCCTGCCAGCCTTCCAGCTCTTCATAGACGGGCGTCACCTTGGCCTGGGCTTCCTTGCCGGCGGGCAGGTGGTCGAGGCGGCGGCCGTCGAGCTCGTAGCCGACACAGACCTTGATCGTCTCGAACCCGTCCAGCACGTCCAGCTTGGTCAGGGCGACACCGTCGACACCGCCGACCTGCAGGGTCTGACGGGTGATCACGGCGTCGAACCAGCCGCAGCGGCGCTTACGCCCGGTGACGACGCCGAATTCATGGCCGCGCTCGCCGAGCCGCTGGCCGTTCTCGTCGAACAGTTCGGTCGGGAAGGGTCCGGAACCGACGCGGGTCATGTAGGCCTTGGCGATGCCCAGCACATAGCCGACATCCTTGGGGCCCACGCCCGTGCCCGCCGAGGCCTGGCCGGAAACGGTGTTGGAGGAGGTCACGAAGGGATAGGTGCCGTGATCCACGTCCAGCAGTGCGCCCTGGGCGCCCTCGAACAGGATCTTCTGGTCGCTATCGTTGGCATTCTTCAGCACACGCCAGACCGGGGCCGCATAGGGCAGGATTTTCGGTGCGATATCGAGGAGTTCCGCGACCAGCTTGTCGGCGGGATATTCCTCATGCCCCAGGCCGCGGCGAAGGGCGTTGTGATGGTGCAGGATTTCGGTGACGCGGGCACGCAGCGCCGCCTCGTCGGCCAGGTCGATGACGCGCACGGCACGGCGGCCGACCTTGTCCTCATAGGCCGGACCGATGCCGCGGCGGGTGGTGCCGATGGCCTCGCCGTCATCGCGGTTCTCGCGCAGGGCATCCAGCTCGCGGTGGATCGGCAGGATCAGCGCGGCGGTCTCGGCGATCTTCACGACTTCCGGGGTGATCTTCACACCCTGTTCGGCGATCCGGTCGACCTCGGCCACGAAGGCCCAGGGGTCGACGACGACGCCATTGCCGATCACGGAGAGCTTGCCGCGCACCACGCCGGAGGGCAGCAAAGAGAGCTTGTAGACCTTGTCGCCGACGACCAGCGTATGGCCCGCATTGTGACCGCCCTGGAAACGCGCCACCACATCGGCGCGGTGCGACAGCCAGTCGACCAGCTTGCCCTTGCCTTCATCGCCCCACTGGGCGCCCACGACGGTAACATTGGCCATTTCTGCCTCCGCGACTATGCCCGCCGCCCGAGAGACATCGCCTGCCGGACCGCGCGGTCCGGACGGGGGCCGCAGGGCGGCAGATGTCAGTCGTCAGATCAATGAAACGGCGGGCTCGAACGGGCGGCAGGCTTAGAACAGATTGCGGGGCCTCACAAGAGAGGGATCAGCCCCGCAACCGGCGTCCTGTGGATCAATCCACACGTTCGTAGACATCCCCGTCCCAGTCGAGCCGGACGATGGCGCCGGAAGCGTCGCGCTGGAAGGCGAAACGGTCGGGTCCGTAGAAGGCATGGGCGACGCCGCCGAACAGGTCGGGGCTGGCCGGCTCCAGCTGCAGCCGCATGTCGCCGAGGCTGGCCACCAGCCCGTCGCCCTCCTCAACAATCGTCACCACGCCATAGGGCTCGCCGGAGGAATAGGTGCCGGCATACCCTGCCCGCTCGGCGGCTTCGGGCTGCCAGGTCCAGCCGCCCCAGGCCTCGTCGGCGCGGTTCTCGGCCTCACGATTGGTGCGGTGCTCCAGATAGCGGGCGATCTGCTGGGGATAGTATTCCACCCGCGTATCTGCCCAGCGTTCCGCGTCGGGATGTTCGGTGAGGAATTGCAGGAACATCACAATGGTCCGGCCCGACAGCCAGCCCGTCATATTGTCGGAATTGGAGAAGGCGGCGATGCCGACACCGAGATCCGGCGAGAAGGCCATCCCCGTCCGCGCGCCGGTATAGCCGCCGCCATGGATGTAGAGGGTGTGGCCGTCGAAATCACAGATATTCCAGCCCAGCGAATAACCCGAGCACGGCAGTTCATAAGGATTACGGCCGTCTTCCATGTGCGTTTCCACGCCGGATGCGTGTGCCTCGGCCACCACCGCATCGGTGAGACCGCTGCCGTCGGGCCCGTGGCCGCGCAGCTGCAGCTGCAGCCAGGCCGCCATGTCGGTCGTCGAGGTCACCAGACCGCCCGCCGACTGCATCATGCCGTCGGTCTTGGGCGGCACGTCGTACCAGCCGGCCTCCTCGCCCTGCCAGATGTGGTTCCAGGATTGTTCCTCAAGCGAAAAATCGGAGGTGCGCCCGGACGTGCGCGTCATGCCGGTCGGCTCGAAGATCACCTCGTCCAGCCAGTCCTGCCAGGTGCGGCCGGTCGCGGTCTCCAGGATGGCGCCATAGATGTTGTAGCCCAGATTGTCGTACTGGAAGCCGGGCTCGCGGGCCTCGCCATACTGCGCGATCAGGGCGGGATAGTCTGCCGGATCGACCCGGGTGACATAGGCTTCCAGCATCGTGAGCTGTCCAACCGAGATCGGCACCTGGTGGGTCAGGAGATCGCGCAGCGTCCAGGCGGACGGGTCCACGCCTTCGGGGAAGTCCACATCGGGCCAGTGATCGATGATGGTGGAATCGAGATCGAGAATGCCCTGCGCATCCAGCCAGCTCGCCAGCAGGCCGACATAGGCCTTGGTCTGCGAGGCGATGTAGAGCGGCGTATCGGTGGTCAGCGGATCGCCGGTTGACGCACGGCGCACGCCCTCCACCCGGTTCAGCAGCACCTCGTCGGCCGTAACGGCGACCACGGCATAGCCCGGCTCGATGCCCTCGAAGCGGTCGAGAAAGGCGTCCAGCCGGTCGGCCGCGCCCTGGGGTGTTTCCGCCAGGGCGGCGGTTGAGGCAAGGAAGATGGCTGCCGCGGCGGTCAGGGGGGAAGAAAAACGCATCTGTATCTCCTGTCAGTCCGCTCCACACCTAACCGGTCGGCAAGCGGCGGTCTTGAACGGATGCAACCGGTTGATCCGGGTCAGGCTGCGAGGAGAAAACGGCGCAGGCCGCCGGGGGTCAGCCCGGTCTGCCGTCGCAGGCAGCGCGTCATGTGCGCCTGGTCGGCAAAACCGGCCTCGGCGGCTGCGTCGCCCGGCGCCGATCCTGTGGCCAGCAGACCGACAGCACGTCCGACGCGGCGCTGCAGCCGGTAGGCGCTGGGTGCCACACCGAAATGCGCGGCAAAGACCCGGGCAAGATAGACGCGGTGCACGCCGGCCTCTTCGGCAATGGTTGCGATTTCGGTCAGGTCGGCGGGATCGTCGAGCCGGTCGCGGATCCGTTTCAGCCAGGCCGGCGGCGACGCATGATGCGCCTGCCGGCCGGGGCCGAGCCGGGCGAGCAGATCGACCACGGCATCGCCGGCCGCATCGCCGTCCGCGGCAAACAGGGCATGAAGCTCGCACATCCGGTCCGGCGGCGCGTCGGGCGACCAGTGCCAGTCGTCCGGGATCAGGCCGGCCAGCGCGGCATCTGCCCCCGGCCGCAGATTGATCGACAGGATGAGCGCACCGTCGCGCCCGTGATAGCGGTTGTCGTGCTCGAAACCCGCCGGCTTCAGGCCGATGCCCCGCTGATGCATTTCGTGCAGCGCCCCGCCATGCCCCTCGCTCAACCCGCCGCACAGCAGGAAGGAGACCTGGTCGAAATCGTGACTGTGCGCACCCATGCCGAAGCCGGGGCCGTAATAGCTCAGCTTCACATTGAGCGCGTCGGTCTCGTAGACCCGCCGTGTCCGGAACATTCTGCCAATCCCGCCCGTCTTGTTCTTCAGTATATGACCCGGATGCTCGCCGCACCCTGATTGGATGATGACATCTTGGTCATTCCGGCGCGCGGCTGCGCGTCCGGTGCGGCAAGCCGCGCGGATTTTACGGCAAGCGGCCCTGGCACCGCTTGTTCGCCTGCCGGACGCGTGCCAGCGTGATGTCTGGACCGAGCGGGGAGGCACGGCATGACGATCTTGCGGACACTGGCGGCCGCGGCTGCGCTGGCTGCGGCGCCCGTCACGATGGCGTGGGCCCAGTCCGGCCCGCCGCCGGGCTGCACCGAGGCGCAGCACGACGATTTCGATTTCTGGCTGGGCACGTGGAATGTCTACGCCCCCGATGACGGCCCCTATCAGGGCCGCAACACGATCGTGAAATCCCAGGGCGGCTGCCTGATCACCGAACGCTGGGAAGGTGCCGGCGGTTCGACGGGCGAAAGCCTGAACGCCTATGACCCGCTGGCCGGCGCCTGGCGGCAGGTCTGGGTCAGCCCCGGCAATTTCATCGACTATACCGGCGGCCTCGACGCGGCGGGCGCGATGGTGCTGGAAGGCGAGATCTTCTATCCGGGCAATGGCACGCGCGCGGCCTTCCGCGGCAGCTGGACGCTCCGGGACGACGGTACGGTGCGCCAGCACTTCCAGCAACAGGGCGCAGACGGCGAATGGACCGACTGGTTCACCGGCATCTATGTCCGCGTGGAAGAGGATCCGCGGGCGGACGAGGCCGAAGCGGCGCGCCGTGGCTAATCGCGAATCACCGCAATGGCTGCGAGATCCGCGGGAGCAAACAGAACAGGCGCCGTTTCAATATTCATGACCAGATAGGCTTCCTGGCTCAATCCGCCGAGGGTTTCTACCACGTCAGCGCCTGTCATTGCCGCATAGCAAGCCGGTTCATCTGACCAATCGTCGACCCAGCCAGCCAACAATGCCTCACTGTCAAAGCCATAGTAGAGCAGACCGCCCCGATAATCGGACGCATTTAGGATGATATCTCCTCCCGCCCGCACGGTAGAGGTTTCCGGGCACGGACCCTGCACCGACAAATAGACCCGTTCTTCACGGAAATACGGATACAAGCCTTCCGTTGCGCGGCCCGTCTCCCCATAGAAGGCCAGAGCTTCTCCCAAGCGGGTCAGCTCGTTTTCTTGTTGGGCCAAAGCGGATGGACCCGGACCGACCAAGACGACAGCGCTGAAGACCGCGCTCCAGAGCTTCATCAGGGTCAACGTCCCCAGCGATAACCGATACGAATACCGGCATTGTCCAGGGCCTGGTTGCGGCCGGAGGCCAGGATCTGGCCGTGGGAGATGTGTTCGTAATAGGCGCCGACCGACCAGTGGTCATTGAGGTCGTAATCGAGCCCGAACGCATTGTGGAACAGGATCTCATTGCCCATCAGGGAGCGCGTCGTGGCGAGCCGGATACGCGTCGGATCGTCCGGCGGGGAGTTCGGGTCGATATCCTCGACACCGTCATTATAGCTCAGCCCGGTGCGGAATTCGAAATTCCAGTTCTCGGAGAACGCCCAGTTCCAGGCGAGACCGGTCGCGCCGAAATTGGTCAGCCCGTTCGTGTTGAACGAACCGTAGAGATAGGGGCGCGGCGACCAGATCGCCTCGAGGAAGTCCGGCGAGGCGAACAGGGCGTCGACCGTGATGTTCGGCCCATCCTCGACATGGTCGGCCAGATCGTGGGCCGTGACGCCGAGGCGGATTTCCGTCCCGCGCTCATCATCGGCAACCGCCGGAGCGGCCAGGCATGCAGCGGCCAGTGCGGCCAGTCCCAAACGCGTCATAGATGTCCCCCTCGCTCAAGAGTGTGCCGGCGCAGCGATACAGCGCCGGTCAGAGTGCGTCCAGCGCTTCACGATAGGCCCAGTCGAGCCATGGTCCCAGCGCGGCCAGATCGTCAGCCTCGATGGTCGGACCGCACCAGATGCGGATCCCCGGCACAGAGGCCCGGTGCATGTTGACGTCCAGCCCCGCATTCTCGCGCTCAAGCAGCGTCGTGATGCCCTTGGTCAGCGCCCATTGCTGTTCGGTATCCAGCGCTGCGGCCTCCGGCGCAACATATTTCAGCGCAACCGAGATCGGCGACCGCGCGCCTTCGTCCTCGCACAGATAATCGATCCAGTCGGACTGGCGCACCCAGGCGTCCAGCGTCTCGAAATTGGTCTTGCTGCGGCGGACCAGCTCCGGCAGGCCGCCAATGCGCGACCCCCATTTCAGCGCGGCAAGATAGTCCTCGACCGCCATCAGGGACGGCGTGTTGAGGGTGGAACCCTCATAGAGCGCCATATCGGCCTTGCCATTCTTGTGCAGCTGCAGGATCGCCGGAATCGGCCGGTCCGGGCGGAAGCTGTTGAGGCGTTCGATCGCCCGCGGCCCCATAACCAGCATGCCGTGCTGGGCTTCCCCGCCCATGCATTTCTGCCAGGAGAAGGTGAGGACATCGATCTTCGACCAGTCGATATCGACGGCGAAAGCGGCGGACGTCGCGTCGCACAGGGTCAGGCCCTCACGGTCGGCATCGATCCAGTCATAATCCGGAATGCACACACCGGCCGCCGTGCCGTTCAGGGTGAAGACCGCGTCGCGCTTGCCGTCATATTTCGAGAGGTCCGGCAGGGTGCCGGCCGGGGTCTGGAAGGTGCGCAGATCGTCCAGCTTCAGCTCGTCGCGCGCGTCGCTTGTCCACTTGTTGCCGAACACATCCCAGGAGAAGACGTCCGTGCCGCGCACACCGAGCAGCGACCACATCGCCGCTTCCATCGCACCGGTATCCGACCCGGGCATCAGCGCGACATGATAATCGTCCGGCAGTTCCAGCAGGGCGCGGGTGCGCTCAAGCGATTCCTTGATCCGCTGGATCGCAGTGCCGGCGCGGTGGGTGCGCGAAAGCGGCGCATCGGCCAGCGCCTCCCAGCTCCAGCCGGGGTATTTCTTCACCGGACCGCAGGAAAAACGCGGATCGGCGGGGCGCAGCATCGGCTTGGGATTGTCGGTGCGGGCGGGGGCGGTCAGCGTATCGTCGGCCACAGGGCTCTCCTGGCAGCGGGAAACAAGGGTGTATTCGTGACGGGCTGCACGTTGACGCCCTCTTCCCGCCGGGGCAAGAGGCTAGGCCATGATCCCGTCCCAGCGTGACCTTTTCGACATCCCGCGCGACCGCGTCTATCTCAACACGGCCTATATGGGGCCGATGCCGAAAAGCGCCATCGCGGCCGGCCAGGCAAGCTATGCCGCCAAGGGTCAGCCCTGGGCCTATGACGTGCAGCAGGATTTCTTCGGCCTGCCCGAACAGCTGCGCGAACGCGCGGCCCGCCTGTTCGGTGCGCAAGCCGGGGAGATCGCACTTGTGCCGTCTGCCTCCTACGGCCTGGCCACAGCCGCGCGGAATCTGGCACCGCAAAAGCGCTCGGAAATCCTGGTTCTGGACGGCCAGTTTCCCTCAAACATCTATGTCTGGCGCGATCTGGCCGAACAGTACGGCGCCCGGCTTGTCACCGTGAAACGCCAGCCCGGCCAGGGCTGGACGGAAGCGCTGATCCGCGCCATCGGCCCGGCAACCTCGATCGTCGCCTGCCCGCAGGTGCACTGGCTGGATGGCGGTCAGCTGGATCTGGCCCACATTTCCAACACGGCCCGCCGCCAGGGCGCCGCCCTGGTGCTGGATCTCACCCAATCGCTGGGCGCCCTGCCCTTCGACATGGCCGCGATCCAGCCCGACTTCGCCGTCGCGGCGGGCTATAAATGGCTGCTGGGTCCCTACTCCACCGGCCTGCTCTACGTCGCCCCGCATCACCATGACGAGGGCGAACCGCTGGAGCAGAACTGGATCACCCGCCAGGGCGCCGACAATTTCGCCCGGCTGATCGACTATACCGACGCCTACGCCCCCGGGGCCCGGCGTTTCGACATGGGCGAGCGCTCGGCGATGCAGCTGATACCGGCGGCGCTGGCCAGTCTCGACCAGGTGCTCGACTGGGGCGTCGACGCCATCGCACAGACCCTGGCGGACCGCACCGCCGCCATCGCCGAGGCCACAGCGCCGCTCGGTCTGGCCGACGACATGGTGGAACGCGCACCGCACTATCTCACCCTGGGCCTTCCCGCCGGCGCGCCGGACGATCTGCTGGCCCGTCTGGCCGCGCGCAATATCCATATCTCCCAGCGCGGAGACCGCCTGCGCATCACCCCGCACCTGTTCAATGACGACACCGACATCGCCGCCTTCGCCGACGGGCTGAGGGCCGTGTTGTGAGGGCGGGGCGGGGCTCAACGCCAACCTCCCTCTCCCGCGGGAGAGGGATCGAGGGAGAGGGGGAAGACACCGCGCCTGGCGCTCGGGGCGCCGACGCCGGGATTTTCCCCTCATCCGCCCCTTCGGGGCACCTTCTCCCCGGGGAGAAGGGGAGGTGTGCGAGAGCCGCAGCATCGCGGAGCCTCCCGTGAAACCCGCCCATGCCCATCTGCCCGGCTTGATGGACTGGGCTGCGCTGTTATTGCTCACCGTGCTGTGGGGATCGGCCTTTGCCTTTATCAAACACAGTGTGGAAACCCTGCCGCCCGGCGGGCTGATCTTCGTGCGCATCGCCCTGGCGGCCCTGTTGCTGGCGGGCTGGGCGCTGTTGCGCGGTCATCGCCTGCCGGCACTCAATGACAAGCGCTGGCTGTGGTTCGCGGGGCTGGGCTTTTTCGGGAATACCCTGCCCTTCTATCTGGTGAGCTGGGGCCAGCAATATATCGACAGCGCGCTGGCCGGCATTCTGGTCGCCACCATGCCGCTGGCGACGGTGGCGATGGCGCATGTCCTCGTGCCCGGCGAACACCTCACCCTGCGCCGCCTGACCGGCGTGTTCACGGGGTTTGCCGGTGTCGTCCTGCTGCTGGGACCGGCCGCGCTGACCGATCTGGGCGGCGCCGATGTCTGGGCCCAGCTGGGCGTCGTCGCGGCGGCGGTCTGTTATGGCATCAATGCGATCCTGGCGCGGCTGATCCCGCCGACCCCGCCCTCGGTCTCCGGCGCGGGCATGCTGATCTGCGGCGCGCTCTTCGCCCTGCCCATAGGATTGTTCGAACTGGCGCAGTCCGGACCGGTCGCCCCGACCGCCTGGCTGGCGGTCATCTGGCTGGCGGCCGGACCGACGGCGCTGGCCTCGGTCGTGCTGATGCAGGTGGCGGGCACGGCGGGACCCAACTTCCTCGCCATCGCCAACTATCTCACCCCGATCGCCGCGATGATCACCGGCGTGCTGATCGGCGAGACCATCGGCTGGCACGCCGTGCTCGCCCTCGCCGTCATCCTGACCGGTGTGTGGCTGGCCCGGAAGAGGGCCGCTGACACTCCGGCCCGCTGAAACTGGCCCGGCAGATCAGGGCCGTACCACCCACATGTGATCGACCGGTCCGTGGCCGGCTCCGAAACCCGGGGCGCGGCGGATGGCTTCGTGAAGATAGTCGCCGGCCTTGCGCACGGCCTCCGGCAGCGGCTCGCCGCCAGCCATCCGGGCCGCAATCGCCGAGGCCAGGGTGCAGCCGGTGCCATGGGTATGCTTCGTGCGGATGCGCGGACGTTCCATCAATTCCATACCGCGGGTGGAGACGAGCACATCGGTGACGGCATCGCCGGCGAGATGCCCGCCCTTCACCAGCGCCGCCTTGGCTCCCATGCCGACCAGCGCTTCGGCAGCCGCCAGCTGGCCCTGCACATCCTCCACCGTCAGCCCGGTCAGACGGGCCGCCTCGGCAGCGTTCGGCGTGACCAGTGTGGCCAGCGGTACAAGGCGCTCGCGGATCGCGGCCTCGGTGCCGTCATCGACCAGACGGTCGCCGGATGTGGCGATCATCACCGGGTCGAGCACCAGCGGCAGGGCCGGGTCGGCCGCTTCCAGCGCCGCGGCGACGAGTTCGACAATCTCCACTGTGGCCAGCATGCCGGTCTTCACGACATCGGCGCCGATATCGTCGAGCACGGCCCGGATCTGACCTTCAACGATGGCAAGGGGTACGGGATGGATGGCGCTGACGCCCAGCGTGTTCTGGACGGTGATCGCCGTGATCGCCGTCGCCGCATAGCCGCCCATGGCCGAGATCGCCTTGATGTCGGCCTGGATACCGGCGCCGCCGCCACTGTCGGAGCCGGCGATGACGAGCACCCGGCCGGCCGGTTCGTCTGCTTGCATGATGGATGTCCTGACTGGCTGGAAGGATCAGCGCTGCTGGAGTTCGCGCAGCCGGGCCCGCGCCCGGGCGGCCTCGGCGTCGGAGATGGCATAGGACGCCGCCTGCGAATAGAGCTCGCGCGCTTCGGCGGTGTCGCCCTGCTCGGCGCGCACTTCGGCCAGGGCGATCAAGGCCCGGAAATCGTCCGGGGCAAAGGCGAGCATCTGTTCATAGATGATGGCCGCCGGCTGCAGCTCGCCGGTCCGCGTCAGGCAGGCCGCGTGGCGGTGCAGGCTTTCATCATCCCAGGGATTTTCAGCGACGGCCGCGCCGGTCTCGGCACATTCGCCCGTGGCGCTGGACGCGGCGGCCGCGACCGGATTGGCCGGCACCGCTGCGCCGGAAGACGCGGGCGCATGGCTTTCCGGGGCAGGAGTTTGCTCCGCCGCGGGCTCATGCCCGGCCTCATCGGCCGGTGCGGGATCTGCCGGGGCATGACCGGTCGCTGCACCCGCGCCCGACGCGGCATGACTGACGGCATCTGCCGCCGGCTGGCCATGGCTTGCCGCAGTGCCGGTGCCGTGATCGCCGGGCGCCGGCGATGCCGTTGCGGGATCGGTCGCAGGCGCGTGAGAAGGCGCGGACGGCCGGGACGCCGCGGCGACCGGCGCATCCAGGCTGAAACTGACGAGCACGCCGCCCTGGCGCAGCTCGGCGCGGACATTCTGCCAGGCGGCGGCCTGGCCGAGTTCCACCAGCGCGCCATCGGCCACCGGGGTGATCGAGACACGGCTGACGAGGTCGGCCCGATAGGGCGACACCTCACGGGTGCGCACTGCGACGCCGCCGATCATCAGGCTGACGCGCCCGGCCGTCTGCGACAGCTCTGCCGATCGCGGCTGTTCGTCAAAGGCGAGCCAGACCTGACCGTTCAAGCCGTCGGCGCGGGTGAGAACATCGCGCAGTTCGGCGCTCGCCGGGCCGGCGACGAGCCCGGTGCAGAGCGTGGAGATAAGCAGGGCTCTGTGCATGCGTCCTTGTCCTCAACCTGTCGCGTACCGCAAGCCTGCTCCCGGCGTCTAACCGGCTACGGCGGCCTGCGCCGTCGTTACCGGCACGGCATTGCAGGCGTCATAGCCCAGCGCACCGATCAGCGTTCCGTCGGCTTCGCGAACCGACTCGTAGACATAACAGCCCTCGCCGAAGTCCGGAAAGACACCGCGCACGAATATCGGATCACCTTCCCCGAACAGCGCATCCGCCGAATCGAGCGGGCGCAGCGAGTTGATGGCCCGGCCCTCGTCACGCGTCGCACATTCCCAGGTCTGCGTGTCGGCATCGACGATCCGCACACCGGTCGCCCCGCCGCTCATCGTATAAGCCAGCGAGACATGGGCCGGCCGGTCGCCGAACTCGGCCAGGCAGGCATCGATGGCCGGCAGATAGCTCATGATATAGTTCGACCAGCGATCGTCCTGCGCCTGTTCCCGCGCGCAGCCGGCCTGGACCGTCTCGCCGATCCGCAGCGCCGCGAAATGCGTGAAGCCGCTTTCACCCGCCGCCTCGCAGGGGCCGGCCTGCAGCTGCAGCTCGGCCGGCTCGCCCGACGCCGTTGTGCCGTGGAAACGCCGGACGCCGCCTTCCAGATAGGGCATGGCAATCTGCAGATCCGCAGCCTGTTCGGTCCCGTCGGCATCGGCGAGAACCAGCGCGACACGGATGGCACCGCCGGTATCGTCCTGATAGGTCAGATCGCCCGACCAGCCCGACTGGCCGGTGAGCTGATAGCCGAAGCCGCGCGGCGCGCCACGCCGGTCGGCCCGCGGATGGTCGAAGACGGAACCGGCAACATCTTCCGGTACGCCGCCCACGCCCATCATGTCGCTACCGGTTGTCGCGCAGCCCGCCAGCAGCACCAGCGCTGCCATCGCCAGAAATCCCGTGACCTGCCGTCTCATGCCGTACCCCCTGCCTGGTCCACACGCGTCCTTATAGCGCCTGTGCGACTAGACGACACCGTCAAACCGCTTGGCCAGATAGTCGACGAAGGCGCGTACCCGGTGCGTCATGTAGCGGTTGGAGGGGAAGACCGCCCAGAGGAAGCGGTGTTCCGGCGCCCAGTCTGCGAGTACGTCGATCACTTCGCCGCGCTCAAGCGCATCGACGGCCGCCCAGCGCGGCGAACAGGCCACGCCCAGACCGGCCTTGGCCGCCGACACGGCCGCGACCGCACCGTTCAGAGAGAGGCGGCCATTGACGCGGACTTCGACCTCCTCGCCCTCGCGCTCGAATTTCAGCAATTGCGGGCTGGGCTTGTTGCGGTCGATGATCATGTCATGACGGGTGAGATCATCCGGATGCTGCGGCATCCCGTTGCGCTCGACATAGGCGGGCGACGCCACGCAGGACATGCAGGCCGGCGCCAGACGGCGGGCGATCAGGGCGCTGTCGGGCAGATTGCCGATCCGCACGCCGACATCGAACCCTTCATTGACCAGATCGACCATGCGGTCGGCCATCGACAGGCGCACATCGACCTTTGGCCATTCGGTCATGAAGTCGGCAATGATGGGGATCAGGCGGCGGGCGCCGAAATCGACCGGTGCGGTGACACGCAGCACGCCGGCCGGTGCCAGCCGCGCGCTCGCCACGCCTTCTTCCATCGCGTCATACTCATCAAGCCAGGGCTGGACGCGGTCGAGCAGGGCCGCGCCGGCATCGGTGAGACGGACCGAGCGGGTCGTGCGCTCGAACAGGCGGGCTTGCAAACGCTGCTCCAGCGCCGTGATCTGCTTGGACGCAGCGCCGGGCGTCATCGCCTCGCGATCGGCCGCCTTGGTGAAACTGCCCAGCTCGGCCACCGAGCAGAACAGGCGCAGGGCATCGATCCGGTCCATTTATTCCTCACCAGAAAGAGAAAGCTTCGATCCGGCATACTTATCCCTTGCGGGCGAAAATACCAGATTGCGGGCTCGACTTTCCGGAGTACCCCTCATGCCCCTCGGCCCGCTCTTTATCTCGCACGGCGCCCCCGACGTGCTGACCGTGCCCTCGCCCGCCCACGACGCCCTGAAAGCGCTCGGCCTGGCGCCGCAGACCCGCGCCGTCGCTGTCGTCTCGGCGCACTGGGAGACGGACGGCGCGGTCCGGGTCCAGTCGGCCGCGACACCGGACACGATCCACGACTTCCGCGGCTTCGGCCCGGTGCTGGAGCGCGCTGTCTATGCCGCCCCCGGATCGCCCAGCCTCGCGGCGATCACGCTGGATCTCCTGCGTGAAGCCGGTATCGACGCCGAAGCCGACCGCCGGCGCGGGCGCGATCACGGTGCCTGGATCCCGCTCGCCCTGATGCGTCCGGAAGCCGACATTCCGGTCTTCCAGATCAGCCTGCCCGGCAGTGACACGGCCGCCATCACGCTGGGCCGGGCGCTGGCGCCCCTCGCAGACCGCGGCGTCCAGATCATCGGATCGGGTTCGCTCACACACTCACTCCGCGCATCGCTCGGCGCGACCGAAGCCGCAGCGCCCCATCCCGGCGCCCAGGCTTTCCGCGACTGGATTGTGCCGAAAATCGCCAGCGGCGATGTGGAGGCGCTGACCGGCTGGCAGGACGCACCGCTGGCCGGCTTCAACCACCCGACGCCGGAACATTTCCGGCCACTGCTCGTGGCGATGGCCGCTGCGGGATTACCCGCCGCAGAACTGATCCACACGTCCTGGAGCCGCAGCGCCCTGGCGATGGATATCTGGCGGTTCGGCGGCTAAGGCATTTCCAGCAATTAGCGCCCCTGGACGCAGACGCGGAAATGCCGGCGCTCGAGCCGCACGGGCATGTCGAAATCGAGCAATTGCTGCGCACCGATGCTGCGCAGCAATTCTTCCGCCTGCGACCGCGCCTCACCGTCCAGTGAGGCCAGGAAATCGGTCACGCGCTGCAGCATCCACAGCGGGTAGGGAATGACGGCCCGGTCGGTCTCGACCACCGTGTCGCCATGGCCGATCCTCGCCTTGTGGAAGCCCAGTACACGCGGCACTTCCGCCACATCCGGGTTCTCGTCAGCCCAGGCCGCAAGGCGGTCCGCCGTGTCGATGAGAACGGGCAATTGCTGCGCAGCAAACATGCGCAGCATGGGCAGCAGGGTTTCCGGCAGATCGTCGCCCGCCGGCAGGAAGTCGCCGGTCAGCGCGTGCTGCGGCGCATGGCAGCGCAACGCCCAGTCGGCAACGCGCGGCGCCAGGCGGCGCATGATCTCGCCGGAGGCCGGATCGCGCAGCAAATGCGCATAGAGCGGCCCGAGAAAGCCATAATCGGCAATCGAGGGCCGCGAACCGAACAGGAAGTCATGCCGGGCCAGGTGTGCCTCGAACGCAGCCAGGAAAGCCTCATAGGCGGCCTCGACCGCCGGCACGCTGTCCGGATTGATGCCCAGCCCGGGCAGAGCCCCGGAAAAATACGCCACCGGCTTTGCGACACGCGCTCGTTGTTCTTCGGGCGGCAGATCGGGGAAGGAGAAGGCGCCGAACTCGCCATGGGCGAAGTCACGATTATAGGCCCAGCGATAGTGCATGGCCGGGATCACCAGCCACTCGTCGCCGAAGAGTTCGAGGATCAGAGCCGCCAGGCGCTGGCGCACACCGTCCGGATAGACCGACGGGCCCGGCTCGTGCTGCTCGACATAATCGATGATGTCGGTCGTGTCCTGCAGGGTGACGCCCGTGTCCGAGCCGTCATGGTGCACGACCACGGGAATAACCGACCAGCCGACCCGCGGCAGGATCTCGCTCTTGTAGACCTCGCGCGTCGACATCTCTTCGCGAAACGCCACATTCTTCCAGCGCAGATAGCCACGCACCTTGCCGGTATAAAGCGACACCGCCGCACCGATCAGCGTGTAAGTCATGCTCGCCTCCCATTGTGAGCATGACCAGACTAGCTTGGTTTCACGGAAGAAAAACCCGGCTTTCACTCTTCCGGTACGGCAACCTCGTACCAGTGCTGCACGGCGTCCCCGCCAACGATCTCGCCCGCGCGCCACCGCACCTCGTCCGGCGTGAGCAAGCCGCGATCGAGGGCCGATTTGAGCCAATCCTCATAGCGCCCACCGCGCTGGTCGAACCCGTCTTCCTTCATGGCGTGATAGAGCGCAGCGGCCAGCATGTGCATGCCGCCATCGGCCTGCCGCCAGCGCGTTGCCGGGTCGCGCGCCACACCGAGCCGTTCGGACACGATCTGGTCAAGCGCCTGCGTGGAATCCTCGTTCACCACGCCCGGAAAACTGTTGTAACCGAAAGCCGGGTCGTGGTTCTCGACGATGGAACGCATCCACGGGTCCGCCTGCAGGCCGGCAAGACGTACAAACAGGCTTTCATCTTCCAGGTCGAAGGGCGGATGCAGGATTTCGTGCGCCGCATTGCGCAGCTGGGTCTGCGGATCATAGCTGTGATGCGCCAGGAAGCGCTGGCCGTACACGCTGATTCCATAGGGCATTGAGAAGCACATCAGATCGATCTCGATCTGCGGTGACAGGCCCCGGCCGACCAGGCGCTCCTGCTGGGTGATGACGTCATGGGGAGCGAGCTGACGCTGCATCCCGGCGGCGGCGGCCTCGACCTGCGGGCGGCAGCGCTCATCATACCAGGCGCCATAGCCGAACGCCTTCAGGCCTTCCAGCACAACGACCATATCGGGCATGAGTGCAAAAATGGCCTCTGCGCGATCGGCATCCCAGCCCGGCGTCTCCTCAAGGTTCGGCCGGAGCCGCCCTTGCGGGTCACGAGCGGAGGCGACGATATCGTCGAGCGAACCGGTCGGACCGGCCGAGAGGATATTCGCCATGACCGGTCCCGTGAGAAGACCGCGCTCGACTCGCATGCCCCGATCAAGGCGGTCGAGCGCCCGGATGGTGCCTTCGGACAATCGCGGCCGCACGTCGGCGATGAGATCGGCGTAGATCTCCGACTGCATTGCGTCGCCTGACAGCACGCCGACCAGCAGGACGGCATCGAGTGCCGGTGACGGGCGGACGATCCATTCCGTGCCGTCGGGCTCGCTGACGGGCAGAGGCTGGGCCGTTGCGGCCGGAATCAGGACGAGAAGGGCGAGAAGCGGTGACAGCCGGAATTTCATGCGGACAACCTCGATATTTGGGCAATACGAGGAGCGATGGGAGCACGGCCGCCGGCGCGCCGTCTTGAACGGAATTGATGTCAGCCGGCGCGCAGGCTGCGCGGGGTCAGCCCGGTCGCCTCACGCAGGACACGGGTGAGATGCGGCTGGTCGGAAAAACCGGCCAGAACAGCAGCCTCGGCGATCCCCGCTCCCTCACGCAAGGCGGCCAGCGCCGTGCGTATCCGGCCTTCCCGCCGCAGTTTAATCGGCGTGGAGCCATACCAGTGCCGCACAATGCGGCCCGCGTGCTCGGCGGTTACGCCGGCACGGCTGGCGGCGCGATCGGCCGGCAGCCCGTCCATGATATCGGCCAGGAAACCGCCGACCCAGACGGGCGGTTGGGCCGGGACCCGGACAGCGCCCGAGGCCATCACCGCCTCGATCACACGATCCGGCCGGCTGCGGAACGCCTCCAGCAGGTCTTCATGATCGGCGATGTCGGTGACGCGATAACCGAGGCGGTCGGCCGTGTCGCGCGGCAGCGGAATGTTGACGACCCGGCCGCCTTCCGCGCCGAAGCGGTCGGCGTGGCAATGAAATGCGGGATGCACGACCAGCGTGCCAGGCACGCACCGAAAGCATCCGTCCAGGCTGGTTTCCTCGTACACGCCCTCGACGACGAGGGCGGCATACGCCTCGCGATGCCGATGGGCGCCAAGGCGGGCACCGCTTGCGAAGGTTTCCGCGGGCACCTGTCGCTCGCTCATCCCCTTGCATCCGGCTTGTGCGCGATCAGTTCCAGCACCATCGGTGTGGTCATCAAGGAGACCGGGTCCTGCTGGCGGGCGTGCAGGAAGAGGCGGAAAGCCTCGGCATCGTCCGGCGCGAGAAAGCCGAGTTCGACGAGCCGGTCGGGCGCTTGTTCGAGCCAGGCGATGGGCCAGCTCCAGATCCAGTCGCCGGGCCGCGCGGCATGGATGACCGGCGTCATCGGCCCGAGTTCCCAGCCCTGGTTGGACAGGATGGCCGGCAGGCGGCGCGCGATCTCCGGGTCACCGCCGAAATGGAGCCAGCTCTGGCGCACCGCCTCGATGAAGCGCTCGAAGACCGGTTCGCACGGCTCGATGCGGAAGCTGCGATAGTCGACATATTCCTGGGCGATGAAGGTGCCGCCGGGTTTCAGCGCCCTGTCGATGCCGGCGATCACGCCGGGCACGTTGGGCACGAAGGACAGGCACCAGCGCGACCAGACCGCGTCGCAGACGGCCTCGGGCCAGTCGACATCGGCCAGATCGCTCTCGATGGTCTCGATATTGGAGAGCCCGCGCTGCCGGGCGCCGTCGCGCAAGGCGGCGAGGAAGGCCGGGGCCTGGTCGACCGCGATGACGCGGCCTCCAGGTCCGACCAGCCGGGCCAGATCGAAAGCGGCATAGCCGGGGCCGGCGCCGACATCCATCACCGTCATGCCCGGCCTCAGCCCCGCGCGGCGCCAGCCGGCCAGCGCGGTTTCGCGCCAGATTGCATGCTGCTGACCCAGCCGGGCAATTTCCACGGCATCGGTCCCGATGATGTAATCGTCCTCTTCGAGGCGGGCGTTGCTCATCTCGGTCTCCTGCATCGAGCGCATAGAGACTAGAGCATTTTCAGCAGAAGTGGGGACCGGTTCAGTGGTTCGAAAATGCGACCGCTAAGGACCCGGCATTTTCAGCTGAAGCGGGGACCGGTTCTGCGGTTCGAAAATGCGACCGCTCAAAAGACCGGAGCCATTTCATCGTGATCGATCGCGATGAAATGGCTCTGGGACCGATGCGGCCTCTGCGGCCACCCGGAAACTGCGCCCCCCGGCGCCCCCGGTTCAGCGAACTGTTTCGCTGTCCTTGATGATCGTCTTGAGCACCGGAACCACCAGCCCGGCCTCCTGCCGCCACGCGACATAGTCCGCAGTCTCGGACGCGGTCCGGTAGCTGTTCCACGCCGCCCAGCCGAGTGCGCCGGTCAACGCGAAGGCAACAGCCCAGATCGCGAATGCGACGGAGCGCATCCGTGACGGCCAGTGATATTCGGTTCTCTGCAACATCGGGTGTAGTCCTGCCCCGCAACGCCCCAAGCGCCTGTTGGAGCGCATAGTGACGCCCCGCATGGTTAACGCACCGAATATTGTATTAACCCTGTTTTTACGCCTCTTAACGGCCGGGATTCTTGCACCAATTCAGCGCGTTGAGCGCGATTTATAGATTATGCAAGCGACATCCGGATTTCCCTCGCAGGGGGAATTCGGCGAAAAAAGCTTTATGCAGGGATCTTGACCGGCCAATCCGGACTGCAGGGACAAGAACGCTTCGCCCAAAAGCACCAACCGCCCGTCCCCGGCTCGCAAGGAGCAGGGAGGCGGGCGGCCGTGTTGCTTCCGGTCGGGTTTTGACACCCTGTCCTTTAGCGCACCCCGATCAGCGGACCGGGGCCAGCGAACCCCCGAGAGGGTCGGCTGTAATCGCGGCTTCCTGGTCACCGCCCTTGCAGGCGGATCAGTCTCTCCGGTGCGGAAGAGCGTCGAGCTGGGTGTCCTTGCGGATCCTGGCTTTCGGCCTGGCCTGGGGGAACCCGCCCTTTCGGGCCTGTTCCGGGGCCGCTCGTCCGGTCGCCGGTCCTTGCGGACCGTCTCCCCTGGAGCCTTCTTTTCCGGCGATCCCCGGGCCCGGAGGCCCGCTTCGGTCGCTGTCGATGGATTGAGTAGACCACCACACCGCGGGTCCGGCAACGCACGAAACACCTCGTTTCGTGGACAAGTCGGCACAATCGGTGGAAAGGCTTTCGCTTTCTGTGGAAATCCTGGTGAAAACTTCCAACACCCCGAAAACACGCCCCGAATAGCGGCAAAGAAAAGCCGGCGCAACTCGCATTGCACCGGCTTCTACAGTCTTTATGCAGTCGCGCCCTAGGCGGCTACGGCTTCCTTGGTGCCGAAGCGGCCGTAGAAGGTCTCGCCCTTCTCGGCCATCTCCTTGAGGAGAGCCGGCACCTTGAACTGGTCGCCATACCTGGCTTCGAGTTCTTCGGCGCGCTTCACGAAGGCCTTGGCGCCCACCGTGTCGATGAAGGACAGCGTACCGCCGGTATAGGGCGCAAAGCCCCAGCCCAGGATCGAGCCGACATCGGCTTCACGCGGATCGGCGACGATTTCCTCTTCCATGCAGCGCGCCGCTTCCAGCGCCTGGGTGTAGAGGATGCGGTCCTTGACCTCATCGGCCGTCGGCTGTTCGGCAGAATACTGGCCGCCCGGCGCAAACTGCTCCAGCTCCGGCCAGAGGCGTTTCGGCTGGCCCTTCTCGGACGGGTAGTCGTAGAAGCCCTTGCCGTTCTTGCGGCCCAGACGGTCATAGTCCTCGACCATCTTGAACAGGATCGGCTCGGTGCCGCTGGGCTGATACTTGTCGCCCAGATCGGCCTTTGTCTGCTTGATCAGCTTCACGCCGAGATCCAGCGCCACCTCGTCCTGCAGGGAGAGCGGACCAACCGGCATGCCGGCCATCTTGGCGGCATTCTCGATCAGCGCCGGCTTGACGCCCTCGCCCAGCATTTTCAGGCCTTCGCCGACATAGCGCATGACGCAACGATTGGCGTAGAAGCCGCGCGTATCGGCCACGACGATCGGCGTCTTCTTGATCTTGGTGACGAAATCGATCGCACGCGACAGGGCATAATCGCCGGTTTCGCCGCCCATGATGATCTCGACCAGATTCATCTTCTCGACCGGCGAGAAGAAGTGGATGCCGATGAAATTGGCCGGACGGGCCGAGGCCTTGGCCAGATCGGTGATCGGAATGGACGAGGTGTTCGAGCCGAACACGGCCGTCTCGCCGATCTGCTCTTCAGCCATCTTGGTGATCTTGGCCTTGAGTTCGGAGTTCTCGAACACCGCCTCGACGACCAGATCGACATCCTTGATCAGGGTGTAGTCGGTGGTCGGCGTGATCAGGGCCGCCAGGGCGTCGGCCTTGTCCTGGGTCAGCTTGCCGCGCGCGACACCTTTCTCGAAATGATCGGTGCAGTGCTTCTTGCCCTTTTCGGCGCCTTCCTGGGTGGCGTCGATCAGCACGATCTCGATACCCGCCTGGGCCGAGACCGTGGCGATGCCCGCACCCATGAAGCCGGCGCCGATGATGGCGATCTTCTTGATATCCGCCTTGGACTGGCTGGCCGGACGGCGGCCGCCCTTGTCCAGGTCCTGCTTGGACAGGAAGATCGAGCGGATCATGTTGCGGCTTTCCGGGCGCAGCAAAAGCTTGGTGAAATACCGGCTCTCGATGCGGATCGCCTGGTCCATGGAGACCTGGGAACCTTCATAGACGCAGGACAGGATATAGCGCTGGGCGGGATAGTTGCCGTAGGTGTTCTTGCGCAGCATCGGCGACGCGGCACCGAAGACCTGGGCGCCGGCCGGATGGTAGGGGCCGCCGCCTGGGAATTTGAACTTGTCGCCATCCCAGGGCTGTTTCGCCCCCTTGGGGTCTTCCTTGACGATCTCCTTGGCCTTCGCGACCAGCTCGGCCAGCGGTACGACGGCATCGGCAATGCCCAGGCCCTGGGCCTTGGCCGCATCGAGCTGCTGGCCCTGCAGCAGCACCGGCGCGGCATTCATCACGCCGACCAGACGCGGCAGGCGCTGGGTGCCGCCACCGCCCGGCAGCACGCCGACCATGGCTTCCGGCAGGCCCAGCTTGGCCTTGGGATTGTCGGACGGCATGACCCGGTAATGGCAGGCCAGCGCGATCTCGAACCCGCCGCCAAGGGCAAGGCCGTTGATCGCCGCAGCAATCGGCTTGCCGCAGGTTTCCAGCGCGCGGAAGGTCTTGTTGAGACGGAAGCACTGTTCGAACAGTTTCTGCTTCATCTCCTCTTCCGGCAGCTTGGCCAGCGCGTCATTCGCCCCGCCCAGCTCGGACAGGTCGGCGCCGGCGCAGAACGCGTCCTTGCCGGAGGTGATGACGACACCCTTGATGTTGTCGTCCTCGATGATGGTCTTCGTCAGTGCGTCGAAGTCGTCCATGACATCGGCGGAGATGACATTCATCGACTTGCCCGGACTGTCGAACGTGACCAGGGCAATGCCGTCTTTATCGGTTTCCAGTGTGAAGTTTTTCATCTTTGCTAGTCCTCTAGCTCAGAACCAAGAACGAATGGCCCTTGGACATCCTTGCTTGACGTCCAAACGATATAACCAACCCAACGCTCGCCATCTCTGGTGCACCGAACCAGGTATTCCGTGCTGCCATCAAAACGACGCCTATAGTTGAACTCGCCACATCCTCGGATTCTGTTTTGTGCAAGTGCAATTGAAATTTCGGCTGATGCGTGTGCGACCCAAGGCCCAGGATATTGCTCCTCTACGCTCATCTCCGCTCGCTCTTCTTGGTTACCGCAAGCAAACAGAACGACCGTCAGGCAGCATATCGCGAGTACGTTAGGTCGCATCGCACCTACACCCGCTCGATGATCGTCGCGGTGCCCATGCCGCCGCCGACACAGAGCGTGGTCAGCGCGGTGGACTTGCCGGAGCGTTCCAGCTCGTCGAGCACGGTGCCCAGGATCATCGCGCCGGTGGCCCCCAGCGGGTGACCCATGGCAATGGCGCCGCCATTCACATTCATCTTGGAATGGTCGATCTCATAGGCCTGCATCAGGCGCAGCACGACGGCGGCGAAAGCCTCGTTCAGCTCCCACAGGTCGATGTCCGACGCGTTCATGCCGGCTTTCTTGAGCACTTTCTCGGTCACCGGGACCGGGCCGGTCAGCATGATGGTCGGTTCCGAACCGATCGACGCCATGGCGCGGATGCGGGCGCGCGGCTTGAGGCCCGCTCTCTCGCCGGCTTCCTTCGAGCCGACCAGCACCATGCCGGAGCCGTCGACGATGCCGGAGGAATTGCCGCCCGTGTGGACCCAGTTGAGGTATTCCACTTCCGGATAGCGCTGGGTGGCGACCGCTTCGAAGCCGACGAAATCGGACAGGTCCTTGAAGGCCGACTTCAGCGAGCCCAGGCCCTGCATGTCGGTGTCCGGACGCATGTGCTCGTCATGGTCGAGAATGGTGACACCGAGCTGGTCCTTTACCGGCACGACCGATTTGGCGAACCGCTTCTCGGCCCAGGCGCGGGCGGCGCGCTTCTGGCTTTCCACCGCATAGGCATCGACATCGTCGCGGGAGAAACCGTACTTGGTGGCGATCAGGTCGGCCGAGACGCCCTGCGGCACGATATAATGGTCGAATGAGATTTCCGGGTCGGAGCCCATCGCACCGCCATCCGAACCCATCGGCACGCGCGACATGGCTTCCACGCCGCCGCCAATGGCGAAATCGGCCTCGCCGGACATCACCTTGGCCGCGGCGACATTCACCGCTTCCAGGCCCGAGGCGCAGAACCGGTTGATCTGGTAGCCGGCGGTCGTCTCGGCATAGTTGGCGTTGATCACGGCCGAACGCGAGATGTTCGCGCCCTGCTCACCCACCGGCGAGACAACGCCCATGATCACATCGTCGACCAGGGAGGTGTCGAGATTGTTGCGGTCACGGATCGCCTCGAGCTGCTGGGTGGCCAGCTGCAGCGCGGTGATCTCGTTGAGCGCTCCGTTTTTCTTCTTGCCCCGCGGCGTTCGCGTGGCGTCGTAGATATAGGCTTCGGTCATCTTGGCTTCCTTTCCCTTTGCGGGCTGGTTTCCTTTATCGACTCTGGACGCACTTCCGTCCTCTCCCTCGATGGGGGAGGGGGACCACGGCGCAGCCGTGGTGGAGGGGGTGGGGGCGAGGTATTTGCTTGTTCTTCGTCACCGGGCTTCACCCCTTCCGACCCGGCGCTACGCGCCGGCCCACCTTCCCCATCAAGGGGAAGGATGAATTCCATTCGCTACTCATCCTCATCGTCCTCCTGGTCTTCGACCATGTGGAAGGCGACGGCGTGTTCGCCGCGTTCGTTGAGGGCGTGGGCCAGACGCAGGCGCTCCTCGACCGGCTTGTTCTGGGAGAGCTTGGCCTTGCCCTCCAGGCGGTTGATCTCGAACTCGAAGGCCTGGATGCCGGCCTCGAGGCGGGCCCGGCGCTTGGGATCGATATCGGTGATCCGCCACTCCGCCTCGAAATCGGCGATCTGCGAGGACAGCGAACGCTCGGCCTCCTCGCCGTCCAGCGGCACCAGGGTTCCGAAAGCGTGCACCGCGACATAATTCCAGGTCGGTACATTGACCGACGGGTTGGCGTACCAGGTCGGCGAGACATAGGCGTGCGGGCCGGAGAAGACGGCGATCGCCTCCCTGCCCTGGCGGATCGCCTCGGCCATCGGATTGGCCGCCGCGACATGGCCGATCAGCACCTGGCGCTCATCGGCCAGTTTGAGCGGTATGTGCGTCGCCGCCAGGTCCGGCATGCCCGGCACCAGCATCAGCGCAAAGTCATAGGTGCGCATCACCGAGCGCATCTCGGACTCATCGGTCATGCGGAAGGCGGGCGGGATGTACATCAGACGGACTCCGGCGCAGACAATCTGCCTTTGCTTCGGATCAGGCCATAAACGATGAGCGCCGCGACCAGTGTCGGCAGAGCCCCAGAAGCAACTTGAATAGCCGTCATCTCGGCGTCAAAGCGCAAAATGCCAATAAATGCGATACTCCCCGCCAAGGCAGGCAACAAGGTCAGCGTTGCAAATCCGGCAACGAACGCCGCGGGCGCTTTCCAGGCATCAAGAGCACGGCCACAGCCCCATACGGCGCAAGCGACAATCAAGAGATGGACGATGATCGCTATCGTCTCACCATGAGACCAGAAGTTCGGCGAAGCACTGCCCCAGCGCGTGAATCCACCCTGAAGCACCATGACATCGGCGAGGGGAAAGTAGTCCTGTGCCGAAATGCCGATCTCTTGCGGATTGCCCAAACTTCCCAAATCCACCGGCTCGAATCCGCCCGAAGACGAGCGAGTGTTCGCCGATTGAGTCGCCAGCCTTGAAAAGAAAAGCGCGACCATCTGGTCGACAGCTGCAACGAGAGCAACCGGCGACATCCCGGCGGCGAAGGAGCTCCACTGGTTTCGGGAGAGACCAAACATCATGGCGCTTCCATACCTACAGCGTCCTCGCGATCAGCAGTTTCATGATCTCGTTGGTGCCGCCATAGATGCGCTGGACGCGGCTGTCGCGCCACATGCGGGCGATGGGGTATTCATTCATGTAGCCATAGCCGCCGTGCAGCTGCACGCATTCATCGATCACCTCGTTCTGGGCATCGGAGACCCAGTATTTGGCCATCGAGGCGGTGGCGGCATCCAGCTCGCCCTTCATCAGGCGTTCGGAACAATGGTGGACGAAGACCTCGGCGAGGGTCGCCTTGGTCTTGCATTCGGCGAGCTTGAACTGGGTGTTCTGGAATTTCAGCACCGGCCGGCCGAAAGCCTCGCGTTCCTTGACGTAATTGATCGTCTCATGGAGCGCGCGCTTCATGGCGCCGACGCCCTGCACCGCGATCTGCAGGCGCTCCTGCGGCAATTGCTGCATCAGCTGGATGAAGCCCTGCCCCTCTTCCGGGCCCAGCAGGGCGTCCGCCGGCACCCACATGTCCTCGAAGAAGAGCTCGGCCGTGTCCTGGGCCTTCATGCCGACCTTGTCCAGGAGGCGGCCGCGCTTGAAACCCTCGACCTTGTCGGTCTCGACCATGAAGAGCGAGACACCGTCGAACCCCTTGTTCGGGTCGGTCTTGGCGACAACGATCACGAAATTCGCCGAGCCGCCATTGGTGATGAAGGTCTTGGAGCCGTTGATACGGTAGCCATTGCCGTCCTTGACGGCGGTCGTCTTGACGTTCTGCAGGTCCGAGCCCGTGCCCGGCTCGCTCATTGCGATGGCACCGATCAGCTCGCCGGAGACCATGCGCGGCAGGATGGAGGTTTTCTGTTCGTGCGAACCGTAATGGATGACGTAGGGCGCAATGATGGAGTTGTGCAGGCCGACGCCCCAGCCGGACGCGCCCACTTCTGCCCCCGCCGTGTGGAAGACGTATTCATGGCCCCAGTCGCCGCCGGCCCCACCATATTCCTCGGGCACGGACGGACACAGGATCCCGGCCTCGCCGGCCTTGGTCCAGATCGCGCGATCGACCATGCCGGCCTTTTCCCAGGCCTCGGCATTGGGCACGCATTCGCGCGCCATGAAGCCGCGCACGGCATCCTCGAAAATGCGTACATCCTCGCGTTCGAGAAAATCCGGCCGCGGTACGTTGAGCGGGTCCTGAAACATCAACCATCCTCCCCAGGGGTCATTCTTGTGCTTGTTGTATGCCGGCGCCGCGTATCGGCGGCGCGACAGGCGGGCCGTTTCTTCACGAACGGTCCCGCCCGGTCAGCCGTTTGCCTAGAAGGCCTCTTCTTCCAGCGCCATCATCGTGTCGGCGCCGGCTTCGACCTTGGCCAGGTGCATCGCCGCTTCCGGGACCCAGCGGTCGAGGAAATAGCGGCCGGTCTTCAGCTTGGCGGCATAGATCGGATCGGTGTCGCCCGCCGCGATCTTCGCCGAAGCCGTCTTGGCCATGCGGGCCCACATATAGGCCAGGCAGGTCAGGCCGAAGAGGTTGAGATAGTCGTGGCTGCCTGCGCCGGCATGATCGAAATTGTTCAGCGCATTATTCATCAGCCAGTCGGTGGCCTGCTTCAGCTTGCCCTTGCAGCCGGCAACGGCATCGACGAAAGCCTGCGTCTCGTCATTGCCGCCTTCGGCGACGAAGGCATCGATCTCGGCAAAGAAGGAGGTGATCGGGCGCATGCCGTTCATCGCCAGCTTGCGGCCGACCAGGTCGAGCGCCTGGATACCGTTCGTGCCTTCATAGATCATGGTGATGCGGGCATCGCGCAGCAGCTGGGACGCGCCCCACTCCTCGGTGAAGCCGGAGCCGCCATGCACCTGCAGGCCGTTGGAGACCATGTCATAGCCCTTGCCGGTGAGGTAGGACTTCACGATCGGGGTCAGCAGCGCCATGTAATCGCCGGCCTTTTCGCGCACGGCCGGATCGTCGGACTTCTCTTCCAGATCGCCCTGCAGCGCGGTCCACAGCGCAAAGCAGCGCGCGCCTTCCACAAAGCATTTCTGGTCCATCAGCATGCGGCGCACATCCGGGTGCACAATGATCGGATCGGCCGGGCCGTCCTGGTTCTTCGGACCGGTCAGGGAGCGGCCCTGCAGGCGATCCTTCGCGAAGGCGAGGGATTGCTGATAGGCGGCTTCGGCAATGGCATAGCCCTGCAGGCCGACACCGAGCCGGGCTTCGTTCATCATGATAAACATGACTTTCAGGCCCTTGTTCTCCTCGCCCACGAGCCAGCCGGTCGCCTCGTCATAGTCCATGACGCAGGTGGCATTGCCATGAATGCCCATCTTCTCTTCCAGGCCGCCGCACTTCAGCGTGTTGCGCTCGCCGGGATCGCCGTTTTCGTCCGGGATGAATTTCGGCACGACGAAGAGCGAGATGCCCTTCACGCCGTCCGGCGCGCCCTCGATACGGGCCAGGACGAGATGGACGATATTCTCAGCCATGTCGTGCTCGCCGGAGGAGATCCAGATCTTCTGGCCGGTGATCTTGTAGGACCCATCGGCCTGCGGCACGGCCTTGGTGCGCAGAAGGCCCAGATCGGTGCCGCAATGCGGCTCGGTCAGGTTCATCGTCCCGCCCCACTGGCAGGAGATCATCTTGGGCAAATAGAGCCGTTTCTGCTCGTCCGTGCCGGCGGCGGCCAGCGCGGCGGCGGCGCCCAGAGTGAGACCCGGATACATGCCGAACGCCATATTGGCCGACGACACCATCTCGTTGACGGCCAGGTTCAGCACGTGCGGCAGGCCCTGCCCGCCATATTCCGGATCAGACGACAGGGCCGTCCAGCCGCCTTCGGCCATCTGCTTGAACGCATCCTTGAAACCGGTCGGCGTTTTCACATTGCCGTCGGCATCGCGCGTACAGCCTTCCACATCGCCGACCTTGTTGAGCGGCGCAAGCACGCCCTCGGTGAACTTGGCCCCTTCCTCGAGGATGGCGTCGACCGTGTCGGTGTCGGCATCGGCGAAGCCGGGCAGGCTGGAATACTGGGCGATATCGAGCACGTCGTGCAGGACAAAACGCTGGTCACGGACCGGGGCGCGGTAGGAGGCAGTCATGGATAAGGTCTCCGAAGGGGCGTTATGAGGTTCTCGGAACGGGTTGTTGTTCGGGTCAGCCGGCGCTCACCCCCGACCAGGGGTCGAGGCGCGCCTGGGCCAGCGCCTCGAAGGCGCGGGCTCGGCGGCGGACATCGTCCGGCGGCGTACGGTCTTCCAGGCGCTCGCGCATCCAGTCGAGGCCAGCCTGGAGTTCGGCGATGGCGCGCTCGACATCCTCGCGCTGGCGCTTGAGCACTTCGATACGGCCGACAAAGCGGTCGATCGCCGGCTCAAGGCGCTCGCGGCCGCCGCGGTCGATCGCCTCGAGATCGAGGATTTCCTTGATCTCGTCGAGGGCGAAGCCGACGCGCTTGCCGCGCAGGATGAGTTCGACCCGGGCCCGGTCGGCGGCGGAATAGATCCGCGCCGCGCCGCGACGATCCGGATTGATCATCCCTTTCTGTTCGTAAAAGCGCAGGGTGCGCGGGGTCACGCCGAACTCGTGAGCGAGCTCGCGGATGGTGAATTCGGAATCGGGAGCGACCGGTTTGACCATGGAGTGAATGGTGTTCACAAACTTACGCGAACGTCAACGTCAAATCTGTGACATCGGGCAATTCTGTGGCAGACCCGCCTTTGCCCTTCCATCGCGGCGCCACTCACGGCAAAGTCGCACCATGCCGATCCTTGACCGTTCTTTCGCGTATGCCCTCGGGGCCCTGTCCACCCTGCTCGCCGCCGCCCAGCCCGGGCTGGCGCTGCAGGCCGGTGAAACCCAGCCGGACCCGGGCTTTTCCATTCTCGATCCGGATGCGGAACAGGACGAGGCAACGTCTCCCGCCACGAACGAAGCCCCGGCCGCCGCGCAAGCCGCCATCGCGGGGCCCTGGCTGGATCGCGAACACTATCTCCAGGCCCGCGGCAATCGCAGCGACGCCGTGATCCGGACCCGCTGGCGGGTCGAGACCGTCTCGGTCGAGGGCGAAGATATCGGGACCGAACAGCGCGAGATCGTCATCGGCGACGGCTACGCGACGGAGCCGGGATCGAGCGAGGACCGCACGATCCAGGACTTCGCGACCGGACGCACGCTCACCCGGATCCAGTCCTTGGACGGCCCGGTCATGCGCAACACGCCGATCGTCGCTCACGTTCATCGCCAGATGAATACATTCGCCTTCTACACCCAGGGCGGCGAGCTGAACGAGGTAACCGGTCCGGGCGGCATCCAGTTCGAGCGCTTCTGGATCGAGGCCGCCATGGGGGTGCGCCTGTCCAGCGTCGACCTGCTGGTCGAGATCGATGACGAGGGCCATACCGGCGTGCGGCGCTCGGCGCTGGGCAGCGAGATTTTCGGCTTCGACATCGACAATACCGGCACGCGCGAACAAGCCGAGCTGTTCCGCGCCTGGATGCGCCACGCCCTGGCGGTCCACCCCGACGCCCTTGCCGCACTCGATCCCGAATTCGGCATTCCGGAGCGTTTCAGCTTTGTCGTGTTCAGCCCTTCGAGCCCGGCGGGCCGGCGCGAGACCTGGACCCGGCTCAATGCCAGCACGGGCGAAGCCGCCTTCCCCTGGCCCGAGAACGTCCCGCCCGCCCCGGCGGAAGGCTATGAGGTCGCCAATCCGGCGACGACGCGCCTGCTCGCAGCGGGGCTCGAAGCCATGCGCGCACCGGCCGCGGCCCGGCCGACCGATTCCACCTTCATCGCCGCATCCCAGGCCGCCCAGCGCCGCGCCGACATGGCCGGCGCCTATCTCGCACTCTACCAGTCCGGCCACCATTCCGGCCCCTGCCAGCCCCGTTCGCCCCGGCCGCTGTGCAATCGTTTCAGCCAGATCACGGCCGCCGGCATCGGCAATGCCGAGTTCGAGACCCTGTCCTCGGCGATGGCGGCAATGAGCGAGAACCCGGCCGCCGCGCTGGATACTTTCCGCACCCATCTGCACCGCGATGCCTTTGCCGGTGCAGCCGCCCATGCACTCGCCGCCCAGACCGTCGCCGCCCTGCGCACGACCGATGGCGAAGCCGCAACCGACCTCGATCCGATGGCCCTGTTTGCCGACAGCGCAGAGGATGACCCCCACGCCCCGCTGACCTACTGGCATGCCGGCCGGTATGCCGCCGGGGCCGGCGATGTCGAGTCGGCCTGGCTGCTGTTCGACCTCGCCCGCGCCCTGCCCGCCGACGGACCGCTTCCCATCACACAGGAGGCGACGGCAATGCAGGAACAATTGCGGACACTTGCGCCCGGTTTCTTCGGTCCCGCCCAACAGCGTTAATACGGTAATCCACACATTTTACGGCGCGTTAACCGAGTCAGAGCCTTGTGTTGACTCATGAAATTGGCTTGTGGGTCAACGCCTGCGATTCGGTGTGGAAACACTACATCTTGGGTCCCGGGCTTCGGTTTACACAATATTAACCGCAGAATAGCGTGGAGCGGTTAGGTTTGAGCGAGCGATTCGGAATGTCGTCCAGTGGTCCTTGGAGCGTGAAAGGGATCGATCCCCGCGCCCGGGCGCGCGCCAAAACCGCGGCGCGTCGCGAGGGACTGACGCTGGGCGAATGGATCAACCGTGTCATCCTTGACGGTTCCGACCCGTCCAACCCGCAATGGGACGATGCGCTGGAGGCCTATCCGGGCTTCGGCGGCGGCTCGGCCCTGAGCGAGGAGGATGACCGTCTGCTGCGCGCCATGGTGAACCGCCTTACCGAGCGCGTTGAATCCTCCGAAAAACTCTCCGCCCGCACCCTGTCCGGCATCGACAAGGCGATCACCCAGCTGGCCGACAAGATCAGCAAGAATGGCGAGCGCTACAGCGCCGAGCTGGCCGCGGCCCAGGAAAGCCTGGAACGCGTCCGCAAGGGCCAGGACGAGCTGGGCGACCGCGTCCGCTCTCTGGAAACCACGCCGCCGGGCTCCGGTTCCACCGAGGATGTGCGCGCGGTCGAGACCACCATCATGAAGCTGGCGCGCCGGCTCTATGAGCACGAGAACGATACCGCCGCGCGGCTGCACGCCGTCGACGAGGACACACGCTCCGTCTCCGAAACGCTGGAAGCCCGCCTCGCCCGGCTGGAAGCGCGCGCCGAGGACACGGTCGACCGCAATCGCAAGCGCGACGACGAGACCGCCCGCACGATCAACGGCCTGCGCACCGTCACCGAGACCCTGAAGGCCCGCGTCGAGGGCGCCGAACGCATCACCAATGACGCCGCGCGTGCTCTGGAGAGCTCGGTCGCCCGTCTCGACGATCGCATGCGGAATCTTGAGACCCGCAATTCCGGCGACACGGTCGAACTGGAACGCCGTTTCGAACGCCTGTCCGACGATGTCGCGCGGATCATCGCCGAAACCCGCAGCCAGGTCGCCCAGGCCGTGTCCGGTGCCGCCTCCGAGCCGCGCATCGACCGTCTTGAGGATGCCCTCACCCGGGCGATGACCCGGATGGACGAGGCCGAGCGCCGCCAGGGCGACAACATGTCCCGGCTGGGCCGCGAGATCACCAAGCTGGCCGGTGCCATCGACCGCCGCCTCAGCGAGAGCGAGCGCCGCTCTGCCGAAGCCCTGCGCGAGAGCCAGTCCGAGAGCAAGCTGGACCGCCGCCTCGACGCGGTGCGCCAGGAAAGCCGCGACGCAATCAAGCAGATGGGCGAGGACGTCACCCGTCTGGGCCGTTCGCTGGCCGACCGGATCGAGCAGTCCGAACGCCGCGCCAATACGGTCGTCGAGACGGCGACCGACCGCATGGCGGAGATGATCGAGAAGTTCGACACCCACCGCACCGCCCGCGAGGAAGATCTCGAGGACCGCCTGCGCCAGTCCGAAGAGCGCACGGCCAAGCGGATCGAGGATGCGCTGGGCAGTGTCCAGGAACGCATGGCATCGGTACGCTCGGAGACCGAAGAGGCCCTCTCCCCGGTCCAGCGCGCAATGTCTGCCCTCGCCGACCGCCTCGAAGCCATCGAGGGTCGTCAGGCGCCCAAGTCCGACCCCGCCGATACGCCCGCCGACAGCGCTGACGAGGTAGAAGAGGACATTGATTTCGACACGCCGCTCGGCCCGCCGCCGCAGGCCGAAACGCCGGCCGGCGACTTCGACGATGGCGAAAACGATCCTTTCCTGGCCGAGATGAATGCCCAGCCGGCACCGCGCCCGCAGCGGCCGGCCGAGCCGCAGCCGGAACGCCCGCGCCGCCGCCGCGCCCGTGCCGAGACTGCACCGGCAGACGCCGTGCTTGCCCAGCCGGCTCCGGTCCAGCCGCAACAGCCGCCGGCCCGCCGTCCGCGCCCGTCCGGACGTCTGGGCGCCACGGCCGATGCCGACTTCCTCGCCGCCGCCCGCGAACGCACCCGCTCGACCGCCTATCACCCGGGCGCCGACACGCCGCAGCGCCAGTCCCGCATGGGCCGGCTGGCGCTCTATGCCCTGCCCGTGATCGCCCTGGTCATGCTCACCGGCGCCGGTGTGATCCTGGTCTGGGAAGCGATGCAGGGTGACAGCGAACGCGAGACCGCCAATGCCGCGGTCGAGCGCGACTTCATCGCCCAGGTCGAGGCCGGCTTCTCCAGCGAGGCCGGTGCCGCCACGACTGCAACGGGACCGGAGCAGGCCGACACCCCGCCCGCCGGAACCCAGACCGCTGACGCGTCCGAAGCCGTCACGCCGCCGGCCGAAGCGCCTGTCGCCAACGAGCCGCCCGCCCGCGAGCCCGCCGCCACACGTGAACCGGCGACGCCGCCGGCGAATGCGGTTGCCGATGCATCCGGCACCGTCATGCCGGCCAGCGAACCGGTCAGCACGCCGGAACCGGCCGCCGCGCCGGCAACGGGCAGCGCCACCGGCCGGATGACGCTGGAAAGCGCCGCCTCGGAAGGCCATCCCGTCGCCCGCTACCAGCTGGGCCTGCAGGCGCTGGAAAGCGGCGACGCCGAAACCGCCGCCATCCTGCTGCGCCGCGCCGCCGAACAGGGTGTGCCGGCGGCCCAATACCGCTACGCCAAACTGCTGGAAACCGGCGAAGGCGTCGAACAGGATCTGGAAGACGCCCGCCGCTGGACCGAGCGCGCCGCCAATGCCGGCCATCGCCGCGCCATGCACAATCTGGGTGTGATGTACTATTATGGCACCGGCGTTGCGGAGAATATCGAGACCGCGGCGCGCTGGTTCCAGGAGGCCGCCTTGCTTGGGCTGCGGGATTCCCAGTTCAATCTTGCCCTGCTCTACGAGTCCGGCGACGGCGTGCCGCTGAGCCTGCCGGACGCTTATGCCTGGTTCACGATCGCCTCGATGACGGGCAGCGATCCGACCGCCGGCGAACGCGCCCGCGCCGTATCCGAACAGCTCGACCCGGCGGCCCTGGCGGAAGCCCAGGCGACGGCCGACGGCTTCACCCCGCGCCCGCTCGATGCCGAGGCCAACGGGCTCTACAACAATCTGCCCTGGGACCGCACGGTGACCACGGATACCGCCCAGGTCCGCCGCGCCCAGGGCTTCCTGTCGGTGCTCGGCTATGCGCCGGGTCCGATCGATGGCGAGATGGGCGGCCGCACCCGCGACGCCATCATGGCTTTCGAAGCCGATCAAGGCCTGCCCCGCACCGGACGTGTCGACGCTGTTCTCATCGAACGGCTCGAGCGTGCGGCCGCGGGCTAGTCCGGCGGTGCAGATCTACCTCCCGATCGCGGAAATTTCGGTCAACGTCTTCGTGCTGCTCGGTCTCGGGACCGGGGTCGGGTTCCTGTCGGGCATGTTCGGCGTGGGCGGCGGCTTCCTGATGACGCCGCTGCTCTTCTTCATCGGCATTCCGCCCGCCGTCGCCGTGTCGACCCAGGCCAACCAGATCTGCGCCTCTTCCGCCTCCGGCGCCCTGGCCCACTGGAAACGCAAGACGCTCGACCTCAAGATGGGCCTCCTCCTGCTGGCCGGCGGCTCGGCCGGCTCGATCCTCGGCGTCCAGCTGTTCGCCTATCTGCGCAGCCTGGGCCAGATCGACCTCTTCATCTCGCTCTCCTATGTCGGCTTCCTGGGGATTATCGGCGGGCTGATGTTCCTGGAAAGCGTGCGCGCCATCCTGCGCCGCAATGCCGGCGGGGCCCGCCGCGCCGGTACCGGTGGCGGCCGCCGTCGCCGCACCTGGATCGACCGCCTGCCCTTCAAGATGCGCTTCCCGACATCGGGCCTCTACATCTCGGTCATCCCGCCCGTCGCCATCGGCGTCCTGGTCGGCACCCTGGCCGCCATCATGGGCGTGGGCGGCGGCTTCGTGATGGTGCCGGCGATGATCTACATCCTGCGCATGCCGACCAATGTCGTCGTCGGCACCTCGCTGTTCCAGATCCTGTTCGTCACCGCCCTGACCACCGTTCTGCAGGCCGGCCAGAACCAGACAGTCGATATCGTCCTGGCGATGCTGCTCACCGTCGGCGGCGTGGTCGGCGCCCAGTTCGGCGCCCGCGCCGGGCGTCACATGAAGGCCGAGGAATTGCGCGCCCTGCTGGCCTTCATGGTCCTTGCGGTCTGCCTGAAACTGGGCTGGGATCTTGTGGTCACGCCGGCCGACCTGTTCGAGGTCATGCAGCACGGGCGCGAGGGGCTGTGAGATGATCGGCGCCCTCCTCTTCTCGCTCGCCCTGCAAGGCCAGCCCACCCTCCTGACCAGCGAACCGCCCAGCATCGTCGCGGCGCTGACCCATGAGACCGTCGAGATCCGCGAGGACTTCTCCGGCCAGGAACTCGTGCTCTACGGCGCCACACGCGGCATGACCATCCAGGACGAGATCGTCGTCGTGCTGCGCGGCCCGGCGCGCGATCTGCGGGTGATGGAAAAGCAGCGCAATTTCGGCATCTGGGTCAATTCCGCACCGCTCGAATTCGAGAACATCCCCAGCTATTACGCCATCGCGACCTCGCTGCCGCTGGAGGAAATCGCGACGCCGGAGAGTCTGGCCGGATCGGGCATCGGCCTGCCCGCCACGCTCGCCATCCGCGCCGCGCCGACCGCTGCGGAAACAGAGCGCGATATCCGCCCCTATCTCGACGCGATCGGCCGCGCCGGAAGCCGCAACAATCTCTACGCCGAAGCCCAGCGCGGCGTGGAGGTCCTCGATGGCGGCCTGTTCCGCGCCACCATCTCCCTGCCGCCCCTGACGCCGGTCGGCAATTACGTCGCCGAGGTCTATCTCTTCCGCGACGGCCGCGCCGTGGCCAGCCGCTCGGCCAGCCTGCGCGTGGAAAAGGCCGGCCTGGAACGCTTCGTCTACGAGTTTGCCCATGACTGGCCCTGGCTGTACGGCCTGTTCTGCGTCGTCCTGGCCGTCCTCGCCGGCTATGCCGGCTATCTCGCCTTCAACCGCCGCTAAGCGGGCAGACGCACTTTCTCTTCTTCCACCACCTCGCGCCGCTTCCCCCGGCCTTGTGCCGGGGCCCGGTTGAGCCTCCTCCTGAAACGCCGCCAGGTCCCGGAACAGGTCCGGGGAAAGCGGACGTGCGCATTTCAACCTCTTCCATTTTTCCCGGCCACCCGCTTTCGCGGGCGCAGGCTTCAGCCTGCGCAGGCAGGCTGCAGATCCGGGATCTGCTTTGCTGCGTGAAGCGTGAGCCGCGTCCAGCCGGTCCCGGACAGCGCTGCGCGCTTCCGGGAAAAATCGTGTGTGTTTGCAGATGAGGAAGCACGAAACCCTCCACGGCGCTGTGCGCCTGGAGCGATGAGAGGGGTGCGGGATGCACGGCGGACATCGTGTCCGGATTTGA
>NZ_JBDWAS010000036.1:0-20414 GCF_039978735.1 Maricaulis sp.
TCAAATCCGGACACGATGTCCGCCGTGCATCCCGCACCCCTCTCATCGCTCCAGGCGCACAGCGCCGTGGAGGGTTTCGTGCTTCCTCATCTGCAAACACACACGATTTTTCCCGGAAGCGCGCAGCGCTGTCCGGGACCGACTGGACGCGGCTCACGCTTCACGCAGCAGAGTAGATCCCGTATCTGCAGCCTGCCTGCGCAGGCTGAAGCCTGCGCCCGCGAAAGCGGGTGGCCGGGAAAAATGGGAGAGGTTGAGGGAGACACCGCGGCTCAATCGCGCAGGCCCCCGCCCGCCGGGAAGCTCAGGCGTGTTCCGCTTCCACCGTACCGTCCGGACGCACGCCCGCCTTTTCCAGCTCTCCATCGAGGCGGCCCGTCAGGAAGAGGCCGAACATGCGGTAGTCGCTGATCAGCGACCAGAGCGGATAGGTGAAGGTCGCCGGCTTGTTGCGCTCGACAAAGGCGTGGCTCACCCAGGCGAAGAAATAGCCCGCGACCGGAACCGCCAGCAGGCCCCACCAGGTCTGTGTCGCCAGCGCAGCGATCAGCACCAGGATGGCCAGGGTGGACCCGACATAATGCCAGTTGCGCGTCGCCGGACGGGCATGCTCACGCAGGTAATAGGGCCAGAAAGAGCTGAAAGTCGTGTGTTCGCGCATCCTCACCTCCCCGTGTCGAACTCCCGTGTCGAATTCGCGTATCGGCAGACCGAATCACTAGCACGGCCGGGCCCGGAACCGGAAACCGCAAAAAACATGGCTAACGAAAGATCTTCGAAAAGCCGCTCATTTCCATGAATCCATTAGGGAAGCGGCAAGGACGGTGAACCATTTTCCCAATTTTCCCGACCCCGTTAACTCCGCCTTAAGGGTTCTCAACCAATTCTGTACGCGTCTTCCCGTGAAGACACCCCACCATCCACCCAATGCCTTTTCGGGAGCCTTCGCGGCTCCCGATTTTTTTTGCAGGAAACCGGCAGGTCTTGAGCAGCAGGGTGCTTGCGCCCCGAACAGAAGCTCTGATAAAAGCCGGTCCTCGCTTGAGAGAACGGTATTCCCCGGTAGCTCAGTTGGTAGAGCAGGTGACTGTTAATCACCGGGTCGGCGGTTCGAGCCCGTCCCGGGGAGCCATTCTTCTCCTGAAAGCGAAATCTCCCGATCCCCGAACGGTTTGCCGGACGCCCTGCGCGTTCCGATTCTGCACATCTTCACCTGCCTGCAGCCCCGCTTCCCCCGGCATGAAACTCGCATGATCCGTACTGCCGTGCGGATGATTCCCGCGCCGGCACACGAAGGGTGAGCGATGCGCGAGACATTCCAGCTGGTCGAGGCCGCCGCACTGAGCGAGAGGGACTGGCAGTCCCTCGCCCGCCTGCGCGCCGCCTGCCCTGGCTGTGAAAGCCCCTTCCTCGACCCCGGTTTTGCCCGCGCCGTCGCGCAGGTCCGCCCCGACACTTTCATCGGCCTTGCCTTCGAGGACGAGACGCTGGTCGCCGCCTGGCCGCTGCAGGTGGCGCGCGATGGCTGGACGCGGCCGGCCGGTGCCCCCTTTGCCGACTGGAACGGCCCGCTGATCGCGCCGGGCAGCACGCTGACCCCGGCCCGCCTGATCGACGCGCTGGGCCTGGCCGGTCATACGGGCTCGAACATGACCTGCCGCCCCGGCGGTCCGGCCCTGCATGAGGAAGCCACGCGCTCGCTGGTCACCGACCTCAGCGCCGGAGCCCGGGCCACGCTCGACGGTCTTGCCCGCCATCATCCCCGCCATTTCAAGAAACTGCGCCGCCTCGGCCGCAAGCTCGCCGCCGACTACGGCCCCGTCACCCTGACCCGCGCCGGACCGGAGAGCGAGGCGCTGGGCCGGCTGCTCGACATCAAGCGCGCCCAGCTGGTGCGCTCGGGCCTGCACGACGTGCTCTCCCCGGCCTGGGTACGCGCCCTGCTGGAAAGCCTGCACCAGACGCGCACCGGCAGCGATTTCTGTGCCGAACTCTTTGTGCTCGAAGCGGGCGGCGAATTCGTCGCGGCCGAGTTCAACCTGCGCTCCGGCCCCGTCATGCATGGCTGGCTGGCGGGATATGAGCCGCGCTTTGCCGCCTATTCGCCCGGCCATCTGCTGGTGATGCATCTCCTGCCCGAGATCGCCGCGCGCGGGGTCGTGGAATACGATGCCGGCACGGCCGAGCATGGCTACAAGGATTATTTCGCCAATGGCGAGCGCACCGGCGTGTCGGCGACCCTGTTCGCGGAAAGCCGCCGCACCGCCTTCCAGCCCGTTCGCCACACGCTGCACCGGCTGGAACATGCTGGTCCGGGCGTGCTGGCCCGCCTCATCGGTCGCACCCGCCGCCGGCTCGACCAGATCTGTGCCGCTGAAACCAGCCTGCGCGGCCGCACCCGCGGCACGCTCAGCGCCCTGCGGCGCTTCTTCCCGGCGGGGTAGGCGCGTCGCTACCGCATCAAGCCCGGCGGCGTGCGGTAGGCGAAGAAGTAGTCGGCATCGCCGGGGCGCGGCGTCCAGGCCTGGCGCATGGCGTCGTCGCGGAACTGGACATGGCAGGGGTCGTAGTCGAGCCGGCGCGTCAGGCACCAGCCCCCGGCCCTGGTGACGGCCCCGGGAACCGCCCGGGGGAAATGCAGCCGCACCTTGGCCACACCGGCCCGCCGCGCGCACGCCAGGATATGCCGCAGAACCGCGATCTGGGCGGCAATGCCGTCCTCATCGTCCACGCCCAGCCAGTCGACAATCTCGACATGCTCCAGCCCGTCGGCCGAAGGCTTGGTCAGCAGCGTCCCGGCCAGCAGCGCCGGCACACCGTCGATGCGCGCGAGGAGATAGTCGAACCCGCCGGCCCGGTCGGGGTCGCGGCGGCGATAATCCAGCCGTTCACGGTCGAAAACCCGCACCGCCTCACCCGAAGCGGCCAGCCGCTCTGTCAGGCGGGCGAGATCGACATCGTCAGCCCGGTCCAGCGGCTCCACCGTCACACGCGGCGCCGGCCGGTCAGCGGTATCCAGGCCCAGCTCGAACACCCGGCTGAAGCGCTCGCGATCCGGCGGCAGTCGGTGCAACGCCTTCTGCAGACGCGTCAGCGCAATACGCAGCGGCGCGGTCGGCCATTCCAGCCACACCCGCCCCGCCTCGCCCAGCCAGGGCGCAGCACCGATCCGCGGCAGGATGCGCGCAGACAGGCCGTTATTGTTGAGGGTGGAATAGACGTCGACGCCGGTCTGGCGCAGGCCGTGACGGGCCAGGGTGATCCCGGCCTGGCGCCCGGCGGAGAGGTCGGTCACCAGCGTGTGACCGATGGCGGCGCGCAGCGTGCGCTCGCCGATCCGGTAGCGCGAGGCAAAATTGCCGATCAGGCCCACCACAACGCCGTCGCGCTCGCACACCCAGCCGGACGGGATACCGTCCTGGTCGGG
This sequence comes from Maricaulis sp., assembly GCF_039978735.1. Taxonomy (GTDB): domain Bacteria; phylum Pseudomonadota; class Alphaproteobacteria; order Caulobacterales; family Maricaulaceae; genus Maricaulis. Next base: position 3,428 of record NZ_JBDWAS010000036.1, read on the forward strand.
GTTTTCGAACAGCACCCAGTGCCAGCCCGCTTCGGACCGCTCGGGAAAGCCGCAATCGCGCACGATGCGGGTGATCGCCGGAATATCGTCCGGTGAGACCGGACGGATCTCGCCGCGTGCCATGGCCCTCCCCTCCGGTCCGCGCACCCCTGTTCCGGACGCTGCCGTCCGGTTGCTGATGACCAGAATGCCCCCCGAAAGTGAGCAAGCGCTTAAGCCGGTGCTATTCGGCCAGACGCGTGTCCAGCGCCCGGGCCGCCTCGAAGAAGCGGCGGCGCAGATCGGCCGCATGCGGATTATGCCGCTCGATCGCCCGGAACAGCGCGTCACTGTCCTGCGAGACCAGCCGCGCGGCTTCTGCCAGCAGGTCGAAGGAGCGCGTCGTATAGGGCGCGGGCGGCAGATCAAGATCGGTGATCACCTTGGAGACCAGGTGGGTCAGCGCCTGCACGCTGGCCATGGTGCGGTCGTGCGTGTCGGCGTCTGACAGGTGCACGTCCAGCGCCAGCCGCTCGCGCAGGAAGCTGGCCACACAGTCCGGGTCCACGCCCGGTTCCGGGCACAGCACGATCGACTGGCCCGCCACGCCCTGCGCCGCACTCTGCGGACCGAAGAGCGGGTGGGTGCCCAGGATGCGGGTGCCGGCCGGCAGGGTCTCGCGCAGGATGCGCATCGGCTCCAGCTTCACCGAGGCCACATCGATCACCAGCGCGCCCGGCTGGATATGCGGCGCAATGGCGGCCGCCACCTCGGCCAGCGCCTGAACCGGCATGGCCAGGATGACGACCGGCTGCGCTGCCGCCCCTGCGAGCGTCCCGGCCCGCACACCGTCCGGCATGGAGGCATGGGGATCGTGACCGGTCAGGTCGGCATGGGGCGCCAGATGCTGCGCGGCCAGCTGTCCGAACGCCCCCAGACCGATGAGGCCGATGGCGGGACGCCCGTCAGGCAAAGTTTGCGGGGCACTGGCCATGGCGACTCCGTGGGACCGTTCAAAGCGTGATCCGGTGAAGGGGAAGCCGGCTCACCTGATCACGCCACCGCTCGGGATTCTGTTCCAAGAGCCGATTATGCACGCCGGCGCAGGCGTGTGAACGCGGCAGCACTGCGCGATCCCGGACGGGAGAAATGCTTTGCCCCGGCCACGCACAGAACGATCCCGGCTGCCGTGGCGAGCATCGCGCCACTGATATGCTCGTGCAGCAGCAGGGCCGCCAGCATGAGACCGAAGAAGGGCATCAGCAACTGCAGCTGGCTGACCGCCGCAATGCCGCCCTGGGCCAGGCCGCGATACCAGAAGATGAAGCCGATCAGCATGGAGAAAACCGACACATACCCCACGCTCAGCCAGACCGGCAGGGCGATGCCTTCCAAAGTGGCGGGCGCGGTGAACAGCGAGAGGGCGAGCATGGCCGGCAGGGCCAGCACCAGCGCCCAGGAGATCACCTGCCAGCCGCCCAGATGCCGCGACAGCCGCGCGCCCTCGGCATAGGCCATGCCGCACAGGATCAGTCCCGCCATCATCATGCCGTCGGCAATCAGGTCGGAACTGCCGCCGCGGCCGAGGGCGAAACCGGCGACCAGCGCCGCGCCGAGGCCCGAGAAAATCCAGAAGACCGGATGCGGACGCTCGCCGGCGCGCAGGAAGCCGAAGATCGCCGTGATCAGCGGCAAAAGGCCGAGAAAGACCAGCGAGCGGGCCGCATCCACCCGTTCCAGCGCCAGGGCCGAGAGCAGCGGAAAGCCGATCACCACGCCGGCCGCCGTCGCGGCCAGCGGCAGGAGATCGCCCCGCGCCGGCCGGCGCTCGCGCAGCACCACCAGCAGCAGGAGGCCCAGCACGCCGGCGATACTGCCGCGCATGGCGGTCAGGAAGACCGGATCGAAGCCCGATACCGCGATCCGTGTCGCCGGCATGGATCCGCTGAAGATCAGCATTCCGGCAAATCCGCTGGCCCAGCCCCGATACGCACCGCTCATGACGCTCTCCTGTCTGTGTGACCGCATCATGAGAGCGGCGGCGGGCTGGAAAGGCGAGAGACACTCCGATACAATTTGGCAAAACCGTACTGGTACAAAGAGCAATACAGATGGCCGATGGCAGCCCCCTCTCCCACGCCGCAGACACCTCCCTTGTCGGCAAGGTCATGGCGACGATCGAAAGCCGGATCGCCTCGCGCAGCCTGACGCCCGGCGCCCGCCTGCCCTCGATCCGCGCCCTGGCGGAAACGCTGGGCGTGTCCAAATCCACTGTCGTGACGGCCTACGACAGGCTCGCCGCGGAGGGCACGATCCAGTCGCGGCCCGGCTCCGGCTTCTATGTCGCGGCTCCGCTGGCGCCGCTCGCCGTTGCCGACCTCGGTCCCAGGCTGGACCGCGAGGTCGATCCGTTCTGGATTTCCCGTCAGGCGCTGGAAGCCGGTCCGGAGGTGCGCATGCCCGGCTGCGGCTGGCTGCCGGACAGCTGGATGCCGCACGCGGATATCCGCCGGGCGCTGCGGTCGCTGGCGCGGGCCGATACCAGCACACTCGTGGAATATGGCTCGCCGCGCGGCCTGCCCGCCCTGCGCCAGATCGTGGCCCGCCGCCTGGCCGAGCGCGGGATCGAGACCTCGCCGGACCATGTCGTGCTGACCGATTCCGGTACCCAGGCGATCGATCTCGTCTGCCGTTTCCTGGTCGAGCCGGGCGATACGGTGCTGCTGGACGATCCGAGCTATTTCAACTTCCAGACCCTGTTGCGTTCGCACCGGGTGAAGATTGTCGGCGTGCCCTACACACCGGCCGGACCGGATGTGAAAGCGTTCGCCGAGATCCTCGAGCGCGAGAAACCGCGCCTCTACATCACCAATTCCGGTCTGCACAATCCGACCGGCGTGACCCTGTCACCGACCGTCGTGCACCAGGTGCTCAAACTGGCCGAACGCGCCGGGCTGACCATTCTGGAAGATGATGTCTATGCCGATCTGGAAGTGAACCCCGGCCCGCGCCTGGCGACCTATGACGGGCTGGAGAACGTCATCCATCTGGGCAGTTTCTCCAAGACTCTCACCGCCGCCGGCCGCTGCGGCTTCATCGCGGCGCGGCCGGACTGGGTCGAAGCGCTGGTCGATCTGCGCATCTCCACCACATTCGGCGGCGGGCGGATGACGTCGGAAATCGTCCTCCACCTGTTGCGCAGTGCCGCCTATCGCAAACATGTCGAGGGGGTGCGCACGCGACTGGCCGAAGCCATGGCGAGAACCGCAGACCGGCTGGCCCGGATCGGCATCGATCCCTGGGTGCGACCGGCTGCCGGCATGTTCCTGTGGTGCCGCCTGCCCGGCGATACCGACGCCGCCGACCTCGCCCGCTTTGCCCTGAAACACCAGGTCGTCCTGGCTCCGGGCAATACATTCAGCCCGTCGCAAACGGCCCGCAACTTCCTGCGCTTCAACGTCGCCCAGTGCGACGATCCGCACATCTATGAAGTGCTGCAAAGGGGGCTGGAGCGCGCCTAATTCACCGCCGTGTCTTCCGCGTTCACCGGAAACGGCACGACGCTGCCCTCGCCCGCCTCACTCTGTCGGCGCCACATGGCGGCGTAGAGACCATCGCGAGCGAGCAATTCGTCATGGGTGCCGCTTTCCGCGACCCGGCCGTCGTCGAGCACGAAGATCCGGTCGGCCCCGGCAATCGTCGACAGGCGGTGCGCGACGGCTATCGTGGTCCGCCCGCGCGCGGCTTCGGCCAGCGCTGCCTGGACCTCTTTTTCGGTCTGGCTGTCCAGCGCCGAAGTCGCCTCGTCGAGCACCAGTATGGCCGGGTTCTTCAGGATTGCGCGCGCCACGCCGACGCGCTGTTTCTCGCCGCCCGAAAGCTTCAGTCCGCGCTCGCCCACCCGGGTTTCCAGACCGTCCGGCAGACCGCGCACGAAGGCGGCCAGATGGGCACGCTCCAGCACCTGCCAGATCTCGTCCTCCGACGCGTCCGGACGGCCATAAACGATATTGGAGCGCAGCGTATCGTTGAACAGGACCACGTCCTGCGGCACGAGGCCCAGCGCCTCGCGCAGGCTTTCCTGGGTGACATGGGCGATGTCCTGGCCGTCAATCTCCACCCGGCCGCCGTCGGGATCGTAGAAGCGGAAGAGGAGGCGCAGCACGGTCGACTTGCCGGCGCCCGACGGTCCGCAGATGCCGACAAAGCCGCCGGCCGGAACGTCCAGCTCCACACCATTGACCGAGCGCGACCGGCCATCATGGGTGAATGTCACATCGTGTAACCGCACGGCACCGCCTGTGAGGCGCAAATCGTGCGCATCCGGTGCATCGGCGACCTCCGGACGGAGCGCCAGCGTGTCGAACACCCGCTCCATGTCGATCGCACCCTGCTTGATCTCGCGATAGGCCCAGCCGAGGATGTTGAGCGGCTGGTACATATTCATCAGCATCATCGTGACAGCCGCGATATCGCCCGGCTGCAAGACGCCGTTCCAGGCCTTCCAGCCGGCCATCAGCGCCATCGCCAGAAGACCGCCATTCATCACGAAGGCCTGGGCGCCGTTGAGCAGGGCCAGCGAGGATTGCGACCGCGCCGCGGCATGGGCATAGCGCGTCATCGCATCGTCGAAGGCGTCGGACTCGCGCCGCTCGGCGGCAAAGGCCTTCACCGTCTCGAAATTGATCAGGCTGTCGACCGCCCGCGCCGAGGCCTCATTGTCGGCCTCGTTCATCTGGCGGCGGATGCGCACCCGCCACTCGGTCACCGACCAGGTCAGCATCATGTAGATGACGACCGTCACCACGGCGATGGCGGCGAACTCCCAGCCATAGTTCACGCTGAGCACAATCGCTGCCAGACCCAGCTCCAGCAGGGTCGGCGCGATGTTGAAAATGAGGAAGCGCATCAGGAAATCGACGGCCCGCGCACCGCGTTCGATGATGCGGTTGAGCGCGCCGGTGCGCTTGGTCTGGTGATAGCCGATCGACAGGGTCTGCACGTGGGCAAAGGCGTTCACGGCCGTCAGGCGCTGGGCGTCCTGGCTGACCGGCGCGAACAGGGCATCGCGCAATTGCGGGGCTCCGACCGACATGAAACGCGCCACGGCATAGGCGAAGAAGGCCATACCGAATGTGCCGGCGAGGCCTGACAGCAGGCCCGTCGCCGCATCGGAGCTCTCGCCCGCTCCAGCGCCCCCTTCGCCCAGGCGGGCGGAAATCAGGTTGATGCCGTCACCGAAAAAGACCGGCGCCACCACCGCGAACAGTTTCGCAACCACGGTCAGCGCCAGCGCCACGCCCATGCGGAAGCGCCATTTCGCCATGTCCGGCGAGGCCAGCAGCGCGAACAGGCGCACCATGGTCTTGCCAAGCGAGCCCTGGGGGGCGGATTTCGCTTCGTCTTCGGTATCGCCGGGAAGAGGTCTCATCGCGCCATGACATAGGGCGCTGGGCCGCGCGGCGCCAGTGCGGGAGACTGCATGTCGATACTTCGAGAGCGCCCACTTTCCCCGGACCCGTTCCGGGGCCTGCCAGTCGACGACAAACCGCGTCGGCTATCTGCGCAGCGCCGAGTAGCTCCGGGCAGCAACAGTTTTCTAGTGCGCCAGGCCCCGGAACGGGTCCGGGGAAAGCAGGACATCCTTGCCGCAGAAGCGCGCCTTCCTACCCGTTGCCCTCGCCGTCCGTACCGGCGCCGTCGGCGTCGCGCGGCGCCTGGAAGACCTGGCCGGGATAGATCAGGTCGGGATCGCGGATCTGGCTGCGATTGGCCTCGTAGATCACCGTGTACTGGATGCCCTCGCCATAAAGACGGCGGGCCAGGCGCCACAGCGAATTGCCCGGCTGCACCACGACCGAGTCGGGGCCGAGATTGAGCGCTTCCGGTGCGACCCGTTCGAAGGGCAGCACGATCACGGCGGAGACATTGCCGTCCGGCTCGACCTGGTCGATCTGGAGATCATAGACGCCCGGTGCCAGGAGGGCGCCGGCCTGCATGTCCCAGCGGCCATCGCGGCCGACCTGGGTCTCGCCGACCAGCGCGCCATTGGCGAAGATGCGGACAGTGGTGCCCGTCTCGGCCCGGCCGGAGAAGATCACGGCGCCGGTGGAATCATAGTCGACGGTTTCCAGCACCAGCGTGCCCATTTCCGCATCCAGGCAGGACGGGCATTGCCAGACGCGGCTGGCCTCGCCGGGGCGTCCCACCACGACCAGCGGCGTCGGGCCGCGCTGTTCCGGAATGGACACGACGACGACCTGTTCGGACATCATTTCCCGCCCGTCCGGTGCCACCATGCGCAGCGACAGTTCGACCGCGCCCGAGGGCAGCGGCTCGTCGGGAATGATGACCCATTCGCCGCGCTCATTGATGGTCTGGATATCGGTGCGCTCACCGGCCTCGCCGGTGAAGATCAGGGGTTCACCATCGGCCAGCAGCTGGATTGTCGCGCCCGGTTCGCCGCGGCCGGCCGTGACGGCAGAGCCGACCGGCGCCACGCGCACGATATCGAAGACGGGCGGCGCGATCATGGCGGCGGGTGCGGTACCGCGCTCGCTGCCGGTCTCGCCGCTCTGGGCGGTCTCGGCCGGCTGTTGCGGCGCGCCCTGGTCGGCGGAAGGCCGGTACATGATGAAGGCCATGGCGGCAGCGATCGCCAGGGCGGCGAGTACGGCGGCTATGATGAACGACCGCGTTGCGGTCATGGTGGACCTCCTGTCATCGACCGGCTGCTTTCAGGCCGGCTGTCACGGCGTGCCGGCTCGGCCATTCCGTCAGACTGCACTACCGGATGCAAGACCCGCGCCGCCGAAGCTGCGCGGGTCCCCCATTCCCGAACCGGCAGTATGAGCGATGTTCGATGGCAAAAGTAAGGTCTGCTTGTGCATTTTGCCATTCACATCCGGCGCGATAGCGCTAATCCGGCGCGCCATGCGGGTCGAACACATCCTCGATCTTCAGTTCGAAGGCATGGGCCAGGGCAAAGGCGAGAGTGAGCGAGGGGTCGTGCTTGCCGGTCTCCACCGCATTGATCGCCTGGCGCGACACACCGACCCGCTCGCCCAGCTCGGCCTGGCTCCAGCGGCGTTCCGCCCGCAGCACGCGCAACCGGTTCCTCACCGGTTTTCCCGCCAGTAGAGGTAACACTGCGCCACGCCGAACGAACCGCCCAAAGCGGGCAGCACCCAGATCAGGCTGATCTCGGGCACCTCGACAGCACCGGCCAGAAAGCCATAGCCGAAGCTGGTAAAGCCGACGATGCCGGCGGCCCACAGGATGGCCTCTGTGGCGATGCGCCGCTGGTATTCGTCCATCTCGCGAATGCGCACGATGAAGGCCCTGAGGGCATAGAAGGCCGGGATCAGCGGTGTCAGCGAGGCGAGCCCCGCCGACCAGCCCGACAGCTCGCCATTGTTGATCGCCGTGATCGAGCCGAACAGGACCAGCATGTAGGCGAGCATCGCAACGCCGAAATGAATGACATAGCGCCTGTTTGCGGACGGTTTCCTGTCAGCCGGCATCATTCGCCCTCCCCGTTACCGATCACAGCCGCCAGGCGTTCGCCGAACGCGTCCGGCTGGTCGAGCATGATGAAGTGACGCGATCCCTCGATCACATCGACCTCAACCGATTCCAGGCCAGCGTACTGGCTGGCATAGACACCGGCCAGCGCCTCCGCACCCACCGGCGCACCCGGCGCCCAAGCGACCAGGACCGTTACATCGGCCGCCACATCGGCGAGGACGGGCGAAAAATCGCTGCCGGCCACTTCCCCGAACGCCGTGGCGACGGTGGCCGGGTCGGAGGCTTCCACCCAGGCCATCACCTGCGCCTGTCCCTCGGCCGTGATCGACTGGATGGGCAGGCCCATGCGCGACTGGGCCAGATAGGTATCGCGGTCCATCGCCGCCATCTGGGCCGCGGTGGCCTGACCGAAGGCCGCCGCCTGCTCGGCCGTGATGGCCGGATTGAACAGGCGGGCGAAGAAGGGCGCACTGTCGACGACGACCACGTCGGTAACGGCACCCGGCCGGGCGGCGGCAAGCTGCAGCGCGATCTGGCCGCCCATCGAGTGGCCGACGATCACGGCGTCGGTAAGCTCTTCCCGGTCGATCAGCGCGGCCAGGTCGTTGACCGCTGTCTCGATCACACCGGCGGAACGCTCGGCGGGAGCGACGCCGCCAAACCCGGCCAGGGTGACGACATGCATGTCCGCCGTGTTTTCGAACTGCGCGACCGTGCCGTCCCACACCGCGCCCGGCGTCGCCAGCCCCGGAACCAGGATCACCGTACGCGCACCGGCCGTGCCGGCCCGCTCGACCTGCAGCGTCTCCTGGCCGCTGGCCTCGGCCGCCATCACGGCGGCCAGCGCAGTCACCGTGGCAATCAGGGCACCGATCGCCGGTGGCACGGGTTTGAACTTGAACATGGAAAGCTCCATCAGGTTGATATGACTTATTGTCATGCAAACCTGACACTGCGGCACATGAATGTCAAGACAACCTGACTTGAAGACAGAAACTCATGACTTTCAAGCAAGCACAAGGCTTCCCCTGCGCCAGCGGGGGAAGTGGCCGAGCCCGGCCAGTAGGCCGGGTGAGGTCGATGGGGGTGTGTCGGTTGCGCGCCAACGCGCTGTGCGGTGCTCTCGCACCGCCCCCTCAGTCCGCTGTCGCGGACAGCTCCCCCGCAAGCGGGGCGAGCCCTTGGCGCAGCCTAGGCCGTTTCGCCTTGCAGGCGCTTGAGGACCGTGTCGCGGCCCAGCAGCGGCAGGAGGACGGCCATTTCCGGACCGCGCGGCTCGCCGGTCAGCATCAGGCGCAGCGGCATGAAGAGGTCCTTGCCCTTGCGGCCGGTCGCCGCCTTGAGCGCATTGGTCCACTCGCCCCAGCTTTCCCCGGTGAGCGTGCCGGACGGCAGGCGTTCGGCGGCGGCAGCGGCATAGCCGGCATCCTCGATCACCGGCGTCACCGGTCCCTCGACCAGCCTCATCCAGGCCTTGGCATCGTCCAGGCGTTCCAGATTCGGACGCACCGCATTCCAGAAGGCCTCGCCGCCATCGGCGCCCAGCATGGCCAGGCGCGGCTGCGCCTCGGCATAGGGCATGGTGTGCAGCAGTTTGGCATTCACCCGCTTGAGCTCTTCCGGATCGAAGCGCGCCGGCGAGCGCGACAGCTTGCCCAGATCGAAGCCTTCGAGCAGACCGTCGACATCGGCGAAGGCATCGACCGGATCCGAGGTGCCGATCCGGGAGAGCAGCGACATGATGGCCATCGGCTCGATGCCCTCCTCGTCGCGCAGCTCGGCAATCCCCAGCGAACCGGTCCGCTTGGACAGCTTGCCGCCGTCGGCACCGACCAGCAGGGCCTGGTGGCCGAATTTCGGAGCGGTCCCGCCCAGCGCCTCGAAGATCTCGATCTGGGCGCCGGAATTCGTCGTGTGGTCCTCGCCGCGGATGATGTGGGAGATCTCCGCCTCGATATCGTCGACCACGCTCGGCAGGGTGTAGAGATAGGAACCGTCCTCGCGGATCAGGATCGGGTCGGACAGTGACGAGGTCTCGATGGCGACATGGCCGCGCACCATGTCGTCCCACTCCACCGGATTGCCCGACAGTTTGAAGCGCCAGTGCGGCTTGCGGCCCTCGGCTTCCAGCTTCGCGCGGTCGGCCTCGGTCAGTTCCAGCGCGGCGCGGTCATAGACCGGCGGGCGTCCATTCGCCATTTGCAGGCGGCGCTTGCGCTCCAGCTCGTCGCCGGTCTCGTAGCAGGGATAGAGCAGGCCCTTCGCCTTCAGCGTTTCCGCTGCCGCGCCATAGCGCTCGAAGCGCTCGGACTGCCTGAACGTGTCGTCCCAGGTAATGCCCAGCCAGGTCAGGTCGGTACGGATGCCGTCCTCATAGGCCTGCGTCGAGCGCTCCGTATCCGTATCGTCGATACGCAGCAGGAAGGTCCCGCCCGCCTTGCGCGCGAACAGATAGTTGAAGATCGCGGTGCGGACATTGCCGACATGAAGCTTGCCGGTCGGGCTGGGCGCAAAACGGACTTTGGTCATCGGTGCAGGCCTTGGCTCGAAGATAAGCCGCAGGGCTTAGCGCCGCGCGCGCGCCGGGGCAAGCGGGGGTTCAGTATGGCGGACGCGGACGGCCGGCGAAGTGCCAGTAGGTGAAGCCCGCCAACCATCCGGGCAGTAACAGAAGCAATGCAAGAAAAGCCGCATCAAGCGCCGTTCTACCGCTGAAATTTGGGCTTAGCCAAAAGACCGCCGCTGCCACCGCCGCGATATAGCCGGGAATACCGCCGATACCTGCATCGCTCCAACCACGCGGCAAGCGCGCAAGTCTTGCCAAGCCCAACAGGCCGATAACCGGGATTCCGGTAACGTAGGCTGCCCAAAGCGTCATGGCTCCGAACAGACCTATGACCTCGTTCCACTTGTGGAAATACCCGGAAGCGGGGCCATCAACGACAACGATGATCATCGTCATCCCCGCCCCGGCAACTGTACAGGCGCCACACCAGGCAAGAACAGGTCGGGCATGGATGCGCCACCCCATCACCCCTTCCCCGCCACCAGCCGGTACACGCTCCCGCCGACCAGGCCGACGCAGAAGAACATCATGGTGACCGGGATGGCTTCGGCGCCGTGCCGGATGGGAAAGCCGAAGAGCTGGAGGACACCGGCACCGGTGAGCCCGCCGAACAGGGCGCTGGTATAGATCTTCTTCCAGCCCTGGCTGTGCATGATCCAGGCAAAGATGAGGGTGGGGATGGCCGTCAGCGCGATCATGAAAGCGCCGAAATAGAGCGTGCCGGGAATGATCGCGGCGGCGAATTCGGCGATGTCAGGCGCGCTTGGCCATGCGCCCACGGCCCCGATCATACCGAAGGCCGCCACCAGCGCGGCAGCGCTGGCAAAGCAGGCCGCCAGCCAGGCACCGACCGGGCGTGTCCAGGCATTGGCAAAACGACGTTCGGCATCGGCACGGATAATATCGCGCATGGCGACCTCCCTTGAGCGCTCCCGTTTCGTTGATTTCTGTTTTGACAGAAATTTCGGAATAAAGGGATGGGGCGGTGTGTCGCAGGGTTGAAATGGTGTCAAAGCGCTTCCCCCGGACCTGTTCCGGGGCCTAGCACCTCTTTGCTGCCGGCCTCCAACATAACCTCACGACGCGCAAACGCCGGCAGGCCCCGGAACAGGTCCGGGGAAACAGCTGACAGCCTGGGGGACAGGATCAATCCCCCGACTTGAACCGGTTGGTGATGGGGTAGCGGCGGTCGCGGCCGAAATTCTTGGAGCCGATCTTCACGCCCGGCGGCGCCTGACGGCGTTTGTATTCGGCGCGGTAGAGCAGGTTCTCGATGCGGCGCACCGTCGCCTCGTCCTGGCCTTCGGCGACGAGGTCGCGCACCGAACGCTCCTCCTCCACGAGGGCGAAGAGAATGGCGTCCAGCACGTCATAGGGCGGCAGGCTGTCCTGGTCGGTCTGGTCTTCACGCAGCTCGGCCGAGGGCGGTTTGGTAATGATGCGCTCGGGGATGACCTGGCCGACGGGCCCGAGACCGGTCGCGCGCGGATGGGCATTGCGCCACCAGGCCAGCTCGAAGACTTCCGTCTTGTAGACGTCCTTGAGCGCGTTGTAGCCGCCATTCATGTCGCCATAGAGCGTGGCATAGCCGACGGCCATTTCCGACTTGTTGCCGGTGGACAGCACCATCGGTCCGAACTTGTTGGACAGCGCCATCAGCACGACGCCGCGGGCGCGCGACTGGATGTTCTCCTCGGTCGTGTCGGGATCCTTGCCGGCAAACACTTCGGCCAGGGTCGATCCGAACGCCTCAATGGCCGGTTCGACATCGATAATATCGTAGCGGATGCCCAGCATCTGCGCGCATTCGCGGGCATCCTCGAGGCTTTCCTGCGAGGTGTATTTCGACGGCATCATCACCGCCCACACCCGTTCCGGCCCCAGCGCATCGACGGCAATCGCCGCCGAGATCGCGCTGTCGATCCCGCCGGACATCCCCAGCACGACGCCCGGGAACCCCGCCTTGTCGACATAGTCGCGCAGGGCCAGCACCATTGCCTTCCAGTCGGCCTCGAGCCCGGACACGACCGGCGCCCGCGCCTCGCTGTCGCACGACCAGCCGGTTTCCGTGCGCTGCCAGACGGCCAGATCCATCGCTTCCTCGAAAGCGGCCAGGCGCTGGACGGTCTCGCCGGCGCTGTCGCGGGCAAAGCCGGCGCCGTCGAAGACGAGCTCGTCCTGGCCGCCGACCTGGTTGACGAAGATCATCGCCTTGCGGCCCTGCCAGCGGTCGAACCAGACGGAAAAGGCGGTCTTGCGCTCGCGCTCGATGGTGCGGCGCCAGGGCGAGCCATTGATGACGATCATCATCTCGGCGCCCTGGTCGATCAGCGCCTGCGGCACGGTCTCGCGCCAGATATCCTCGCAGATCGGCAAGCCGAGGCGGATGCCGCGCCATTTGACGATCTCCGGCACCGGTCCGGGCTGGAAGACGCGCATCTCGTCGAACACGGCGTAATTGGGCAGTTCATGCTTGAAGCGCAGGGCGACGAGATGGCCGTCATCGATCAGCGCGACGGCATTGTGCAGCTTGCGCCCCTGGCGCCAGGGCAGGCCGACCAGCACGGCCGGGCCGGACTTGGTCTCCTCGACCAGCGTATCCAGCGCCCGCTTGCAGGCCTCGACGGCCGCCGGCTTGAGGACCAGATCCTCGGGCGGATAGCCCAAGAGGAACATTTCGGGGAAGACGACAAGGTCGGCGCCACGGATACGGCCGTCGGCAATCGCGGCACGCGCCTTGGCCAGATTGCCCGACACATCCCCGACCACGGGGTTGAGCTGGGCCGTCAGAATGGAAATCCGGTCCGTCATGAGGGCGACTTAGACCGCGCCGTGCCCCGCCGCAAGAGGCTCACGATCCGTAGACGCGCGCCCCGTCGATCGCCCGGGCCGCATCCAGCGCGCGCAGGCCGGCAATGCCCGGCACCGCGACCGGCTCGCCGTCCAGCACGGAGGCGATGAAGGCGTTGACATTGGCACCCAGGGAATCGCGTGCAACCGGTGTATCGGCAAAATCGGCATTGAGTGCGTAGGGCGTGGAATTCTCGAACGTCTTGGCGACGAAATCGATCTCCAGCACGCCCGCCTCGTACTCGACGCGCATCTTGCGGTCGCGTTCGTGATGGACGCGGCTGGCTTCCAGCTCGGCGACACAGCCATTGTCGAAGACCAGTTTCGCCCTGGCGATGTCCGGCGTGCCGAAACGGCCCTTGTCGACCTCGCCCTCGACGGATGTCACCGCCCCGCCCGCCAGGGCGATCGCCAGGTCGAGATCGTGCACCATCAGATCCAGCGTCACCGACACGTCGAGACAGCGCTCGGACGGCGGCCCCATGCGGCTGGCGACAATGCGCTTGGGACGGTCCGGCACGGCGAACAGGCCCATGGCGTTGAACACGAAGCGTTCCTGATGCCCCACCTGCAGCACACGGCCATGCGTGGCGGCCAGCTGGATCAGCTCGCGCGCTTCCTCGACGCTGGAGGCGATCGGCTTTTCGACCAGGACGTGACGGCTGTTTGCCAGCGCTGCCGCTGCGGCCTCGAAATGGTGGACCGCCGGCGAGGCGACCGTAATGGCGTCGCAATCGGCGATCAGGCGGGCCAGATTGTCATAGGCTTTTGCGCCATGCTTGTGCGCCAGCGCGCGCGCCTTCTCGATATCGGGCTCGTAGATACCGACCAGATCGGCCCGCTCATGCGCCGCATATTTCGAGGCGTGGAAACCGCCGAACACGCCTGCACCGACAACACCGGCCCGCAGGCGCTTGTTTTCCGAAACCATGATACGTCCTTGTCCGTCTGCCGGGCTGAATACCCCGCCCGCCCCTGCAATCAAGCCGCTCCTGCATCAAGACGTGTTTCCGCGCATTGCAGCCCGCCGCCGCCATACCGCGGCGTCGAACCGGCTTGCACGCGCATCGAAGCGCACTACCATGCAGCGCACGGGGGAGGATGCAGACTTGGACACCGAGGAAAAACCCGCGGCGAAGGCGAAGCCGAACGACATTCTCGATTCCGTGTCGATTGCCGCCTTCGATCTGGATGGCCGCATCTTCCGCACCCTCTGGCATTCGCTGACCCGCACACCCGATGTGGCGCTGGCCGGCGTGAAAGGCGATTTCAGCGAGTATCTCTCGCCCATCCGCGTTTTCGTCGCGCTCTTCTCCTTCCAGTTTGTCGTGGCCTCACTGTTCGGCACGCCGCTGGCGGGCTCGCTGGAACAGCTGACGGTCGCGATCGAGCCGGAGGTCGTGGAGGCCTGGCTTGCCACGGGACAGAATGCCAGTGGCGAAGTGCCCACCCATGCCGAGGTCAACCAGACCATCGAGAGCTGGGGCGCGATGCTGCTCTGGCCGCTCACCGTCATCACCTCCCTGCCCTATCTGCTGCTGCTGAAGCTCTACCGCCCCGGCGTGCCTCTCTGGGGACATCTGCAATTCTTCCTCACCGCCACCAATGCCTCCTTCGTGGTGATGATCGCGACCATTCCGCTCGTCCTGCTGGGCCTTGGCTGGTTCTCGCTGGGGCTCGGCCTTGCCATGATCGTCTATTATTTCTGCATCGGCCGGATTATCGTCCGGTTCTACAGCCATAGTGCGGGCGGTGTGGCGCTGCGCCTGCTGGGCCTGATACTGCTTATGCCGGTCACGCTCCTGATGACAGGGATCGGCCAGATTGTCGGCACCGCCTTCACGCTCGACGTCAACTATGATCTCAGCCTGATCCGGCTCTATGCGCCGGATATCCAATAACCCTCCCCCAACCCTGAACAAGGAGAGACCGCCATGAAGTCTCGCGAAATCCATCTTCTGGAATACCTCAAGGGCGATCCGAAGCCGGAGAACTACAAGCTCGCCGAGGCCGATGTCCCGGCTCCGGGCGAAGGCGAAGTGACGGTGAAGAACCACTACATCTCGGTCGATCCCTATATGCGCGGTCGGATGAGCGGCATCCGCACCTATGTCGGCCCGTTCGAGCTCGGCAAGGTGATGGAAGGCGGCGCTGTCGGCGAAGTCGTCGAGAGCAATTACGAGGGCCTCAAGCCGGGCGATTTCGTCAATTCCATGTTCGGCTGGCGCGAAGCCTATACCGCGCCGGGCAAGGCCCTGCAGAAGATCGACACCTCCATCCTGCCGCCGCAGGCCTATCTGGGCATTGCCGGCCTGACGGGCCTGACCGCCTATGTCGGTATCAAGCGGATCATCGACCTGCAGGAAGGCGAGACGATGTGGATGTCCGCCGGTGCGGGCGCGGTCGGCTCGGCCGGTATCCAGTTTGCCAAAGCGATGGGCGCCACGGTCGTCGCGACCGCCGGCGGCCAGGAAAAATGCGACTTCGTCAAGTCGATCGGCGCCGATGCCGTGGTCGACTACAAGGCGACCGACAATCTCACCGCCGCCATCCAGGACGCCGCGCCCAAGGGCATTGACGGCTATTTCGAGAATGTCGGCGGCACGCATTTCACCGCCGCCCTCAACACGCTGAAACCCAAGGGCCGGATCGCGGCCTGCGGCATGATCCAGCGTTATAATGACGCCCAGCCGGCGACGATCACCGACAATCTCACCTTCATCGTCGGCAAGTCGCTGAAGATCCAGGGCTTCATTGTCACCGATCACGCTGACATGATGGACGGCTTCGTGCGAGACCTGTCGGCCTGGATGGCCGCCGGCAAGATCAAGCCGGCCGAGACGGTCATCGAGGGTATCGAGAACGCCCCGGACGCCTTCATGGGCCTCTTCTCCGGCCGCAATACCGGCAAGATGCTGGTCAAGATCTGATGAGCGAAGACAGCAGCGCATTGCGCGACATGCTGAACGCACGGGGGGCCGGGCATCTGCCCGGCCATCTCGGCGTCGTGATCGAGACGGCGACGACCGAGGAAGTTGCCGGCTTCCTGGACGTGCGCCAGGAATTGATGGCGCCGAACGGCTTCCTGCATGCCGCCAGCGTGATCGGCCTTGTCGACACGCTGTGCGGCTATGGCACGGTGGCGAACCTGCCCGAAGGGGCGAGCGGCTTCACCACGATCGAGCTGAAGGCGAACTATCTCGGCACCGCCCGCGACGGCCGGCTCAGGGGCATCGCAACGCCGGTTCACCGTGGCCGCACGACCCATGTCTGGGATGCGCGTGCGTTCCGGGACAGCGACGGCAAGACGGTCGCCCTTTTCCGCTGCACGCAGATGATCCTCTGGCCGAACGCCGGATAGCTCAGCGCCGCATCAGGCGGCCGAGCGTCCAGCCGGCCGCGCAGGCCGCGATCACCGGCGACCATGTCTCTCCCGCACCCGCGAAAAATGCGAGCATGTAGGCGCCCAATCCTGCTGCAAGTGCGAACGGCAGCAGGCGAATCGGGCGATTCGCGGAGGCGGCGTTAGGAGTCGGTTCACCCTGATACATGCTGCAAAATGTACGCAAAACGGGTGCCGAAGGCGAGAAATGGGACTTGTCCCAAGGAAATTGCAGTGAATTCGGCCCGATTCACCTGTTATGGCTTGCAAAGACGCCCGGTTCTCGGCCTTGATGAGGCGTCCACGAACACGCGGCACACCGGCCGGACACGATGACCGTGTCTGCCGGCGCCGCGACTAAACGGGGGGAACCCTATGAACAAGTCTGATCTCGCCAAAGCCGTCAGCGACAAGACCGGTCTGTCCCGCGCACAAGCGGGCGATGCGGTCGACGCCGCGATCGAAGCCGTCATCGCTTCGGTCAAGGGCAATGACAGCGTTCAGCTCGCCGGCTTCGGCACCTTCTACGCCAAGCACCGCGAAGCTCGCGAAGTCCGCAATCCGCGCACTGGCGAAAAAATGATGTCCAAGGCTCGCACCCAGGCGGCTTTCCGTCCGGCTGCTGCCCTGAAAGACATCTAATCAGTCCAAACGGGTTCTGATTACACGAACGCCGCCCGGAG
>NZ_JBDWAS010000037.1:0-16861 GCF_039978735.1 Maricaulis sp.
ACGGGCATTGGCCGCTCGCGGATCGGGAAGCTCGGAAAACATCGGCAGCACTCCAAAACAAGACACCAACCGAATCCGCAACACCAATCAACGCAACCTCAAATCTCATATGCGATTCCCCTGCCCCCCAACGGGGAGAGGGCAGGGTGAGGGGCGGCCGCGGGAGCGGCCCGCTAAAAGTCCCGTACACCCAATCCCCTTGCCCCCGGCGCCCGCATCCCGCTATCTCGGGAGACGCAGACCATACCGGAGCCTTTAATGTCACGACCCATCGACGGACCCCGCCTGGCCCCGCGCGACGGACAGGCGCCGAAGAAACTTGTGATCTTCCTGCATGGATACGGGTCGAACGGGCAGGACCTGATCGGGCTGGGCCAGCACTGGGCGAAGGATCTGCCGCATGTGCAATGGGTGTCGCCGAATGCGCCGGACCCGGTGCCGGGGGCGCCGGACGGGTATCAATGGTTCCCGATCTCCAATCTCGACCCGCAGCGCATCGAGACCGGCGCCAGCGCGGCCTGGCCCATTGTCGATGCCTTCATCGACCAGGAATTGCACCGCTACCGGCTGAGCGAGCAGGACCTCGTCCTGTGCGGCTTCTCCCAGGGCACGATGCTGTCGCTGCATGCCGGGCTGCGGCGCAAGCGGCCGCTGGCGGGGATACTGGGCTTTTCCGGAGCCCTGCCGGGCGGCGCGCGCCTGAAGGAGGAGATGGCCTCGACGCCGCCTCTCATGCTGATTCATGGCGACCAGGACCAGGTGCTGCCGCTGGGCTTCATGTTCGACGCGCTCGAACATATCGCCGCCGCCGGGCACGGGGCGCAGTGGCATATCTCGCAGGGTATTCCGCACTCGATCGGCCAGGACGGTCTGGAACTGGGCGCCCACTTCCTGGGCCGTGCCCTGTCGGGCCGCTACCTCTAGCCCGGACAGGCCCTGCCGGGCCGACACGCAAGATTCTCAAGACCGTCATAGGCGTGTCACGCGAATAGCTGTAACCTTCCCCCAAGCCCGGGATGCGAGATGATTCGTCGAAACGAATCCGCGTCTTGAGCGCGACGGGAGGTGAGCTTTCAGGACGCTTGTCCAAAAGACACACCCCCTCAGCGGCCGCTCCGGCGGCGTTGTCGAGGGAGGTCGCCATGCAGGTGCTTGATCGGGCGCCGCAGGGATGGCCCTGTCTGGTCCTGAATGCGGACTATCAGCCCCTGAGCTACTGGCCGTTATCGACCTGGCCCTGGCAGGAAGCCATCAAGAATGTCTTCCTCGAACGCGTCGCCGTCGTTTCCCATTATGACGAGGTCGTGCACTCGCCCTCTTTCGAGATGCATGTGCCCTCGGTCGTGGCGCTGCGCGACTATATCGCCCAGGACCGTTCGCCCGCCTTCACGCGCTATAATGTGTGGCTGCGCGACGGTTTCAAATGCGCCTATTGCGGCGCGCCGGGCGTCGACCAGCTGACCTTCGACCATGTCATCCCGCGCCGCCAGGGCGGCAAGACCAGCTGGGAAAACATCGTCGCGGCCTGCGGGCCCTGCAATCTGAAAAAGGGCGGCCGCACCCCGCGTGAGGCGGGCATGCCGCTGCGCCGTCCGCCGCAGCGGCCCAACATGCACGAGCTGCAGTCGCAGGGCCGGAAATTCCCGCCGAAATTCCTGCACGAAAGCTGGCTCGACTATCTCTACTGGGATATCGAACTGGAACGCTGAACCGCGGTTTCCGGACGACGCCATGCCCACTCACATCGCCCTTCTGCGCGCCGTCAATGTCGGCGGGACCGGGAAATTGCCCATGGCCGAGCTGCGGGCGATGGCCGCACGGATAGGCTTCGACAATCCGCGCACCTATATCGCCAGCGGCAATCTCGTCTTCGAAAGCGCGATGCCGGCGGACGAAGCGCGTGCGGCGCTGGAAGCCGCGCTGGAGGCCTATGCCGGCAAGCCGGTGGGCGTGATCATGCGCTCGCCCGAAGCGATGCAGGCCGTCCTCGACGCCAGTCCCTTCCCCGAAGCGGCGGGAAATCGCTGTATCGTGCATTTCCTCGACGCGGCGCCGCCGGCCGGTCTGGAGGCGACGCTGCGCCACCGGGCCGATGAGGAAATCGCCGCCGGTGAGCGGGAAATCTACATCCACTATGGCGAGGGCATGGCGCAGTCGAAACTCGTTGTTCCGGCAACGAAAACCGGCACCGGCCGCAATCTCAACACGGTCGCGAAACTGATCGCCCTGGCCGCCCGCGGCTGAAGCTCGCCCTCCGTCGACAGGGCCTGGCCGGGGAACTCCGGCCGCGTCCGGCCGTTTCACCTCCTGTCCCCAGTGAAGGAGGTTGGACATGACACATTTCCATCCGTCCGCGACTTGCAGGAATATTCTGCGCGGCACAGTGGCGGCCGCCGGGCTGGCCCTGCTCGCCGGCGCACCCGTACAGGCCGACCCGCCGCACTGCCCGCCGGGCCTCGAGCGCCAGGGGCGCTGCGGGCCGGGCGACCATCACCGCCATGATCGCCGTGACGAAGCCCGTGCCTATGAACAGGGCTATCGCGACGGCCAGCGCGATGCCTGGCACGTCGGCGACCGGTTCGAGCGCGAGGAGTATGTCGTGGTGCGCGACTACAGCCGCTATCGCCTCTCGCCCCCGCCGCATGGCCACTACTATGTGCGGGTCGATAACGAGGTGCTTCTGATCGATGCGGCGACCCGTATTGTCGCCGACCTGGTTGACTGATCGGGACCGGCTTCCCGGCCTGCTTTCCCGGGGTGCGAAAATTTTTCAGCACCCCGGGAACCAAAGCGTCAGGCGGCCGTTTCTCCGGCAAGAACAACGCAAACAAGAGAGCCCCGCCATGAGGCAGAAAATCCGGCTGTATTTTTACGCCATTGCCTTCGTCAGCGGTTCGCTCGTGCTGATCTTCGGCGGCGGCCCGGCCACGCCGTAACACGGATCGGGAAGCGGGAAGGCCCGGTGCCCCCTACGTCCCAAACGCCACTTGGTGTTTCCGCTTCCCGATACCCTTCTCAACTCCCGGCTATTCAGCCCCCTCGGGCAGAACACCCAGAGCGATCAGCGCTGCAATCGCGGCCGGCCGGCGCCGGGCGACATCGGCGCGCTCCGGCATGTCCATGTTCAGCGCAAAGGCCCAGGTCTCGCCGGGACGTTCCACCCAGCCGACATACCAGCCCGTATCCAGCGCCGCGTCGCGGAAACGCCAGCCGGTCTTGGCATAGAGCGTCCAGGGACCGCGATCGTCTTCCCCCGTGGCGACCTGCATGATGCCGCGGGCCTGGGCCATGGTTTGCGCGGACACCGGCAGCCGGTCCAGCGCCAGGCGTTCCAGAAAATCCACCTGCTCGCGGGCGGAGATCTCCAGCGGCCCGTCCAGCCAGTATTGCGTCAGGTCGGCCTCGCCGCCGATCGTTTCATTGCCATAGTCGAACCGGTCCAGCCAGGCCGCCATGGTCTCGCCGCCCAGCGTGGCGGTCATGCGCTGATAGACCCACACCGCCGAGACGCGGAAGGCACTCGTCATCGTCTGGTCCTGGTTCCAGACATCGAAAGCGCGTGTCTGGCCATCCCATTCGAAATGCGTATCCGGATCGGCAAAGCCGGTCTCCAGCGCAATCAGCGTGTGCGGGATTTTCGAGGTCGAGGCCGGCGGGAAGCGGATCGCGCTGCGGTCCGCATTGACCACCCATTCCGCACCGTCCTCGAGACGGCGGGCGATGAAGGTCGCGGTCTGTGCATCGACCCCGGCGCTGGCGAGGGCCGCGTCGAGATCCGGTCCGGCCGGCTGGGCGGCGGCCGGTGCCGCCTGAAACAGCGCCAGCGCGGCAGCGATGGCGATAACGGGTGTGCGCATGTGGAGTGTCCTCTTGCTTGATTGGCGGCCGTCTTCTGCCGTCGCGGGCAGGCAAATTTGCGGCGCGGGCGGGGCCTTGTCAGGGTTTTGTCAGGGCGGCCGGTTTACACCGGGCGTTAATGCATCCTGTGCTAGCGTCGGCCATGGATGCCCATAAGGAGGTGTCGCCATGGCCAAGACGATGACATCGAGCTATCGCCGGATCTCGGACCATTTCGAGCCGGACCTGGTCGAGGACCCGGTCGAGCAGCGCAAGCGCCGCGGCCATCTCGAACAGATCGACTATACGGTGTTTGCCGCCAATCAGGCCGTGATGAGCAAGACGATCCATCACGTCACCATCGAGGATTTCCAGAACCTGGCCCTGTCGGCCTCCAAGGCGCGCGGCGCCTGGGTGGATGCGGCCATGTCGGCGGCGCGTTCGCGCTCGCCCCTGTCGGAACAGGAAGTCCAGCGGCTGACCCATTTGCGGTCGGCCTATGACGAGCTGTGCGAGGCCTATGAGGCCATGCGGCGCATGGTGGAACGCGGCTATCTGCGCTTCCAGGCCGGCGTTCCCAAACGCGATTGAACCGGTTCGCGCATTTCGGGCACCTTTGACCTGACGGCAGGTGATCGTCGGTCAGGAGCGGTCCGGTGCGGCGCGACGTCCAGAGAATTTTCCAGGAAAGCCAGGTGCTCGCGGCACAGGCGGGCGACCGTCCGGCCTTTGAGCGCCTGACCGCCTACTGGCAGCCGCGCCTTCTGGCCCATGCCCGGCGGCTGACCGATACATCCGACATGGCGCGCGACGTGCTGCAGGACGCCTGGGTGGATATCGTCCGGGACTTGCCGCGTCTGCGTGACCCGGTCGCGTTTCCGGCCTGGAGCTATCGCATCGTGACGCGCAAGGCGGCGAAGGCGGTTTCCCGTATCCAGCGCACCCGCCGCACGGCCGATGATCTGGCCAGCGATCCCGGTCACGAGCGGGTCGAATGGCCCGTGGCCGAAGCCCGGTCGGATCTTGCCCGGGTGTCCCGGGCCATTGCGGCCCTGCCGCCGGCCCAGCGGGCGGCGATGGGTCTTCACTACATGGACGGATTCTCGGTCGCCGAGATCGCCGTGGCGCTCGGGATTCCCGCCGGAACCGTCAAGACACGCCTGATGCATGCGCGGCGGAAAATCCGCGCCGCGCTCGAACCTGACAGAGAAGGAGACAGTGATGACACGCAGTGACAGTGAACTCGACGCGCTCATCGCCGAAGCGCTCGATGCCGACGACAGGGCTCTTTTGGCGGAGTTCGAGGATGAGCCGGGCTATTTCAGCCAGGCGCTCTCGGTGTTCCGCGGCAAGCTCGCTTGGGTGATGTGGGTGGCCTATATCACCAACATCATCGGGGCCGGACTTGCGATCTGGGGCGCCTGGCAGATGTTCCAGACGACCGATCCGGTGATGACCGTCCGCTGGGCGGTGCTGATCCTGGCCTCTCTGGTGATCGGCCTGTTCATGAAGTCCAGCCTGGGCAACCAGATGATGACCAATCGCACCCTGCGCGAGATCAAGCGCCTGGAGCTTCAGATCGCCCGGACAGGGCTGCCGGAGAAAGCCTGAGCGCCCGGCTCGGTCATTCACGAATGACAGTCATGCACATCACAGCACTGTGAGGGGCTAACATTCGGCGTATTCGGTTCCTAAATAGGCTTCGGACGCGGCATCCGGGGGGCGTGAAAATGACGCATGCCCGCAGGCTGCCGAAGGGATAGGATGTCATCATGGCCAATGCAGTTTCAGTCGCGCTCTCGCCCGAACAGGGCCTGTCGAGCTACCTGGCGGAGATCCGCCGCTTCCCGATGCTGTCCAAGGATGAGGAATTCATGCTGGGCAAGCGCTGGCGCGAGCACGAGGATTCGGAAGCCGCCGAGAAGCTGGTGACCTCCCACCTGCGTCTCGTCGCCAAGATCGCCATGGGCTATCGCGGCTACGGCCTGCCGGTCGCCGAGGTGATCTCGGAAGGCAATGTCGGCCTGATGCAGGCGGTCAAGAAATTCGATCCGGAAAAGGGTTTCCGCCTGGCGACCTATGCCATGTGGTGGATCCGTGCCTCGATCCAGGAATATATCCTGCGGTCCTGGTCGCTGGTGAAGATGGGCACGACCGCGGCCCAGAAGAAGCTGTTCTTCAACCTGCGCCGCATGAAGAGCCAGATGCAGGCCCTCGAGGAAGGCGATCTCAAGCCGGAACAGGTCGAGGCGATCGCCACCAAGCTGGGCGTGACCACCGAGGACGTCGTGTCGATGAATGGCCGTCTGTCCGGTCCGGATGCCTCGCTCAACGCGCCGCTGCGCGGCACCGAGGGCGAGGGCCAGTGGCAGGACTGGCTGGCCGATGATGGTGCGGAAAGCCAGGAAGACGAGCTGGTCCAGTCCGACGAGTTCGACACCCGCATGACGCTGCTGCAGTCGGCCATGGGCGAGCTCAATGAACGCGAACAGCACATCCTGCAGGAACGCCGCCTGACCGAAGAGCCCAAGACGCTGGAAGAACTCGCCGACCAGTATGGCGTATCGCGCGAGCGTATCCGCCAGATCGAGGTCCGTGCTTTCGAAAAGCTCCAGAAAGCCATGAAGTCCATGGCCGCCGAGCAGGGCCTTCTCAACTAGAGCGTTTCAGGCGAAACCGGACACCGGTTTTGCGCTTCAAAAACACGCGGTTCCGCACCTTTTGCACTGTGCATGTCTGGACCTGGCGGCCGCTGGCCGTTAGGTCTGCCGGCACATGAAAGGTTTGCGTATGCGTGTTCGTCTGACCCCGCTTCTCGGCGCTGCGGTAATGCTCTGTCCGTCAACGGCTCATGCCGAACTGTCCCGCGAGTACCGGGCCCTGCTGGCCGCCGCCGATGTGCGCCAGGATGACGAAGAATTCCTTGCCACGGCCGACCTGATCGCCACCGTCACACCGGGCGGCCGCTCCGATGTCCGTGCCGCCGTCGCCGAACTGCTGCCGCGCCGCCTCGATGTGCTGCGCGCCTGGGACCAGACCGCCCGCGACACGGTCGCGCTGGAGCCGGAAATCGTCCAGGCCGCCCGCCGCGGCACGCCGCAGGTCACCATTGTCGATGCTCCGGATACCGACGACGAGACGGTGGCCGCGCCTTCCGGGGCCGGCACCACGGAGCATGACAGCGGCACGGACGCGGTCGAGACCGGCGAGGCGGAGACGCCCCGGACCGCGCACTGGCCCGGCCGCATGGACTGGCTGCATCCCTATCACTGGGACGGCCGCGCCAAGGCAGGCCTCGCCATCGACAGCGGCAATACCGACCAGACCAATTACTCAATGGCACTGGAAGTCAGCCGTCCGCTCAATGGCGGCTGGGGTTTCGACGGCAAGACGGAATATTTCTACACCGAGAATGCCGGCAATGTGACGCGCGACCGCTGGCTGGTCGAAGCCCGCGGCGAGCGCCCGACGGTCGATGCCTGGAGCTTCTATCTCGGATCCAGCTATGAGCAGGACCGCATGTCCGGCTTCGACTACACCGCTGTCCTGTCGGCGGGTGCGACGCTGCACGCGCTCGATGACGACCGCACCAGCTGGGTCCTGCGCGCCGGTCCCGGGGCCCGCCACCGCGTGCCCACCGATGAGGGCGGCGAGACGCAATGGGTGCTCGAACTGGGCTCGGTCTATGATTTCGCGGTGACGGAAACCGCGCAATTCTCCTCGGAGACCACGCTTCTGGCCGGCCCGGCCTCACGCGCCGAGCAGCGCTTCAAGCTGACCACCGCCATCAGCGAGGACTGGGGGGTCGAGCTGGGCTATCGCGTCAAGCACGAGTTCGATGCCCAGCCCGGCCGCGAGGAAACCGACAGCCGGCTGGACTTCTCGATCGTCCACGAATTCTAGGCGTCCACGAATTCCAGGCGTCCATGAATTCCAGGCGCCCCGGATCCCGGGCGCCTGGAGTTCGAGCGGGTGGCGCAGCGGGGCTACCAGCCCCACCGCACGCCGGCACGCGCACCGACATGGCCGGTATCGCTGCCGACCCCGACGCCGAAGTTCGCCGACATGCGGCGGTCGATCCGCGCTGCACCGGAAATCGCCAGACTGTTCGAGCCGCCGTAATAACCCCAGTTGGCGGACAGGGCGAACTCCTCGTTCGATTGCAGCCAGGTCGAGCCGGCCAGCGCGTTGGCGATGGCGATACCGTCGGTGTTTTCCCGGATGCCCCGTGAGTTGCGGTCGGCCTGTATGGCCAGCGCGTCGAAATCGATCTGCAGGGCCGACACGTCGGACTGCAGGCTCGAGATCGCCAGCTCATTGGTCGTGATCCGGTCCGAATTGCGCGCGATATTGGTCGTATTGGACGCGATGGCGACCGTATTGGTCTGGATATTGGCGGCGTTCTTGTTGATGTCGGTCCGGTTGGCGGCGATGTTGCCGGTATTGGTGTCGATGTCGGCACGGTTGGTGCCGATATCGCCGGCATTCGTGTCGATGTCATTGCGCAGATCGCTGACATCGATCGTACCGCCACCGCTGCCAAGCCCGGCCTTGATCGCGGCGATCTCGGCGGTATTGGCGTTGATCGCGGCGAAGGTCGCGCCGCCATCCCAGGCCAGATTGCCGTTGACATCCGTCGTCACCAGACCCGTTGCTCCGCTCTGGGCAGCAAGGCTGGCTGCCGAGGGCAGGCCGGCCATCGTATAGGTGCTGGACGCGGTTCCCACGACGATCTGGCCGGCCCGGCCGGTCTGCGCTCCGAAACCGATCGCCCAGGAATTGTCGTAGTCGGCGCGGGCACCGGCACCGATGGCACCGGAATTTTCGCCATTCGCTTGCGCGCCCTTGCCGAAGGCGCTGGCACCGGCGGCAGAAGCCAGGGCGGCTTCGCCCACGGCGGTGGTGTCGGTGGCAGAGGCTTGCGCGTTCTCACCGATGGCGGTGGCGCTGTCACCGGTTGCCAGGGCCGCCATGCCGAAGGCCGCCGAGTCGGCCCCGGTCGCCTGGGCGCCTGCGCCGACCGCCGTGGATCCGGATGCGATGGCCCCGTCACCGATGGCAACAGCGCCGATATTCGAGGCGACTGCGCCCCGGCCCATCGCGATGGCGCCTTCCTCTTCCGCTGCGGCATCCTCGCCGATGGCGATGGCATCCTCGCCCGTCGCGCTGGCGGCCGTGCCCGCCGAGTTGACCGCGAGATAGGGTGAACCGCCGCCCGACCCGCCGCCGGACTTCAGCGATGCGATGTCGGCCGTGTTCTGCGCGATATCGGCCGTGTTCTGGGTGATGTTGGAGATGTTCAGCTGGACGGCCTGATTGGTCGCGTAAAGCTGGCTGCCATTGATGGCGTCGGTCGATGACGACGAGATATTGCCGTCGTCGACATTGACGATCCGGCGCTCGCCGCCGGCAAAGCCGACCGACACGGTATCGGCCGCATTGGCAATGGAGTTGGCGCCGAGGGCCACCGAGTTATCCGCCAGCGCGGAGGCACTGTCGCCAAGCGCCGTGCTGTCCTCGGCCTCGGCCAGGCTGTTGCCGCCCAGCGCGACGGCATAATCCGCCGAAGCTTCCGCAAACGCACCCATCGCCACGGCGCCGAACCCGGTCGCATCGGCGTCATTGCCGCCGGCAAAGGAGAATTCCCCGTTGGCCAGGGCACTCTCGCCGAGGGCTGTGGCATTGGCGGCCGAGGCCTCGGCGCTCTGGCCGATCGCCACAGTATTCTCGGCGGTCGCCTCGGCGCCTTCGCCGACGGCTGTGGCATCGTCGCTGTCTGCGGTGGCGTTTGCGCCCACAGCCGTTGCCTCGCTGGCGTCGGCCAGCGCGCCATTGCCCAGCGCGGTCGAGTCGAAACCGCTGGCTGTCGCTGCCCCGCCCAGAGCCGTCGACCATTCGCCCGAGGCGATTGCCTCATTGCCGACGGCGACGGCATCCACTTCGGTTGCCGCTGCGCTTTCACCCACCGCCACGGCCCATTCTGCCGAGGCTTCCGCGCCTTGGCCCACGGCGACGGTATTGTCGGCCGTCGCCAGCGCGCCTTCGCCGATGGCAGTGGCATCATCGCTGTCGGCGGTGGAATTCGTGCCCACTGCGGTGGACTGGGCACCGCTGGCTTCGGCCTGATAACCAAGGGCCACGGCCTCGTTGCCTGTTGCCGCGGCGCTTGTTCCTACGGCTGTCGAGCGGTCATTGGCGGCATTGGCCCCGACGCCGCACTGGGTCGAGCTGGCACCGTCACCGACGGCACAGCCGGCTGTCGCATTGGCGACTTGCGGCGCGACGATGCCGCCGCTTGCGGCATTCGGACTGGCGGCCGCAGGGGCGTCGGCAAAGCCCTCGGTCGTCACATCGAGGGCGCCCGATGCGCTGAGCTGGGCGAACAGCTGGCAGCTGGCGAGCTCGGCGTCGGACTGGCTGCAGAATTCACCGATCGCCTGCGCCAGGATGAGGGTCTGCAGACGGCTCTGCTCGACCTGCCGGTAGAGCGCCTCCTCACGCGGCGAGAGCCGGGGCTCCGCCTGTTCCAGGGGCGTGCCCTTGCCCACAGTCCGGAACGTGTCCTTGTCCGACGGCAGGTCGGCCAGCGCCGGCCCGGCCAGAAATCCGGCCAGGATGGTGGTGAGAGTTGTTCCCGTGATCAGGTTATTGCGCATGATGTCCCCCGCACAGTCCGGCGGGGCCTTAACCCGCCGTTAACTTTTTCAATCCGGTCGAACGCTATCCTTGCGCCAGCAGGCGCCTGACCATCAGGCGCCTGACCATCAGGCGTCTACCCGGTCGCAGCCCCTGTTGCGGGCGCACGCCGGGTCCGGAGATTGTCTGCTTTGTGTGGCGCGTCCTCGCGAAATGGCACGCAAGCCGGCTTGCCGGGCTTGCGCGGTTTCTCGCTGGACGTGCCGTCCCGTCCCAGTCTCGCCGGCGGCGTTGCCGGCCGGGAAACTAGAGCGCAAGCACGGTCTCTTGTCACCGGAATGCCGGAATTTTTCGCCGGCAGGGCGAGTGGAAAGCGCTAAGTCTCTGTTAGGTTGTGTTTGAATGGTGCGCCAGCGGCATCAGGCGCCGACGCGGGCCTCGGCCGACTTGCTGTCCAGCGCCAGTCCCAGCGCGATGCCGGCCTGGCCGAGATAGTATGTCACCCACACCACCGGTCCGGCCCATTCCAGATAGCCGGTGAAGAGGCGCACCGCGAGTACGCTGTCGGAGACGAGGAAGAGGAGGGCGCCAGCCGTGGCCAGTGGCGGCACGCGGCCGATCACGGCAAGCACGGTCATCACCAGGATGATGCCGTTATAGATCGAGGCCGGCAGCTGGAGATCGCCGAAATAGGGCTGCAGCCAGCCCAGCATCACCACGCCATAGGCCGCCAGGGCGAGCGCCGCGATCCGCGACCAGCCGCTGCGGCCGCCATCTTCCAGCCGGATGCGGGCAAACAGGAAGATGTAGACCAGATGGCCGAGGCCGAAGGCGGCAATGCCCAGCGGCAGTTGCGAGGGCTCCAGCGCCAGGAAGATATCGCCCAGCGATCCCAAAAAGAGGCCCAGTGCGAGGATGCGATGTCCGTGGATAAAGGCGAACACGGCCAGCAGAACGATGCCGGCGGCCTTGATCGCCACATCGGCGGGGTAGGGGGCGGAAAGGCCAAAATCGTCAAACAGATAGGTCAGGGCAAACAGGGCCGACAGGGCCAGTATGATCTGCGAACGGCGGTCGCCGGCCAGCGTGCGAAGCGTGGATGTCATTGCCTGTCTCCCCTCAAGGCTGCAACAGGCTAGACTGGCCGGCGCGGCGGCAAAAGGTTTCTTTGGCATGTGGGGAAGATGGGGATGGGGTCTGGTCGCGCTCGCCCTGTTGTGCACGCCGCCCTTGCGCGCCCAGCCGCCGCAGGCTGTCGCGGCTGCAATCGCGATGCTGGACGAACGCCCTCATGCCGGCGAGGAGGCCTGGCGCGGCCTGTCGGCGCACGGCCTGCCCCTCATCGAGCCGCACCCCGATGACGACGCGCTTGCCCGAGTCACCTTCATCTTCAAGACGGCACCTTCGGTCAGCGGCGTCCGGCTCGACAGCGTCATCGCCGCGCCTTACGCCCGCCAGCCGGTCACCGACTATGTCGACGACTTCACCCTGCCGCTCCAGAGCATCGGCGAGACCGGTATCTGGTGGATCACGCTGGACGTGCCGCGCGAGATCGAGGCGGTCTATTCCTTCCTCGTCTTCGACGGCGAGCGCTGGCAGCGCCGGTCCGATCCGCACAATCCGCGGCATCTGCGCGGATCCGGGGCCGAGGCCGTCCTGCGTCTCGACCGGGCCCCCGATCTGGCCCCGCAGCGCCCCTGGCCGTCGCGACGTCAGCGCGAGCCGGAATATCTCGATCTGGAGAGTGGCGCCCTGGACAGACGTGTCACTGTGCAGCTCTACCGCAACCCTGATGCAACACTAATGTCACCGCTATTGGTGATCTATGATGCCTTTTTGTGGGGGGTACGTGCGCCCGCCTGGGAGATCGCGGCCAACCTTGCGGAGGCAGGCGATATCCCGCCGGTCAACCTCGTCCTGATCGACCAGCTCGACCCGGTCAGCGAGACCCGGCGCTATGACGACCAGGTCCGCTTCCTCGCCGACGAACTCCTGCCGGCACTGGCGCAGCAGGGCCTTGAGCCGGCACCGGAGCAGATCATCCTGGCCGGTGCCTCCCGCCGTGGCCTCGCTGCCACCCGCGCCGCGCTGCAGCGGCCGGAGGTGTTTGGCGGCGTGATCTCCCTGTCGGGGTCGTTCTACTGGGCACCGGAGGGGGAGGCGGCGGAGTGGCTGGGCCGCGACCTGCCGCCGGTCGGACCCCGGGCGCCGCGCTTTTATCTGGCGGCAGGCCAGCTGGAATATGTCGAGACCAGCACCAATGGCGGCCACGTCATGCTGGACGCCAACCGCCGCTTCCGCGACGCTCTGACCGCCGCCGGTTATGAGGCAGAGCTGGCGATATTCCCCGGCGGACACGGCATTGCCGGCTGGCGCCATGCCCTGGCAGACGGCCTCGTCGCGCTTCTGGGGGAAGAGTGAGGGGGCTTCCCCCGCTCACGCAGGGGAAGCCCTGTTGCTATTTCGGCGGTTTGCCGGGACCGCGCGGGCGGGGGCTGTCATTGCCGATCCGGCCGGCGATGAAGTCGTCCAGATAGGGCAGCCAGCCTTCCGAGCGCGTCGCGATATAGATCATCGGGCCGCCGGGGTTGGACCGGAAATTCGAGTCCGTCGCGACGATGAAATACTCGTCGCCCTCGCGCACCATGAAGGGCGAGCCCGAGTCGCCGCGGGTGGTATCGCAATTGTGCGCCATGGTGTTGTCGTTGAAGACCTCGACCATGTGGCAACCCAGATTGCCCGACAGGTGGGTACCGGTATCCCAGCTGTATCCGGCCTGGAACAGGTCGGCCTCCAGCGCCCGCCGCGCGCCGACCGTTTCGATCAGGCCGCGGGCACCGACATGACCCAGCTCGGCACCGAGCGGACGGTCGATGCGCAGCAGCGCCCAGTCGGTTCCGTCCAGGTCATCGGTCGAGGAAAAGCGCTCCTCGTCCCAGTCGGGCGAATTGAAATAGTCGATCACCCGCGCTTCCAGCGGACCGCCCTCGCGGGCATAGGCCGTGCGGAAGACACCGCGCGCATCCAGCCGGCCCTCCTCGCTGATGCAGTGCGAGGCGGTGATCAGCACCGTGTCGGCGATCAGCGTCGCCGTGCAGGCGCCACCAGCGTCGAAATCGACCTGGCCGATGACGGTCCAGGGAAAGACCGAGGTGTCCATGAAGACCCGGTCGTCATGGCCAAAATAGTGATCGTTGATCCCCATAGGACGGTCGCGGCCGATGCAGTCGGCGCGGTCGGTGCGCTCGGCGCAGGTGCCGTCGCCCACACCTGGCTCATTGCACACGCCGTCGAAGGCGGTCTCGCAGCTATCATTGCGGAAGCGCAGATGGATGATCTCGCCGCAATCATTGAGGTCGGTGGCCTGGGTGCAGGCGCCGGTGCCGAAGCCCGGCTCGTCGCACTCGCCATCATTGGCCCAGCGGCAGGAATTGTCTTCGACACCCTCAACGATACGCCAGCAGTCGGAATAATCCGTGCCGCGTTCACAGGCGCCGGTGCCGAGACCCGGATCGTCGCACTCGCCATCATTGGCCCACTGGCAGGTGTCATTGCCGGTATAGCCGCTCGCCGCGGGCGTCGCGCCGGGCTTGGGCGGCTTGCCCTGGAGCCAGCGGGACAGGTCGCGGCTGGACAGGCGTTCGGCGTCCGGTGACGGCGCTCCGGCCAGAGCCGGCTCGTCCCGCGCATCCTGGGCAGCGGCCAGTGGCGAGACAGCGAACAACAAGGCAGCAGCAATCCAGACGCGACGTTTCATGACTTTCCTGTCCCCCAATGCTCAGGCCATGTGCTCAGGCGCTTATCCGCCAGTTCAGCGGCAAAACCAAGTGTGACCCTGATTATCAGAGCGTCACAAAGATGACCGTCCCCTGAACAGGGCATTCAAGCCAGGTTCGGGCCGGCTGTGGCTGTATGGCGGACGAGGAGGGCACCGACCTGACAGGAAAGGACTGAGATCATGATCGGTATCAAGACCATAGCCGCTGCCCTGGCACTTTCGACCGTCGGCAGCATTTCCGTCGCCGGCGCGGCCCAGGCGGATACCTGGGTGCTCAACGCGTCCGCGTGCCCGGACCTGCGCGAAGACCGCCGCGACCGCCGGCACTATGAAGGCCGGCGCGATCGCCGCGAGGATTTCCGGGACCGCCGGGTGATCGACTGTCCGCCGCGCGCCTGGCGCTATGAAGCGAGCCGCTGGGATCGCCACCATGGCCGCCCGCGCTATGAGCGCAGCCGCTATGCCTCGCCGGGCCTGGTCTACCGTTCGCGCGATGGCGGTTTCTACGTCGCCGACCGCTATGGCCGCCGCCAGTGGATCGATGTGCGGATCGAGTATCCGCGCCGTGGCTGGCACGACCGCCCGCATGGCCGCCCGTACCGAGGCTACTAGGCGTCCGGCAGGATGATCGCACCGTCCAGATAGCGGGGCGCGTGACCGTGGAAGGTGACGCGCCCTGCGGCCGGTTCCACTTCGAGCCGGCCGGGGCGGGGGCCGATCTGGCGGGCCGTCAGGCGGGCCTCACCCAGGCGATCCGCCCAGTAGGGCGCAAGCGAGCAGTGGGCCGAGCCGGTCACCGGGTCCTCGTCAACGCCGGAAGCCGGCGCGAAGAAGCGCGAGACGAAATCGACCGCGTCGCCCGGCGCGGTGATGATCACATTCTTGCCGATGGTGCGAAGCTGTCCGAGATCGGGGCGGACGTCCCGCACGGTATCCTCATCCGCCAGAACCCACATCTGATAGCGCGCGCCGTGAATGCGCTCGATATCGAACACGGCGTCCAGCTCGTGCCCGGACAGGCCCAGCGCGTTGCGCGTCGCGGTATCCGGCTTGCCGGCCTGAAGGCCGACCTGCGGCAGATCCATCGTGAAACCCGCTGCGCTGCGGCTGACGCTCAAAGGGCCGGAGCGGGTCTGGAAATGCGCCGTGTCGCCGCGTACGGCACCGGTCTCCAGCAGTACCGCGCCGGCTGCGAATGTGGCGTGGCCGCACAGATCGACCTCGACCGCCGGCGTGAACCAGCGCAGATTCCACTGGTCCTTGCCGCGCGCGACCACGAAGGCCGTTTCGGACAGATTGTTGGAATTGGCGATGCCGGCAAGGACCGTGTCGTCCGGAAAGGCGTCCATCACGCAGACACCGGCCGGGTTGCCGCTGAATGGAACGTCCGGATCGGCGAAGGAATGGATTTCGTAATAGGGCAGGCGGGTCATGGGGCGTTACCAGACAGAGGAGACATGCGGCTCGAAATCGAGCGCGAGATCGGGTTCGTCGGCATCCAGCGCGGCCACGGTCTCGATCGTCACAGGGGCGTCGCCGGCATGCGCGCTCAGCGCTTCGGCGACCAGGCTGCGGGCGCGTGATTGCAGCCGGCCGATCTGGCGCGGCAGCGCCCGGCGCCAGGCTTCCACCTCGCCGTCCAGCGCGTCGAAATTCTCCGGCCGTTGGGAGGCGGGGAGGGCGCGCCAGTCGGCGATATCGCGATAGGCCCGGGCGAGACGGGCGGCCTCCTCGTCCTCGAAGACCTCGATCTCCAGCAGCATGGCCTGATAGGTCAGCGAACCTTCCAGCAGGCCGGCCGAGGCCGGGCCCTGATCCGCCCATTTGGCAAACCAGGCGCGCGCCTCCTCGACGGGTGTCGAGGCCGCGCTCGACCAGTCATTGCGGGCCTCACGGTTCAGCAGGATTTCCTCATCGGGATCGACGATCAGGACGGTCGGCGTCGCATAGAGCGCGGCAATGCCGAACCGGGCGGCCACGTCCTGGTTTTCATTGCGCCAGTCCACATCGATGAAGCGGGTCACATAGGACTGTTCCAACGTGGCCGCGAGCTCGGGGTCCTCGAAATGATGCGCCAGGCCGCGGCTGTCATGGCACCAGTTCGCGCCGAGAACCAGCAGCAGACGCTTGTCCTCGGCCCGCGCCTGCGCGAGTGCGGCATCGACGACCGGCATGGCGTCGTAATTGCCGTCGAAAGGCCGCGGATGACCGTCCTCGGCCGCAGCGATAGCGGGCATGAGGAGAAGCAGGAAGCCGAGCACGGCGGCAGTGATGCGCATGAAGAGCCCTCATTCTGTGGTGCCGCCAGAAAAGCACGGAGACAGGGCGGCGGCCAGAAGAACACCCATCCTTCCCCTTGACGGGGAAGGTGCCCGGCACAGCCGGGCGGAAGGGGTGAAACCCGGTGTTCGCGAATTCGCAAACACCTCGCCCCCACCCCCTCCGGCCCGCGGCTTGCGCCGCGGCCCACCTCTCCCCGTTGGGGGGCAGGGGAATCGCATATGAGATTTGAGGTTGCGTTGATTGGTGTTGCGGATTCGGTTGGTGTCTTGTTTTGGAGTGCTGCCGATGTTTTCCGAGCTTCCCGATCCGCGAGCGGCCAATGCCCGT
>NZ_JBDWAS010000038.1:0-78648 GCF_039978735.1 Maricaulis sp.
CGCCCTGCGCCCGCTCGATACAGACGGCCAATACGCCCTCTGCTTCGGAGCCATAACCATCAAAACCATCAACCTCAACACACCGAAAATGTGTTAGCCATGTCCCCGAACAGGTGTCAGCCATGTCCCCGGGCTGAACACCTGTTCCGGGGGCCGGGGGAAGTGGACATAGAGTGAGGAAAGAAAGGGCCGCTCAATCGTGCAGGCCCTTGCCGGCCAGGATGCGGGGGCGGTGTTTGGCGATGCGGTTGCGCCGGGTCTGGGCCTGTTTGGCGCCGGCGATATGCAGGACAT
This sequence comes from Maricaulis sp., assembly GCF_039978735.1. Lineage (GTDB taxonomy): Bacteria > Pseudomonadota > Alphaproteobacteria > Caulobacterales > Maricaulaceae > Maricaulis. Next base: position 295 of record NZ_JBDWAS010000038.1, read on the forward strand.
AGCCGCGCTGGCGGCCGGGGGTGAGTGCGTCGAAGGCGGCGCTGAGTTCGGCATCGCCGGCGAGCGCCTCGGTCAGTTCTTCCGGCAATTCCAGATCGGTCCGGGGCGGCAGTTTCGCGCCGGAAGCCTCGACATTGATCGCCGACGCGACAAGCGCCCGCAATTGCGGTTCCGCCGACCGGATCGCGTCGGCGCCGGTGAACTCCAGCCGTTTTGCCGAACGCGAATTGGGGCCCTGTTCACGCAGGAGGCCGTCCGGATCATCGACCAGCGCGCCCTTGAAGAACATCAGCGCCAGAAAGTCCTTCATCGGCTGCATGATGGCGATGTTCTCGCCATCACGGGCATAGCAGGGCTTGGCCCATTTCAGCGCCTCGACGAGCCCGCAATCGAGCAGGACGGACCGCAGGACCCGCATCTCATCGCGCCAGGCACCGGGCGTTTCAAGATAGTCATCGACGGGATTGGTCATCGCAAATCGCACCGCTTCTGTTTGCGCGCCCAAGAGAAACGCATGCGGCCGCAGCGTCAACGATATTGCCCTCTCCCCAAGACGGCAGCACCCCGCTAGTGTGCCCGCGAACAATTGGGGGAGAGCGTTTATGAAGTACCGGTTGATTGCCGCCACATCCGTCCTGCTGGCTGCGTGCCAGCCGGCGCAGGACCACACGGCTGCGACACAAGACGCAGCACCGGCGGCCGAGCCAGCCCTCTCCATCGAACGCGCTTTTGCCAGCCCGGACCTGGCCGGTGCCCGGCCGCGTTCGCTGACCTTCTCGCCGGACGGCAGCCGCGTCACCTTCCTGCGCGCCAAGGAGGAGGACGCCTCCGTGCTCGACCTCTGGGCGATGGATATCGATGGCGGCGAGCCCTATCGCCTGGTCGATGCCCGCGTGCTGGCGCCGGAAGAGCAGGAGCTGTCCGAAGCTGCGCGGCAATTGCGCGAGCGCGCCCGCATCTCCGAAAGCGGCATCGTTTCCTATGACTGGGACAGCCAGGGCGAGGCCATCCTCGTGCCGCTCGATGGCGACGTCTTCCGCGTCGATGTCGAGAGCGGCGAGGCGCGGCGTCTGATGGAAACGCCGCAATACGAGACCGATGCCCGCATCTCCCCGCAGGGCAATTTCGTCTCCTTCGTGCGCGACCAGAATCTCTACCTCATCGACCTGGAGACCGGCGAAGAGACCGCACTGACCACGGAAGGCGGCGGACTGATCTCCTGGGGCATGGCGGAATTCGTCGCCCAGGAAGAACTGGACCGGCGCACCGGCTATTGGTGGTCGCCGGACGAGCGCTATCTCGCCATCGCGCGGGTCGATGAAAGCCCGGTCGACAATATCGAGCGCATGGAAATCGCCACCGACGGTTCGGCGGCGGTGGTCGACCAGCGCTATCCGCGCGCCGGCACCGACAATGCGATCGTCGAGCTTTTCATCCTCGATCGCGAGACCGGTGAACGCCGCCAGGTCGAGCTGGCCGGGACCGACGACATCTATCTGGCCCGCGTGAACTGGGCGTCCGACAGTGGCACGGCCTACATCCAGGTGCTCAACCGGATGCAGAACGAACTCACCATTCTGGCCGCCGATCCGGCGACCGGCGAGGCGAGCGACTGGCTGGTCGAAACGACCGATGTGTGGATCAATCTGACGAATGATTTCCGCGCCCTCGCCGATGGCAGCGTCATCTGGACCAGCGAGGACACGCCAGGCGGCTATCGCCATATCCAGCACCGCGCCGCCGACGGCTCGCTGATCGCCCAGGTCACGGCCGGCGACTGGCTGGTCAACGAGGTCGATGCCGTCGATGCCGAAAACGGCCTGGTCTATTTCACCGGCTGGACCGAGACGCCGCTGGAACGCCATGTCTATTCGGTGCCGCTGGACGGCTCGGCCGATCCGGTACAGATCACGCAGGGTGAAGGCCGCTGGTCGGCCACGTTCGCCAGCGATGCGGCGACCTTCATCGGCACTTATGATGACAGCGACACACCGGCCCAGACCGCACTCTATGCGGTAGATGGCGAACGGATCCGCTGGATCGAGGAAAACGCCGTTGTCGAAGGTCATCCCTATTTCGACTATGCGGCCGATCATATCGTACCGCAGTTCGGCACGCTGACCGCGGCTGATGGCACGACACTGCACTACCAGCTCTACCTGCCGGCCGATTTCGACCCGAACCGGCAATATCCGGCGGTGCAGTATCTTTATGGCGGCCCGCACTCCCAGCAGGTGCATCGCGGCTGGCAGGGCGTGCGTCCCCAGCTCTTCGCCCAGCGCGGCTATGTCTATTTCACCATCGACAATCGCGGCGCGTGGAATCGCGGCCGGGAGTTCGAAAGCCATATCCAGCGCCGCATGGGATCGGTCGAAGTGGAAGACCAACTCGTCGGTCTGGACTATCTGAAAAGCCTGGATTTCGTGGACGCAGACCGGGTCGGCATCTGGGGCTGGTCCTATGGCGGCTACATGACGCTGATGACCACGCTGCAGGCGCCCGGCGCCTTTGCGGCCGGCGTGTCCGGCGCGCCCGTCACCGACTGGACGCTCTACGACACCGCCTATACCGAGCGCTACATGGACCATCCGGACGCGAACTTTGAAGGCTATCAGTCCTCCTCGGTCTTCGCGCATCTGGACAATTACGAAACGCCCCTGCTGCTGATCCACGGCATGGCGGACGACAATGTCATCTTCGCCAATTCCGTGCGGCTCTATTCGGAGATGCAGGAACGGCGCTACCCGTTCGAGATGATGACCTATCCCGGCCAGCGCCACGGCGTGCGCGGCGAGGCCCGGCAGGTCCATCTCTGGCACACGATCTTCGACTATTTCGACCGCAAGCTGAAAGACGGGGAATAGGCATTGCGTCAGGAGGGCAGACGGCAATGATCCGGGCCAATGTGATCGAGAGGGCGGACGAGATCCGGAACGCGTTCCAGAACGCGTCTCCCTTCCGCCATGCCTGCATTGAAAACTTCCTCAACGAGGACATCGCAAGACAGGCGCTGGCCGACTTTCCCGGCTTCGACGAGGACGCCGCGCGCAACGAGTTCGGGGATGTCGGCCGCAAGGCGGTGAATACCGACCTGCCCCGGATCAGCCCCTTCTATGCGCAGCTGAGCGATTATCTGGTCTCCGACGATTTCATGGACGCGATGAGTGCGCTTACGGGGATCGCCGGGCTCAAACCCGACGTGAACCAGTTCGGCGGCGGCACGCATGAAAACCTCGACGGCCAGTCGCTCGATCCGCATGTCGATTTCAACTACGACATGGCCACGGGCCGGCACCGCCGGATCAACCTGCTGATCTATCTCAACCCGGTCTGGGACGAGGCCTGGGGCGGATGTATCGAGCTGCACAGGAACCCGCGCGATCCCGAGCATGACGAGACGGCGGCCTTCGCGCCATTGTTCAACCGGGCCGTGATGTTCGAGACCAATGAGCATTCCTGGCACGGCTTCCGCCGTATCGCGATACCGCCGGGCGCGGGCGTGCAATCGCGCAAATGCCTGTCGATCTACCTCTATACGGATGACCGGCCGGAGGACGAGATCGCGCCGCCGCACGGCACATTCTACGTCCCGCCACCCCTGCCCGACACGCTGATCGAGGGACACACGCTGACCGGCGAGGATGTTGCGGAGATCCGCGACCGGATCCAGCGCTGGTCGCACTGGCTGGAATTCCACCAGAAGCGGGAATTGCGCATGTCGCAGGAGATCGAGGATCTGCGTGTCGCCGTGGCGCCTGAGCCCCCCTACATCAACCGGGGTGTCCGGCATCATGCCGCGGCCATGCTGCACGAGGCTGGCGAGCTTGTGATTGCGTTCGGAAACGCAGTGGGGCGGTTGTTCGGCCGCAGCGGCTAGAAGGCCACCCAGCGATCGGCATCGGCACGCATGCGGTCTCGCCGTGCCCTCCAGTCCGGCATCAGACCCGCCACCACCCGCCAGTAGGCGGGCGAGTGATTGTGCTCGACCAGGTGCGCGGCCTCATGGGCGCAGACATAGTCGATCAGTGCCTCCGGGAAGCCCATCAGCCGCCAGTTCAGCCGGATCGTGCCATCGGCCGCGCAGGAGCCCCAGCGGCGTTTCTGATCGCGCACGATAACCTTGCGGACCGGCCGCCCCAGCTGCGCGGCATAGGCCTCGACACGCGGCGCCATCAGGGCCTGGCCCTGCCGGGTGTAGAAGCGCTGCAGGGCCGCCGTGAGGGTGCGCACGCGCAGCTCGCCGGACAGGTCCGGATCGTGGCGCAGGACCAGCCCGTCGTCATCGCGGCGAACACTTGTGCGCACGCCCGTCGGATCCAGCCGCAGGCTGATCTCGCCGCCCAGCCAAGGCAGAACCGCTCCGTCTACCAGGTCCAGCGTGCGCGGGGCCGGCCGGGCCGACCAGGCATCCAGCTTGGCGAGGATCCAGCCGGACTTGGAGGCCAGCGCGCGTTCGATATCCCGCTCGCTCACCCGGCGCGGTGCCGTGACTTTCAGACCGTCATGGCCGATGGAGAACCCGATCGTGCGCCGGTCCGACCGGCGCAGCAGGTAGGCGATGTCCCGGCCCTCCAGCCGGATGGAGCGGGACGCCGGCGTCATGCCACCGTCAGGAGATCGCCGCAAATGGCTTCAAGCCCCGCCTGGTCCTCGGTGTCGAAGGCACCGAATTCGGTGGAGTCGACATCGAGCACCGCAACGAGCGCACCGCTGGCATCGCGCACGGGGACCACGATCTCGGAGTTCGAGCGGCTGTCGCAGGCGATATGTCCCGGAAAGGCGTGGACATCCTCGACCAGCTGGGTTTCCCCCGACGCTGCCGCCGCACCGCACACGCCCTTGCCGAAGGGGATGCGCAAGCAGCCCAGCGTGCCCTGATAGGGACCGACAACGAGTTCGGCCGGCTTGTCCGGATCGACAAGGTAGAAACCGGTCCAGAAAAAGCGCTCCCCGAAAGCCTCGCGCAGCAGGCAGGCCGCCGTGGCATAGCGCGCGGTCAGGCTGGTCTCGCCCGCAATCACCGAGGCGATCTGCTTGCGGACATCGGCATAGGTTTCGGACTTGGCGGACATGGTCGGTATTCCTTCTGGCAGGCCGGGCACAGATTGGGCGTGCGCCCTCCGGGTTCAAGCCCGCGCTGCAGCCCGCGGCCGCTAGAGCCGCACAAGCCCGCGCAGGGAGTGCCGGATTGCGCGCTCGATGACCTGCTCGGCAATGTCGCCGCCATCGCCTCCACCGGCACTGCCCTGCCCGCCGCCATCCCGGCGGTCGCCGCGGGGATCGTCGTGCTGGCCGGTCTCGTATTCCAGACGGGTGTTGATCATGCGGATACGGGCATCGACCAGCCCGTTGATCGTCTCGTCCACCTTGGACGCGACATTCATGCCCAGCTCGCGCGCTTCCTTCACGGAGATCGCCTGGCTGTGCGACAGTTCTCCGGAGGACAGATAGTCGGCCAGATAATGCTCCGGCTTGCCGGGCTTGCGGTGAACCGGATTGACGATCTCGCGCGCCACCTTGACCGCATACTGGTCGTATTTGCGGGCTTCGTGCGCCAGCATCACCAGCACGTCCTGGGTGGCCAGCACGCCCTTCTGCTCGATCAGGGCGTTATAGGCATCGGTGGGAAAGCCGCCATAGATCGTGTCGATCGGACCGAGCGAGGCGGTCTTGTTCATGCACACCTTGTCGGCCGCCAGCGCGATCATCGTGCCGCCGGACATGGCGATATACGGAATATGGGCAATGACCCGCGGTTCGCGCTTGGGATTGTGGTGGCCTTTGGTCTTTTCCAGATGCTGGCGCAGGGCCTGGGCGATCATGTGGGCCGGGCGGGCATAACCGCCCAGCGTGTGCAGCACGACCACGACCTTCGCCCGCGCATTCGCCTGCCGTATCGCCGCGACCGCCTGCAGCGCCTCGTCAAAAGCGATCTGCTGCTGGGCGCTATCGCGGCCGACAAAGTCGTCACCGAGATCATGGATCAGGTCGATCAGAACGGTATTGCCGGTCTCGATCTTCTTGCGAAGCTTCTCGTATTCCCGGCGTGCATCCTCATAGTCGGCGAAGCGCTTGCGGCGCAGCTTGACCATCTGTCGCTCGTCGGAGCTGGCGCGCTGCCGGGCCAGATGATGGGCGTAGACATAGACGAGGCCGGCGAGCACGACGAGCGCGACCGCCGCCCCGATCAGGACGGTATTGTCGATGCCTTCGGCCACGGCACCCCCCGGGACACGCATCCAACCGAGGATGCGAAACGTCCCGGAGATATTAACCAAACCCTAACGAGACCGACAAGCTGAACCGGTCCGTTTCCGCCCGATCAGTCGAGCGCACCCGACACCGTGGAAGCGCCGCCACCGCCTGCCGCGACCTCGCGCTCGCCGGCCAGCTGGTTCAGAAGACCGGCCAGACGAACGCCAGCCTGTTTCAGCCGGTCGCGGCTCGTGCGCAGCGAGCGCTGGTAGTAGGCCTCGCCTGGCTCGATCGTCTGGTCGGCCCGCGCCCAGTAGTAGGCAAATTCGCGCGAGCGGACGATGTCATGGCTCTCCTGAGCCCAGCCGATGGAGTCGAGCTGGGCGTAGACGTCGACACCGCCAAGCGGGATTTCCGCCTCGAGTGCATCGGCGAGATACTGCCAGCGTTGGGCTTCGGGGGCCCAGGGCCATTCCTCGCTCATATGGTCGAGCAGGATTTCGCTGTCCCAGACGCGATGCAGATTGGTGAAGCGCTCGCCGCGCCACAGCACGGGAATGTCATTGCCGCCACGATCACCCTCGATCGAGACATGTAGGGGCTGGTGCACATCGCCCATCCAGTGCGCCAGGAATTTCAGCGCTTCCAGCCGCTCCGCATCGCTGCGGGCACGGTCAGCGAAAATGCCGGCATGAAGGTCGATGGCCTGGGTAAGGCAGCCGTCCTCGGCACAGTCTTCCGGGTCGATGTGCGAATCTTCCCGGGTCTGGTTCACATAGTGCCAGGGTGCCGTGTGGCGGTGTGTCGTGCCACGCACTTCATCGGCCCAGGAACACGCATCGCGGAAATGATCGAACTGGGGATCAAGCGCGATCAGCCGGTCGACTTCGGACCGCGCGTCTTCGGTCAGGTGACGATAGGCGAGGTCGCAGACAATACGGTGGCCGTCACGGCCATAGGCTGCAGCCGGTGCCGGCACGGCAATGGCCGCCAGGGTCGCGCCCGCGGCGACCAGACAGATCGGGAGTTTCATGATGTTCCGCCCTTGAACCGAGCGGCCCTAACCGCTCTTCCGGGCCTGTCTAGGGGAGCGGAAGCCCTGCCTCTACTAGTCAGGGCGGGCGCGAGGCCGCCGCACCACCTGGGATGGCGGCGCGAGACCTTTTGTAATCAGCCGGTCATATACTATACCGTCCGGACGGTATTGACTGTACCGTCTGGACGGTTTATGTGCGCCGCAACATAAATCAGGTCAGTTCCGAAATGTCCGAAAAGCCCACCACCACCAAGGATCTTATTCTCGATGCCGCAGAGACCGTCGTTGCCCGCGACGGTACGCGCGCAATGACGATCGACGCTGTTGCCGCGGAAGCGAGCATTTCCAAGGGCGGCGTGCTCTATCACTACCCCAACAAGATCGCCCTGCTCGAAGCCATGGTGACCCGCATGGTCACTGGCGTGCGCGACGACATCCACCGCGCCGAGGCCGACGCCGAAGCGGCGGGCGAGCCACCCCTGCCGTGGGTCATCGAAGCCCTGCTGACCCGCACCACTGCGGCCGAGCCGATCGGCAATGCCATTCTCGCCGCCGCGGCCGAACAACCGCAATTGCTCGAAGCCGCCGGGAAGGTGCTGGCTGGCGAATTCCAGCGCCTGTCGGCCATGGCGCCGGACCCGGTGCTAGGCCAGATCGTCCTTCTTGCCCTCGACGGACTGAAGCTGAGCTCCATGCTGGGCCTGAGCCATGTCGAAGCACTGCAGGTCAATGCCGTGAACAACCGCCTCGTCGCAATGACCCGGGAGATGTACCAATGATCCGCCTTGCCCCGCTCCCGGTCCTTGCGACCATGCTTGCCCTTGCAGCCTGCTCGGGCGAAACCGCGCCGCCGCCGCCCCAGCCCCGCCTGGTCCAGCTCGGGGAAGTCCAGAGCAACGCGCCGGAAACCCGCCACGAATTCGTCGGCCGGGTCGAGGCGCGCCTGAGCGTCGACATGGCCTTCCAGGTCGGCGGCCAGCTCGCCGACCTGCCCCTGACGGAAGGCCAGCGCATTGCCGAGGGCGATCTGGTTGCACGGCTCGATCTGGAAGATTTCGAACTCGCCCGCCAGGAAGCCCGTGTGCAGCTGCAACAGGCGCGCACCGATCTGGAGCGCCAGCGTACCCTGCACGAGCGCGGCATCGCCTCGCAGGCGGCCCTGGACAGTGCCCAGACCCAATATGACCTGCGCCTCGTCGCCCTGGAAAATGCCCAGCGGAACCTGCAATACGCCACACTGACCGCTCCGTTTGACGGGCTGGTCAGCCGCCGACTGGTCGACAATTTCACCATCGTCTCACCAGGCCAGCCGATCGTGCGCATCCAGGATGTGGGCGAGCTGCGGGTATCCATCCCGGTCTCCGAGGACATGGTCGCCACCTTCGACCAGAACAATCTCGTCGCGCTGGAAGCGGCTTTCTCCTTCCTGCCCGGTCAGACCTTTTCACTGATACCGCGCGAACTGGTCAGCGAGCCGGACGATACCTCCAACACCTACCGCGCCATCGCGGCCCTGCCCGACGACATCCCGGCCAATATCCTGCCCGGCATGACCGCCACCGTGTGGGCTGAAGTGGAGCGCAACGGCCCTGTAACCACCGATGTCATGGTACCGCTGGCGGCCGTCTCCGAGCGGCCGGATGGCAGCAATTCGGTCTGGGTCTATGACGCAGAAACCGGCACGGTATCGCCTCGCGCAGTGGAAACGGCGGGCCTGCGTGGAAACAGCGTCATCGTGACCACGGGTGTCCAGGCCGGCGATCTCATCGTCACCGCGGGCGTTTCAGCCCTGCATGACGGCATGGAAGTCCGCCCGCTCGACGACACGCAACCGCGTTTCGGAACCGCGCAATGAGCATCCAGTCCCAAAGCGCCCTGTCGCTCGCCCGATTGTCGATCGAGAAACCGGTCCTCACCTGGCTCGTGATCCTGTTCTGTGTGCTCGGCGGACTGTACGGCTTCCTGAATGTCGGCCGTCTGGAAGACCCGTCCTTCACCATCAAGCAGGCGATCATCTTCACACCCTATCCCGGCGCGACGGCCGAAGAGGTCGAGCTGGAGGTCACCGAACACCTGGAGATCGCCATCCAGCAGATGGGCGAGGTGAAGGAAATCCTGTCGGAATCCTCCCCCGGCATGTCCGAGATCCATGTCGAGATGCTCGATACGATCGGCGGCGACGAGATTCCCGCTGTCTGGACCGAGCTGCGTGCCCGTATCCGCGACGCCACGGCGGGCCTGCCGCCGGGCGCCAGCACCCCCATAGTCTATGACGATTTCGGCGACACCTACGGCATTTTCTACGCGGTGACCGCCGACGGGTATTCGGACGACCGGGTGCGCGATATCGCGCGCATGCTGCGCCGCGAACTCCTGACGGTCGACAATGTCGCCAAGGTCTCGGTCGAGGGTGAGCCGGAAGAACGCATCTATATCGAGATCCCGCAGGAGACCCTGTCCCAGCTGGGTCTGTCCTATGAAAGCCTGCTGAGCGAGCTGAACCAGCAGAATGCCGTGGTATCTGCCGGCGCCACACCGATCGACGAAAACTATGTACGCATCGCCATTCCCCAGACCCTGGGCGGGGTGGATGCCATCAGCAACCTCCTGATCACGCCGGGCAATGGCAGCGAGGCGATCCGCCTGTCCGACATCGCCGAGGTCTCCCGCGCCCGTGAAGAACGGCCGCAACAGCTGATCTATCACAACAATGTCCGCGCCTTCACGCTGGGTGTCGCAGGCCTGTCGACGGCCAATATTGTCGATGTCGGTCATGCCGTCGAAGCGCGCCTCGCCGAGCTGGAATCGCAATTGCCGGTCGGCGTGGACCTGCACCCGATCTACCAGCAGCACATCGTGGTCGACGAGGCGATCAACAGCTTCCTGTTCAGCCTCGGCCTGTCGATTGCCATCGTGGTCGGCGTGCTGTGCGTCTTCATGGGCTGGCGCGCCGGGCTGACCGTGGGGTCGGCCCTCTTCCTGACCGTCGCCGGCACCATCTTCTTCATGAACATGTTCGCCATCGAGATGGAACGCATCTCGCTGGGCGCGCTGATCATCGCCATGGGCATGCTGGTCGACAATGCGATCGTCGTGGCCGAAGGCATGCTGACCGGCGTGATGCGCGGCAAGCCGCGCCTCGATGCCGCCGAGGAGGCGGTCCAGTCAACGCAATGGCCGCTGCTGGGCGCGACCGTGATCGGCATCCTCGCCTTCGCCGGCATCGGTCTGTCGCCGGACGCGACCGGGGAATTCCTCTTCTCCCTGTTCGCTGTGATCGGGATTTCGCTTCTCTTGAGCTGGGTCATCGCGGTCACCGTGGTGCCGATGATCGGCTTCCACCTCTTCCACGCCCAGCGCCAGAAAGCGCTGGCCCGCGGCGACGCGCCTGAGACTGACGCCGAGCTCTATTCCGGCCGGATGTACCGCTTCTATCGCGGCGTGCTGGAACCGGCCCTGGCCCGGCGCTGGCTGGTTCTGGCCGGCCTGATCGTCGTGACCGTTGTATGCTATGCCGGCTTCGGCTCGGTGAAGAACTCCTTCTTCCCGGATTCCAATACGCCGATGTTCTATGTGAATGTCGAGGAGCCGGAAGGCACCGACATTCTCGCCACCGCCTCGACGATGCGCGATATCGGCGCCTTTATCGGCGAACAGCCGGAGACGGTGTCCTACGACACCTTCGTCGGCGCCGGCGCAACGCGCTTCATGCTCACCTATAACTCCGAGCAGCCGAATACGGCCTATGGCCAGGTCATCGTGCGCACCGAACATCGCGACGAGATCCCGGCCCTCGCAGACCGCATCCTCGGCCATGTCCGCGACACCCATCCGAACGTGCAGATCCGGATCGACCGCATCGTCTTCGGTCCGCCCTCCGGTGCCAAGCTGGAAGCCCGCATCCTCGGCCCAGATGCCGGCATGCTGCGCACCATCGCCGACCGGATCGTCGAGGAACTGCATGTCCGCGGCAATGTCATCGACCTGCGCACCGACTGGCGCAGCCGGGCACCGGTAATCAATCCGGTCATCATCGAGGAACGCGCCCGCACCATCGGCGTGACCCGCGAAAACGTCGCCAATGCCATGCTGTTCGCGACCGAAGGCTCGCAGGTCGGCGTCTATCGCGAGGGTGAGGAGCTTATCCCGATCATCGCCCGCGCTCCTGCTGTGGAGCGTGCCGGCGAGACTTATCTGGGCGACCGCCTCGTCTGGAGTTCTCAGCAATCGGCCTATGTGCCGATCGACCAGGTCGTGTCGCGTTTCGACGTCGATTTCGAGGATGTCCTCATCCAGCGGCGCGACCGGACACGGGCCATCTCGGTGCGCGCCAATCCCCAGCCGCACGAGACGGCAGCGGAAGGCTTTGTCCGCTTCAGCGCGATCGTGGAGTCGATCGAGCTGCCACCCGGCTACACCCTGGAATGGGGCGGCGAGTATGAAAGCGCCATGGAGGCGAACCAGTCACTGGGCAGCCAGCTGCCGCTGACCTTCATCGCCATGCTGACCATCTCCTTCATGCTGTTTGCCAAGGTGCGCCAGCCGCTGATCATCTGGGCCGTCGTGCCGATGGCGGTGAACGGCGTGGTGATCGGCCTGCTGGCCACGAATGTCGCCTTCTCCTTCACCGCCCTGCTGGGCCTCCTGTCCCTGTCAGGCATGCTGATCAAGAACGCCATCGTGCTGGTGGACGAGATCGACATGCGGATCGCCGCCGGCGCCGATCCGTTCGAAGCCGTTCGCGACGGTTCGGTCAGCCGCCTGCGGCCTGTCCTGCTGGCCGCCGCCACGACCATTCTGGGCATGACACCGCTCCTGGCGGACGCTTTCTTCCAGGGCATGGCGGTGACCATTATCGGCGGACTGACCTTCGCCTCGATCCTGACCATGATCGCGGTGCCGGTGCTCTACGCGCTCTTCTTCGGCATCCGCCGGACACGGCGCGACGAACAGCCCGCTTGACGACCGGTGCGGGCGGGACAACGCTCCCGCCCATGAGCCGGATAGAAAACGCCCACAATATCGCGGCGCTGCGCCGAGAGGCGCAGCGCCGCCTGCCCCGCATGGTCTTCGATTATATCGATGGCGGGGCCGACGACGAGTTCACCCTCGGCGCCAACAGCCGCCGCTTTGCCGACTACGAGCTCCTGTTCAAGTCGCTGGTCGACATCTCCGAGATCGACACGGCCACGACGGTAATGGGCGATGCCTGCGCGGCGCCGATCATCGTCACCCCGACTGCAGTGCAGCGCCTTTTCCATCCGCGCGAAGGCGAAGCGGCTGTCGCGCGGGCGGCGAAGAAGGCCGGCCTGATCCATTGCCTCTCCACCCTCGCTTCGACCACGATCGAGGACATCGCCCGCTTCAACGACGGGCCGAAATGGTTCCAGGTCTATGTCTGGAAGGATCGCGGCCTGGTGGAACAGGCCTTGGAGCGGGCGCGCAAGGCCGGCTTTACCGGCCTGATCCTTACCGTCGATGTACCCGTCGCCGGCAATCGCGAGCGCGATCTGGTCAACGCCTTTTCCGTACCGCCCGAGATCAACGCCAAGACCGTCAGCCAGGTGCTCGCCAGGCCGGGATATCTCTGGGATATCGCAACGACGTCGAAAATCTCCACGGCCAACTGGGTCGATCTGGAAACCCGCGATATGGGCATCGCCGAGTTTCTCGACACCCAGTTCGATCGCTCGGTGACCTGGAAGGATGCGGCCTGGATGAAGGAAGCCTGGGGCGGGCCGTTCGCGATCAAGGGGATCTGCCGGGCCGATGATGCCAGACGCTGCGTCGATGCCGGCGCCGACGCCGTGTGGATTTCCAATCATGGCGGGCGCCAGCTGGACACGGCGCCGGCAACCATCGACACGCTGGCCGATATCGTGGCGGCCGTCAGCGGCCAGGCCGAGGTCATTCTCGACGGCGGCATCCGGCGCGGCACCGATATCGTGAAGGCGCTGGCACTGGGCGCACGGGCGGTCGCTGTGGGGCGGCCCTATCTCTACGGTCTCGGTGCCGCGGGGGAAGCCGGTGTCACGCGCGCGCTGAATATTCTCACCAGCGCCCTGCGGCGCGACATGGCGCTGACCGGCGTCACGCGGCTGGACGAATTGACGCCGGACTTCGTGCGCAAGCCGCGCTAGAACGATCAAAAGACAAGAACATACTCGGTTGGAGGACGTCTCGATGTTTGCAGCGGAAAGCCTGGTGCGCACCCTGATCAATCAGGGCGTGGAGGTGTGTTTCACAAATCCCGGCACCTCGGAAATGCACATGGTCGCAGCCCTCGACCGGATCGAGGGCATGCGGTCGGTCCTGTGCCTCTTTGAAGGCGTGGCGACCGGCGCCGCCGACGGTTATGCCCGCATGGCCGGCAAGCCCGCCTGCACCCTGCTGCATCTCGGCCCCGGCGTCGGCAATGGCCTCGCCAACCTGCACAACGCCCAGCGCGGCCATGCGCCTGTGGTGAACATTGTCGGCGATCATGCCCGCCACCACCTCGAACTCGATGCCCCGCTGACCAGCGATGTCGAGGGCGTCTGCCGCCCCATGTCGCGCTGGGTCGGCACGGTGCGGCAACCGTCCGAAGTTTCAGCCATGGCCGTCGAAGCCGTGCGTCAGGCCTACGGTCCGTCGCGCGGGGTCGCCAGCCTGATCCTCCCCGCCGATTGCGCCTGGTCGGACGCCGAGCCGGATGTGCTGCCAGCCATCGAGCCGCCCGCAGCGACGCCGGTGCCTGCCGACACGATCGCTGACATCGCCGATGCCCTGAGAGCGGCCAAGGCGCCGGTCATCCTGCTGGGCAATGATGCCTGTCTGGATAGCGGGCTTGAAGCCGCCGGCCGGATCGCCGAGGCGACCGGCGCGAAACTCTTCATGGACACATTCGTGCCCCGGATCGCCCGGGGTCATGGACGGGTTTCCCCGAAACGGCTGGCCTATTTCGGCGAGCAGGCGCTTGAGGAACTGGCCGGCACCGACCTTCTGGTGATTGCCGGCTCCAAACCGCCGGTCGCCTTCTTCGCCTATCCCGACCAGCCGGGCGAACTGACACCTCCGGGCGCCAGAACTGTCACACTGGGCGACGCTTCCAGCGGCATTCAGGAAGCATTGGTGAGCCTTGCCGACCAGCTCGCGGCAACCGCACAACCGGAGCTGCCGCCGCAATCCGGTGCTCCCGATGTCGATCCGGCAGCGCCGCTCAATCCGGGCTATGTCGGGATTTCCCTCCTGCGCCACATGCCCGAAGACTCGGTCATCTGCGACGATGCGACGACGTCGGGCATGGGCGTTTTCCCCTGGATCGAGCACGGCCCGCGGCATGACTGGTTGTGCCTGACCGGCGGTGCCATCGGCTCGGGCATGCCGCAGGCTGTCGGTGCGGCGATGGCCTGTCCGGACCGCCAGGTGTTCGCCCTGTGCGGCGACGGTGCGGCGGCCTACACGCTGCAGGCGCTGTGGACCCAGGCGCGGGAGAAGCAGAACATCGTCAATGTCGTTTTCGCCAATCACTCCTATCTGGTCCTGAACGTCGAGCTGGCCCGGGTTGGCGCCGGCGAGCCGGGGCCGGCGGCACAGCAGATGCTGTCGCTCGACAATCCGAAAATGGACTGGGTGAAGCTGGCAGAAGGCTTTGGTGTTCCGGCCCGCCGGGCTGCGACCGCGGGTGAGTTCGACGACGCCCTGCAAGCCGCGCTCGCCGAAGGCGGACCGCAGTTGATCGTGGCGGAGATCTAGCGCTTCGGCGCGGCTGCGCCGGGCTTCTCCACCGCCTCGTCCGCTTCCGCCGCTGTCAGCAGGTGGGCGAGGACCGAGCGCAGCGTTCCCAGCTCGACCGGTTTGGGCAGGTAGGCGGCGAAACCATCGGCCTCGAATTCGCGGCGATGGTCCTCGGACGCCAGCGCCGTGACGGCGACAATGCTCGCCCGTCCGGACTTGCGTGTCTCGCGGATGCAGCGCATGGCGCTGACGCCGTCCATTTCGGGCATCTGGATGTCCATCAGCACAATGTCATAGGCCTCGGAGGTTGCCTTGTTGACGGCTTCCCGGCCGCTGGATGCGCATTCGATGACAAGCCCGTCGCCGCTGGCGACCTGCTGCACCATGGCGCGCAGCACCAGCTGGTTGGTCATCACATCATCGACCACGAGAATGCGGACCGGCTTGTCGAGATAGATCGGTTCGGCCGGCGCCGAGACGGCTTTCGGCACGGGCTGGCTGCCGGCAGAGAAAGGCAGGTCGACGGTGAAGGTCGCGCCGCGTCCCGGATCGCTCGCCACACCGATATCGCCGCCCATCTGGCGCACCAGGCGGCGGCAGATCGCCAGGCCCAGCCCGGTGCCGCCATATTGCCGGGTCGTCGAGGCGTCGACCTGGGTGAAGGCCTCGAAGATAAGATCGTGCTTGTCCCGCGGAATGCCGACCCCGGTATCGCGCACGCTGATCCGCACCGGGATCACCGCACCGTTCTCGCTGTCCGGTCGCGACAGGACGACCGTGATGCCGCCGCGATGCGTGAATTTAACGGCATTCGAGAGCAGATTGTTGACGACCTGGCGCACCCGCATGGCGTCGCCGCGGACGTTGAAACGCTCGCCGATACCGTCCTTGCTGAACACCAGATCGACACCCTTCGCGCCCGCCTGCAGGCGCCAGTGCTCGACCGTACTGCGCACCAGCGCGACCAGATCGAAATCACCCTCTTCCAGATCCAGCCCGCCGGCTTCGATCTTGGACAGGTCCAGCACGTCGTTGAGTAGTTCCAGCAGCGACTTGCCCGACGCATCGATGAGTTTCAGCGAATGCTTCTGTTCCTCGGACAGGCGCGCATCCTGCAGCATGACACTGGTCATGCCGAGCACGCCATTGAGCGGCGTGCGCACCTCGTGACTCATGTTCGCAATGAATTCCGACTTGGCCCGGTTCGCCTCGCGCGCCGTCGCCAGCGCGGCTTCCAGCTTGGCGTTGTACTCTTCCAGCGCCTGCTGCGCATCATGGGCTGCCGAGCGGAAACTCGTGCCGAACAGCACGATCCAGCCGCAGGAAAAGGCCGAAGCGGCGACGAGGATGTGCAGCATTTCGCCAGGACTGAAGGCCAGCAGGCTGCCGTCATTGCGACCGGCCTCCCACAGGACATAGCCGAAATAGGCGGCTACCGGCAGGGCCGCGACGAAAATCGCCTGGCGTCCCCAGGCGATATAGGCGCCGAGAATGATGCCGGGCAGATAGAGCGAAGCCGGCGGAAAGGACCCGCGATTGGCAAAGGCCGCAGCCCCGAGCGCGAGCGCGCACAGCCCCAGCATCATCGCGATGGTCAGGTTCGGCCGGCGCAGCCGCAAGCCGACACCGCCTACAATTGCGGCCAGGAAGGCCGTGCCGACGGCCAGCTGCGCCATGCCCGGGCGACCGTCGACGATCAGCGCCAGCATGGCGGCATTGACCAGCCCCATCAGGCAGAAAACGACCGTGAAGGCGGCGGCCACGCGGCAGCGCACCGCATGTTCCAGATCCAGGCGCGGATCGGCTCCGACCAGCCTGTCTATCCATTGCCAAGACATGCAAGCGCCTCCCTGCCGCCGTACTAGCCCGGCTGGCGTTAACAAGAGACATACAACCCGACGCTGGATCGCTCTGCGCGCGCACCCGGCCTCGACACAAGCCGCCGGGGCGCGGGAAGGTTCATATCCTATGAAGACCGGCTTAACGCCTCGGCAAGATTGTCCGCCGACGCTGTCGGACAGGTTTCAGGTATTCGACCTGCTCCGGGGACGCAAACCAGGGCATTGGAGGATGGATGTATACCGAGGACGGTTTCGAACTCCGCCCGATCGGCGACACCATGGAGATCTATGCATCGGGCGAACAGTTCCACGAAACCCGTCCGCCGGTGATTGCCGCCTTCCAGGCGCTGACATCCCGCATGCCCGTCACCAAAGTCCTCTGCGATGTCCGCCTCGCGACTTATGTCCTCGATCCAACCGAGCTGGAGATGCGGGCCCGCGCGACGGCGCGCGCGCTGGCCGGCTACCGGACGGCCCTGGTCTGCCTGGCGAACCAGCATGAACTGATGGAGCGGACCGCCAGCAATATCCGCAGTCAGGGCGGCACCGCCGAACTCTTCTCCGGCAAGGGCGCCGCGCGCGAATGGCTCGCTGGCAAGGATGGCTGCCGTAACGACGCGAAGGCCGCCACGACAGTCTAGACGAGTTCCGCTCCCGGAACGGCGGCAGTACCGACGCCACACATGAAAAAGGCGGGCTCCGAAAAGCCCGCCTTTCCCGTCAGCTCCCCCAAGACCCCTAGAAGGTCCAGTCGAAACCGATCCGGACAGACCGCGGCGACTGATAGTACCGCACGGCGCCATAGTTCGGATCCGGCGTACCCGCCGAGGTGTCGCCGTTCTCGTTGTAGTCGACACCCGCTTCCAGGCCGAGCACGTTGAAAACGTCCGCTCGCAGGATCAGGTCACCCCGATTGTCACCCATCGGCACAGCATAGCGTGCAGACAGATCCAGCCGGGTTTCCCAGTCGCTCTCGAACTCCGAGCTCCGGCGGGAGGCAACACCCTGGCAATACCAGGACGAGGCACCGTAGGCGGCCGAGGAGGCTTCTGTCGGGTGAAGACCGCGGCACCCGTACAGGCGCGGCGAGGTCACCGACAGATTACCACCGACCAGCAGATCGTCGAGGAGCTGGTAGCTGCCCCAAACCTTGAACTGGTGACGGCGGTGGTTCGGCAGATAGCCATAGGCGTTGTCGGTCAGACCCGGGTGATCGTACAGGATCGTCGTACCGGCATCGTCTTGGCCATTGTCGGACAGAACCGTGCCCTCGTAATTGCCGTAGGATGTGGACCAGACGTAGGAACCGCGCAGCCCCCACACGCCGTCGAACGCCCGCTCGAAGCTCAGCTCGAGCGCCGCATAGTCGCGTTCGGCGGTCGGCAGGTTGAGCTGTTCTTCCGTGAGGTGGATGATCGTGCGTTCGGACTGACCCGGCAGCGGATCGCGCGTGTAGACGTCGATCGCCTCGCCCGGATTCATGATGACGTACTGGTAGTCGCCGAACCAGATATCCTCACAACCGGCGATGCCGTTGTCCTGGCAATAGCGGATGATGGCGTCGTCGATGGCAACGTCTTCTGACACATCGCCCAGGGTCCGCCAGGTGGCACGGGCACCGATGGTCCAGTCGTCATTGAGGTCGTGATCGATACCGATCGAGAATTCGTCCTCATAGGTCGCCCGCAGGTCACGCGACGTCTTGGAGATCGCCGGCTCCTGAGAACCATTGCCATAGATGAGACAGGACGTCGTTCCCGCCGGCGAGATCGCGCCATCCGGACAAGCACTCGCGCCGAGCGCCGCGACACCGGAATTGTTGGTCGTGCGAACATCGCCGAGCACGAATTCACCCGTCGTGGTGTTGAGCGACAGGAGCTCGAAATACTCGCGCACGAAGAGGTCGGCCCCGCGGAAGCTCATATTGAGCGCTGGCGGGATGTAGTAGCGGCCATAGGAGCCATAGAGACGCGTTCCGCTGTCGCCGAAGACATCATAGTTGAAGCCGACCCGCGCACCCCAGTTATTGTCGAGATCGACCGGCACTTCACCGATCAGGTTCTCGAGCAGGAAGTGATCGTTACGCACACCGATCTGCAGGTTCAGGCGATCTGTCACATCCCAGGAGTCCTGAATGTAGAACGCCTGGTTTTCACCTTCCACCGAGCCCCCGAACCGGCCGACGGTCGAGCGGATGATTTCCGACCCTTCCGGCAGGCCATAGATACTGGCCGTACTCGCGGACACGGTATAGGCACGCCAGTCGGCGCCGCCCGTGCGGGCGAGCTCGTGCTCCATGGACAGGCGCTCGTTCTCATAGCCGATGCGCAGGTGGTGAGACCCCATGAAGTCGAAGAAGACATCACCGTCGATCCGGTAGAATTCCCGCCGGGTCTCGTTGAAGTCGTTATTGCCCGACGTCTGCGGGCCGACACGCACGGCGGTGCCGGAACGCTGGTCGACGACGTAGGGCGCATTCGGGTTCGATGCGAGTTCGGAGTGACGATCTTCGCTGACGCCATAGGCAGCCGAGATGGTGAAATTGTCGGTGAGGTTGCCGGTGTATTTGGCAACATAGCTCGGACCGCCATTCTCATAGACCGTGGTGCCGATGACATCCGTTCCCACCGTGTCGACACCGTCGAACGCGTAGGAGCTCATCGTCGTCTCCCGCGTCGTGTCAAAATAGGTGAGCTCGAAGTGATGGTTATCGGTCAGATACCCGTCCAGCTTCAGGCCGAAGAACGGATCGTCGGATTCGGTGACGTCGAAAGTCCCGTTGGCAATCGATGCATTCGAGTTGCTCGTGTCGCGGAACTGGTAGAGGCCGTAGAAGAACAGGCGATCGGGGATGATCGGGCCGCCCGCCTCCAGGATCAGATCCATCGCCTCGTTCTCGTCCAGCGAGTTGCGGGACAGATAGGTGTCCGGGCTGTCGGAACGCAGGGCGTCCGGCGACCAGTTGCCGTGAATGCCGAACTCGAACTCGTTCGTACCCGACTTGGTCACGGCATTGATGACGCCGCCGGTCGCGCGGCCGAACTCGGCCGGATAGCCGCCATTCTTCACTTCAACCGTCTGGTAGAAGTCGAACGGCACCGTTGCGCCACCCAGATAGGTGTCGAAATTGGTGATGTTCAGACCGTTGACGTAGAAAGCATTCTCGGCTGCCGAGGCGCCACCGACTGCCGTCGCGCCGGCTCCGCCGCCGCCGACACTGCGGAAGTCGTTGTCGCTGGCCACCACGGTCGGTGCGAACTGGATAATGGATTCGATGTTGCGGCCGACTGGCAGTGTTGCAACGAGGTCTTCCACATCGACATTCAGACCTGACGTGGTCTGCTGGAACTGCAGCTGCTGCACAGCCGTGCCCGTCACCACAATGGTTTCGGTGTCGCTCGCTTCGACGGCGTTGAAGGTGTAGTTCGACAGGCCGCCGACCCGGATCGCGACCGTGTCAGACATGTCGGCAAAGCCCGGCGCGCTGATCGTCACATCATAGCTGCCCTGCGGCAGCAGGGTGGCGCGGAAGGAACCATTGGCATCGGTCGACAAGTTACGGCTGAAGCCTTGCGCCTGCGAACGCAGCGTCACGCTGGCGCCCGAAACCGGATTGCCATTCGCGTCAACCACCGTGCCGACGATACCGCCGCTGGTGTAGTCCTGTGCGGTCGCGACAGTCGCGACGGCAGGAACAGCGACGGCGGCCCCCATCACGACAGCCAGCGCATAGGCAGTAGAGCCCAGACAGGCTCGCTTGAAACTCTTCATTATTATCCCCTCTTCATGCCCCGCCGGTTCGGTTTTCGGGCATCGAGGCCCGGGCGGGAGATGCGACGGATATCGCGAGGTCTGCGACGCGCGCAGCGGGGGATGCGACCGCGAATGCGATCCGGTCGATCACGGCTCCGTGTTTGCGATGAACGAATGAAAACCGCGACGAATGGCATCCGTAAGGTTCGCCGGGTCAAATAATCTCAGGACGTTATCCGCTTACCGGAGCGCCAGAGTGCCACAGAGCCTGTCCAACCCTGTCTTGAGGATCCGCATATTCGGGGTGATCCTCGTTGTCGTCCTCGGCCTGGCCCAGCTTCTGTCTCTGGTGGTGCTGCCCCTGCTGCTCGACGTCCACATCACCCGGGTCACCTATCTGAAAATCATTGCCAGCGTCTCGTTCGGCATTGTCGTGGAGCAGGCCTGTTTTACGGTGTTCGTGCGCCGCGGGCTGAAGAGCAAGCTGGCCTGGCTGGCCGCGGCCGCGGGCCTGCTGGCCTATGCCGGTTTCGACTCGATCGTGAGCTTCCTGACCAAGGAAACCGAACCGCTCACGCTCGAACTCGTCCTGCTCTATTTCAGCCTGAGCCTGACGGGCAACACGATCTGGACCTATGGCATCTGGCTGGGCGCCAGCCTGTTCATGCTGTCACAGCACCAGGTCGCCGAAGAACAGCAGAAGAATCTGATGCTGGAACGCGCCCACTTCGAGACGCGCCTGTCCTTCCTGGAAAGCCAGATCAATCCGCATTTCCTGTTCAATGCCCTGAACACGGTCGCGTCACTGATCGTGCTGGAGCGCGCGCCCGATGCGCGCAATGCCGTGATCCATCTCGGCCATCTCCTGCGCCGCAGCCTCAATGGCGAAGGCTCGCCGCTGGCGACTCTGGACGACGAGATAGAAGCCGCCCGTGCCTACCTGGCCATCGAGAAACTGCGCTTTGCCGATCGCCTGGATGTGGAGTGGAACATCGCGCCGGGGCTGGGCGGCATTCATCTGCCGCGCTTTTCGCTTCAGCCCCTCGTCGAGAATGTCGTCAAGCACGGCGTCGCCCACGCTCTCGCCCCCGTCAAAGCCCGCATCACCATCAATAGCGGTCCGTCCGGAATTGCGATTTCCGTCTGGAATGACGGGCTTCCGGACCGCCCGGCCGCGGCCGATCCGCAGCGGCGGCCGGGCGTCGGTCTTCGCAATCTCGAACAACGCCTGCATCTGCTGTTCGCCGGCGAGGCGTCACTGGAAACAGACCGGCCGGAACCGGGCGCATTCGAATGCCGCGTGACCCTGCCGCTCCCAGCCCTGAGGGAGGCCGCCGAATGAAAATCGCCATCATTGACGACGAACCGCTCGCCATCTCCAGCCTGCGCCGCATGATCGAGACCATCCCGGCAACCGCGATCGTGGGCAGTGCGCGGTCAGCCGCCTCGGCGATGCATCTGTGCGAAGCGCGCCAGCCCGATCTGGTACTCCTGGATATCGAAATGCCGCAGATGGACGGCATGACCTTCGCCCGCGAACTGAAGCAGGCCGGAAACCCGCTGATCATCTTCATTACCGCCTATGACAAGTTTGCCGTCGATGCCTTCGATGTTGAGGCCATCGATTACGTGCTCAAGCCGGTCGATCCCGCCCGGCTGCGCGGGGCCATCGAACGGGCCCGTTCGCGCCTGTCCCTGCGCCCGCTGATGCAGGCGGTGGAGAGCGCCGCGCTGCGGCTGCATTCCGCTGTGCCGCA
The DNA here is from genome assembly GCF_039978735.1 of Maricaulis sp. GTDB lineage: Bacteria > Pseudomonadota > Alphaproteobacteria > Caulobacterales > Maricaulaceae > Maricaulis. The sequence goes on from NZ_JBDWAS010000038.1 coordinate 22,593, forward strand.
TCCGCCGGAAACGCCGGAGCAACCGGTCTACTGGGCCAATGTCGGCGGCCGCACGATCCGCATCCCGATCGCCGATATCCGCCATGTGGAGGCGTGCCGCGACTATGCCTTCATCCATACCGGCCGCGACCGTCACATGGTGCGAGAGACCATGGCCCGGCTGGAAACCGCGTTCGAAGGCACAGCCCTGCAACGCATCCACCGCTCGCACATCGTCAATCTGGACCGCATCCAGGCGGTCTCCCGCGATACCGGGCTGCGTCTCGTCACACTCGACAGCGGCGAGGAAATCCCCGTCGGCCGCCGCTTCTACAGCCGCCTCGTCGACGCGATCGACATCGCTGCGGGATAGGAACGGGTTCCGATCGCAGGGGCTAAGCGGACACACCGAACCCGCAGGGTTCGCAAGCGCGACCGCGCGCCGGGCGGTGCGATCTCCACATCACCCTGAAAAGCGGGGATGGTGTCTGGTCGGTGATGTGGAGTGCGTCGCGGATACGCCCTCCTGCGCCAAGGCTTCGGAGAGCATCTCTTCGCCCTGCGGGCTTCGGATGGCTTGCCATCCGAAGCCCGCAGGTGTGCGGCGACATTTGGATTGATTCTTACTCTTGAATAAAATCAATCGCTTGTAGAGTTTCACGCCAACAACACTGATTCATTGTGAGTCATGTGATTCAGCCTCGCCAATGCGACAGACACCGACGAGAGTGAACCTGCTTCACCCAACTAGTTAAATAACGTGCGACCTGCGAATGGCCGGGCCTCTCTAACCGTCTCCCCAAAAACCTCGACGGCATCTTCAAGCTTCCAAAGCTTGAACTTGTTCCGAATGACGAGACCCGGCTTGATCCCCGCCTTTCCCATCGTGATACTTACAGACCGCAGACCACGTCCGGTCGTATTCATGATTTCCTGGGTCGTGACGTGCGTATTGAAATAGGTCTGCAGGTCGGCCACGCTGACAAAAGAGCCGCGATCACGCACCTCGGTCTCGAGCACTTCAGCGTTGGCAACTCCCGTAAGGATCACGTCGATCCATGGCAGGAACCGCTCACAAGAATTGGCCGTGACAAAGCCCTTTGGGCGAAATGCCGCTGTTGGAAGGCTCTCCATCCACGACATCGCCTCATCAACATCGAACGTCAGGTCAGCCAACCCCTGCCGTCGACCGTCGCGCGCGAAGGTTTGGAAATCGCCGGCAAGCGCCGCATGGTAGAGGCAAGCCCAGAATTTTGGTGACAGGATACCTGCAAAGATCTCCGTAGCCCAACGGTTGTTGGCCGGGCGGGTAATGCGCATCCCGTTGATCTGGTCTTCGATCCGCCCGACATCCGCGCCAGCAATCCGGTCTTGACCGTTGCAGAGCATACGGACGCCCGGGTCGGTCTCGTAGCTAACGACGCCCTTGTCAGCCAAGGCATCGACAACCTGGACGCTTGTCTTCAACCGGATTGCCGCCTGACGCGGCGAGAGAGACTGCTTCCAAGCCGCCGCTACACGGGTCAACTCAGCCCGCTGATCCTCGGTGAGAAAGGGCGGGTTTCTTCTCCTAGCGGAATAGGCCCGCAGATCGGCCAGAAGCGGGTAAAGCGGCGTCAGAGGCGCCCCAACGTTGTTTGCGATCTCCACCAACTCATCGATCACACGACCCGCGACGACGTATTTGTCAGCTTCAACTACAACGTCCGGCCAAACGATCCTTTGCCGTGCACACATTCCCGACATGAACGTCCGCGAAAGTGTGTCGCCCGCTTTCGCCAGTTCCGGCCTGTTCGCGAAGGGCTCAAACAGCGTCCCGAAAGTTCGATGACGCACTGGAAACTTGGCACACTCCCAAAGGGCGTCCGCGCCACACGGCCAATTCGACAACACATCCCCTGCCCTTGCCAGCGCTTCTTCAGACAAGCCGGGGGACTGGATGGAATAGCGGGACACCTTCGCGCGCTCCTCGCGCATTTCCGCGTCGAGATGCTCAGCAATTTCGCAAGCAAAAACGAAAACGTCGCCAGGCTCTTCTTTGGCAAATGCCGGATCAAGCGCAGCCAGAGCATGCTGCCGGACTTCCCTGTGCGGCGCCACGAGATCAACGATCAATTGGGCCGAACGCGAGACCGGCGGAGGGTTGGATGTTCGATCGAATGTGAAGCCGCAGCTCGCGCACTGGTCGAGCCCCGTAACCTGGGTCCAGCCGAGGCGCTGTGAACACTGCGGACAGACATCGACGAGCGGCGCACCCGACACCGGACAAAAATCCAACTTTCTAAGAGACCATCGCGCATCCGCAACGATCTGGTTTGACGCCCAGACGGATGGCACACGCCGCGCATTGTATTCGATGCACCACCGCGGCAGTTGTGTTCCGTACCAATTCACGAGCCGGTGGTTGGCTCCGCCGCCCAGCGACCGGTGCATCCGAGCTTCAATATCGGCCACGTCACATCGCATGAGGTGGGCCAGCCCTTGAAGATCCAGCTTGTCACTGAACGCAACGTTCAATGGTTTACGGACACGCCCGGCCTGTTCGTGCTCGATAAGGGCAGTGACGCGATAGAGCCCGCTGTCAATCGCGGCTCTGGCAAGCCACGATAAAAGAGGCTCTCCAGCCTTCGGCGCAACGACGACAGACAGGCGCTGCGAGGGCACCACTTTGTTGGCGGACAAGGGCTCTTTGATCTCAATCCCCATAGCGCACCCTACCGAAACGGATTCGCCCGAGGGCTGGTGTGCTGAGCGATGACCTCAGCCGCAGCAGCAAGGTCTTCGACCGATAGTCCGCTATCGCGACGCTCGCTCATTTCGGCGAGCGCATGTCGGATCAACCGGCAGACCCGTCCCAGGAGACCGCCCGTCACCTCGTGAACGGCATATGCGATTTCCTTGTTCGCAACCGCTTCGGCATTGTTGATGATACCGCGTTGTTCAAGCGCGATCAGGTAATCGACAAGGAAGTCGAAGAAGAGCTTGCGCTCTGCTGCCTTGTCAGCCCGCAGCGGATTGAGCGACAGCTTCTTTTCAGCCCGCAGAGCCAGTTGCTCATTCATGGAGAACGGCGCCTCGGCAGCTTCACCGACGCCAGCCATGGCGACACTGCACGCACCACGCAACAGGATGGATTTGATCATTTCACCCACATCCGCGGCATATTCGTCGCGCGTGCCGCGTTTAAGATGGTGACACTCGTCGATGATCAACAATTCGGTTTGGAGGTTTCGTAGCGACTTGCAGACCCGATCGAGCAAGACACTTTCGGTGCCCGAGCTTGGCGCTGTGAAGAAGCCGAAATCCTCAATCCGCAGCAAGATGTCCTGAAGCAACCCTTTACGGGTGATCCTGGACGGGATCGACAGGTGAATGACCGGAACGATCCCGACCTCAAGCTTGCTCTCGATATTGCGCTCACGCTGGAACTCGCGGCAGATCGTCGTCTTTCCGGACTGCGAGGGACCATTGATCAACATGCAGCTTCCCTCGGCGAACCGGCCCGAGCGACTTTGCTCGCACATCCGTCCCAGTCGATCGTGGGCCTGCCGCATGAGCGGATGGGCAATCACGATTTCGCTGGCACGGGCCTGAAGTTCGCTGGTCTGTTCCATGTCCATCTAGTCGTCGTTGCCGCGGGACCGTCGCTGCTGGAACAGGTCCGCGATGTCATCACGTTCAGGCTCGGATAGGTTTACCTTGGCTCTCTCAGCCCAGCCGGATTTTTTGCTTGGCGTCGACCGGCCGGTCCGGCCGGCGTCCTCTGCATGAGTACCCAACTCGTTTTCGGACAGGGTCACACACCCAGCTGCTTCGGGTGGCGAAATGGGCGCCAGTCGAGGCGTCGTGTTTCCGGCACGGTCATCGGTCCTGGCTTGGTCGCTAGGGCGTTTCTCCCCCGCTCCACGCAATCGATGCGACTTCGTGCGGTAGGAAAGTCTCTTGTCCCGACGCATCTCTTCAAGCCTCTCAAGTCGTGCCACCGCAGCCCTTTGGAGTTCCTTCTCTCCAATTTCGTCACCTGCTTCAGCACGCGCTTGCTTGCGCAGTTCGTCCAGCAAATATTTGCCGATACCATCCGGATACCCATCTTCAACGCGAGGGATCTCAACGAACCTCGACGTCACTGTGTTGAGAACGAAGATCCGACTTAGATCATCGGGCAAATAGCGCACCTTGACCGGCACGGACCGTTCACCGGCGCGCCCAGGCGCACGCGGCAAGAGGTCGCCCAGCAGTGCATTCACGCTTGAGCCGTTGAAGCGCAGACTGAGAAGCTCGATACCTTTGACGCTGAGATGACGGTCTACCTCCACGCCAAGCGAGGCCTCATATTGGTCAAGACACGGTGGGATAAAGGGCGGTGTTGTTCGGCTGGCTTCGATCCACAGCGATCGCGGAGATCTGCCCAAGGCGCTGTGAACACGGTTGTGGTATTCCAGCGCAATAAATTGCGCCAACTCGGCTCTCAACTGACCGATGTCCAATCGCGCGAGCTTTTCGGGATCGATATCACGCTTGTTCCGCTCTTGAGGCGTAAACGGCTTTCCACCTGGCAGGCCGTGGAAGGGCCCCTCATTGAGAGTCTTGAAGAAGCGCTCGACCTGCCCCTTCGCTTGCGGCCTGCGTACAGGTGCAAAGACAAGGTCGATGCCGTTCAGCTCACAGCTCGCAGGAAACGAGCGGCCGACATTCTCCAGCGCATTGTCGACGATGATCTGACGCGGCAAGCCGATGGGAGCAAACGCGGGAACCTCAGCGGTGGACGATAATTCCAACTCAGCAGGCCAACCTCGCCCAAACTGACGCATCAGTGCCGTCAGGGTCTCAAGGCTCGGCGGGGTAAAGGTCAGCTCCCACGCACAGATTGCTCGCGTGTGAACGTCCATGGCTACGGCGAGCCAAGGGCATCCTGCGGAAAGCCCCGTTTCCAGGTCGATCGTCATGACATCGACCCGGGTATGGTCGATCATCACCAGTTCACCTGGCCGCTCGGCAGTTATGGGTTGTCCAACAGGCTGAAATCGCGATTGGGCAAAGCGCTTCCCATAGAGGCGCGCTGTGGTGCCCTCATCGAGACGCACTTTGAAGCGCCGGTAGAATTCGCGCAGTGAAATCGGGCGCGCGACATCAACGCCATAGCCACGCCGCTCTGCATTCTTTTCATCCAGCCGCGTGCAGTAAAGAGCGTATGCATCCTTGATATTCATCGCGCACTTCTCAGAAACGCTTCAAAGCTGTCTTCGAAAATCTCCTGGGCGTATTCCGGTTCTCGCGAACAGCGGGGTCCTCGCGGATACCGGCCTCGCATTTGTCCTGGCCATCGACGCCCTGGCTCCCCGCGGCCATTAACCCAGCGGCGCACGGAACCAGGCGACGGTTTATGATGGGGAAAATCCGCAGTCGGATAGACCTCGTCGATGAAGCGCGCGAGCTGGGCCGTGCTCTTTGACGGCTGAAGGCGGTCAAACTGTTCGACGTAGAACAGCCGCCGCCGCGCCGCATCGTCCAGCTGATCACCCGTTTGTGCGTAGAAATCTTGTGGCACGGAGTTCCGGGCGCGAACGCGAAGGCGCTTGACCTGGAACAACTCGGTCATCTCAGCTGGCGAGAACTGTACACAGCGGCGTGTCAGGACACTTTCCAGGCGCATCCACTCGATCTCATCCGTACGCCCGGGCACACAGTTGATAAGGTCGACCCGATGCAACTCGTCATCCAGATCGAGCAATTCGCCGGCCTTCAGAAACGACCAGCTAAACACCTGTGACCTCCCGGCAGATCGGTTCGATCAGGGTCGCCTCGCAGAAGTCTGAACAGATGGTCGTTGCAACCCGGCGCCTGACCAACCAGCCTGAAAGCTTGGCAAAAGCGGTTGGCTCGTCACCATAGGCCTCACACAGTGCTCCGAACGGAAAGCCGCTGGTAAACCCGCTCGTCAAACCGTCCAGAATGGCGTGATCACTGGGCTCCAGCACAGTACGCCTGTGATGAAGAACGCGCGCAACGAAGTCCGCACCGGAAGAGCGCACAAGCTCGCTTGCAAACTCCACCTTGAACCCAACATCGACTGCGTGAAGCAGGCCTCGAACAAGGCCCAGCTTCTCCACCATCTCAGGCTTCCAAAGAGCCTGGCGGTCCGACTTGACCTCCACGCACTCAAGTTCGCCGTTGCTGTTCAGATCCAGCCTGTCAGGCGTGTAGGAAATCTGACGATGCCCGTTGTACCAGGAGAGGCGGAAGGGTTGCGCCCTGAAGTCGATGCGATGCGGATCGACTTCGGCACGCTCGAGCCCGATCCGTTCGGCTCCCGATTCCCAAGGCAGTGACCTCCCAGCCTTGATGCTTGCGAAGTTACCGACATAACGCGCCCGCCGCCCGTGTGACTTGAGGCGCACCGGTTTGAAGTCGGGCTCATAGCGAACACGCACATTGGAAAGGCCGCAGAGGCGGTCCGCATTGAGTCGAGCAATCTTGTCTGACCAGATCAACATGAGCGTCGATTAGCAACGAATTAAATTTAGATCAATACTAATTTTGCCGTAATTACTATTGTCAAAAATTTTGACATGATTGACATAAATATTGACACCAAGAGTCCGATTTATTTATTTGATTTGCTGCCATCTATAGCATATATCAGCCAAAAGTACGGAGCACACCATGTCCCTTGATCTGACCGCGCTGGCTGCAGAAACCGAGATCCCCCTGACAAGGCTCAAAGCGTGGAATCGAAATAGTTCGGCCATTCTCAGCATCGAAGAACGTTACCGCGTCGCCGTTGTCACAGGCATGCCCCTCGCATCCATGCTGACCAGCACAGAACGGCGACGCGCATTCTCAGAGGGCGCCCTATGCGCTTGCGAGGCGTCATCCGTTGGAGGCCGCGCACTCCTCTTCACGGGCGGACACACGATTGAGGCATTCTGCACCCCAGAACTGCACGAAGCTATTTCGGGACTTGCACTCGCACCGCGGGAAAATCCGCCCACTTTTCATGACCAGTTCGTACGCCTGGATTGCGCTTCAGGCATCACGCACATCGTCTCAACAGGCAAGATACGGCGCATTGAAATCAGCGACGAGAACGAGCTCCAACGCAGCCATGCCTTCCACCCCGAGTTTCAGCTGGCCATTTCCGGCGCGTTCTCAGGCCTCGCGGCCGACTCCAACTTTACGGAGAGCATTTGCTCTGCCCGCACCCGGCGGGTCGCAAGCTTGCAGTCGCTGATCGAGGACGATCTCGCGTGCCTTCATTTTAGCAACGGCGACACCCAGAGATTTCCCATTGACAGCGACGAACGCGGCTGTCTTTGCAAAGTCATTCGCGAAGTATTTTCAGAAACCTTCGGCCTAACCTACAACTTCTTTCCGATCGCGCTCGAGGATGCAGACGAACAAACATTTTTCCGGGCCGAAGACATCGATTTCGTCTCTGTTCCCACAGAGCACCTCGCCCGACATATTTGAGGGCCAATGTGGCCTGCCGAGACGCACGCGTTGAAACGCGTATTAGGTTGAAAAATTGAGCACCTGCTCGGATGGGTAGCGTCAGCTGGCCCCACGCGAGGCCACCGCTTGTGGGTGGGAAACCCCACCACAGGAGTCCGAAAACCACCCACAAGCTGCGCCACCTGGCACCCCGTCCGAGCAGGCGCTAAGTGATCGATGCTGAAAGTCGGCCTTTGTTGGTCTCTATCCTTTCAACATCGGCGAATGGGGGCCAGCGATCTGCCCGGCCACCACCGCTTCAGTAACGCTTTTATAAGCCATGTCTGATTTTCTTTCAATGTGAAAATTGGAAGAACTTTGATATTTTTCTTGGCTATGGTGAATAACGGGAGTGATCACAAGATGCGGTATCTCTACGGCACAAACGCAACGCTACACTCTCCTGCGCAGATCGAACGAATGACAGGTCTAAGCAGCCAGACACAATTCAACTGGCGCACGCGCGGCCTGCTTCGACGGGGAAAAGGGCCCAAGGCCCACCTCAACACCTGGGAAGTCGGCGCACTTGCCGTACGCAGCTGGGCCACAAAATTGGGCTTCCCAGCCAGCAAGAACGAAGCATTGGGGGAAGATGCCAAGGCGTCTGTCATCTACTTCGCGCTGATGCACGGCGCGGAAACACTCGAAACCGATCTTAAACGCGCCGCGCACAGGCAGTTTCAAAAGAACTTTCTCACCGACGACACGATCGCGCGCGATCTGGCAGGCTTGAGGCCCAGAGAAGCCCCGATCTACGCAATTGGCTGGATTGATGACGAGTCCCCTCGCCTGCTTCGCCACCAGGATGACGAATGTGATTTCGAGGACGCCATTGCGATCAGAAAGATCAATCTGGCTGAACTGGGAGACAGGCTGGCCAGGGAGGCCTCTGGGGTGCTGTTCCGGCTCAGATTCGAGAAGCCCTGAAAGCTCCAGGACGGCAGAGACCCTCGCCACACGACGCGATCCTTGGAACGGCCCCTTGCCAGAAAGCCGACACAGAACGAGACAACGACGCGCCAAATACCCCGAGATTTTTCTTGCAATTTTAGATACTTGCTGTATAAAGGGCGCAATTGGCGGCGGTGCCGCCTTTCCCCCAACATTTCAGAAATAAGGATATCTCCCATGGAGATCTCGCATCTCGTCATGTGTGACGAGCACGTCATGCTGTCGGCGTTCAGCCTGGCCGGCAATATCGATCTCGATACGCGTGGGCACGCAGAGTGGCGGATGGGTGCGGCCGTGTCGTACGGCAACGCCTTTCCGGTCGTCATCAACAAGAGCGGACAGCTCCAAAAACTCCTGCTTCCGGTCGGCATTGAAGCATCCAACCCGCCAGCGGCTCCTGACCCTACCGCGGACTGGTTTCCAGAACAGCGCGCCCTTGTTCCGATGATCCGTTATCGCGCACGCCTCACATCGCCGTCAGGCATCGCGCAGTACAAGTCGATGGCCGCCCGCAGGGAAAACGAGATCTTCTTTGCCGCGGCGCACTGGTACACGACGAGTGATCCTCGCAGGCCCGGCGCTGTAAGGCCGGCCTTCATCGCGGCGGTTGGTGATCGCGTGGAGTGGGCGACGTCGGAGCTGTTCGTCCTCACCGCTGATAATGCGAGGGCTTGGCTCTACCCGGACGAAGGCATGGCGCCGGCGAAAGCGAACGAGGACTTGTTCAGCTCCGACTTCCGGCGCGAACTGGTGAGCCACTAACTGCGGGCCCATGGACCGCTTCAAGGCGTGGTCCGCTCATGGCTCTCCTGGATATTGAGCCAGAACCGCACTGTCGTGCCCAGGCCCTCGGCCAAACGGTGCGCCAGAGCTTCCGTCAGCCGTCCACCTTCCAGCAATGCTATGACATCCGGAACTGGCGCGCCGATCCGCCGCGCCAGTTCCGCCTCGTCCCAGCCGAGTTCGGCCAGAAACTCTTCGCGCAGGATTTCACCAACACTGGAGCGGATTCTCACGCGTTCATCCATGACTTTCACTCCGACGACGAAATTGCCGCATCTCTTCGGAATGTATCATGGGAATCCGAAAATATCTCTTAAAAACAGATGGTTCCATTCGTCACCAGATCGGTGACGAATGCAATGCCGGCACTCTTCACGAATGACAGGAAACGCGGCTTCTATCGTACCCGCATCTTGCAAAACTGTTCTTTGAGCGATTGCCTCCTGGCGCAGATCGGCCCCCATAATCGAAACTAGGGGCAGGCTCACTCTTCGCCCAACCCCAGCCTTGCCGCGTGCCAGGATGCTTCCGCGCGCGAGGAAATGCCGAGCTTGCGGTAAACGCTCTTGATGTACCCCGCCACAGTGTTTTCCGAGATTTGCAACGTGGACGCGACTTTGCCGTTGCGAAGACCGCGTCCGACTAGGGCGAGCACTTCGCGTTCGCGCCCTGTGAGGTCGTCATCTTGAGCGGCCGGACCGGTTCTACGAAAATGTTCCATGATCCGGTGCGCAACCGACGGCGAAAGCGCTGGGATCGGTGGTGTCAGACAAAACCGGACTGGTCTCGAAAGGCCGCGTTTGACCCCAACTCTGGCCGCGAGTTGACGCCATTTGGCTAGGGCCAGGGTGCGGTTTTCCTTGAATTCTTCGCGGCGGCAAAATTGCGCTCGAGGTTGAAGTGGTTGTGGATGGACGATTGGATGGCTGCGAACTTCTGAAGACTTCGCATCGACCTGAACCGCGTCATGACTTTTTCTCGTCGGCGCAACGGCTGATGCGAGTTTTCGGCTCTATTATTTCGCCACCTCCCTGTATCTTGGCGGCCAGCAATTCCGAGTTTACGAAACGCGGCTTTGCAGGACGGAAGCTTGTCGGTAACGACCCGGTCCGGCGCCCCATATCGCTTCATCGCTTTGCGCAGAAACTTCAATGCTGACTTACGATCTCGACGCTTCGTAACGAACGCTTGGAGCACTTCGCCCTCATGATCGACGGCGCGCCAAAGATAGTGAAGCTATCCGTTGATCCGGACGAAAACCTCATCCAAATGCCATGCCCAATTCGAGTAACGCTTGTTCTCCATGCGGCGCTTCCGGATCGACTTCGCGAACAGCAGCCCAAACCGGTTCCACCAAAACCGAACTGTCTCATGCGTGATGTCGATGCCGCGTTCGTGGAGCAGGTCCTCCACGTTCCGGAGCGAGAGCGGGAAGCGGACATACATCATCACAGCAAGGCGGATGATTTCGGGCGAAGTCTTGAAGTACCGGAACGGATTACGCATCGGAGAACGCTACGAGTTCACGCCAACGCGCTCAAACGCATTTTCCTCTGACAGCGCCAGACCGTATCGTGGCCGCTTTTAGCGACGCCCGGCCAGAGGAAGAATATCCGTTGCGTCTCCGGGGGCGGATGCCGGCGCCTCCGCCGGCCGGCGAATGAGACAATTGGCCCGCGCCAGTGCCGAAAGGGCCGACGAGTCCTGATTGTCCAGCGGGGTCACAACGCCCTGATCGTCGCACCAGCCCCGCAGGAAGCCTTCCCGATAGTCATTGGCGACAAGTGCGCAACCCAGCCGCGCCCGGTCGTAGACCGGCGGGTGACTGCAGCCCTCCAGCCGCCACACTGCTGGTTGCAGCAGGAGCTGGGCGATTACCAGGGCCGAAACCGGATTTCCGGGCAATCCCAGATAGGGCACGCCACCGAGGCGTCCGAACCAGGTGGGCTTTCCCGGCTTTACAGCGATCTTCTCGAAGTACAACTCACCGCCATCGCGGGCGAAGACCTGTCTGAGATGATCGTGGTCGCCGACGGACGCCCCGCCGATCGTTACCACGAGGTCCAGACCGGCGCCTGCAGCCAGCCGGGACTTCACATCATCGACATTGTCCCGGGCTATTCCAAGGTAGACAGGCTCGGCACCCCAGGCCCGCACGGTCTCGATCACGCCCTTGGACACCGAGTTCACGATCTGGGACGGCCCGGCCGGCTCGCCCGGCTCCACCAGTTCGTCGCCCGTGGCCAGAACACCAATTTTCGGATGCCGGTGAACGGTCAGGGCTGTTAGTCCGGCACTGGCAGCCAGAGCGACCGCTTCAGGTGCTGCCCGCGCGCCTTCGGGCAACAGGATGTCCCCCTTGGAAAAGTCGACGCCTGCTCGGCGAACATTGGACATCGGACGAGCCGTATCGTCCAGGATAACGTCATCCCCGTCCCGAACGGAACGCTCCTGGATCACGACCTGGTCGGTGCCTTCGGGGAGAGGGGCTCCGGTGGAAATCCGGACCGCCATACCGGGCTCGACCGTTCCGGAAAACGCATGCCCAGCAGCGGATTCCCCTCCCAGGCGGAGCCGGACAGGCACATTGCCTAAATCCATCGACCGGACCGCATACCCGTCCATGGCGGATGCAGGGAAAGGCGGTTGTGTGCATTGCGCAACCATCGGTTCGGCCAGGATGCGGCCGGAAGCGTCGGACAGCGCAAGCGGGACGCTTCCAGTAGGTTGAAGAATTTCGACGATGTGTCGTCGCGCCTCGTCCAGAGAAATCATTGATAACACCTCTTGCTCTGCTCGCGGCACGCCACCCAGCTTCATTGCTCTGTCAGCCGTGGAATGAGTTCGACGAGATTGCAGGGTCCGTGCGCCCGGTCGAACTCGATCCGGAGCACCGCATTCCAGGCGTCACGGCAACCACCGCTCGACCCCGGAATGGCAAAGAGATAGGTGCCGCCGGCTATGCCGGCCGTTGCGCGGGACTGGATGGTCGAAACGCCAACCGAAGCGAAACTCACCTGATGGAAGACGGCGGCGAACCCGTCCATTTCCTTTTCGTATACACCGCGAAAGGCTTCCGGTGTCACGTCACGCCCTGTCAGTCCGGTTCCGCCGGTTGCAATTATGGCGTGGATCTGCGGATGATCGATCCACTTGCGCAAACAGGCCCGGATCCCATCCACCTCATCCGGGATGATGGTATGATCGACGACGCAATGACCATCCGCCGCAATCGCCTCGCGTAGCCAGGGTCCGGTCTTGTCAGTCTTGCTATCCCGTGTGTCCGAGACAGTCATTACAGCGAATCCCACTTGGGAAGGCACTTCGGACATGCGCTTATTCCTTGTTTTCCAACCAGTAAGAGGCCGCGCCGTGGTCCTCGGGACGTGGTTCTATCCAGCGCTCGCCTTCGACCGTGTGCTCCTTCTTCCAGAAAGGCGCCTGGGTCTTCAGTACGTCGATCATGAACTCCACGGCCTCAAGCGCTGCGCGTCGATGCGGCGCTGCCGTCCCGACAAATACGATCGGTTCACCGACACTCATCAGGCCGACCCGGTGCACGACAATCGCGCGTGACAGGGGCCAGCGGCTCGCCGCGTCTTGGGCCAACCGCGTCAGCATATTCTCGGTGACGCCGGGATAGTGTTCGAGTTCCAGCCCGGTCAGCCCCTCTCCTGCGCGAACTTGCCCCAGGAAACTGGCGACAGCGCCGCTGTCGGGATCGCATTCCGCCAGCCCTTCCAGAAGCGTGGCGAGCTGAAGCGGCGCTTCGGATATCCGGACCTCACAACGCACCATGTCAGCCACCGGAAAACGGCGGGCAGAACGCGACTTCGTCATGGTCGCACAGTAGTGCGGCTCGGTCGGCCACTGCACCATTCAGGATGACCCGGACCGTCGGCTGCATGAGAGCATCACCCAGCGCGCCACGTTGGGACACCTGCGCCGCCAGAGCATCGATGGTGGGAGGCTCCGGCAGGTCCTCGACGTCCAGGCTCGTGCAGCCGGCCTTGTCCCTGAGTGCAGCAAAAAAGCGGACAGTTACTGCCATTCATCACCCTCCGGTATGAGCCATGTTGCGGCCCACTGCGGGCTCGGCCAGACGGGAGACATGGAAGTCGTGCGCCTCGGGCTTTGCCCTCATTGCAGCATCGAGAAGTTCGTCCACGGCATCTGCACCACCGGAGCGGACGGCGGCTCGTAGATCGAACTCGCTTTCCCGGCCCAGACACAGATGGAGCTGCCCCGTACAGGTCAGCCGGACCCGGTTGCAGCCCTGGCAGAAGTTTGAAGTCAGCGGCGTGATAAAGCCGAGGCGTCCGCCGGTCTCGGCAATCCGAACATAGCGGGCGGGACCGCCCGTCCGGTCCGGAATATCGGTCAACGTCCACCGTGTTTCCAGATCCCGTCTTACACGGTCGAGCGGTAAAAACTGATCTTCCCGGCTCGCCTCGACATCACCCATCGGCATGATTTCTATAAGGCTAATGTCGAAACCGCGGTCGTGCGCCCAGCGGATCATGTCCGGCATGGTGGTGTCGTTGCCCCCTTTCAGCGCGACCGCATTGATCTTGACCTGCAACCCGGCCGCGGCGGCCGCCTCAATCCCTGCAAGGGTGTCGGAAAGCCGGCCGCCACGGGTCAACCGTGCAAAGACGTTGGCATCCAGAGTGTCCAGCGAGATATTGACGCGCCTAACGCCCGCCCGGGCCAGGCGCTCAGCAAACCGGGGCATTTGCGTGGCGTTGGTGGTGAGGCAGATCTCTTCAAGTCCGGTGGCTGGGAGGCGCGTGCCCAGAGCTTCAATAAGCGACACCACATCGCGGCGCACGAGCGGCTCGCCGCCGGTAATCCGGATCTTGCGGACCCCACGCCGGATGAAGGCATCGCACAGCACGGTCAGCTCCTCGAGCGACAGCAGCTCGGATTTGGGGAGGAAGTCCGGCCGCGCTTTCATGCAGTAGACACAACGCAGGTCACAACGGTCCGTTACCGACAGCCGGAGATAACTGATCTTGCGACCAAACGTGTCGATGAGAGGACGCGGCGGCTCAAAACTCTGGGCGCGATCCATATCGGGCGGCTTCCCGGTGCAGCTTCAAAACTTGATAAACATCAATTTCTGAGGATGCGCCAAGCGACGTCTCGTCGCAAGCCTAGGGAGCGAGCCCTGCGATGTCCGCCGGTGTATTGATGTTTGCGAACGCGTGCCGCCGCCCGTCGGGAATATCCATTGAGGAGGCACCCGCCGCGCTCAGCAGGGTCTTCAGCGATCGTGTTTGCGCCGGCACTAGCGACAGGGATTCAACACCCGCGACAAACGGCACCGGGTGATCGCGGTAGAAGCACGCCTGCACTCCCGGCTCGTCAAGTAACCGCGTGACGTCCTCTACCTGCAAACACGGCATATCGACAGGAACAACGACCAGCCGTCGAGTGTCCTGATGCAGCCTGTTTACTGCTCCGAGAAGTGCTCGAGCTGGACCTGCGAAGCGTTCGGCGTCAGCTATTCCACCGGGTTGTTCTGGTCGGCCCAGGACATGAATGCGCTCGCAGCCCACCCGTTGGAGAAGCGCGCACGCATGATCCAGTAGCGTCTGGCCACGCCAGTGAATGGCGGCCTTGTCCTCGCCCATGCGGGAGGATCGCCCGCCGGCCAGAACGAGGCCCGCCAATCCAGATTCAACTGTTCGGGTCATCGATCAGCGTGGTTGGGCGGCAGAACGCAGCCAGAGCTTCGGTATCGAGTATCTCGATGCGGGGACCGTCGACCATCACGCCGTGCGACTGCAGCGCCAGGAAGGCGCGTGACAGGTTTTCTGGTGTCATTCCCAGCATTGAGGCCAATTGCTTCTTTCCCATGGGTAGAACAACCTCGTTCGACCCATTTGTCCCATCCTGAAGCCGAAGCAGATAGTTGCCAACACGCTCGACGGCAGTCCTGAGTTTGAGGTTCTTCATCGACTTTACGACGACACGGTAGCAGCAGGCCAGCTCCGCCACGATCGCGCGTGCAAATGCGGGGTCCTTCTCGAAGACGTTTCGCACATTCCTCGACGGGATAAGCAGAAGCTGACTCGGCTTTACCGTCCGCGCGGACATCAAAAAAGGAGCATCCTTGATCGTGGCCGCAAGAATGAAGGTGGAAACGGGCGTTACCATCGCCATTGTTGTTTCCCGAGCATGGTTGGCAGAGAAGAGCTCGACGGCCCCTTGGAGAACGACATAGAGGAAGTCCGCCGGATCACCTTCACGGATCAGCTGAACGTGAGACGGGAAGCGTTGCACGTACGCAGCATTCAGAAGCACATCCAAACCGGCATCACTGAGCGATGAAAACAGCTCCAGCTTCCGGATGGATTGTCGGTCTTCGTCTCTCACAGCCCTCTCCCGCAGCCCCCAGTTCGCTATCAGGAGGCTTGATAATTATCAAGCAATAATTTGACTTAAAGCATACATTAGAACCAATAGCATCAATGCTATATTTGACTGGTTGTTCAGAAATTCTTTTTTGTGCGCGGTATTGACGCGCGTCACATATCCACACCAGTATTGTGATTAAATTACCGTATTCATTATGCACCTTCTCTCTCGATGCGGGGTGTCCCGCGCAGGGCACAATTGGGGGCACTAGATGCAAACGCTCGATACCATTACCGAAGGCCAGAAGAACCGCGCGCTCGGAATGAGCACGCTGGCCTTTACGGTCTGCTTTGCCGTCTGGACGATATTCTCCATCGTCGGCGTCCGGGTGAAGGCGGAACTGGGCCTTTCCGACACACAATTCGGCCTGCTCCTGGCGACACCGATCCTGGCCGGGTCGGTCAGCCGGATATTCCTGGGCATTTGGACCGATCAATACGGTGGCCGGCGCGTCTTCACCCTGGTCATGATCGCGTCCGCCATCTCGACCTGGTTGCTCTCCACCGTCTCCACCTACCCGATGTTCCTGCTCGCGGCACTGGGTGTCGGCCTGGCCGGCGGCGGGTTTGCCGTTGGCGTCGCCTATGTCTCCAAATGGTTCCCGCCCCAGCGGCAGGGCACGGCACTCGGTATTTTCGGCGTCGGCAATGTCGGCGCGGCCGTCACGAATTTCGGCGCACCATTCCTGCTGGTCGCTATGGGGTGGCAAACAACCGCCCAGATCTACGCCGTCGCCTTGTTCGTGATGGCCATTCTTTTCTTCCTCTTTTCCAGGGAAGACCCGGCAACAGCCGACAGGAAAGCCCGCGGCGAGAAACCCCGCTCCGCCTGGATGGAACTCGAGCCGCTCCGCAAACCGCAGGTCTGGCGCTTCGCGCTCTATTATTTCTTCGTGTTCGGCGGTTTCGTCGCGCTCGCCCTCTGGCTGCCGCGCTATCTCGTCGATGTCTATGGACTGGATATCCGTGCCGCGGGCATGATCGCGGCCGCCTATTCCGTGCCGGCCTCGATTTTTCGCGCCTATGGCGGTCACCTGTCCGACAAGCGCGGCGCGCGGTCGGTCATGTACTGGACATTCGGTGTATCGGCCATCCTGACCTTCATGCTGTCCTATCCCAATACGGACTACGTCATTCACGGCACGAACGGCCCGATCGCCTTTTCCACCAGCATGGGGCTGATCCCCTTCATCATCGCCATCTTCATCCTGGGCTTCGTGATGTCGCTCGGCAAAGCGGCCGTGTTCAAGCACATCCCGGTCTACTATCCGGATCATGTCGGCTCGGTGGGCGGCCTGGTCGGCATGATCGGCGGTCTCGGCGGCTTTGTCCTTCCGATCGCTTTCGGCGCCATGCTCGATCTGACCGGCGTGTGGACGAGCTGTTTCGCCCTGCTCTTCCTGATCGTGGTCGCCGCGCTGCTCTGGATGCATTTCTCGATCCGGGTCATGGAATCGAAAGCCGTCGGCGAAGCGTTCGATCACCTGCCCGAACTGCCGGAAATGCAGTCGATACACGGGCCGGAGCAGCAGCGTGCGCTCGCAGGCACGCTGGACGAATGGCATCCGGAGGATGAAACCTTCTGGGCAGAGAAGGGCCGGCGGATCGCCAACCGGAATCTCTGGATATCGATCCCGGCCCTTCTACTCGCGTTTTCGGTCTGGATGGTCTGGAGCGTCGTGGTCGCCAAGCTACCGACCATCGGGTTCGACTACTCCACCGATCAGCTCTTCTGGCTGGCGGCACTGCCCGGCCTGTCGGGCGCGACATTGCGGATCTTCTATTCCTTCATGGTGCCGATCTTCGGCGGCCGGCTGTGGACCACGCTGACCACGGCCTCCCTGCTGATCCCAGCCCTGGGCATCGGCTATGCCGTGCAGAACCCCGACACGCCCTATCTGATATTCCTGGTTCTGGCCCTTCTATGCGGCTTCGGCGGCGGCAATTTCGCCTCTTCCATGGCCAATATCTCCTACTTCTTCCCGAAGAAGGAAAAAGGCAACGCGCTCGCACTGAATGCCGGCCTCGGCAATCTGGGCGTTTCGGTGATGCAATTCCTTGTTCCCGTCGTGATCACCACAGGCGCTTTCAGCGCCTTCGTTGGCGATGGCCAGGCTGCAAGCGACGGCTCGATGCTCTGGCTCCAGAATGCCGGCTTTGTCTGGGTGCCTTTCCTACTCGTCTCGACGGCACTGGCATGGCTGGGCATGAATGACATCGCTTCGGCCCGCGCCTCCTTCTCGGAACAGGCGGTCATCTTCTCCCGCTTCCACAACTGGGTGATGTGCTGGCTCTACACCGGGACGTTCGGTTCCTTCATTGGCTATTCCGCCGGGTTCCCGCTGCTGACCGCGACGCAATTCCCGCAGGTCAACGCCCTCTCCTTTGCCTTCCTGGGGCCACTGGTCGGTGCATTGAGCCGCGCGGGCACGGGCTGGGTCTCCGACCGGTTCGGCGGCGGACGCGTCACCTTGTGGACATTCGTCGGCATGAGCATCGCCGTCGGCGGCGTGCTCTACTTCCTCGGCATCAAGGACCAGCCCGGGGCCTTCTGGGGCTTCTTCGCCTGCTTCATGGCGCTGTTCTTCCTGACCGGGGTCGGCAATGCCTCCACCTTCCAGATGGTGCCGACCATCATGCGCCAGGAAATCGCCCGCCTCATGCCCGAGCTGGACGACGAGGCGAAGCTGAAACAGGCCGAACGCGAAAGCGCGGCCATCATCGCCTTCACCTCGGCGATCGCCGCCTACGGTGCCTTCTTCATTCCCAAGGCCTACGGCACGTCGATCAGCATGACCGGCGGCGCCGGCGCGGCCCTGACCGGTTTCCTCGTCTTCTATGTCACCTGCGTGCTTGCGACCTGGTTCTTCTACACCCGCAAGAACGCCTCCACCCCCTGCTGAGCCCGAAGAAAGGACGACATCGTGTCTCTACTCCTGGACCGCCTCAACTTCCTGAAGCGCACGGAAACGACCCCGTTTTCGGACGGGCACGGCATCACCACAGAAGAGAACCGGGGCTGGGAAGACGCCTACCGAAAACGCTGGCAGCACGACAAGATCGTCCGCTCCACGCACGGCGTGAACTGCACCGGGTCCTGCAGCTGGAAGATCTATGTGAAAGGCGGGCTGGTGACCTGGGAAACCCAGCAAACCGACTATCCGCGCACCCGTCCCGACTTGCCCAATCACGAACCGCGGGGCTGTTCACGGGGTGCCAGCTATTCCTGGTACATGTATTCGGGCAACCGGGTGAAATACCCGCTCATCCGCTCGCGCCTTCTCAAGGCCTGGCGCAAGGCGCGCGAGACGATGACGCCGGTCGCCGCCTGGCGGTCCATCCAGGAAAACCCGGAAACCCGGAAGTCCTACGTCTCCAAGCGCGGGGCCGGGGGCTTCGTGCGCGGCGACTGGGACGAGGTGACCGAGATCATCGCCGCCTCCAACGCCTATACCGCCAAGACCTATGGCCCTGACCGCGTCTTCGGTTTCTCGCCGATCCCGGCCATGTCCATGGTCTCCTATGCGGCCGGCTCACGCTATCTGTCGCTTCTCGGTGGCGTGTGCATGTCTTTCTATGACTGGTATTGCGACCTGCCGCCGGCCAGTCCGCAGACCTGGGGCGAGCAGACGGACGTTCCGGAGTCGGCCGACTGGTATAATGCCGGCTTCCTGCTGATCTGGGGCTCCAACGTGCCGCAGACCCGCACGCCGGACGCCCACTTCTATACCGAGGCGCGCTACAAGGGCACGAAGAGCGCGGTGATCAGCCCGGACTATTCGGAAGCGGCGAAGTTCGGCGACATCTGGCTGAACCCGAAACAGGGCACGGATGCAGCCCTGGCGCTCGCCTTCGGACATGTCGTCCTGCGCGAATTCCACCTCGACCGCCAGACGCCCTATTTCCAGCAATACGCCCGCGAGAACACGGACATGCCGATGCTGGTCCGGCTGGTAAAAAAGGATGGCCGCTATGTGCCCGACCGGCTGCTGCGCGCCTCGGATTTCGATGCCGATCTGGACGAGACAAACAATCCGGACTGGAAGACCGTCGCCTGGGATCGCAAGACCGGAAAAATCGTTGCGCCGTGCGGCTCGATCGGCTTCCGGTGGGGCGAGGAGGGCCAGTGGAACCTCGAGCAGAAAACCGGCAAGGGTGAGGACGTCGATCTCGAACTGAGCTTCCTGGCCGACGAACAGCATGACGGGATTCTCAATGTCGGCTTTCCTTACTTTGGCAATCGCGAACACGATCATTTCGCCGGGACCGACCATCCCGACGTGCTGGACCGCAAGATCCCGGTCAAGACGCTCAAGCTGAAGGATGGCGAGACGCCGGTCGCGACCGTGTTCGACCTGTTCTGCGCCAATTACGGCCTCGACCGCGGCCTCGGCGGGGACCATCTCGCCGGCAGCTATGACGACCTTGAGCCCTATACACCGGCCTGGGCCGAAAAGATCACCGGCGTGCCGCGCGACCGCATTATCGCCGTGGCCCGTGAATTCGCATCGAATGCCGAGAAGACCGAAGGCAAGTCCATGGTCATCCTCGGCGCCGGCCTGAACCACTGGTACCACATGGACATGAACTATCGGGGGATCATCAATCTCCTGATCATGTGCGGCTGCATCGGTCAGTCCGGCGGCGGCTGGGCCCACTATGTCGGCCAGGAAAAGCTGCGCCCGCAGACCGGATGGCAACCGCTCGCCTTCGGCCTGGACTGGAGCCGGCCGCCCCGGCACCAGAATTCGACCTCCTGCTGGTACGCCCACACCGATCAGTGGCGCTATGAGACCCTCGGGGTCGATGACATCCTCTCGCCCACTGCGCCGGACGGTGACTGGTCGGGCTCGATGATCGACTGGAATGTCCGCGCCGAACGCATGGGCTGGCTGCCCTCAGCACCCCAGCTCAAGGCGAATCCGTTGGCCCTCGCGGGTCAGGCCGAAGCGGCCGGTAAATCCCCGAAGGACTTTATCGTTGATCAGCTGAAATCCGGCGATCTGGAAATGTCCTGCGAAGACCCGGACGATCCCGTCAACTGGCCACGCAATCTCTTCGTCTGGCGCTCCAACCTGCTCGGCTCGTCCGGCAAGGGGCACGAGTATTTTCTCAAACACCTCGTCGGCGCCCAGCACGGTGTTCTCGGGGAAGAAGCTCCTGAGGACCAGCGTCCCAGCGAAGTGAAATGGGTCGCTGAAGCGCCGCGCGGCAAGCTGGACCTGCTGGTGACCATCGACTTCCGCATGTCCACGACCTGCGTCTATTCCGACATCGTGCTGCCGACGGCGACCTGGTACGAGAAGAACGACCTCAACACATCCGACATGCACCCTTTCATCCACCCGCTGACCAAGGCCGTCGACCCGGCCTGGGAGGCGCGCTCCGACTGGGACATCTTCAAGGGCATCGCCCGGAAATTCTCCGAAATCGCACCGGAAGAACTCGGTGTGGAACAGGATGTCGTCCTGACCCCCATCCTGCACGACACGCCCGGCGAGATTGCCCAGGCCGTCGATGTGAAGGACTGGAAGAAGGGCGAGACCGATCCGGTTCCCGGCAAGACCATGCCGCAGATCACCGTGGTCGAGCGCGACTATCCCAACCTATACAAGCAATACACCTCGCTCGGCCCGCTGATGAATTCGCTCGGCAATGGCGGCAAGGGAATCGGCTGGAACACGGATCACGAGGTCGATCTGCTCGGCAAGCTCAACGGCACGGTCGACGAAGACGGACCGAGCAAGGGCCGCCCGCGTATCGACACCGCCATCCATGCGACGGAAATCATCCTCTCGCTGGCTCCGGAGACCAATGGCGAGGTTGCCGTGAAGGCCTGGGCCGCCCTGTCAAAAGCCACCGGGCGCGACCACACCCACCTGGCCCTGCCCAAGGAAGACGAGAAGATCCGCTTCCGCGACGTTGTCAGCCAGCCGCGCAAGATCATCTCCTCGCCAACCTGGTCAGGCATCGAGAGCGAGCATGTCTGCTACAATGCCGGCTATACCAACGTCCATGAGCGCATTCCCTGGCGCACCCTGTCGGGCCGGCAGCAGCTCTATCAGGATCACAAATGGATGCTGGCTTTCGGGGAGGCGCTGTGCGTCTACCGCCCCCCCATCGACACGAAGACCGTCGGCCCCGTGATCGACAAGAAGTCGAACGGTCGGGACCAGATTGTGCTCAACTTCATCACGCCGCACCAGAAATGGGGCATTCACTCCACCTATACGGACAATCTTCTGATGCTGACCCTGTCGCGGGGCGGTCCGATTGTCTGGATGTCGGAGAACGACGCGGCGAAGGCGGGCATCGTCGATAACGACTGGGTCGAGGCCTACAACGCCAATGGCGCCCTCGTGGCGCGGGCCGTGGTCTCGCAGCGGATCAAGGACGGCACGCTGTTCATGTATCACGCCCAGGAAAAGATCGTGAACGTGCCCGGCTCCGAGACGACCGGACAGCGTGGCGGCATCCACAACTCCGTGACCCGCACCACGCTCAAGCCGACGCACATGATCGGCGGTTACGCCCAGCAATCCTACGGATTCAACTACTACGGAACGGTCGGATCCAACCGGGACGAGTTCGTGATCGTCCGCAAGATGGACGAGGTCGACTGGCTGGAAGGCCCGGCCCAAGACCCGATGGAGGCAGCCGAATGAAAATCCGCGCACAGATCGGCAAGGTCCTGAACCTGGACAAGTGCATCGGGTGCCATACCTGCTCGGTGACCTGCAAGAACGTCTGGACCAATCGCGAAGGCGTTGAATACGCCTGGTTCAACAATGTGGAGACCAAGCCCGGCATCGGGTTTCCCAAGGACTGGGAGAACCAGAAGCGCTGGAATGGCGGCTGGGTGCGAAACCGCAATGGATCCCTTCGCCCGAAAATGGGCTCGAAATGGCGGATACTGGCGAAGATCTTCGCCAATCCGGACCTGCCGGAGATCGACGACTACTACGAGCCCTTCACCTTCGACTACGAGCACCTTCAAACGGCGAAGGAAAGCCGTGCCGTCCCGACAGCCCGGCCGCGCTCGCTGATTTCCGGCGAACGCATGGAGAAAATCAACTGGGGACCCAACTGGGAGGAGATCCTCGGCGGCGAGTTCTCCAAGCGGTCGGAGGACTACAATTTCGCAGGCGTCGAGAAGCAGATCTACGGCGAGTTCGAAAACACCTTCATGATGTATCTGCCGCGCCTGTGCGAGCACTGCCTCAACCCGACATGCGTGGCCGCCTGCCCGTCTGGCGCCATCTACAAGCGCGAGGAAGACGGCATCGTCCTGATCGACCAGGAAAAATGCCGCGGCTGGCGCATGTGCGTGTCCGGCTGTCCCTACAAGAAGATTTATTTCAACTGGCAGAGCGGCAAGTCCGAGAAATGCACCTTCTGCTATCCGCGCATCGAAGCCGGCGAGCCGACTGTGTGCTCGGAAACCTGCGTCGGTCGCATCCGCTATCTCGGCGTGATGCTTTACGATGCCGACCGCATCGAGGAAGCCGCTTCTGCAGAGAGCGAGACCGATCTCTATCAGGCACAACTCGACATCTTCCTCGACCCTCACGACCCTGAGGTACAGGCACAGGCCCGCAAGGACGGCGTTCCGGATGCCTGGATCGAGGCGGCCAAGGAAAGCCCGGTCTACAAGATGGCGATGGACTGGAAGATCGCCTTCCCGCTCCACCCCGAATACCGCACGCTTCCCATGGTCTGGTACGTCCCGCCGCTTTCGCCGATCAATTCCGCGGCCGAGGCAGGCGCGATCGGCATGGATGGTGAAATGCCGGACGTACGCTCGCTCCGGATCCCGCTGAAATACCTCGCCAATCTGCTGACTGCAGGAGACGAGGCGCCGGTGGCGCTGGCCTTGGAGCGCATGCTCGCCATGCGCGGCTACATGCGCTCGAAGACCATCGACGGTGTGATCAATGAAGGAATTGCCCAGCGTGTCGGCCTGACACCCGCCCTGATCGAGGACATGTACAAGATCATGGCGATCGCCAACTACGAAGACCGTTTTGTCATTCCCTCCAGCCATCGCGAATATGCAGAAAACGCGTTCGACATGCGTGGTGATTGCGGGTTCAGCTTCGGCAATGGCTGTTCGGACGGCTCTTCGGGCGGCTCGCTCTTTGGCAAATCCAACAAGCGCAAGCCAAGCAATCCGATGGAGAAAGCGTGATGGCTCGCACTTTCAGGGTTTTTGCTGCCCTCTTGAGCTACCCGACTGAAGAGATCCAGACGGCAGCTCCGCTGTTCAGGGAGGTCCTCGCCGAAGACGGGCTTCTCCCGGACCGCCAGCAAACGCGGCTGGGTCACCTGATCGACCAGATCGCCACGAGAGATCTCTATGATCTCCAGGAACGCTATGTGCAGCTGTTTGACCGGTCAAAGTCGCTCTCTCTTCATCTGTTCGAACATGTGCACGGTGAGAGCCGCGACCGCGGACAGGCCATGGTGGATCTCCAGAACCTGTATCAGCAACACGGCCTGGAGATCGCTGCTCGAGAACTGCCGGACTTCCTGCCGCTCTTCCTGGAATTCCTCTCGACTTTGCCCGTCAACGAGGCCTGCGAGCTTCTGAGTGAGCCGGGTCATGTCCTCGCGGCGCTGCGGGACCGGCTACGCAAGCGCAAAAGCATCTACAGCGCTGTATTTGCTGCCTTGCAGAGCCTGACGGCGGACAGTCCTGCCGCCAGCAAGGCTGACATCCATACACCGGATGACGACCCGGACGATCTCGAAGCGCTCGACAGAGCCTGGGAGGACGAGCCGGTCACATTCGGTCCTGGCGAACAGAGCTGTCCCGTGGCCGACCAGATGGTCCAACGCATGAGTCCCACCGCCAAAACGGCCTCAAAAACCCAGGGAGCGTAGATGATGAGCGAATTTTTCCACACCGCCCTGTTCGGGATCTATCCGTACATCGCCCTCTCGGTTTTCGCGATCGGGTCGATCATCCGCTATGATCGCGAGCCATACTCGTGGCGCGCCGGGTCAAGCCAGTTGTTGCGCCGCCGGCAGCTGGTGACCGGATCCGTGCTGTTCCACATCGGGGTGCTGGTCATCTTCGCTGGTCACTTCGTCGGCCTGCTCACCCCGATCGAGATTTTCGACGCGCTGGGCATCAGCCATACAGCCAAACAACTTCTTGCGATTATTGCCGGCGGGTTGGCCGGCCTGATGGCCCTGGCCGGCGCAAGCCTGCTGCTTCATCGGCGTCTGTTCGACGCGAGGATCCGTGCCACATCCAGCTTCGCGGACAATGCTATTCTGATCATTCTCTATATCCAGCTCCTGCTGGGGCTAGGTACCATCTTCGTCTCCGTAAACCATCTGGACGGACACGAGATGGTGACATTCATGGAGTGGGCTCAGGGCATATTCACCTTCGACTTCGCCGCCTCGAGCTACATTCTCCACGCGCACTGGATCTTCAAGGCGCATCTCTTCTTGGGCCTGACGATTTTCCTCGTCTTCCCTTTCACGCGACTGATTCACATTTTCAGCGCTCCGGTTCGCTTCATCTTCCGCCGCGGGTATCAGGTCGTGCGGCGCCGGCCTGTCCCGGGAGCAATGAAATGAGCCGCCACTCTTTGATCGACACCGACAAAAAACCGCCCGCACCGGTGAAGGTGAACGGCGTGACGATCTCTGCGCAAGCGATCGCTCAGGAGACACAGAACCATCCGGCCTCACGGCCGGAAGTGGCTTGGCAAGCAGCAGCGGAAGCGCTGGTGATCCGTGAAGCCCTGCTCCAGATGGCGGAGCGGCGCGAAATTGAGGCCGCACCACAGGCCGTTGACAGCGGCAAGCTTGAAACGCACGAGGACGCCCGAATCCGCGCTCTTGTGGAGCAGGAGGTCACGACGCCCGAACCCGACGAAGACAGTTGCCGACGCTACTACGAAAACAACCGCAACAAGCTTCGCACCGCGGATCTTTATGAGCCGGCTCACATCCTGATCCAGGCCCACCGGGACGATACGAAGAACTATGAAAAGTGCCGGAACGAGACCTGTGCCCTGATCGCTCATCTGACCGAACAACCACATGATTTCGAGCGGATCGCACGGGACCGGTCAGACTGTCCCTCCTCTTCCGACGGTGGCCGTCTCGGTCAGGTCACAAAGGGGCAGACAACGCCGGACTTCGAACGCGCAATGTTTCAATTGGGACCGGGAGAAATGACCCGGGAGCCGGTCGAGACACCGTACGGTTTTCACATTATCCGCGTGGACCGGATGGAACGGGGCTATGTTCCGGAATTCGAGCTGGCACGCCCACTGGTCGAAGAATTTCTTCGAGATGCTAGCTGGCGGCGTGCTGTTGCACAGTTTGTTTCGCTCGTTGTCGGCGAGGCCCGGATCGAGGGGGTCGAACTGAACGGTGCCAGTTCGCCGCTCGTGCAGTGAGCCGAGTACGCTCCCCTTTTGGAAATCTGAAGTGCATTGAACCTGCTTGCGTGCCGCATCATGCACGCCTTGCCCCGGGGCGATCAGCCCGGAAACGGTCGCCCGGGGCAATTCTTTGGACATAGCCTGATGGTCTGGGGAGCGCTGTAGTGATTGAAGATCTGCTGGACAACAATAGGCGCTGGGCGACGGGTAAGACGGCGCAGGATCCGGGCTTTTTCGCCCGCCTGGTGGCACAGCAGACACCAGAATACCTCTGGATTGGCTGCTCGGACAGCCGCGTTCCCGCCAACGATATTGTCGGCCTGGACCCCGGTGAACTCTTCGTGCACCGCAATGTCGCCAACCTCGCCTGTCCCAGCGACGCCAATTTCCTGTCGGTTCTTCAATTTGCCGTGGAGCACCTCAAGGTGCGCCATGTGATCGTATGTGGTCACTATGGATGCGGCGGGGTCGCGGCAGCGATGTCGGGGGAACGGCACGGCTTGATCGACCACTGGCTTCAGCCCATCCGGGACGTGGCCGACGAGTTTGCCGAATACCTGTTGAGGATACGCAACGAGGAGCGCCGGCTGGCTAAACTCTGCGAGGCCAATGTCGTTGCACAAGTCCGGAATGTCGCCTGCAACCCGATTATTCATGACGCTTGGCGCAGGGAGCAGCCGGTCTGCGTTCATGGTTGGATCTATGCTGTCGGAAACGGTCTTCTGCGCAATCTGGAAGTGACGATCGCGTCCTTCTCCGATCTTGCGGATCACTTTCCTCAGCGCTTGAGTGCGCAACTCGGCTCGCCCTGCGGCCACCTACATTCCCAGCAATTCTAGTCAGGACGGGGGAAGCCACACGTGACCCGGGACGTAGTACTCACAGGCGCCGAAAGGTTTTTCGGTGAAGACGAAATCATAGTCAGCAAAACCGACCTCAAGGGGAGGCTGACCTACTGCAACGATGTCTTTCTGCGGATATCCGGATACACTGAGAAAGAATGCCTTGGTCAGCCACATAGCCTGATACGACATCCTCAAATGCCGAGATGCGTTTTCAAGCTGCTCTGGGACACGGTTCAGGGCGGACACGAGATATTTGCCTACGTCCTGAACCGCAGCAAGAACGGCGATCACTACTGGGTTGATGCGCACGTTACACCGAGCCGCGACAAGTCCGGCGAGATCAACGGCTATCATTCAAACCGGCGGGTGGCTGATCCCTCGATCATAGGCGAGATCGTCTGGCCCTTGTATCGAGAGCTTCTTGCCGAAGAGCAGCGGCACACCAATCGACGCGATGGGCTCGCAGCATCGACCTCTATGATCTCGAAGCTGCTTGAGGAAAAAGCCCTACAATACGACGAATTCATTGCGCGCGTGCGAGCGGCATAGACAAGGACCTGCCCCTTTTCCATCAGGATCGGCCAACATGTTGTCAAATCAATACAGATCCGCGATCCGTCGCGCGATAGGTGTCTGCGAGGCTGTCGCCGACGGCGACTTCGATGCTCGTATCGTCAATATCGTCGAGACCGGTGAAGCCGGACGTCTGCTCCACGCAATCAATCGTTTGATCGATCGGACGGATGCCTATGTGAGGGAGTCACGAGCCTCACTGGAGTATGTAGCGGCTAACAAGTACTTCCGACGCATTTCCGAGCGAGGCATGACAGGCGCCTTCGGCGAAGCGAGTCGCAGCGTCAATGCCGCCATGGCTTCCATAGAGATCCGCGTCAGCGAATTCGGACGGGTTGTCGAGACCTTTGACGGTCAGATGGAGAGCGTGGTCGGGTCGGTCGCAACGACGGCCGCCGAACTGGAACAATCTGCGCAAAAGTTGGAGGCCGGAGTTTCCTCAACCTGCGAACAGGCCGGTACGGTTTCTGCCGCCGCGAAACAAGCATCTGAAAACGTTGCTTCGGTAGCGGCTGCCACGGAAGAAATGACCAACTCGGCACAGGAAATCAGCGAGCAGGTCCTGCAGTCGTCACGCACGACAACCGACACCATGCGAGAGTTCGAAAGAACGATGTCGGACCTGAAAGCACTGGAGTCGTCTTCGACCCGGATCGGAGAAATCGTCGGGCTCATAGCGGAAATTGCCGAGCAGACTGACTTGCTTGCCTTGAACGCCAGTATCGAGGCCGCCAGGGTTGGCGAAGCGGGACGCGGGTTTGCTGTCGTCGCATCAGAGGTCAAGGAACTGGCTGGGCAATCAGCGAGCGCAACGGAGAGGATCAAGACCCAGATTGCAGACATACAATCTGTCAGCAGTCAGGTGATCCACTCCTTCCGGGATATCCAAGCCAGGATGCACCTTCTCGATGAAGCATCCGCCGCAATAGCCGCTGCAATTGAAGAGCAGCGGGCAGCGACCTGCGAGGTTGCACGCAACATCGAGCGTGCAGCAGAGGGAACATCCGCAGTCAGTTCCAATATCGCTGCGATCAATCATACGGCCAGCAGCTCCGGTACGATTGCAGTCGGCGTGAGAAATGCTTCTTCGGACCTGGCCGAAAGGAGCACATCGATGAGGCGTGTCGTAGAGGCATTTCTAAGTGAAGTGCACACCGTGATCTAAGCGACAGATCTCCCCGGTCCGCGTACTCGCGGATCTCGGCTTCCAGGTGCATGTGTAGGCTCGATCCTCGCATTGGGCTGTGATGGCGTGAATTGTTCTAGGGCAAATCACCACAACCCAAACCCCCGCATAACTCTCGTTCTTTGAAGCTAGGAACAGCGCTTCTTCCGGTTGATGGCGGTACCGCCTGCGCCCGGCGCGAACGAGAGAGCCATGATCGCTTTGCAAAAAATTTCGACGGATATCTGGGAGATGAAGTACCGCTTCAAGAATCCGGACGGTTCGCCGATCGACACAACGCTGGAAGACACTTGGGACCGCGTAGCCCATACGCTTTCGCGCGTTGAAGGAAAGAAGGCCGCCTTCTGGAAGAAGGCATTCCGAAACGCTTTGGAGGATTTCCGCTTTCTCCCTGCGGGCCGCATCGTGTCGGGTGCCGGCACGGGGCGCAGCGTGACGCTCTTCAACTGCTTCGTCATGGGCACCATACCTGACAGCCTTGAGGGCATTTTTGACATGCTCAAGGAGGCCGCTCTCACCATGCAGCAGGGTGGCGGTATCGGCTATGACTTCTCGACCATACGTCCCAAGGGGACACCTGTCGCCGGTGTTGCTGCAGACGCCAGCGGTCCCCTGACCTTCATGGACGTCTGGGACGCCATGTGTCGGACGATCATGAGCGCAGGCACCCGGCGCGGTGCGATGATGGGGGTCATGCGCGACGATCACCCGGACATTCTGTCTTTCATCGATGCCAAGAAGGACGGAAGCCGCCTGCGTATGTTCAACCTGTCGGTCCTTGTGAGCGACGCTTTGATCGAGGCGATCGACAAGGATGCAGAATGGCCGTTGCACTTCAACGGCAAAGTCTACGACACCATTCAGGCGCGAGATCTATGGGACGCCATTATGAAGGCGACCTACAACTACGCCGAACCGGGCGTCATCTTCATCGATCGGGTCAACGCTGCGAACAATCTGGCCTGGCTGGAAGACATTGCAGCGACCAATCCCTGTGGTGAACAGCCCCTGCCCCCTTATGGGGCCTGTCTGTTGGGCTCGATCAATCTGAGCCGGTTCGTGGAGGCGCCCTTCACCGAGAATGCGCGGCTGAATCTGGACGCGATGCGGGACTGTGTGTCCACGGCGATACGGATGATGGACAATGTCATTGATGCCAGCAACTTCCCACTCCGAAAACAGCAGGAAGAGGCGCTAAACAAGCGCCGCCTGGGCCTGGGCATCACCGGCCTCGCCGACGCTCTCATCATGTGCGGCCTGCGTTATGGTTCAGAGCAGGCGGTTGCGGAAGCCGATTGCTGGCTGTCGGCCCTGACCAATTCGGCCTACCGGACCAGTGCGTTGCTCGCGAAGGAGAAGGGCGCGTTCCCGCTCTACGAAGCAGAGCAATTCCTCAGGGCGCCGATGGTCCAGACACTCGATGACGATGTGCGCGACCTCATCGTCGAGCATGGCATCCGGAACAGCCACCTGACATCGATCGCACCAACGGGGACGATCTCGCTCTATGCCAACAATACCAGCGGCGGTGTGGAGCCCGTGTTCGGCTACACGTTCAACCGGAAGGTTCTCCAGAACGACGGATTCCATATCGAGGAGGAAATTCACGACTACGCCTATCTCGTCTTCCGGTCTTTGCACGACGAAGACACGGAGCTGCCGGACTATTTTGTCGAAGCCGATGGTCTCACCCCGCGAGAACACGTGGTTATGCAGGCCACGGCCCAGAAGTGGGTCGACAGCTCTATCAGCAAGACGATCAACCTGCCGCGCGACATCTCCTTCCAGTCCTTCAAGGATGTCTATCGCATGGCCTACGATTTGGGCTGCAAGGGATGCACGACTTACCGTCCCAACGACACAACCGGGTCGGTTCTATCCAAGAAGAATGACGACAAGGCCGAGGAGCCTGTGACCGAACAGACGTCCCAGACCGTCGGGTATGAGCACGTGCGGCGGCCGGAAGAGCTGCCCGGCCAGACCTACAAGCTGCGCTGGCCGCACAGTGAGCACGCGATCTACGTCACCATCAACGATATCGTTGAAGAGATAGACGACGAGATCGGCGGGCAGCGGCATCGTCGGCGCCCGTTCGAGATCTTTATCAACTCCAAAAATATGGAACACTATGCTTGGACACTGGCGTTGACCCGGATGATTTCTGCGGTCTTCCGCCGGGGCGGCAATGTCATGTTTGTCGCCGAAGAGCTGAAGGCGGTGTTCGACCCTCAGGGCGGAGCATTCGTGGGTGGACGCTATGCGCCCAGTCTTCTTGCGGTGATCGGCGGCGTAATCGAGCGCCATCTGAACGCACTGGAAGCGGACCGCTTGCCGATCGAGATCCTGTCCGATGCGCAACGAGATGATGTCGCGGCGATGCAGATCGACGAGGTTTCTCCGCCCCTCCAAAGCGCGATGTGCCCGAAGTGTCATCAACCATCGATCGTAAAAATGGAGGGCTGTGACACCTGTACGTGCTGTGGCTTCTCCAAGTGCAGTTGAGCAAACGAGGGCGAGGCATGGGACGATCCCGGCTCTCCCCGACATTCGCGTTCCATCGTCGTGTAACATCAGGAGACTGACCATGATTGAGGCCCCACCTGCCAACGATCCTGCGGCTCTCACGCAGTACATTGAAACCCGGTTTCATACGCGACATCGCGAACAGCTTCCCGAGCTTGTCGAACTCGCCGTGCGTGTTGAATCCGTTCACGCCCAAGCCCCTGGTGTTCCCGCCGGCCTGTCGGTTCTGCTGCACCGCATGTACGGCGAACTGGAAGTCCACATGAAGAAGGAGGAACTCATCCTCTTTCCTGCAATGCGCCAAGGTGCCGGGCCGGGCATCCAGCATCCCATTTCTGTGATGCGGAGCGATCACGACGACCATTCAGCGGAAATAGCGGAGCTGAGACGGCTCACGAACAATCTCCGGCTTCCTGTCAACGCCTGCCGAACCTGGACCGTACTCTACGAGAAGCTGCAGATTTTCATCGACGATCTGGAAGCGCATATTCATCTGGAAAACGAGGTTCTGTTCCCCCAGTTCAAGACCGATGCTTCCGCCGAAACGTGATGCTGAATCAAGCGGACGCACCCCATCGACAGACCGTGCAGTGGCAGTTTGTCGCAATTGATACGCATTCGCATAACACGTAAGCACTTCTTGACTTTTATCAAACAACGCCGCGGCCGACGTTGTTTGACGCGCTCAGAGGTGTCTCATGTCCAGTATGCTGTCCAACCGTCCCGAACCCCGCTCCGCAGCCTTGATGACCACGGCTATGTCCTCTGGATTATTCATGGCGCTCGCGGCCGGAGGCGCGGCCGAGCCCCAGTCTGTTTTTCCCGGTGGGCATAGCGACAACGCCACGGAAACAATCGTCGTTCTCGGCCATCGCCCTTCAGCCCTGGACATTGCCCGCGTGCGCGCCGAAATCACGGCGGGGGGCGCCAGTGTCATCGACACGGCTGACATTGCGCAACTCGCCAATGTGAAGCTCTCCGACGCCCTTTCGGCGGCCCCCGGTGTCGTCGTGCAGGATTTCTTCGGAGCAAACGACCAGCCGCGCCTTCAAATCCGCGGATCCGGCCTTCAGCAGAACCCCGTCGAACGCGGCGTATTGTTTCTCCAGGACGGTTTGCCACTCAACCGGGCGGACGGTTCCTACGTGGTCGGCCTCGTGGATCCCCGGCAATCGGCCTTCATCGAGGTGTTTCGCGGATACACCGCCAATCGGCTCGGCTCTACGGTGCTGGGTGGCGCCGTCAATTTCGTCTTGCCCGAGGGCGACGCCGCCGGCACGCGCGCTGCCGTCGAGGTCGGCGAATACGGTCATGCCTTTGCGAGTGTCCAGACCGGATGGGCGGGCGAGCGCTGGTCGGCGCTGGCTGCGGCAAGCCACACAGAGCGAGACGGTTTCCGCGACTACAACGGTTCGGAACGCAGCAATGCCCATCTGGCCTTCACGGTCGATTGGAACGAGACGGTAGAAACCCGTTTTCTCGGTGGATACGTCGAAAACAGCTTCGATGTGGCCGGCCCCCTCAACATCGTGGCATTGGAGGCCGATCCGACCCAGGTCTGGACGGGTCCGGAGATCGTCGGAGGTGTTCCCCGCAATCCGGGCCCCAATGTCGTTCGGGACCAGCCACGTCGCGACACGACGCTCTACTGGATCGGCAGCCGGACGACCGCATCTTTTGACCGCCATTCGCTTGATGCCGCGGTGAGCCATGTGCAATCCGACGACAGTTTCATGTTCCCGATCCCGTCAGGCGAACGTGTCACCGATGGCGGCGATACCAATCTGATGCTCCGCTACGCCTACGCGGCCGACAACGGCGCCCTGCCCCTGCTCGAGATGACGACGCACATCTCTGTCGGCAGTGCCGACCGCGACTATTATCTGAACGCGGCCGGACACCGCGGGGCCCTGTTCGGCACCGGTGAGCTGGAAGCGGCGACCTATAGCGTCAACATCAACGCAAACATTCCGGTCGCCGGAGATTTCACACTTTCCCCCTCGCTGTCCTATGCGCATGCCGAGCGTCGCTTCGACGACCTCTACGAGAACGCGACACGGCCGACCCTCGCATTCAGTCCGATGAATCCCGACATGCGCCTTCCCGACGGTGCGATCGCGACCGTCGACTACAGCTATGACCGGGACTACAGCGAAATCAGCCCTGCGCTCGCCCTGAGCTGGTCTCCCAATGAGCGCGACTATCTCTTCCTGGCGGTGAGCCACACGTTCGAGCCCCCGTCCCACAACGACCTGATCGCCACGGTGAACGGAACTCCGAACTCATCCGCAGGGCGGCCGAATCCAGGCAATCCCGGTCTTCAGGCCGCCGTATTCTCGACCCCTACGCTCAGGGCCCAGAGTGGGGAAACGCTGGAAGTGGGCTGGCGTGGTCAACGCGGCGAGCTCCGCTTCGATGCCCTGGCATACTACTCGTGGCTAGACAACGAGCTGCTCAACCTGCGCGATGAAACGGGCGCATCTCTTGGCGCCATCAATGCCGGTGAAACCCGACATTTCGGAATCGAGCTTGGCGCAAGTGCATCTGTGACAGACCGTTTCACGGCCCGTCTGGCCTATGTCTATCAGGACTTCCGCTTTCACGACGACCCCGTACGTGGCGACAATAATCTGGCCGGCGTTCCGCCACACGTCGTCAATATCGCGCTCAACTATGCCATCACGCCACGGCTTGCGCTCGGCGCCAGCTCACACTGGCTCCCCGACGCCACGCCGGTCGACAATTTGAATGAGCTTTACAACGACGCCTATGCGACGTTCGACCTGCGCGCGGTCTTCCGGCCGACCGATACCTGGTCGATCTTCCTGGAAGGGCGCAACATCACCGACGAAACCTATGCCAGTTCGACGCTTGTCGTCGATGTCGCGCGCCCCGATCAGGCCGCCTACCTGCCCGGTGACGGACGCGCCTTCTATGCCGGCCTGAGTCTGGAGTTCTGAACCATGGACTATACCCGTGCCACACTGTCGCGACGACACGTCCTGACCGCCGGGGCTGCGTTGGCGGCCACGGCCTGCTCGCCTCGCGGCAATGCGGGTATAGGAGGCCCTCGCATATGGGGTCCACCAGCAGGGCCCAGCATCATCCTGGCCCTTGCCGCACAAGACGGTCTTCTTCAGCAAGCCTTCCCAGAGGCTTCCATCGCAGCATGGCGCAGTCCCGACGAGCTTCGCGCCGGTCTGACATCCGGTTCGATGCAGATCTCCGTCATGCCGTTGAATACAGCCGCAAACTTGTACAACCGGGGGCAGGACATCAGGCTGTTCAACATCATGACGCGCGGCCTCCTCTACATCGTGTCCGACAACGAAGTGCTCAGCGATATCCCCTCGCTCGCCGGCCTCCGGCTAGCAGTTCCCTACAGAAAGGACGCGCCGGACATCATTCTCAGACGATTGCTCGATCATCACGGACTCGATCCGGACTCGGACCTGACCGTGCGCGCAACAGGCTCACCCGTTGAAGCGACGCAGCTGCTTCTAACCGGCCAGGTCGACGCCGCCTTCGTTCCCGAACCGGCCGTATCTGCTGTCATTGCCGCGGCGTCTGTCATGGGCCGGCACCTGGAACGCAAGATCGACGTTCAGAGCGCGTGGCAGGACATCGCGGGTTCTGACGCCAGCCTTCCACAGGCCGGTCTTGCCGTCCTCGGCCAGTTTCATGATGAGCACGCGGATGAATTCAGCCGCTTTGGCCCGGCACTGGTCGAAGCGACCCGGCGCACACTCTCCTCACCCGGAGATGCCGCGCACGCCGCAGCCTCCACATTCCACTTGCCAGCCCCGATCCTCGAGGCATCAATCCCCCATTCTAATCTTGTCAGCGTGTCAGCCACTCAGGCACGGGATGAAGTGCAGGCATATTTCTCTGCCATTCACACACTGGACACCGACATCCTTGGCGGACGTCTTCCCGATGACGGCTTCTATCTCTAGCCGCCGCATTACCGCCAGGGCAGCGCGCCGGATCGGTGACCTCGGCGCCTTTGCCTGGTCTGCTTGGACGGGTGTCGTTGCACTCGCCCTGATAGCCGCCGTCTGGCAATGGGGCCACGAGGTGTTTGGCGACTTCGTCCTGCCCGCTCCGACAAGCGTAGCGAGGGGCGTCGTCGCGATTGCCACGGACGGCAATAATCTCGCCACGATTGCAGCAACCACACGCCGCGCTCTGGCGGGGCTGGCTCTCTCCCTTTTCGTCGGCGGCGTACTGGGCATGCTCTGTGGATACTCGGCCGCCGCCATGCGCGTCGCCCGGCCGGTCCTGACGGTGCTCCTGGGTGTGCCGCCGATCGCGTGGATCGTCCTCGTAATGATCTGGTTCGGATCCTCCGACACCACCATCATCGTGACGGTGGTTACGGCAGCAGCCCCGCTCCTCTTTGTGGGCAGCTCCGAAGGTGTGGTCGGACGAGATCGTGGCCTAGACGACATGGCACGCCTGTTCGGAGCCGGTCCGGTATCCCGGTTTGCGGGAATAGGTCTCCGGCAGGTCCTTCCAGCCCTGTTTCCGGCGCTTCGGATGGCGACCGGCACGGCGTTCAAGGTCGCCGTGATGGCCGAATTGCTGACGAATGCCGGTGGCATTGGCGGGGCCCTGGCCGATGCCCGCGCAACGCTCGATGTCGGCCGGGCCCTGGCCTGGATCCTGATCGCGGTCGCCGTGCTGATGTGCGTGGAATACGGGCTCATCCACCCCGTTCGCAGCGAGTTCGAAAGGTGGCGCAGGGCTGCTCAGCCGTGGGGGGTGAAACGGTGAGCCGGATATCACTTGATCGTGTGGGGCATGCCTATTTCGGCCGGACCGTGCTGGATGCCGTCTCAATGCGGATCGAAGCCGGCGAATGCGTTGCACTGCTCGGACCGTCCGGCTCGGGCAAGACCACACTCCTGCAGATCGCGTCCGGGCTCGTGACGCCGCTGCGTGGGCAAGTGAAACGACGGTATCGGCGGCACGCTATGGTATTCCAGGACCCGCGTCTGCTGCCTTGGGCGACTGCCGCAGACAATATTGGCTTTGGCCTGCGGCAGCGAGGTGTCCGGAGAGCCGAGCGCGATGCCCGGATTGCCGATGTCGCCGGGTTGGTCGATCTCGATCACGACGATCTCGAAAAGTATCCGGTGGAGTTGTCAGGCGGCATGCGGCAGCGGGTCGCCATTGCGCGTGCGCTGGCCGTCCAACCCGATTTCGTCTTCCTTGATGAGCCCTTCAGTGCCCTGGATGTGGGCCTTCGCCGGCGTTTGCAGCAGCTCGTCCTGGAACGTCTGCTCGGCCACCGGGCGGGCCTCTTCTTTGTGACGCATGACCTGGTGGAGGCTGTCCAGATAGCTCACCGCATACTGGTCCTGTCCGCGGACGGTTCCGGTCTGGCCGGCGAGCGGCAACCCGATGGCATTCCGCTGCAGCGCGATGCCCGGTCGGCTTTCGACCTGGCCGAAACCTATCTTGCCACCGACCCGCTCTTTGCCGACCTCAACAACGTCGAAAACCGGAGGGCGGTATGACGGTATTGGGCTCACAGGTCCGCCAGGCCCTGACAGAGGAGGCTCTACGCCTCTTCTTTCCTCTTGCGGCCTTGCACGGCGCGCTCTGGCCGTTTCTATGGACCTGGATTTTCGCCCTCGACCTGCCGGGACGCCCCGACCTGCCGGTCTCGTTGTGGCATGCCCATGAAATGCTGTTCGGCACCTTCGGTGCAGCTCTGATCGGCTTCATTCTGACCGCCGTTCCGGAGTGGACGAATACGCCGCGCACCGGGCCCCGTCTCATACTAGGGCTCGCAGCCGTATGGCTGATCGCGCGGATCGCCGGCCTTGCCGGTGTTGATCTGGCCCTGCCGATGGCGGCGCTCGCCGATCTGGTGTGGCTCTCAACGCTTGTTGGATTCATCATCGGAACGGGGTGGCGCGCCAGAACGCCCTCACTCAACGGGTTCGCGGTGTGGCTGGCCGCATTGCTGGTTTCCGAGACCGCCTTGCGTTGGGGCATGATCGTTCAGAACGAAGCCCTGGCTCGCCAGTCTCTTTGGATTGCCCTCCTCGCCTATTCGGCCCTCCTGAGTCTCGCCCTTGCGCGGATCACGCCTCCAATCACAAATCGCATTCTGGATCCGGACCAAACGACCGCCCCCTTCAGACCCCACCCCGGCCGTCGGCACCTCGCAGCTGGGCTCATCGCCGTTCTGATCGTCGCAGAGCTGGCCGGGGCGTCTGCCGATGTCACCGGATATCTCTTCATTGCCTGTGGTGCGGCCTTCCTTGATCGTGTTGCGGAGTCTTTCATCGGCAAAGCCTTCTTCAGGCTGGAAATTCTCGCCCTGTCGGGATCTGCCGCCCTGGCCGGGATCGGACTGATCCTCACCGGATGTGCCCGGCTGGGCGCAGGGGGGCTCGAAGTCTCCGGCATACACACGCTTGCAATGGGCGGGCTGGGCGGAGCTGTGCTTGGCGTCTTTTCGATCGCCGGCAAGCTCCACACCGGTCAGGTCTTAAGGTTGTCCGTCTGGGTGCGGGCGGCTTTCGGCTTGCTGTTGGCCGCACTTCTGCTGCGCATATTGCCTGACTTCGGCCTTGTTCCCCCAGGGCCGGCCCACGGGCTCGCTTCAACGACTTGGGCCGTGGCCTTCCTGATCTGGCTTCGAGAATACTGGCCGAGCTTCGCGACCGTAACCTCGGCACACCACGACGACGAGACGGCAGAATAGCAGCGCGCCTATTCATACTTCGCCCTTATACGCGAAATGTTACCTGTGGATCACTCCGGACCAGCTAAGCGGTACTGAAATCGGCGATCTTGAACGAAAGGCCAAGGGTCGTACCCTATACCAAGCACCCTCATACGGTGGATAGTACAGCGCAATGGGGGCCAACATCGATATATTTGCTCACTCCATTGAGGGTGCCGATGAAGCCGATTGGGAAACGTTAGCAGCACACCCTATCGCCGTTGGTAACACGGCATCGGTGTTCGCATCGTAACCGTCCGGTGAGCCCGCCCTTGTCGCTGCCGACGACATCGCCAGCCCCGAACCAAAGGTGGACTAAAAGGACCGGATCACAGCTCGGCCGGCGCCCAGGAGGCGTACGCAACTTGTGGGCCAACAGTTGGAAAGCTGATGGCTTTTGGTCTTGCTGGTCATCATGCTGGACTGATGGACGGATCGGGCCATGACGGTGGAACGCTCGCCCGACGCCTGTCAAAACCTATCAAACCTTACGACGGTTGGCGGGATCATGCGATCGGGCTACCGGTCCTGGACGAGCTGAAAGCCGTATTCCATCCGCCAAAACTCAATGGCATCGCGCCAGGGTTCGAAATGGCATTCCTCGCGCGCATGCTGTTCTCGTGCCTTGTCGATGCCGATTTCCTTGAAACCGAGCGTTTCTACAGCTCAGCACGGGGGGATGATGCACCGCGTCGTGGAGGCTCTGTCGGGTCGCATCATCTGGATGCCGTCCGCAGGTTCATGGAAGAGCATCGAAAAAGCGGGCGCGCCATCGTGCGATACATAGGTCTTGGGCACTCTGGGCTTTGGAGCTTGATTAGTCCAAACTTCTCGGACTTTGTCCAAGCAGCTATGTCGGCCAACAAATACCTTCGGCAAGATGAACAGCGTTGGACCTACAAGCTCTACGTTCGATGGGCAGCACGCGCCCACGCTGCGCAATGGGCGATAGGTTCGCATAGCGAAGTTAGCTCCCAGCCTCACACGGCCACAGTTGGCTGATCGCACTGCCATGCCCTTCACTGGCCCCAATGACGACAAGAGTGATTCATACCACTCAGTGGCTCCCTCAACGGAGGACTGATAAAATACATATATAACAGAAGCTTATCGGCATGTTCAACGACCAAATGAATCAAACCAATTGGCAATTGAATCAATTCAAATGTCGCCGCACAGCAGGGCGAAGGATGGTGGGCCCGGAGGGACTCGAACCCCCAACCAAGCGGTTATGAGCCGCCGGCTCTAACCAATTGAGCTACAGGCCCGCCTTTCCGGCGTGTGTTCTCGATACCGGGTTGTGGCGGGATAGCCAAGATGCGGCCGCAGGCAGCGCGGATCAGCGATCCGGGGCGCCCGTCTCCCCCTCGCCCTCTTCGCCCAGCGCCGCATCCAGTTCGGCGCGCGAGGCAGTGCGGTAGGTCTCGATCCGGGCATCCATCGTGTCGTCGAACCGGGCCAGCGTGTCGACGAAGTCGCGCCGACCCGTCTCGCCGAGCGCCGCGATGTCCGACAGGCGGGCTTCGATCAGGGCGCGCAATTGCGGCCAGTCCTCGCGCAGCCGGGCCAGCGTGTCGCCATGATCGCCATTGCCCGCGGCGACGGCCTCGGCTTCGGCCAGGGCCTGTTCGAACTCGTCCAGATTGACCCGCACGGCCTCGACCCGCTCCGGCGTCGGCGCGACGGCCATCAGATAGGCGTCGCGCACCAGGGAGGAGAAATCCTTTTCCAGCGTGTTGGCGGCCAGCGCATTGCGCGCGATCCGGTCGTCGAAGGCCGCCCCGCTGCGCCCGGGCACCAGCCGGTCGAAGACCAGGGCAAAGGCGAGAACGGCAATCACGATCCCCATCAGGGCGAACAGCGCCTGACGGCGTCCGGGCGAAAACGGCATTTGCAGGACCATCGGATATCCCCCCAAGAAGGCTTGCCCGGGGATGATAATCACACCTGGTGGCCAATTGATACCCTTTGCGGTTGCTGCAACCGGACGCGCATTAAGACGTTGCAATCTTGATGGCCGAATTGAGCCCATGCCATTCAGGCTTCACTCAGCTGCGGCAGTGTTAGTCTGGCGCCAGATATTGAAATCACAGGAGGACACCCATGTTCCGCGCACTTATCGCCACCACCGCCCTGACCGCCCTGACGGCCGGTTCCGCCTTCGCCCAGATCCAGGAGCCGCAACCGACCCTGTCGCTGTCGGCAACGGCCGAAGTCCAGCTCGCGCCGGACTATGCCCAGGTCAGCTCGGGCGTGGTCAGCCGCGCCGATACTGCCCAGGCCGCCATGCGCGCCAATTCCCAGGCGATGGCCGCGGTCTTCGCCGCGCTGCGCGAGGCTGGTGTCGCCGAAAACGACATGCAGACCTCGCAGCTCTCGGTCTCGCCGGTCTATTCGGACCGCCGTGAACCGGGCCAGATCGAGCTGAACATCATCGGCTATGAAGCCCGCAATACGGTCACCGCAAAGGTGACGGACACCGACCGGACCGGCGCCGTGATCGACGCCATGGTCGAGGCCGGTGCGAACAATATCAACAATGTCACCTTCGGCTCGGACAATACCGAGGATGCCATGGACGAGGCGCGCCGCCAGGCGATCGCCAACCTCCTGGCCAAGGCCGAACTGTTTGCCGACGCCGCCGGTTTCGAACTGTGCGGTATCCGCCGCATGGGCGAGGCGCATATGGGCTCGCCGCAGCCGGTGATGATGCGCGCCAGCTTTGCCGAGGACATGGCCGCAACGCCGGTCGCCGCCGGCCAGCTGACGCTCAACGCCTCGGTGAATGCGGATTTCTGCATCGCCGAATAGGCACGGCCTGCCGCAAGACATGAAAAGCCCGGGCATCACGCCGATGCCCGGGCTTTATTGCGTTCCGGCTCGGACCTGGCGCAGCCGCGCCTAACCGCCCTCGGCTTCCACGGAAATGCTTTCGCCGCCGAATTCGAAGGTGATCGTCTCGCTCTGCTGCTCCTGCCACAGCGCATAGGCGAGCCCTGCCGACAGGACCAGGAGTCCGGCGACCGCGCCGTAGAGCAGGATATTCCGGCTTTTCGATGCACGCATGACTGGCTCCTTCCGTCCGTTAGTGACGAAAGAGAAACGTGCAGTCGGCCATCCGGTTCCGAATGGTTGTATTCAGACAGGCTGGATCAGGCCGCTTTCGGCTTGGAGACGACCTGGTTGTGCTCGTCGAACAGCACCACGGTCGGCACGTAATTCTCGGCCTCGGCCGCATCCATGCCGGCATAGGCGACGACAATGATCCGGTCGCCCGGCTGGGCCAGACGGGCCGCAGCGCCATTGATGCCGAAGGTACGGCTGCCGCGCGGCGCCTCGATGGCGTAGGTGGTGAACCGTTCGCCATTATTGATGTTCAGCACATCGACCTGCTCGTAGGGCAGGATGCCGGCGGCGTCCAGATAATCGCGGTCGATGGAGATGGAGCCTTCATAGTGCAGGTCCGCCTGGGTGACGACTGCACGGTGAAGCTTGCATTTCATCATGGTGAGGCGCATCGCGCTCTCCTGACTACACAGAGGTTGCTGCACTGCACATACGTGCGGCGGAGCGGAATTTCAACGGCGAAAACCGGATTTGCGGCATTCAGGCCTGCGTGAAACCGCCACCGCTAGTGCCCGTCACCGGGTTTTACCCAAGATACAGGCGCCTGATCCACGGCGCCCATAATAACGATCCCCCTGCACGGCGCGCACTCATAACCGATGAAATCCGCTCATGCGTGATGACCGTCTCGGCCCGACGCGCGCCTCATCGAAGGTTCATGCGCAAGCTGCAAAACTGCGCTATACTTCGCGAAAGGGGAGTTGGATATGGAATCTCGCCTGGGACGTATTGCCGGTATCGCGACACTGGCGGCCGCTTCGCTCGGCCTGTCGGCCCAGACCCGGCCGCCTGCCGAACCCGTACGCACGGCCAGCCTGGCCGCCCTACAGCAACAGCAACAACAGCCGCCCGCGCCGGACGCGCCGCGCACCATGCCCATCAACTGGGCCGCGGCGCGCGAGGATGCCCGCACCCAGACGCAATTCAACACCCAGGCCGTCGCCGTGCGGCAAGTCCAGCGCTTCCCACAGCCCGTCAATGACGGCGCCGCCAATGTAGCGGCGACCCGCCTGCCGGTCCTCATTCCCACATCTGCCGCACTCGGCCTGGGCGAGAGCGCCGTGACCCGCCTCTTCCCGCAGGCCGACTTCTACACGCTGTCGATTACCGGGCCGGACATTCTCGTCGAGGTGTTCGGCACCCGCCTCGCCCATGCCGTACCGCCGGACGCGGCCAGCCGCCGCCGGCTGCGCGCCGCAGACCCGGCCGGCTACCGCGTCAGCCAGACCGAGTATGGCCGGGAACTGTCCTTCAACCGCTACGGCGCGGCCTACTCCGTCACCGTGGAATGCGCGGCGCCCGGGACCGATACGCGCTGCACCTCCGAGACCTATGTCCGCCAGCTCGCCGACGCGCTGATGATCGCCGCCGGCAGCCCCGAACCGGGAGAGGAGTGATGTCGCGCGCCGCGGAACTCACACTGGCCGCCGCCGTTGCAACCGCAGGCGTCGCGGCGATGATCTGGTGGCCGCAGGAGGCCAGCCTGCCCCCGCCGGCCCCGGCCCCGATAGCAGAGGAGACGCCCATGGCCGACCCCGGCACCGATCCGCAACCGGAAGAACCGGTCCCGACCGATCCCGAACCGGCCGATCCGCCGGACGAATTGCCCCAGCCCGAAGACCCGCCGGCGCCCGGTGAGGATATCCCGCCCGCCGAACCCTATCCCTATCCCGAACTCCCGCCCGGTCCGGAGGATGAGGCCGGCATCGAATTCAGCTGGATGCCCGCCGGCGATCTCGTGGCCGACAGCGGCACGGGCCAGACGCTGCAGATCAATTATTCCCCGGCCATGCGCTTTCCCATGGAGGCCGGCCAGGCCTATGCCAACAGCCAGGTCTACGGGCATGGCGGCTATCTCGGTCCGGGCGGCGGGCAGTGCAATGCGAACAACTACGCCTATGCCTGGCGCGACAATTTCTGCGAGACCCGGGGCTATGGCACGCCCATGTGCCCGTCCGGCACCGGCCATCAGGGCCAGGACATCCGCCCCGCCACCTGCCAGGACGCGACCCATTGGGCCGTCGCCGTCGCCGATGGCACCATCACCTCGATCGGCTCCTATTCGGTGCGCCTGATGAGCGATGACGGCGTGCGCTACACCTATCTTCACCTGGAAAAGGACACGCTGCTGGTCGAGGCCGGCGACCGGGTCAGCCAGGGCGAGCGGATCGGCTATGTGTCCAACGAATTCGGCGGCACGGCGACCACCATCCACCTGCATTTCGAGATCAAGATGGCGGTCGACACCGGCGGCGAGATCCAGAACACGAATGTACCGCCCTATCTGGCGCTGGTGGACAGCTATGAGCGTCTCCTCACCGCGAATGGCGGCTGAAGCATTTTCAGCAAAAGTGGGTACCGGTTTTTGCGGTTCGAAAATGCGTCCACTCAAGGACCCGGCATTTTCAGCAAAAGTGGGCACCGGTTTTGCGGTTCAAAAAATGCGTCCACTCAAACAAAGGCAAAGCCCGGCGCCAGGGCCAGACGCCTGAATTCGGCCCCGTTTCCTCTCATCATGTCCCGCGAGCGAGGCGCTCTTGGGGAGAAAAGGACAGGATCATGACATCACGCGTTTGGGCGGTTCTAGCTGTCGGTCTGGCACTGACGGCATGCGAGGGGGCCGATCGGCATGAAAGCGACGGCTATGCCGTCAGCGAACAGGGCTTCTACGCCGAGGACGCCATCACGGTTTCCGGCAACCGGATCGCCCGCGA
This sequence comes from Maricaulis sp., assembly GCF_039978735.1. Classification (GTDB taxonomy): domain Bacteria; phylum Pseudomonadota; class Alphaproteobacteria; order Caulobacterales; family Maricaulaceae; genus Maricaulis. Next base: position 66,334 of record NZ_JBDWAS010000038.1, read on the forward strand.
GCACGCAGCCGCACCGCCGCCGCCCATGATGGAGGCCGAGCCCCAGACCGGTTCTGGCGGCGGTGCAGATGCGATCACCGAGCGCCTGATCGCCTATCGCTACGGCTACCAGCTGGAGACCCCGCGCGAGGCGACCGAACCGCTGATCGAGGCGCATCGCCAGGCCTGTCTCGATGCCGGCCCCGAAGCCTGCCAGGTCGTCAATGCCAATATCTACGCCCAGGGCGATCGCGGCTCGGCGGGCTCGCTCTCCCTGCGGGCCGTGCCAGACTGGATCGAGGATTTCCGCGACGGCCTGGCCAGCGAAGTCGATGCTGCGGGCGGCCGCATCATGCACCAGGCCCAGTCGGCCGACGATCTGACCGCCTCGATCTATGACGCCGAAGCACGCCTGACCGCCAAGCGCACGCTGCGCACCCGCCTCACCGCCCTCCTGGAACGCCCCGGCGCGAGCGTGGAGGAACTGGTCAGTGTCGAGCGCGAACTGGCCCGCCTGCAGGGCGAGATCGAGGGCGCCGAGGCGCAATTGCGCGTCATGCGGGGCCGCGTTTCCATGTCGGACCTGACGCTGAATTATACCTCGCGCATGGAGCCGGTCAGCCGCGGTGCCTTCGAGCCGCTGGGCCGGGCGCTGCGCAATCTGGCCGGCAATTTCGCTTCCGGCCTGGCCAATGTCATCACCTTCATCGCCTCTGCCCTGCCCTGGCTGATCGTGATCGTGCCGGTCTTCTGGCTGCTGGGCCGCTGGCTGCGCGGCCTGTGGCGCAAGCGCAAGGCCGAACAGGCGGCGGGCTAGGATCGAGGGACATGTACCTATGGTACGTGTCCCGGGCCAGACCGCAGACAAGGGGCGGGGCATGCCCCGCGGAGATTTGCCCCGGGGTCGAACGGCGTTCCTGTCGATCAGAACAGGGAATCTTTAGGGGACACGTACCGGAGGTACATGTCCCTCCCCTACGCCGCGAGGTGAAGAACCACTTCGCGGCGGTGGGGGCGGTGGCGGTGTTCGAACAGGTAGATCCCCTGCCACGTGCCCAGCAGAAGGCGTCCGTCCTCGACCGGGATGCCCAGCGAGGTCTGGGTCAGCGCGGCCTTGATATGGGCCGGCATGTCGTCCGGCCCTTCCGTGGTGTGCCACAGCCAGGACATGGACGGATCGTCGGCGTCGGGCACCAGCCGCCGGAAGAATTCGGCGAGGTCGCGCTGCACGTCACTATCGGCATTTTCCTGGATCACCAGCGAACAGGAGGTGTGCCGGACATAGGCCGTCAGCACGCCTTCCGCGATATTTACTTTGCGTACGAAATTATCGACCTCGGCGGTGAACTCGTAAAGGCCGGGGCCGGTGGTGGGAATGGCGATACGGTGCAGGGGCATGGCCTGTTTGTCGCGCGCTCGCACCACAAGGGCAAGCCCGCCCCGCTCCGGCCATCAACGCGGCGACCTGAAATCCGCCACCGCCGCATCGAGCGCTGCGTCCGACGTGTCTGTCCGGATGTCCGGCATGATCCCCGTCGCCTCCCAGCCCTCGCCTGTGCGCGGGTCGAAAGTGCGGCCGATCGGCAGGAACATCCGCATGCCGCTGTCCAGCTCGACCGTCGCACCGAAATGTCCGCCACCGCCTGTCGGGATGCCGGCCAGTGTCGCACGGCCCGTTGCACGCATGCCGAAGCTGAAGGATTCAGCCGCCGAGAACGTGCCATTGTCGACAAGAATGTAGAGCGCGGCCTCGGGCTGGCGCGGTCCGGGCACGGCATCCAGCGTCCAGCGCTCACGCGGCTCGCTGTCGCCGACCTGCGAACTTACCAGATGGGTCGGCCGGTCGAAGAAATACGTCGAGAGGTGGCGCACCGCCATCTCGTCACCACCGCAATTGGCGCGCAGATCGAGAATGATCGCATCCGCCCCGTCCAGCACCTCCATCGCGGCATCGAAACCGGCCAGATAATCCGGCTCGGACCGGAAGCGCGGAAACTGGATATAGCCGATATCCGGCGCCAGCCAGCGGTGCTCGATCGAGGCCGTGCGGCAATGCTCGATCTGTTCGCGGGACATGGGCGCTCGCGACGGTGCGGCCTGGCTGCCCTGGGTCCACAGACGCAGATGGTGGTCCTGAGCGATATCGTAGAGATCTTCCGTCAGCGCTTGCGCCAGCGCGTCCAGATCGGCGGCCTGGTCATAATCGCCGCCATTCTCGCGTAGATGGCGCGCCATGGCCGCACCGGTCTGCGAATAGATGTAATCGTCTTCCAGATAGACCGCGACTTCTTCGAGCGCCGCAGACCAGCGAGACGCCGCAGGCTCCTCCGCCTGCGCCGCCGCTATCTGAACGCTCGCGACACTCACTCCCAGCAGCATTGCCCGAATGCCCGGCATCACATGTCCTCCCTCAGCCTGGCGGACATGGAGCAGGCAAGCACCCGTCCGGGCTGTGACGGCGGCCTTACGGATTGGAGAGGTCGGGCTATTCCCAGCAGCGCGGGCCACCTTCCGGCAGCGCCTCATCCACGGCATGGGCTGCAGCCCAGGCGATGGCCATCGGTGACAGCGCATCCGGCGTATCCTCGCGATTGGTCAGCACGATCACCGACAGGCCGGTCGTGAGGTCGCGCACATAGGCCGTGCCGGAGTAACCGCCATGGCTGACCAGGGTGCGCCCTTCCCGGTGATAGGCCGTCCAGCCGCGCGCATAGCCCCAGCTGTCGCAAGTTTCCCCGGTGTCGAAGGGGCGCTGGATCTCGGCGGTGGCCGCCAAGGCGCCGTCATTGATGATCTCGCTGCCGGACAGCGCGGCCTCCCAGACCATCATGTCGTCGAGCGAGGATGTCACACCGAAATGCGACATCAGGCCGAACTGCCAGACGCGGCGGTTGCGCTGCAGCCCGGCATCCTCGTTCCAGGCATAGCCTTCGGCGCGATGCGGCACGATGGCCGACTGGTCCAGCATGGCGGTCTGGTCCATCCCCAGCGGACCGAAGAGTGTCTCGCGAAGATGGTCTCCATAGGACTGGCCGGTGACCTGCTCGATCACGAGGCCGAGCAGGAAATAGCCCTGGTCGGAATAGATCCAGTCCTCTCCGGGCGTCGCCACCATTTCCGTCGCCATGGCCGAGGCGAGCATGTCGTCGGTGGAATAGTTCAGCAGGAACTCGCCATCCGGCATCGCCTCGAACCGGTGGGCCAGCCCGCCGGTATGACTGAGCAGCTGGTCGATCGTGATCGTCGACCAGGCCTCCGGAGTATCGACGGGCAGGTAGTCCACGACCCGATCGTCCAGCGACACCCGCCCCGCCTCCGCCAGCGTCAACACGGCCAGTGCCGTCATGTGCTTGGTCAGGGAGGCCAGTTCGAAAACCGTTGCGGGCGTTACCGGCACCTGATGCTCGATCGAAGCCAGGCCATAGCCGCCGACATGGACGGGTTCGCCGTGCCGCAGCACAGCGACCGCCATGCCGGGGAAATGCCCCTGCTCCATCAAGGGCTCGACGGCGGCGTCGACGGGATCGAGATGCGGGGCCGGTTGGGCGCAGACCGGCCCGGTAAGCAGCAATGCCGCCGCCAAGCCAAGCGCTTGAATTTTCATGGTAGCTGTCCCCTGATCACGAACAGGCAGGAAGGCGCCGGAATGCGGCAGCATTATGCTCCTGTGCGCCGGAGACCCTGACCTTCAAAGCTTGCGGGCCTTCGGAGCAGGTTCTTCGGACGGACGGCCCCAGCTCTCCATCCAGTTCCGGACATCGCTCCAGTCGGCACCGCTGCGCTCTTCGCGGAAGGCCAGCAGTCTGCGCTCATCCTCGGCCAGCACTTCAGGCGACCAGGGTCCTGTTCCTGCCGCCCGCTGCTCAACCAGATCTGCCGGCAGACCCGCCTCGCTGGCGGCCAGGTCGGCCAATAGCTCTGCCACGGTGAGATTGCGTGCCGCGGCCCGGGCCTCGAGCAGCGCTGCCGTCGTCTCATCGACCTCAATCGCACGGAATTTGGCGTTCATCGCTAAACTCTAGGGCCGAAGCCCCGGGAAGTCGATTGGACAGGCCGACGGCCGACAAAAAAGCCGGCCCGAGGGCCGGCTTTTCGTTGGGCGTGTCGTCCAGAGATCCCGGAACGGGTCCGGGATGATCCGCTTTCGGCGGATCAATTGTCCAGGAAGCTGCGGAGCTTGCGCGAGCGGCTCGGATGCTTGAGCTTGCGCAGGGCCTTGGCCTCGATCTGGCGGATCCGTTCTCGGGTCACCGAGAATTGCTGGCCGACTTCTTCCAGCGTGTGGTCGGTATTCATGCCGATGCCGAAACGCATGCGCAGCACGCGTTCCTCACGCGGGGTGAGCGAGGCGAGCACGCGGGTCGTGGTTTCGCGCAGATTGGCCTGGATGGCGGCATCGATCGGCAGGACGGCATTCTTGTCCTCGATGAAATCGCCCAGATGGCTGTCTTCCTCGTCGCCGATCGGCGTTTCCAGGGAGATCGGCTCCTTGGCGATCTTCATCACCTTGCGCACTTTTTCCAGCGGCATGGCGAGCTTTTCAGCCAGCTCTTCCGGGGTCGGCTCGCGGCCGATCTCGTGCAGCATCTGGCGCGAGGTGCGGACGATCTTGTTGATCGTCTCGATCATGTGCACCGGGATACGGATGGTGCGGGCCTGGTCGGCGATCGAGCGGGTTATCGCCTGGCGGATCCACCAGGTGGCATAGGTCGAGAATTTATAGCCGCGGCGGTATTCGAATTTGTCGACGGCCTTCATCAGGCCGATATTACCTTCCTGGATCAGATCCAGGAATTGCAGGCCGCGATTGGTGTATTTCTTGGCAATGGAGATCACCAGGCGCAGATTGGCCTCGACCATCTCCTTCTTGGCCACGCGGGCCTCGCGCTCGCCCTTCTGGACGGTGCGCACGATGCGGCGCAGATCCTCGATCGGCACGCCGGCGCGCTGGGTCAGATCGGCCAGCTCGTCACGGATCTTGCCGGCATCGGTCGCCTCGCGATCGATGAAGCGGTCCCAGGCCTTGGACGTGCCGGCCATCGAGGACGGCCAGTCGGGGCTCAGCTCATTGCCGAAATAGCTGTCCATGAACTGGGCACGCGGCACGCCATGGGCGTCGGCCATGCGCAAGAGCTTGCCTTCCAGCGACATGCGTTCCTTGTTGATCGCATAGAGCTGTTCGACCAGAGCCTCGATACGCGCATTGTTGAGGTGCATCGTATTGAGCTGGGTGACGATGGAGTTCTGAAGCCCCTCGTATTTTTCCCGGCTCTGCTTGGTCAGGTCCTTGCCCTCGATACGGGCAGCGACCAGCTTGTCCTGCAGCTTGCGGAAGGCGGCAAAGTCGGACGCGATCGAGTCCAGCGTCTCCATGACGCCGTCGCGCAGTTCCGCTTCCATCGCCGACAGGGAGAGCGAGGCACCATCGTCCTCGTCATCATCATCCTCGTCGTCGCTGGAGCCCTCGGTCTCCTCGTCGTCGTCCTCATCCTCGTCGTCATCGTCGCGGGAGGACTTCTTGGCAGACTTCTCGTCTTCGTCGCCGGTCTTTTCCTGCGGGTCGGCCGGCGCTGCCGCGGGGGCTGCGCCCTCGGCTTCGCCTTCGCCATCCTCGCCCTCTTCACCCTCGGCCTGCTGGCCGCCATAGGTGGCGTCGAGGTCGATGATGTCGCGCAGCAGGACCTGGCCTTCCTGCAGCTCGTCGCGCCAGACCATGATGGCTTCGAAGGTCAGCGGGCTTTCGCACAAGCCGCGGATCATCGCATTGCGGCCGGCCTCGATGCGCTTGGCGATCGCGATCTCGCCCTCGCGGGAGAGAAGCTCGACCGAGCCCATCTCGCGCAGATACATGCGCACCGGGTCGTCGGTACGGTCCGCGGACGAGCCGGTATTCTGGCCCACCACGGCGGCCTTGCCGCTGGCAGCCGCGACGGAGCGGCTGTCGCTCTCGTCCTCGTCGTCATCACTGTCGTCGTCATCGCCGGAGGCATTCGCCTTGGCGTTGTCGCCGTCATCATCGACGTCGGTCTCGCTGTCGACGACATTGATGCCCATCTCGGACAGCTGCGCGAGCACGTCCTCGATCTGCTCGGAGGAAAATTCCTCGCTCGGCAGAACGGCGTTCAGCTCGTCATGGGTCACATAACCGCGTTTCTTCGCGGTCTTGATCATGTTCTTGACCGACTGGTCCGTCAGGTCCAGAAGCGGACCGTCCTGGGGTTCCGATGCGTCGTTGGCTTCGGCCGTTTTGCTCATCTATTCGTCCCTTGTCGCGCTGCCCAGTGCGCACAATTGGAATGTGTTCCGGGTCAGGACGGTTCCGATCGCGAGGTTTCCCGGCGCCAGGCCTCGACCAGCCGCCGCACACTCTCGGAATCATCCCTGCCAATTTCTTCGTTCAGCCGCGCACGTATCTCGTCGCGCCGGCGCTGTGCCTCGCTTCGTTCCATATAGGCTGCTGCCAGGCGCGTCCAAGCCTGTGTTCGTGCCTTGAAGGACGCCTCCGTTCCGCCCAGTGCCGCCTGCATGGGGCCGCGCTCTCCGTCCAACCGCTTCATTGTTGCCGCATATCCGGCTTCGGCCAATCTGGCCCTAAGCGTGTCGGTTTGCACAGACTGCCCAGAAGAGCAGGCGTCTAAAACGGCGTCGCGCAGTGAGTCAAGCGAACCGAGGCGCAAAAGCGCCAGTGTTTCCACCTGGTCGACCGCAATATCGGGATATTCGATCGCGGCGAGAAGCAGGTGGCGCGCCAGATGATCGGCCGGTTGCTGGCCTGCAGCCTGCGTCTTTCGTTTCAGTTCGGCGCTGGCCCGCATCAGCGGCATCTTCCGCCCGTAAGCGCCGGAGGACCGCCGCGTTTGCTGCGGCCGGCCGCCGAACAGCGCTTCCATGCGCTGGTCGAACTCGCGCCGGTATTCTTCACGTATATCGGTATCGGCGATCTGGGAAACAAGCCCCCGGATCCGCCTGCGGAAGCCGGCGCGCCGGTCCGGATCGTCGAGCGGTTCGGCATGAACCTCGCGCTCCCACAGCAGATCGGCCAGCGAGCGGGTCTCGGTGAACACCGCGCGCAGGGCGTTGGCGCCCTCCTCGCGCAGCAGATCGTCCGGATCCTTGCCCTCGGGCATGAAGGCAAAGCGCAGCGTCTTGCCCGGCTGCAGCAGCGGCAGCGCCCGGTCGGCCGCCTTGAAGGCCGCCCCACGGCCGGCACTGTCGCCGTCCAGGCACATCACAGGCTCGCCGCCAGCGCGCCAGAGGAGCTGCAGCTGATCCTCGGTGACGGCCGTGCCCAGCGGCGCCACGCCGTGATCCAGCCCGGCACGCGCCAGGGCGATCACGTCGAGATAGCCCTCCGCCACGATCAGGCCGCGGATAGTCTGCTTGGGATCGGACGCCGCCTTGCGTGCTTCGGGATAGCGGTAGAGCACCGAGCCCTTGTGGAAGATCGGCGTCTCGGGCGAGTTGAGATATTTCGCCCGCGCTTCCTTGTTCAGCGCCCGGCCGCCAAAGGCGACCAGCCGGCCGCGCGGATCGTGGATCGGGAACATGATGCGGTCGCGGAAGCGGTCATAGGGCGAGCCGTGATCCGGCTGGATCAGCAGGCCACACTCGACCAGGTCCTCGACCGGAGCGCCAGCGGTCACCAGCTCGTCCTTCAGCGCCGTCCGCCCGTCCGGGGCATAGCCGATACCGAAACGTACGCAGTCCTGGCCGGTCAGGCCGCGCCCCTTGAGATAGGTCCGCGCCGCCTCGCCTTCCGGCTGGCGCAGGGCGCGCAGATAAAAGGCCTGGGCCACCTCCATCCATTCCACGAGGGATTTGCGGTGGACGGTCTTCTCGTGAGCTTCCGGATCCGGCTCGGGCAGGCGCAGCCCGGCCTCGCCGGCCAGCCGCTCCGCCGCCTCCATGAAGGAGAGGCCTTCCATTTCCTCGAGCCAGGTGAAGACGTCGCCATGCTTGCCGCTGGCAAAGCAATGGTAGAAGCGCTTGTCGTCATTGACGAAAAACGACGGCGTACGCTCTTTCTTGAAAGGCGACAGGCCGACGAATTCGCGGCCCTGGCGTTTCAGCTGCACGGTGCGGCCGATCAGGTCCGACGGGCGGACCCGCGCCTTGATCTCGTCGATGAAATCCTCACCCAGCCGCATCTGAAAGCGTTTGCCTCACCCGTCCGTTGTCACAGCCGGACATGATGCGCCCGAAAGCTTCCGGCGTCACGCGATCAAATCAGGATCAGGCTCAGGCCGCGCCGGCGAGCAGCGTCTTCACCTTGGCGCCCGCCTGGCCGAAATCCATGCGGCCGGCATAGCGGGTTTTCAGCTCGCCCATCACGCGGCCCATATCCTTCAGGCCGGATGCGTCGAGTTCGCTGACGACGGTCTGGGCCGCCTGCTCGATTTCGGTGCTGTCCATCGGCTTGGGCAGGAATTCGCGGACAATCTCCGCTTCCCCGCGCTCGGCCTCGGCGAGATCCAGGCGGCCGGCCTTTTCATAGGTCTCGGCGCTCTCGTCGCGCTGTTTGGCGAGTTTTTGCAGGATGGCCATGATTTCCGTGTCTCCGCAGCCGGCGCAGCGGTCTTCCGCGCGCGCCGCGATGTCACGGTCCTTGATCGCCGCAGAGATCAGGCGGAGCGTCGACAGACGCGTCTTGTCGCCAGCCTTCAGGGCGGATTTCAGTTCGTCGGTGATACGGTCACGAAGAGACATGATGTAACTGGTCCATTCTGGGTGCCCTTTGGCAACCCGTCACGAAATCTCCGGTGTGAAAAAGTGATCGCGCGCCTCCGGGAAGCGCCATTTGTTTCGAGCGTCCGGGTCTGTTGTCCGCAGATGCGTTCCTGACTGTCTGCTCATCCTCGGCCTTGCAGCCTCTGAAACAAGGGCCGGGGGAATATGCCCTCGCCGCTCAATAATCAACCCCTCATCGACCAACGGTCATAAAGATTGATCGATCGGGCCGGGAACCGGACTTGCGGTATTGACCCGGCGGGGCGAAGAGACTAGCGAAGCGCCCGTTTATCCGGACGTCAGGATGCAGCCGATTCCCCGGCCGCCCGACGCGCGTCCCCGCAAGGCAGGAGAGCCCCATGTCGCAGCCCGATCCGACGCAGGCCACAGGCGCCATCGCCCTTGCAGACGGCCAGGTTTTCCTGGGCCACGGGACCGGCGCAAGCGGAACCGCCATCGGCGAGCTGTGCTTCAACACGGCGATGACCGGCCACCAGGAAGTCCTGGCCGACCCGTCCTATGCCGGCCAGGTCGTCTGCTTCACCTTCCCCCATGTCGGCAATGTCGGCGCCAATGCGGAAGACGAGGAAGCCGCCAGCGGACCGGCCCGCAAGGCTGCCGTCGGCATGGTCTCCCGCGCCACCATCACCCCGCCGGCCAACTGGCGCGCCGAAACCTCCTTCGAGGAATGGCTGCGCACGCGCGGCATTGTCTCGGTGACCGGGATCGACACGCGCGCCCTTACGCGCCGCATCCGCGAGAAGGGCATGGCCATGTGTGCCATCGCCCATGATCCCTCCGGCAATATCGATATCGAGGCGCTCAAGGCCGCTGCTGCCGCCGCGCCGACCATGGAAGGCCGCGAGCTCGCTGCCGGCGTGACGCGCGAAGCCGCGGGCGAGTGGAGCGAAGGCAATTGGGTCCTCGGCGAGGGCTATGCCGCGGGCCCGGAAGAGGGTCCGCGCGTCGTGGTGCTCGATTATGGCGTGAAGGCCAACATCCTGCGCCTGCTCACCGGCGCGGGCGCCCGCGTCGCGGTCCTGCCGGGCAAGGCCGGCATTGATGAGGTCAAGGCGCTCAATCCGGACGGTGTGGTCTTCTCCAACGGTCCGGGCGACCCGGCCGAGACGGGCAAATATGCCCTGCCGACCATCAAGGCCGTCATCGAGGCCGGCATCCCCGCCCTGGGCATCTGCCTGGGCCACCAGATGCTGGCGCTCGCGCTCGGCGCAAAGACCGCGAAAATGGCCCAGGGCCATCACGGCGCCAATCACCCGGTGAAGAACCACGAGACCGGCCAGGTGGAGATCGTCTCCATGAACCACGGCTTTGCGGTCGATGGCTCGACCCTGCCGGCCAATGCGGTGGAAACCCATGTCTCGCTGTTCGACGGCTCCAATTCCGGCTTCAAGCTGACCGACAAGCCCGTCTGGGCCGTCCAGCACCACCCGGAAGCCAGCCCGGGCCCGCAGGACAGTTTCGGCGTGTTCGACCGCTTTGTCGGAGCGCTGAAGGCGAAGGCGGAGGCCTAGACTCTCCCGGCCCGTTGATCGCGGGCCGGCGAGGTCCACAGATCGCCCGGACACGTTCGCCCCCATGAACCGTCACCCTGACGAAAGTCAGGGCCCAATTCGAAAAGCCGGATTGAGCCAGACCTGGCGGGAACGCGCCACGCGACCTGGATCCTGACTTTCGTCAGGATGACGGCCTCGTGGAGACAAGAGCGAACGACATAGTTGCCGCCGGCTGAGCACAGGTCCAAAAAGGGCTGGCTGCCCGCCGCGCATCACAGCATCATCCCGCCATGCTGAACCGCCGCACTCTTCTCGCCGCCTCACTCGCAACCGGCCTGACCGCCTGCAGCCGGTCCGCACCGCCGGAGGGGCTGTTGCGTGTCGCGACGACCAACCTGCCCGACAGTCTCGATCCGGCGCGCGGCGAATTTGCCTCGGCGGCACTCGCCTACAAGCAGCTTCACGCCGGGCTGACCGAGTATGCGCCGGACGGATCCGTCGCGCCGGGCCTGGCGGAAAGCTGGACCTTCCGCGAGGACGGGCGGCTCTGGTATTTCCACCTGCGCGACGGACTGACCTGGTCGGACGGGCATCCGCTGACCGCCGAGGATATCGTCTGGTCGGCCCGGCGTCTGGTTGACCCCGCCCAGAGCTTTGCCCGGTTGGGCGATTTTTTCGCCATCGAAAACGCCCGCGCAGTGCTGGCCGGCGGGATGCCGTCCGAGGCGATGGGGGTCAGCGCGCTGAACGAACGGAGCGTCGAGTTCCGCCTCACCGACCCTCTGGGCCTGCTGCCCGTGCTGATGCGCGAATTCTATCCCTTCCCACGCCATGTCATCGAACGCCACAGCGCCGACTGGGTGCGGCCGGAAAACATGGTCACGGCCGGCGCCTATACGCTGACCGGAGAGAGCCAGCTGCACCTCTCGATGACCCGCAACCCGGCCTATTACGATGCTGCCCGGGTCGCGATCCCGGCCATCCGGCTGGACGCGGTGCAGGACGCCGCGACGCGGGTGCGCCTGTTCCGGGCGGGCGATTACGACCTGGCCGACCAGCCGCCGGCCAACCAGATCGGCTTCCTGCGCGACCGGCTGGGCGAACGTTTCCGCAGTTTCGACGCGCCGATCCTGCGCTATCTCAAGCTCAATCACGCCCGCGCGCCACTGGCCTCCGCCGAAACGCGCCGGGCGCTGTCCGCCGCGATCGATCGCGGTTTCATCGCCGAGGAATTCTTTGCCGGCACGGCCAGTCCGACGCGCCATGTCGTGCCGGTGATCGATCCGGAAGCCGGGGCTGCCGGCGCCAGCCCGGCGCTGGAGATCGGCCGACCGCTGCAGATCCGCACCACGCCGGGCGACAATGAGCGCATCGCTCTCGCCGTGGCGGATGACTGGCAGCGCGCCGGCGTCGAGACCGAGATCTTCGTGACCTATGCCACCGATCTCTACCAGGCCGTCGATGCCGGCGATTACGATATCGCCGTCGCCAGTTTCAATCGCGGCCTGAAGGCCGATCCCTTCTTCATGCTGGACCCGTTCGCGCCCGGCGGGTTTGCCGACAATTTCAACTGGCGCGACGCGGATTTCGCCGACGCCATGGCCCGCGCCCGGCGCGAGACCGATCCGGCCGCCCGCGCGCTCGCCTATCAGCAGGCCGAAGCCCGTCTGTTCGAAGAAACCGCCATCATCCCCCTGCTGCACGAACGCGCGCACTGGATGGTGTCGGACCGGGTTGCCGGAACCCGCAGCGACATCCAGCCCATGCTCTGGCGGGAGCTGTCACTGCTTCCGGCTGTCTGAGACGGTTGCAGACAAGTGGCGCCAGCAGGGTGCCCGCGCTTTGCAGACCGCCAGCCGAAAGCCGGATTTCACCAGACTGTCATGCAACCGTAATGCGGCAGAAGAGCAGGCTGTGCCCCTGAGAGTTGCGGCTTCGTGTATCGCGCACTCAAGCTATCGGGGGGAAGAATGAGCAGATCCAGACATGGACTATTCGCGCATGCGCGCCTGGCGGCCGTCCTGCTGGGACTGACGCTTCAGGCCTGTGCCAGTGGCGGGGGGGGGTGGGCAATCGGTGGCCCCCCTCCGCCGCC
>NZ_JBDWAS010000039.1:0-101057 GCF_039978735.1 Maricaulis sp.
AAACCGGCGGGGACGGTCCGGTCGAGCTTTTTGCCGGTCGTCCCTGCCGATGGCCTCGCCGGAGCCTGCCGTGGTCAACCCGGCAGGCGCGGACAAGCTCCGTACTCTTTGCACCCCCGGATAACCGGTCCGGGCCTCGAGTGGTGCGAAGACGGGGTGATTATGCGGCCGCTATGAGGGGGTGGGGACAAGTTTTCCCGATTGTCAGCCAAGCCAGCCCTCTCCCCGACGGGGGAGAGGGATAAGCGCGAATTTCTCCTGGCCGGATGGCCCGCGAAGGCGGTCCGCAGAGCCAGGACCGGCCGCGGATCGCGTTTAGCGATGAGTCTCCCGTCGGTCCCGGACAGCGCTCACGCGCTTCCGGGCGAGCAATTTAGGCGTGACGGCATGACGTGAGGTGAAAACGCAGAGCCTCAAAGGGGCATTTCTTCATCCTCAAAGTCATATTCATCAAACCCATCGCCATCGTCGCCTTCACCCTCGTCATCGTAGCCATAGCGAATTCGACTTATCGCCTTTCTGTTGCCCTGTTTTACGGTTTCGATGTGATCATCAAAATCCACAAGACGTAGTCCGCGTTTGGATAAGTGTTCAAATTCGTCGGAGTAGCTGAAAGAGAAATTTGCCTTCGAAAATCCCTGTGAACGGGCTACCAAGTTAGCCAACCAGTCAGAACTCACGGTTGATAGCTTGTTTCCAAGATTTAGCTTAGGCTTCCGTGGAATTCTTCCATCTACATACGCTTGAGCGAGCAATGCACGCATATGTCCATCCCTGGACTTTGCGAGTTCCTCAGCTAAGGGCTGAGGTATCGCTATCTCGCAAACAATGAGAAGCCATACCATCCAGATGGCCTCATGGTGATGTTCAAGTGCCAAGCTGCGGCTAATTATGATCTCAGAAACAGAGAGCCAGCCAGCTGTATCTATTTCAAGATCGAGTGATTTCCTCTTCGCAACCAAAAGGCAGGCATAATCAATAGCATGTGGGTGTTTTTGTACGATTCTTTGTATATAGGGTTCAGCGTGGATCCAGTCCTCTGAATTATATAGTTTCGCTTCATCAAATGACCGAAGTAAAATTTTCAAAGGGCTGTCAGAACCTGTTGATTGCGCGTACGAAACTGCCTCGGACACTGCGCGTTCTATATATGAGTGGCTGTTGTGTTCGCCGATATATACCCTTAGTGCGTCGCCCAGCCTTTCAGGCTTTATGTGCTCGCGGAGTCTTTGCGCCCATAAATCATTGATTGGTTCGAGACTCGATACAATTTTCGTCTTGTGGTCATTCAAATTTAGTTCGTAAGTTGCCAGAACTTCTCGAAGCCTCGATAGTACGGATTGAGCGTCGTGTTCTGACTTGAGTCCGATATAATAATCATCCACATGCCTAACTGCGCCAACTATTTTATCCCCCACCGCATCTTGTAAATCAGAGTCAATTCTGGATAGAACAAATTCTGCGACAATTCTAAAAGCGTCGGGTCCAACTAATACCCCTCGAGTGTTGCCACGCTGTCCGTTCCGAACAAAGAAGTCTAAAGAGTTGAACTTGTTCGCTTCAGAATCCTTGGAGATATCTTTCTTTGCGGCTTCTATGCCGTGTGCGGCCCAAGCGATAGAGTGCGTGTACAGACTCGGGAAGCACTGAGCAATATCGGCTTTCAAAACAAAAGGTGCGTATCGTAAGTTCTTTGAGGCATGTTTTGAAAGTTCTGAAAGCGAAGGAACTTTCACGGCTCGCGGCGCGCCGTCCTCCATTAATTTGGGTCGGCCGATTGAATACGTAGATGCAGAGAAATTTTTCTGAAATATTTTCCAGTTTTTCCAAATAAAACTCGAAACATAGAAGTAGGATATGATGTTTGGTGTTCCGAAGAATCGGCGGCTGCCGTCGTGCTTCGTGCCACTGTATCTTACGTACTCGGTTCTACGGTCGTGGAATTTTTTGTCGTCGAGCGACCCTACGATGCCATGAAAGGCTCGCTTCGCATCTTTCGAGACAAAACAGGGGGGGAGTGTCTCTGGGTAAAGTCCAGAGTTGATTAAACTGAAGCGCGTTCTCATGCGGTAGAGCCTAAGCGACTAGGTCTCGGCGGGCAATTGCCAACAATGCCGCCTGTGGTGGTTTTTGCTCTTGCTTGTGCTCTTTGGTATCTTGGTCGTAAAATGTCCTTCTATATCGGAACACTAAAAAGCCCCGGCGCAGCGCACCGGGGCTTCTTCATTCCTTCAATGCCCGAAGACCCTAGTCCTTGAACATGTCGCCATAGCGGTGGCGCGGGCGGTTTTCCCAGGCGCGGCGGTGGTAGACGTCGGAGACGATGACCGGGGCCACTGTGCTCGCTTCGGCGTAGACCATCTGTTCCAGGGCCACGTCCACCTTGCCCCAGGAACAGGCTTCCTTGAGGGTGGAGGAGGAGCAGGCGCCGTCGCGCACGTCGGCGACGGTGATCTGGACGGCATAGGCGTGCATGGGGACTTCCTCGCCGAGGATTTCCGCGCACACGACCGTGTCCTGGGCGAAATTCTTCGGCACGCCGCCGCCGACCATGAACAGGCCGGTTGTGCCGGCCTTGATCTTGATATCGGTCAGCTCGCGGAAGTCGGCCACACTGTCGATCGACAGGTAGGGCTTGTTCGCCTTCATGCGTTCCACCTGGTGCTTCACCAGGCCGAAGCCGGCAGAGCAGTCGGAGAAGGCCGGGCAGAAGATCGGCACGCCCTGCTCATAGCATTCCTGCACGAGCGAGCCCTGCTTCTTGGCATTGCCCTCGGACAGCCACTTGCCCATCGCCTTGATGTAGGAGCGCGAGGAGCGCGGACCCGGCTCGAGCATGTCGGCGATTTCCTGCGTGACGTGATCGCACGCCTGCAGTTCTTCCTCGTCGATATAGGTGTCGTAGATGCGGTCGATATAGAGATCGCGCAGTTCGCGGTCGTCCGGGATCTCGCGGGCCTGGTAGTGCTTGAAGCCCAGGGCCTCGAAGAAATCCATGTCGACGATGGAGGCGCCGGTCGAGACGATGGCGTCGACCATGTTGTGACGCACCATGTCACGCCAGACGTGCATGCACCCGCCTGCGGACGTGGAGCCGGCCAGGGTGAGGATCACCGAACAGTCCGGATCGGCCACCGCGGCCTGCAGGATGCGGGCGGCACGCGCAGCATCGCGCGAGGTGAAGGACATCTTCTCCCAGCTGTCGATCAGCTCGCGGCCGTCGAACTCCGTGATGTCGATATGATGGATCGGGTTGGCGAGAAGTTCCGCCTTCCGGTTCGACATATCGGTCATGCGCGTCTCCTGAGTTTGGGCCGGCGCCGGCGGGCGCGGGCGAAGGAAATGACCGTCGCTTCGCTGTCGTCGGCCTTGTCGGGTTGAACCTCGAACATAGACGGCCAGGGCATGTCCTCAACCGTCACGTATTCGATGGCACCGAACCCGTTGAAATTCGTCGCCAGCGCGGTGCCGTAGGCGCCGAGCATGCCGATCTCGATGATGTCGCCCTCGGCGATGTCGGCCGGCAGGTCGAAGGGGCCGGGAATGGCGTCCATCGAATCGCAGGTCGGACCGTAGAGGCGGAAGGATGCGGTCTCGCCGTCTGTCTCGCCCTCGCCGGCTATGCCATTACCCTTGCGGCGGTGCAGGCGCACCGGGAAGGGCCATTTGGCGTGCGCGGCGTCGAACAGGCGGCCATAGGCGCCGTCATTGAGGTAGAGGGCGTCGCCCTTGACCAGCTCGACCCGGGTGAGGACGCTTTCGGCCTCGGCGACCAGGGCGCGGCCCGGCTCGCACCAGAGGTCGGCATTCTCTAGCACCATCATCTCCTCGAACGCGTCCTCGATGGACGAGATGTACTCGTCCATCGGCGGCGGGTTCATGCCCGGATAGATCGAGGGGAAGCCGCCGCCGACATCGACGATGTCGACCGTCACGCCGGCCTGGGCGATGAGGCGCGAAGCCTCCATCATGGCCGAGCGATAGGCGGAGGGCTGCATGCACTGGCTGCCGACATGGAAGCTCACGCCGAGCTCGAAGGCGTGGGCCCGCGCCTTGCGGATCAGGTCGGACGCCTCATAGGCGGGCACGCCGAACTTGCCGGCAAGCGAGAACATCGCACCGTCATTCGACACGGCCAGGCGCACGATCAGGATGAGATCGTCGGCGTGGTTCGTCTCCTCGACGATCTTGGCCATCTCCGCCTCGCAATCGAGGGCGAAGATGCGCACGCCGAATTCATAATAGGCGCGCCGGATCGACTCGCGGCTTTTCACCGGGTGCAGGAAGGCCATGCGGGCCTCGGGGCACCGTTCGCGGACGAGCTGGATTTCCGGAATCGAAGCGACGTCGAAGAAGCGCGTGCCGTTGGCATACAGCACGTCGAGAATCCACGGGCTGGGATTCGCCTTCACCGCGTAGAGGACTTCGCCCGGAAAGTTTTCCTGGAACCAGTGGCTCGCTTGTGCAACGCGATCCGGACGTGCGCAGACGACCGGGCTTTCTACGTGCCGTGAGCGGACCAGGTCCAGGGGAGTATGGTACGTGTGCAATTCACGTGACCCCCTGTTGGCAGTTAACCCAATCCGGCATCGTCGCCTCCGCCGGGAGAAGCGCGGATAAAGTCAAATACGGGCTGTGTAAAGCACGAATTTTACCTCGGGCGCACTTTGTCATGTCGGGGGTCATTTCAGGGCCCCTTCGGTTGCTGAACGAGACCGTAGTGTCGCGGCTCGGCGCGGGAAGTGCAACCTTCGCACCAGACGGTCCGTATAGAGACCAATAAATACTGTTGTTCGACTTGTCCGATTCCAGTCTTCAAGGACGTGAATTCCGTCAAACAAGTGTCATACTGCGGATTGTCGCAAAAATTTCAATTTCGAGTTCTTCCGATGTTGCCGAATTGCCACCGGCGCGAAATCCCTTGCATGGCCAGTATCTAGTGGGTGTCCGCGTGATGAATCCCCATCCTTGGTGATGTTGTGGTTCCGGTCTGCGGGCGCCGCCGCGCCGATCTGTCATTCAGCCGTTACAATGCTGATGTTTATCCCCCGCCCAAGCGGCTGGGCCGGAATGCGCCGGTGCCACCGTGGTCGAGATTCATTCCTCTTGGGGGTCTTCCATGTCGGTGAAGCACAATTTCCGCAAGCTCCTGCTTGTGACCACGTCCTGCGCGTTCTTTGCAGCGTGCGCGGATACGTCCATCTCCTCTCCGGGCGCTGAAAACCCGGGCACGCCTCCGGGCGGCGGCAACCCGCCGCCTGCCGGTCAGACGATCGATCTGATTCCGGCCGGTGGCTGCGGCACGGGTTCGATCCGCGAAACCTCCGTCACCAATGGCGACATCACCATCAATGCCTGTGAAATCACCGGCAACATCACGACCAACACGACGGTTGCCCCGAATGCCGGCGTGATCATCACGGGCCCGACCTTCGTGGGTACCGATGACGGCGCCACCGGCGGCAGCGGCGCTCGCGCCACCCTGTCGATCGGCGCCGGTGCCACGCTGTTCGGCGCGGCCGGTTCCGACTACATCGTCGTGACCCGCGGCTCGCGCATCGAAGCGCAGGGCACGGCCGACGCGCCGGTGATCTTCACCTCGCGCACCGACGTTGAAGGTTCGGTCGGCGAGAACGACAAGGGCCTGTGGGGCGGTCTGGTGCTGAACGGCCGCGCGCCGATCAATGCCTGTACCGACGCCACGGCGGTCGGCGGTTCGGCCGATTGCGAAAAGTCCGGCGAAGGCTCTTCCGGCCTGTTCGGCGGCGCCGACGCGGCCGACAGCTCGGGCATCCTGAACTACGTCCAGGTCCGCTTCGCCGGCTTCAAGGTGAACAATGAGGACGAGCTGAACGGCATCGCCTTCCAGGGCGTCGGTTCCGGCACGGACGTCGACTATGTCCAGGTCCACAACAATTCGGACGACGGCGTGGAAATGTTCGGCGGCACGGTCGATCTGCGCCACCTGGTGCTGACCGGCAATGACGACGACTCCATGGACTACACCGATGGCTGGCGCGGCCGCGCCCAGTTCGTGCTGGTCCGCCAGGGGCCGTCCGGTGACCAGGGCTTCGAGTTCGACAACCGCGGCGGCAACGACACGGCGAACAATCTGACGCCGCGTTCCAACCCGATGATCTCGAACTTCACCCTGATCGGTAACCGCAACGGTTCGGGCTCGAACGACAGCGACCAGGGCATGCTGATCCGTGAAGGTACGGCCGGCCGTCTCTATAACGGTATCGTGGCCGACTTCGGCGACGACTGTATCGACGTTGACCAGGACGCGACCTTCGCCCGCATCGGTGCGGCGACCGATCCGCTGGACATCCAGTCGGTGGTTCTGGACTGCGTGAACAATTTCGACGAGAGCACCGGCGATCCGGTGGACCTGTCGGACTGGTTCCTGTCCCGTCCGAACAATGCCGTGATCTCCAACACGCTGAACGGCGTGTTCTCGGGCCCTGCCGAGCAGGCCGTGACGGCGTTCGACGTGAACGGTGCCGACAGCTGGTTTGAAGATATCGACTACATCGGCGCTTTCGCCGATGACGAGATCGCTGCTTCGAACTGGGCTTCGGGCTGGACCTACAACCTGTTCGCCGACGCCGGCTGCCCGACGGGCACCACGGAATCGGCTGAAACCATCAACGGTTCGCGTGTCTGCCAGATCACCGGCAACATCACCGCCGACCTCCGCCTGACGCGCGGCAACATGTACGAGCTGATCGGTCCGGTCTTCGTCGGCGTCGACCGCGGCCCCGATCCGGCCAGCCCGCTGCCGTCCGGCATCGAAGCCACGCTGACGGTCGATCCGGGCGTGACGGTCTTCGGTTCGTCGGGTTCCGACTACATCGTGGTGACCCGCGGTTCCGAGCTGCGCTCCAACGGTACGGCGTCCTCGCCGGTGATCTTCACCGCCCGTTCGGACATTGAAGGCACGGCCGGTGTGAACACCAAGGGTCAGTGGGGCGGTCTGGTGCTGAACGGCCGCGCGCCGATCAACGCCTGTACCGACGCCACCGCCACCGGCGGCACGGTCGATTGTGAAAAGTCCGGCGAAGGCTCTTCGGGCCTGTTCGGCGGCGCCACGGCCGACGACACCTCCGGCTCCATCACCTACACGCAAGTCCGCTTCGCCGGCTTCAAGGTGAACAATGAGGACGAGCTGAACGGCATCGCCTTCCAGGGCGTCGGTTCCGGCACCTTCGTCGACTACGTCCAGGTCCACAACAACTCGGACGACGGCGTGGAAATGTTCGGCGGTGCGGTCGATCTGCGCCACCTGGTGCTGACCGGCAATGACGACGACTCCATGGACTACACCGACGGCTGGCGCGGCCGCGCCCAGTACGTCCTCGTCGTCCAGGGTGCCTCGGGCGACCAGGGCTTCGAGTTCGACAACCGCGGCGGCAACGACACGGCGAACAATCTGACGCCGCGTTCCAACCCGATGATTGCGAACTTCACCCTGATCGGTAACCGCAACGGTTCCGGTTCCAACGACAGCGACCAGGGCATGCTGATCCGTGAAGGTACGGCTGGCCAGCTCTATAACGGTCTCGTCGTGAACTTCGGTGATGACTGCATCGACGTCGACCAGGACGCCACCTTCGCCCGCATCGGTGCCGGCACCGACTCGCTGGAAATCCAGTCGGTCGCGCTGGACTGCGTGAACAATTTCGACGAGAGCTCGGGCGACCCGCTCGACCTGTCGGATTGGTTCCTCGCGCAGCCGAACAACGCCGAATACACCAACTCGCTGACGGGCTTTGCCTTCTTCAGCGGCGGTACGGGCGTGGTTCCGGGTTCGGCCGAGACGGGCCTGACCTCCACCGACGTCAACGCCATCGACAACTGGTTCGAGCCGGCCGGCTATGTCGGTGCCGTCGAGGGCGCCAGCGACACCTGGTACCAGGGCTGGACCTTCGTTCCGGCGCAGCAGTAACGCAGACGCGGCAGGTCCCGGGTGTGAGAGCACCCGGGACCTGCAGCATCGTTTAATCGCAGTCTCATGGTGATGAAGATGCAAACTACACGATATGCGCTCTCGGCTGCGTTGCTGGCGTCAACCACGCTGGTTCCGGTAGCCGCCCTTGCGCAGGACGCTCCGTCCTCCGAAGCCGAAGACGTCATCACGGTCCGCTTCCAGTACATTCCGGATGACCGCCGCGTCACCTCGGAAGTGTCGGCGGCCCTGTCGATCGACGACCTTGAAACCACCGGCGATAGCGACCTGGCTGCGGCCCTGGTCCGTGTCACCGGCCTGTCGACCACGGGCGGCAAGTTTGTCGTCGTCCGCGGCCTCAACGAACGCTACTCCAACACGCTCCTGAACGGCTCTCCGATGCCGTCTCCGGAGCCTTTCCGTCGCGCGGCGCCGCTCGACATCTTCCCGACCAATGTTCTCTCGAACGTGCTGGTCCAGAAGACCTTCTCCCCGGAATTCCCGGGCGAGTTCGGCGGCGGTGTGATCGGTGTCGAAACGGCAACCCTGCCGGACGACCGCTTCCTGACGATCGGCGTCGGTGGCAGCTTCGACACGGTGACGACGGGCAATAACGGCCTGACCTATGACGGTTCCGACACGGACTGGCTGGGTTATGACGACGGCCTGCGCGATCTGCCGGCCGAACTGGCCGAGATCTTCAACACCACCCGCGTCGGCAACAACCTGCCGGCCGCGCAGCAGCAGGCCATCGGCCGCTCGCTGGTCAATTCGGAACTCTGGGTGCTGCAGACGGTCGATACGGACGCCAATGGCTCCATCGACTTCAGCGCCGGCGATCGTTTCGATTTCGATGGTTTCTCCCTCGGCCTCACCGCCGCCGGTTCTTACTCGAACGAGTGGGTGACGCGCGAAGGTATCCGCGGCCGCGGCGGTGTCGACGGCACGTCCGCCCGCTACATCAACGGTCCGGCCAATGACGACTTCTCCGACGTCGCCGCTCCGGAAGATGCCTCCGATAACTATATGGGTACCGAGAACGTCATCGACGTGTCCGGCATGCTGTCGGTCGGCATCGACTGGTACAATGACCACGAGATCAACTTCCTGACGATGGCCCTGCGCTCGACGTCCAAGGAAGCCCGGACCCAGACCGAGTTCAACGCGGGTGGCAACGGCGTCTTCCTGACCGACAGCCTGGAATGGTTCGAACGTCAGGTGCTGTTCAACCAGCTGTCCGGCGAGCATGTCTTCTCCTTCCTGGGCGATCTCGCCCTGGACTGGCGCATCTCGGACGCGACCGCCACGCGCGACGCGCCGTACCAGCGTGAATACCGCTACGAGTATTCCGGTGCGGGCCTGCAGTATGGCGGCAATGTCGCCGACAACCGCACGTCCTTCTCGGAAATCGAGGACAACACCCAGGATGCAGGCTTCGATCTTGCCCTGCCGCTGACGGTGTTCGAACGCGATGTCGAGCTGAAAGCCGGTATGGCGGTGACCAGCCGCGAGCGTGAAGCCTACACCCGGACCTTCTCCTTCGAGCAGGGCGGTGTGGGTCTGCCGTCCGATCTGCGCTTCAGCCGGATCGACTACATCTTCGCCCCGCAGAACATCGTCGACGAGCGTCTGCGCCTGGTGGAGACCGGCGGTCTGTCCTTCCCGGAAGCCTATGAGGGCCGGATGAATGTCCGCGCCTACTATGCCGGTGCCGATATCGCGGTGAACGATTTCGTTCGCGCCGCGGTGGGTGCCCGCTTCGAAGACGGCGTCCAGAAGGTCGACACGTTCGCTTTCCCGGCCAATGCCGGCGACAGCGGCCTCCTGGAAACGCGGATCGAGGAAGACTATGTCCTGCCGGCGGTGACGCTGACCTGGACCTTCGCCGACAATCTGCAGCTGCGCACCGGCTATTCCCAGTCGATCGCCCGGCCGCAGTTCCGCGAACTGGCCTTCGCCGAGTTCTTCAACACCGATACCGACCAGCGCTTCCAGGGTAACCCGTACCTCGTGAACACCGAGATCGAGTCCTACGATGCGCGTCTGGAATACTATTTCGGCCGCGAGGAATTCGTGACCGTCGGCGTGTTCCACAAGGTGCTCGAGAACCCGATCGAGGAGTATATCCTGCCGACGGGCGACAGCCTGGGCACCTCCTTCATCAATGCGCCTGAAGCGACCCTGACGGGTGCGGAATTCGAGTTCGAGAAAGTCTTCGATCTTTCCAACCGCTTCGATCGTCCGTTCTTCAATGACCGCGAATGGTTCATCAAGACGAACTACACCTACATCCAGTCGGAAGTGTCGGCTGACGGTACGGTGACGATCGCCCAGGGTGCCTTCGGCCAGCCGTCTGCGAACGTGCTGGACGCGGCGGGCTTCATCGATGACGGCCGGGCCCTGCAGGGCCAGTCGGAACACCTGTTCAACGTCCAGCTCGGCTTCGAGACCTTCGATGGCCGGGCACGCGGCGCCCTGCTCTTCAACTACACCGGAGAACGCACCCGGGCCGTGGCCGATCTGAACACCGGCAATCCGGCGATCATCGAGCAGGTCCCGAACTCGCTTGACCTGGTCTACAGCCGCACGCTCGACCTGCGCGGCAATGACTGGGATTTCGGGTTCTCGATCCGCAACATCCTTGGCGACGGTTATGAAGCCACCCAGTCCGCGGGCGGGGTCGAACTGCCGGTCGACACGTATGATGTCGGCACGGAGTTCTCGATCTCCATCAGCCGCAGCTGGTAATACGCATTGGGGCGGGCGGACCTTCGGGTCCGCCCGTCTGCATTCATCCGACGATTAATCCCGAAACGTCGTAAAACTGACGTACGCCACGTGTATCGGGGAGCGGATATCCGAAGCTTCGATACGGCGCGCCCCGGGCGGGCGCCGGACGCCGGTTCGAAGCGGATGGCGACCGAAGGGACAGGCGATCATCGTGACGCATCAGTCGCAATCACTGCCGGCCGGACGGGGAGGGCGAACGCGCCTTCCGCGCAGTCTCGCGACCGTGCTCGCCCTGGCCGAACTCCTCCTGCTCGCCGGTCTGACCTATATCGCGGCGCGCCTGATCTGGCTCATCGCCTTCGGCGCCAGCGCGACCGATTTCCAGCAGGACCCGGCGGATGCCGGTCCGCGGTTCGGCGGCGCTCCGGCCTACCAGGCCGATCTCACACAACTGGCTGAAACCGACCTGTTCGCCGACCGGCGGGCCGGTCCTGTCGATGCGGCGCCCGTTGCGGCGACGATCCAGGAAACCAGCCTCGATCTCACCCTGCGCGGCATCCGCCGCGGCGCTACGCCCGAGACCGGCGGCGCCATCATCCAGATCCCCGGCGGCCGCCAGAGCTTCTTTGCCGTCGGTGCCGAAATCCTCGATGGCGTGACGCTTGAGGAAGTGCATGTCGACCATGTGCTGATCCGCCGCCGCGGCATCGCCGAATCGCTCTTCCTGCGCGACGAGGACACGCTGCGCGCGGCCGAGGCGCCCGCCGCCGCTGGCGGCCAGTCTGTCGCGGGCCTGTTCCGCGCCGAGCCGGTGCGCGAGGGCAATCGCCTGACTGGCTATCGCGTCAGTGAGGCCAGCCCGGCTCTCCTGTCGGCGACCGGACTGCGCAATGGCGATGTGATCACGGCCGTCGATGGCCGTCCCGCCGCCGATATTTCCGACCTGCCCGCTCTCTTCCGCCGTCTGCGCGAAGAGGACGGTTTCACCCTGTCGATCAATCGGGGCGGCCTGCCCCTGACCCTTCAAGTGGACCTGCCGTGATGACCGATTTCGTGAACCGACTGATTGCGGGCCTCCTGGCGCTCGCCCTGTCTGCGATGGCGCCGGCTGCCGCCTCGGCCCAGTCCGGCGGCCAGGGCAGCGTGGTCAATTTCAACCAGGCCGAAATCCAGGCCGTGATCGACGATGTGTCGTCGGTGACCGGCTATACCTTCATCGTCGATCCCAATGTGCGCGGCCGGGTGACCATCACCTCGCAGGCGCCTTTGACGCCCGACCAGTATTTCCAGGTCTTCCTGTCGACCATGCGGGTGCACGGCTTTGCCGTCGTGCCGACCGCGTCGGGCGCCTACCAGATCATTCCCGAACAGGCCGGTGCGCGCACCTCCAGCCCGGTCAATTCCAACCTGCGCGGCGACCAGTATGTCACCGCCGTGGTACGGCTGACCCATGCCGGCACGCGCGATGCGCTGACGGTCGTGCGGCCGATGGTGAGCCCCAACGGTTTCGTCAACGCAGCCGAGGGCGGCAACGCGCTGGTCATCGTCGACTATGCGGAAAACGTGTCGCGCATCCGCCAGGTCCTGCGCGATCTGGATCGCGATACCTCGGTGGTCGAGATGGTCGAGCTGTCGAATGTGTCGGCCGGCGAGATGGCGCGCATCATCGAGACGATCCGCACCCGCAACACCTCCGGCGAAGACGATATGGCCTTCGGCGTCACCGTGGCGCCGATCCCGGCGTCCAACACGATCGTGCTGCGCGGCAATCGCGACGCCGTGGCCGAGATGATGTCGCTGATCCGGCGGGTGGATGGCGTCAGCCGCTCCAACCAGGGCTTCCGCGTGATCTATCTCAGCCACGCCGATGGCGAGGATCTTCTGCCCATCCTGCAGCAGGTGGTCGAGACCATGGCCGATGACGAGACCATGGCCCGTCGTCCGTCCGTCTCCTATCACGCGCCGACCAATGCCGTGGTCGTCAATGCCGATCCGGACATCCAGCGCGAGCTGGAACTGGTGATCCGCCAGCTCGATATCCGCCGCCCGCAAGTGCTGGTCGAGGGTATCGTGGTGGAGATGTCCGACACGGTCGCCGACGAGCTGGGTGTGCAGATGCTGCTGGCCGGCGGCGAGGGCGATGCGCCCCTGGCGATGACCCGCTTCGGGTCGAACACGCCGGACCTGCTGGCGCTGACCGGGGCAATCACTTCGCCCGGCGATGATGACAGCGACTTCAATGACGATCTGCGCCAGGCGGCGCTCAACTCGCTGCTCGGCGCCACGGGCGGCACGATCGGCTTCGGCGGCCAGAATGGCGATGGCACGCTGTTCGGCCTGGTGCTGAATGCGGTGGAGAGCGACCGCAATTCCAACGTCCTGGCGACGCCGTCCATCCTGGCGATGGACAATGAGGAAGCCTCCTTCCTGTCCGGCCAGGAAATTCCCGTCACGACCGGCGAAGTGCTGGGCGACGACAATTCCAACCCCTTCCGCACGGTGCAGCGCCAGGAAGTCGGCGTGCGCCTGCATGTGCGTCCGCAGATCACCGAGGGCAATACGATCCGCCTGCTGATCGAGCAGGAAGTTTCCTCGGTCGCGGGCACCGTCAATGACGACACGACCGACCTGATCACCAACAAGCGCGAGATCCAGACGACGGTGCTGGCCGACAATGGCGAGATCATCGTGCTGGGCGGGCTTATCCAGCAGGAAGACGAGGATTCGGTGACCGGTGTGCCAGGCCTGTCCCGCGTGCCGGGCGTGGGCCGTTTGTTCCGGTCCGAGGGCACCGAGCGCCGCCGCACCAATCTCATGATCTTCATCCGCCCGACCATTATCCGCGACGAGGCGGACATGCGTGCGGTGACCGACAATCGCTACGGCTATATCCGCAGCCAGCAGATCGCCAATGATCCGCAGGGTGCGAGTTCGCTGGAATCCATCGTCGAGATGATGATGATCGACATGCCGCGGGGCAGCGCCGACGATGGCGAGTGAGACGGATACCAGCCCGGCCCGCGAGGCCAGCCCGGTCACCTATGCCTTCGCCCGCCAGAAGGGCGTCGCCTACCGGCCCGGTGCCGAGCCGGCCTTCCTGTTGCGTCAGGGCGGTGATCGCCGGGCCTTGCTGGAAGTGCGGCGCGTGGTCGGCGCCACGCATCCGGTCGTCGAGTGCGATGCCGGCCGGTTCGACCAGGCCCTGTCGGATATCTACGCCTATGCCGGTCTGGGGGCCGACAGCGCGGATGCCGATGCGGCAGATGGCGAGAGCCTGTCCCGGCTGATCGACGAGATCCCCAAGACCGAGGACCTGCTGGACAGTGCCTCGGACGCACCGATCATCCGCCTGATCAACGGCATGATTGCCGAGGCCGTCCGCAAGGCCGCGTCGGACATCCACGTCGAGCCCTTCGAGGACCGTGTTTCCATCCGCTACCGCGTTGATGGCGTGCTGCACGAGACGGTCTCCGTTTCGCCGCGCCTGGCGCCACCGCTGGTCAGCCGGATCAAGGTGATGGCGCGGCTGGATATTGCCGAAAAGCGCGTGCCGCAGGACGGCCGACTGACGATTGCCCTGGGCGGCAAGTCGATCGATGTGCGCGTCTCCACCCTGCCGTCGCGTCATGGCGAGCGCGTCGTGCTGCGCCTGCTGGACAACTCCCAGGCCCGCTTCCGCCTCGATGATCTGGGCATGCCCCAGGCCATGCTGGCCGACATGAAGAAGGCGCTGGCCCAGCCCAATGGCATCATCCTCGTCACCGGCCCGACCGGTGCGGGCAAGACCACCACGCTCTATGCGGGGCTCAACCTCCTGAACGAGGAAACCCGCAACATCCTCACCGTCGAGGATCCGGTGGAATACGCCATCGACGGGATCGGCCAGACCCAGGTGAACGCGAAGGTCGGCATGACGTTCGCCGCCGGGCTGCGCGCCATCCTGCGCCAGGACCCGGACATTGTGATGGTCGGCGAGATCCGCGATGTGGAGACGGCCCAGATCGCCGTGCAGGCCAGCCTGACCGGTCACCTTGTCCTGTCCACCGTGCACACCAATTCCGCCGTCGCCGCGATTGCCCGCCTGCGCGACATGGGTGTGGAGAGCTATCTGCTGGCCTCGACCCTGTCGGCGATTGTCGCCCAGCGCCTGGTACGCCGCCTGTGCACGCATTGCCGTGAGGCCTACACGCCGGACGCGGCCGAGCTTGAGCTGCTGGGCCTGACAGGCCGCAGCGATGTGACGCTGCACCGCCCGGCGGGATGCTCGCACTGCAAGCAGACCGGCTATGACGGCCGGACCGGGATCTACGAGATCGTCGTGGTCGACGACACGCTGCGCAAGCAGATCCATGACGATGCCCGCGAGAGCGAGATGGCGGCCCACGCCTTCACCCGCCGCAAGACCCTGTTCCAGAACGGTGTCGATCTGGTCCTGGCCGGTACGACCAGCCTGTCCGAAGTCCTGCGCGTCAGCCGCGAGGAAGGGGAGCGACATGCCGGCGTTTGAGTATGAAGCGCTGGATGCTCGCGGGAAAAAGTCGAAAGGCCTGATCACCGCGGACAGCGAGCTGGCGGCCCGTCGCGAACTGCGCGGCCGCTCGATGGCGCCGCTCTCCGTGCGCTCGGCCGATGGCCGGCGTGCGGCTGCGGCGGCGGGAGACCGGACATCCGTGATGGACCGGTTGCGCCGCCAGGACATCTCCAGCCGCGAGCTCATGCTGGTCACGCGCCAGCTGGCCAGCCTGATCGGTGCCGGCATGCCGATCGCCGAATCGCTGGGCCTGCTGGCCCGCCAGGGTGGCCGTCACAACATGCAGCGCGTGCTGATGGCGGTGCGCGCCCGCGTCTCCGAAGGTGACCGGCTGTCGGTCGCGATGGACGGCTTTCCCAAATCCTTCCCCGCCGTCTATCGTGCCATGATCGCGGCGGGCGAGGGGGCGGGCGGTCTGGGCCATGTGCTCGAACGGCTGGCCGATTATCTGGAAAAGGAACAGGCGGTGCGCAACCGGATCACGGGCGCGCTGGTCTATCCGGCCGTGCTGACCGTCGTCGCGATGGGCGTGGTGACAATGCTGATGACCTTCGTCGTGCCGCGCATCGCCGAACAATTCACCGGCATGGGGGTGGCGCTGCCTCTCTTGACCCGGGTCATGATCGGCCTGTCGGGCGCGCTGCAGGCCGGCTGGCCGTTTATCGTCGCGGCCCTCGTCCTGCTGATCGTGGGCGGGGCGCTGGCGCTGCGCCAGGCGCCGGTGCGCACCGCGTTCGACGGGCTCATGGTGCGGCTGCCCCTGCTCGGCGGCTTCCTGCGCAAGGCCGAGGCGGCGCGGTTTGCCCGCACGATGGGCATCCTGATCGAAAGCGGCGCCGTGTTGCCGGACGCCCTGCGCGCTGCGGCGCGGGCGACCGGAAATCTCGCCATCCGCAAGCGGATCGGCCAGGTCGTCACCGATGTGGAAAGCGGGCGCGGCCTGTCGGACGCGCTGTCCTCCCGCGGCCGCTTCCCGGCCCTGATGCTGTTCATGGTCGCGGCCGGCGAACGCTCCGGCGCGCTGGGGGAAATGTTCCGCCGGTCCGCCGACCAGATGGATCAGGAGATCGACGGTGCCATCACTGTCGGCCTCAACCTTCTGGAACCCGGCATCATTCTCGTCCTGGGTGTGGTGGTGGTGATGATCGTGCTGTCGATCCTGCTGCCCATCCTGCAACTCAACACTTTGGCTCTTGGCTAGGGAGACGTCGATGCAGACCCGTTCGGCCGCTCAGACGACTGACGACACGCAGGAAGACCGCGAGGCGGGTTTCTCCCTGCTCGAGATCATGATCTCGATCACCATTCTGGGCCTCCTGGCCACGATCGTGGTGATCAATGTCCTGCCCGCGCAGGACCAGGCGATGGTGCAGAAGGCCCGCACCGATATCGCCACGCTGGAACAGGCGCTCGATGCCTACCGGCTCGACATGCGCGAATACCCCTCGACCGAGGACGGGCTGCAGGCGCTGGTCGAGGCGCCGCGCGGGGCGGAGAATTATCGCGAGGGCGGCTATGTGCGCCGCCTGCCGGACGATCCCTGGGGCAATCCCTACCAGTACGCCTATCCGGGCCAGCACGGCATGCTGGACATCTGGTCGCTCGGCCGGGATGGCCGCGAGGGCGGCGAGGAGCTCGACGCAGATATCGGGAACTGGCAGGGCTGATGACGGCCGGGCCCGCCCATACGCCCAGCCGCGAAGCCGGCGTGTCGCTGATCGAGATCCTGTTGGGAATCTCGATCCTGGCGATTGTCGCCTTTGCGGTGACGCTGTCGATCAGGCCGGGCGGGCCGGCGATCGAGCGCGAGGCCGACCGTCTCGTTGCACGGCTCAACCAGGCCGAGGCCGAAGCGATTGCGTCCGGCGCGCCGGTGGGGCTGGCGGTCGAGGAAGCGGGCGAGGGCTATGCCTTCTACCGCCTGGTCGACGGGCGCTGGTGGCCGGTGCGCGACCACCCCACACTGACGGAATACCGCTTTGACAGCGCGCTGCGCCTGCGGGTCGAGGAGACACGGCCGGTCGCGCCCGAAGCCGCGGCCCGGGCCGCGCTCTATCCGGCGATCTGGTTCGACCCGGCCGGCATGACCGAACCTTTCCGCCTGCGCCTGTCGGCCGATGATGGCGCCGAGATCGAACTGGACTGGCAGGCTGCCGGCCGGATCGAGCGCACGGCGCGGGGCTGATCCATGCGCGCGCCGGTTTCCAGTCCTGAAAGCGGGTTCACGCTGATCGAGATGATGATGGCGCTCGCCGTTCTCTCGGTGGCGGGGCTCGCCCTGATGAACATGACCCAGGCGACGACGCGCAATACCGCCGCGGTGCAGGAGCGGGCGCTGGCAATGGTGGCGGCCGAGAACATTCTCAACGGCCAGATCCTGCGCCCCGGCCCGCCGCAATCCGGTTCGGGCGAGTATGCCATTGCCGGGGTGGACTATGACTGGTCGCTGGCGGTCAGCCCGACCGACGATGCCGGTCTCGTCCGTCTGCACCTGGAAGTGCGCGAGGCGCAGAGCGGGCATCTCGGCGCCGAGCTCGACACGTTCCGGAGGTCGCAATGAGTACGGCCGCACCGGTGCGCGAGGCCGGCTTCTCCCTTGTCGAGATAC
Source organism: Maricaulis sp. (assembly GCF_039978735.1). Taxonomy (GTDB): domain Bacteria; phylum Pseudomonadota; class Alphaproteobacteria; order Caulobacterales; family Maricaulaceae; genus Maricaulis. The sequence continues at coordinate 17,818 of NZ_JBDWAS010000039.1, forward strand.
TCGTCTCTGTCTTCGTCTTCGCGGTGATCGGGACGATCTCGGTCGCGCTGATGGCATCGAGCGTGGGGGCGCGGGAGATCAATTCGGATGTGCTCGAGCGGACCGCGATGATCGACCGCGCCCGCACCCTCCTACGCGAGGATCTGGGCCAGATCGCCCGGCGCGCCGTGCGCGATGAAGCCGGTTATCGCGACCCCTGGATCCTGGCTGGCGCGGCGACGGGCCTGGCCGATTACGAGACCGATGCGGACGAGCGGGTGCTGATGGTGTTCACGCGGCATGGCCGGGCCAATCCGGGCCTGATCCGGCCGCGCAGCTCGCTGGTCCATGTCACCTATCTGATACGCGGCGGCGATCTGGTCCGCCGGGTGCGCGACTATCCCGACCCCGGCGAGGCGACGCGGATCACCGACCAGGTGCTGATCGCGGGCGGTGAGGACTTCACCCTCGAATTCCTCGTCGGTGCAGTCTGGCAGAACCGGGTCTTCCTGTCCGAGACCGGCCAGGGCGTGATGCCGTCGGCCGTGCGCCTGCGCTACGAGTTGCCGCCGCTGGGGGCGATGGAGCATGTGCTTTTGACCCCGGAGGCGCAGCCATGAGCCGGCCGGTCCTCGACAGTCATCGCGCCCTCGACAGCCATAGCGAACGCGGCGCCTCGCTCGTCTCGGCCCTCCTTCTGGTGGCGGTGATGGCGAGCCTCGCCATGGCGCTGGCGGGGGATCTGCGTTTTGCCATGCGCCGGTCGGCCAATATGGATGTGCGTGACCAGGCCTACTGGTATGCGATCGGCGCGCGCGAGTTTGCCGAAGGCCTGATCGCCCGGTCGATGGACGATCCCCGCCGGGCCCTGCGGCCGGATGCCGACTGGCTCAACGGACCGCGCACTTTCCCGATCGAGCAGGGCGCGCTGACCGGCCGGGTGCGCGACGGAAACAACTGCTTCAACCTGAACAGCCTGGCTCCGGCCGGCGCGTCGGGCGAGCGGCAGGCCGATACCGCCCGGATGCAGCGTTTCGAACAGCTGATGCGCGCCATGGAGATCCCGGCCGCCCGCGCCGTGCGGATCGCTGCGCAGGCGGCCGACTGGATCGACAGCGATATGCGCCCGGTGGCTTCGGGTGGCGAGGACGAGCTTTATCCGGGCTACCGCACCGCCAATGCGCCCATGGCCGAGCGGGCCGAACTGCTGGCGCTGGAGGCGATGACCCCGGACATCTATGAGCGCCTGCAGCCGCTGGTCTGCGTGCGCCCGACCGGCGAGGCCTTGGCGCTGAACATCAACACGCTGACCGCCGCGCAGTGGCCGCTGCTTGCGGTGGCCTTTGACGGCGGACTGTCGCGTTCGGCCATCGAGGGCCTGCTTTTGAACCGGCCGGCATCGGGGTTCGAAACTGAAGAGGCGTTCTGGGCGCTCGACGCCGTGCGCGAGCTCGATCCGGACGCCACGGTACGCGAACGCGTCGGCATCGAGACCCGCTATTTCGAGATCGAGATCCATGTCGCCCATGCCGGACAGCGCTTTGCGCTGAACGGTCTGGTGCAGAGTCTGGGAGGCGGGCAGGTGCGCCGTCTCTCGCAGAATTACGGAAGCGTTTCATGAGCCAGGACCTGATCCTCAGGCTGGACGGGCAGGACAGGCTGCACTGGTCCATCATCGACCGCGCCGGCCAGGTGCGCCGCGCGTCCGGTGTCGCCGACCCCGGCGCGCCGCTGGACCTGCCGGACACGCCCGGCGTCAGCCGGACCCTGGTCCTCGTGCCGTCGGAAGATGTCTTTCTCGGTCTGATCGACCTGCCCGCGCGCGGTGAACGCGAAGCGCGGCAGGCGGCGCCCTACATGATCGAAGAGGCGCTGGCCTCGTCGCTCGCCGCGACCGAGATCGTGCCCGGTGCCCGCGCCGAGGACGGACGCCGCTGGGTGATGGCCGCAGACCGCGACCGTGTCGCGCAGTGGGCGGCACGGATCGGCGAGGCGGTCGTGCGGCCGGCCTGGGTGATGCCCGACTGTGTCGCCGCCGCCGAGCGCGATGTGGCGCTGACCCTCTTTGACCGCGGCGACAGCATTCTCTGGCTCTATGGTGCCGATACCCGCAAGCCCGGCGAGGCGGCCGGCGGTGCCATGGATCCCAAACTCTTCGGCCCGGTGATCGGTCCGCTGGTCGAGGGCGCGGGCGGCGGCACGGTCGCCGTCTCGGCCTCGCTGGGCCTGGCCGGCGAGAATTTCCGCCAGGTGCCGCGCGGCGATCTCGATCTCAAGGCCAGCGCCCTGCCGGCCGAATTCGTTGCGGCGCTGCCGCCGCTGCTGGGCGACCGGCTGAAGACGACGGTCGACTGGCGCGGCCTGCTGGGGCCGATCCGCAGACCGGTGGCGTTGGCGGCGGGTCTGCTGGTGGCTTTCTGTGCGCTGATGGCGGGCGAGGGCGTCTACTACCGGCTGCAGGCCGAGCGTTTCGACGCGGCCAGTATCGCCGAATTCCGTGCCGCGGTGCCGGACGTGACCCGGCGGGTCATTCCGGCCGAGGCCGAGCGCCTGCTGGCGGCGCGCCTGTCCGGTCTGGGCGGCGGGGAGGCCTCGTCCTACCTGCAGCTGATGGCGGCACTGGGCGAGCTGACTTCGGGCAATGAGCGGGTGCGGATCGATCATGTGCGGTTCGACCAGGCCCGGTCCGAACTGTCCGTCTCGGCGATCTATACCGATTTTGCCGATTTCGATGCGCTCAATACGCGGGCAGGCACGCTGGGCATTGCGCTGGAAGATGGCGGCGCGCGCGAGAGCGGCCAGGCCATCCAGGGCGAGTTTACGGTGAGGCTGCGATGAATGCTGTGACCCGCATATTCGAACAGGTCTGGGGCGGCCGAAGCCTGCGCGAGCAGCTCCTGCTCGGCGTCGCCGGCGGACTGGTCCTGGTGCTGGCGGTCAGCGTGCTGGTCGTGCAGCCGCTGATCGGCTTCAACGATCGCGCCCGCGACGACTATGCCGCGGCGATGCGGCTCTACCGCTCGATCCAGGACGATGCCCGCACCTATCGCCAGCTGGCAGCGCAAACGCGTGAAGAGGCCGATACCGGCCGCTCGCTGCGGGCTGTGGCCGGGGCGACGGCGCTGCGTCACGAGATTTCACTGGCGCGCATGGTTCCCGCGGACGACGGCTCGCTGACCGTGAATATCGACCGCGCCGACAGCCGCGCCGTGATGGCCTGGCTGGTCGAGCTGGAGACCGGCTTCGGCATCCAGGTGGCGTCCTCCACGATGGACCGGGCGGGCGAAGGCATTGTCGAGGCGTCCTTCGTGCTGCGCCGTCAGGGAGGCGGCCGATGATCGGGCGCATTCTTCTCGTGCTGGCCATGCTCGCGGTCTGGCTGGTCATGCTCATGCCGCTGAAGGCCGTGGCGATTGCCGCCGGTGGCGCCGCACAGCTGGGTTATGACGATGTGTTCGGCACGGTCTGGAACGGGCGCGTCTATGGACTGCGTATCGGCGGCGAGCGCATTCGCGAAACGGCCGTGTCCGTGTCTCCGCTGGCGCTGCTGACCGGACGTGTGGCGGTGGACTGGCGCGTGGCGGACAATGGTCTGTCCGGCGATGGCCACGCGATTATCGCGCCAGGCCGGGTGCAACTGGAAAACGTGTCGCTGACGGTTCCGCTGGGCCGTCTGGCGGAGACAGGCCGCACAGGGCTCGACCCCCGTGCGCCGGTCTTTGTGCGCATCGCCCAGCTTGGTCTGACCGACGGGCGCTGCGAAAGCGCCACCGGGTCGGCGCGGTCGGATGCACTGGCGGCCTTGGCGGCGCCCTACAATATCGACGCGCCGGCGCTGGACGGCATGCTGGCTTGCGATGGCGATGATCTGGAACTCGTCTTTTCCGGCGAAAGTGCCGACATGACGGTTGAGGGGAGCGCCCGGCTTCGCCCCGAGGGCTATGACTGGCAGGTCTCGGTCGATACGGTACGTCCGGAGCTGGCCGAAGCGCTGGCGCTGGGCGGTTTCGAGGCCGAGGGTGAGCGCTGGCAGGCGCAGGGACGGGGAGTTTATGGTGCGAACCGCTGACGGACTGCTTCTTCTCGCGGCCGGGCTGGCCCTGTCAGCCTGTACGGCGACGGCTGGCAGCGCTTCCACGCAATTGCAGAGGCCGCCGGCGCTGAGCCAGGCGCGGCCCGACCCGGCTCCGGCGGCGGCCGCTGAAACGGCCGGCGCGCTGCCGCCGCAGACGCTGGAAGCCGGTGCCTGTGCCACCTTCTTCTGGACTGCCGATCCGGCGCATCGCTTTGTCGCTTTCGAAAACGAGACCGAGGGCTTTGCCCGCGTCTACGCCAATGGCGCCGAGCACGGCTTCTATACGCCGCCGCGCGAGGCGCCTTATGTCGCGGGCGAGACCTATCGCCGCGATTATGTCGATCCGGCCCGCGGGCTCGATATCCGGTTGTCCGGCCGCGTTGGCGAGCCCTTGCCGACAGGCCAGCGTATCGAGCGTGTGGTGATGCGGGTGCTGCAGCCGAACGGCCAGACCCGCGTCGTGCCGCTGATCGGGCATTATGCCTGCCGGATGGTGGCAGACCGCTAGTATCGCCTAGAGCACCGGATAGAGGCCGGGCCCGTAGGCGCGGTAGATCCAGCCTGCGGCAATCCCGACTGCCAGCCAGGGGCCGAAGGCGAAGGCTTCGTCGCGTCCCGGCAGGCGCCGCTGCACGACGGCTTTACTCAGCACGAACAGGAGTGCACTGCCTGTGCCCGCGAGCACGATGGCCGGCAGCAGCCAGCCGCCGCACCAGGCGCCGCCCGCCGCGATCAGCTTGGCATCGCCGCGGCCCAGCCCGTTGCGGCCGGTCATCCGGCGAAAGCCGGTCTCGACGGCGACAAAGGCGAGATAGCCTGCTACTGCCCCGATCAGCGACACCCACGGCGTGGAAAACACGAAGGCGTTGAGTGCCAGGCCGGTTGCAATCAGCGGCAATGTGATTGCGTCGGGCAGGCGGTATGTACGAAAGTCGATCCAGAACAGGGCGCTAAGCGCAATGATGAGAATCAGGGTTGCGGCGTGGGTGAGAAACATGCTGCTCCTGTCACAAAAGTGTCATGCGACTGCGCCACAAGGGCGGGGCGTACAAGGGGTGTTTTCAAGATGACAGACGCCGTGCCGGCGCTCAAAGCCGAAAATGTCCGTATGACATTCGGCGAGACCCGAGCGCTCGACGATGTCAGCCTTGCGGTTGAACCAGGTGAAATGGTGGCCCTGATCGGGCCGTCCGGATCGGGCAAGTCCACCCTCCTGCGCGTGGCTGCCGCGCTGCAGCCAGCAGACAGCACGTCCGGGCCGGTCGCCGTGCTGGGCCAGACAATGCAGTCGCGCGGCAAGATCGCCTCGCGTGTCCGCAAGAACCGCGCGCGGCTGGGCTTCATCTTCCAGCAGTTCAATCTCGTTGGGCGCCTGTCGCTGTTCGGCAATGTCATGCTGGGCGCTTTGGGGCGTCTGCCCGTCTGGCGCGGTGCGCTGGGGATGTTCCCCAACTCGGTGAAGCAGGCCGCCATGGATGCGCTGGAGCGTGTCGGCATGGAAGAGTTTGCGGCCCGGCGGGCTTCCAACCTGTCCGGTGGCCAGCAGCAGCGCGGGGCGATTGCCCGCGCGCTGGTGCAGGGCGCCGAGGTCCTGTTCGCCGACGAGCCGATTGCCTCGCTCGACCCGGTCTCCGCGCGCAAGGTGATGGAATTGCTGCGCGAGCTGAACCAGAGCGACGGCCTGACCGTCGTCGTGACGCTGCACCAGGTCGACTACGCCCAGCGCTATTGCGACCGCACGGTCGCGCTCAACAAGGGCCGGATTGTCTATGATGGTCCGTCCAATGGCCTCGATCGGCAAAAGCTGATCGAGATCTACGGTCCCGAGTTTGAAACCGCCTTCTATGGAGGCGAGGAATGATCCGCGCGCTCTGCCAGATCCTCGTCCGGATCACGCTTGTCAGCCTCGTTCTCGGCCTGTCGGCCTGTTCCGCGCCGCAGGCCGGACCGGATGCAGCGTCCGGCGCCGACCCGGAAAGCGGCGAACGGCGCACGCTGAATTTCGGCATCATTGCCACGGAAAGCTCGTCCAACCTGGAATCCAACTGGCGCCCCTTCATCGCTGCGATGGAGGAATGGACCGGCTATGACGTCGAGCCCTTCTACGCGTCCGACTATGCCGGGATGATCCAGGCCATGCGCTATGGCTCGATCCAGGTCGCGTGGTTTTCCAACTTCTCCGGCTTGCAGGCTGTGCGCCTGGGCGGCGGCCAGGTCTTCGCCAAGGCGACCTATCCGGACGGATCGGAGGGCTATAACTCGGTGCTCATCGTACCGGTCGACAGTCCGATCCAGTCCGTCGAGGACGTGCTGGCCTGTGACAGGTCGATCGATTTCGGCATGGGCGACCCGAATTCCACCTCCGGCTATCTCGTCCCCTCGGCCTTCATCTTCGCGCCGCGCGGGATCGATCCGGGCGAGTGCTTCAACTCGGTGCGCAACGCCAATCACGAAGCCAATGCGCTTGCCGTGGCAAACGGTCTGGTCGATGTGGCGACCAACAACACGACCAATATGACACTGCTGGCGCGGACCCGTCCGGATATTGCCAGCCGTATCCGCGTCGTGTGGACCTCGCCGGCGATCCAGACCGACCCGATCATCTGGCGTGCGGACCTGGACGAGGAAGCCAAGCAGCGCCTGCAATACTTCTTCATGAATTACGGCCGCATGGGCACGCCGGAAGAGATCGCCGCGGCCCGCGACGTGCTGAACCCGCTCTATTTCGGTCTCTTCCTGCCGTCCTCGAACGCCCACCTCGATCCCATCGTCCAGCTGGAGATCGTGCGCGACCTGACCGAGGCACGGAACGATCCGGACCTGACCGAGGCGGAGCGGGACGCGCGGGTGGCCGAGCTTGAACAGCGCCTGGCCGAAGTCGAAGCCGGCAATACCGGCTTGATCAGCCAGGCCAGTGCCGTTGAAGGCCTGGCGGCGGCCGGCCCGGCGGAAGCGGCTGCCAGCTCGCAGATCAACTGGCTGGCCTCCGGCGTGATACTGGTGCTCGTCCTGGTGCTGCTGACCCTCCTTCTGTGGGCGTCGGCCCCGCGTGGCCCCGGGCCGCGCGTGCCTCTGACAGAACGGGTCGCCAATGCCGTGATCGCGGCGGGCGTGGTGATCATCCTCGTCTGGAGCTTCGACAGCGCCGATATGGACCGGTCCTACCTGCTGGTCGAGAATGCTGGCGATATGGGCGAGTTCATCGCGGGCTTCTTCCCGGAAGACCTGAGCCCGGCGTCACGGGCCAGCTACTGGCAGAATCTCACCCACGGTTTCAGCGAAGCCGTGCCGCAGATGATCATTACCGTGCAGATCGCGATCTGGGGCACATTCATCGCCGTGTTCGCCGCGATCCCGTTCGGCCTGCTTTCGGCACGCAATGTGGCGCCGGCCTGGATCGTCCAGCCGGTCCGCCGGCTGATGGATGTGTTCCGTTCGATCAACGAGCTGATCATCGCGCTGGTCTTCATCGCGGCCGTCGGCCTGGGGCCGCTGGCCGGGGTGATGGCGCTTGCCGTGCACACGACCGGCGTCCTCGCCAAACTGTTCTCGGAGGCCGTCGAAGCGGTCGATGACGGGCCCGTCGAGGGTGTGCGCGCCACGGGTGCGGTGCCGCTGCACGAGGTGATCTGGGCGGTGATTCCCCAGGTCGCGCCGCTGTGGACCTCCTTCGGTCTCTACCGGTTCGAGTCAAATGCGCGCTCGGCAACGGTGCTGGGCCTGATCGGTGCCGGCGGTATCGGCCAGATCCTGTTCGAAGCCGTCCGCGCCTTCGACTATCAGCGCACCGCCGCCATCGTCATTGTCATCGTCATCGCCGTCAGCGCCATCGACCTCTTGTCGCAATTGCTGCGCAAGCGTCTGGTCTAGCCGGACGGTGCCCGCTCATCGGATAGGACTTGGTTTCGTCCCAATTCGGCGCTAGGCGAAACCGCGAAAAGCCAACCACGGGGGACCCCCACCCATGTCAGCGTTCAACAAATTCACCGCGGCGCTCCTGGCAGCCGCTGTCGGCACGGCCGGTGCCTATGCCATCCAGCAGCGCGAGCAGATCCGCATCGTCGGTTCCTCGACGGTCTTCCCCTTCTCCACGGCGGTGGCCGAGAGCTTCGGTGCCAAGACCCAGTTCTCCACGCCGGTTGTCGAGTCGACCGGCTCGGGCGGCGGGTTCCGCCTGTTCTGTGCCGGTGTCGGCGCCGAGCATCCGGACATCGTGAATTCCTCGCGCCGCATGCATGCCTCCGAGTTCGAGCGCTGCCAGAATAATGGCGTGCGCGAGATCACAGAGGTGCGCATTGGTTATGACGGCATCGTCATGGGCTCGGCCAGCGAAGCGGCTGAAGAGCTCGATCTGACGCTGACCCAGCTCTGGCTGGCTCTGGCCTCGGAAGTGCCCGCCGACGATACATGCTCGTCTTTCGTTGCCAATCCGAACGAGCGCTGGTCGGACATTGATCCGTCCCTGCCGCGTCAGCGGATCGAGGTGTTCGGCCCGCCGCCGACCTCGGGCACGCGCGACGCCTTCGTCGAACTGGCCATGCAGGCCGGTGCCGAAGGTATCGACTGCATGTCGGACCTCGCCGATGCCGATCACGACCGGTTCGAGACCATTGCCGGCCGGATCCGTGAGGACGGCCGCTGGATCGATGCGGGCGAGAATGACAACGCCATCGTCCAGACGCTGGTCAATACGCCCGACGCGTTCGGCGTGTTCGGCTATTCCTTCCTCGACCAGAATTACGACCGCCTCTACGGTGTGACGATCGACGGCGTGGCGCCGGAATTCGACGCGATCTCCGACGGCAGCTATCCGGTCTCCCGTTCGCTCTTCTTCTACGTGAAGAACCAGCACGCTGCGATCGTGCCGGGTCTGGCCGACTATGTCGCCGAGTTCACCTCGGACGCGGCCTGGGGCGAGTTCGGCTATCTGACCGATCGCGGCCTGATCCCGCTGGGCGATGAAGACCGCGAAGCAATCGCCAGCCAGGCGCAGTCGCTGGAAGCGATGACGCAGGCGCCGGACTGAGCGGCCGCTACATCGATCAAGAGACTAAAAAAGCGCCGGTCTTCACCGGCGCTTTTTCTTTCCCGGATCGCGAGTACTGCCTCAGTACAGCGATTTCTGGCGTCGCAGGCGGCGCCAGAAGCGGCGGCGTTCCGGCTTGGGGTGCGGTGTCAGGTTCTCGACGAAGTCGATGGCACACTGTTTCCAGGAATGCTTTTCGGCGTGGGCCCGGGGCGCGGCGCGGTCGATTTCCAGACAGTCCAGGCAGGCCTGGCGCAGATCGTCATTGATGAAGCCGCCGCCGGAGCCGGGGATGATGTCCTTGGGGCCGTGGGCAGGGAAGGCCGCAACCGGTGTGCCGCAGGCCATCGCTTCCAGATTCACCAGGCCGAACGTGTCGGTCCAGGACGGGAAGACGAAGACGTCGGCATCAGCGAAATAGCGCGCCAGCTCGTCCCCGAATTTCGAGCCCGGGAAGACCGCGCCGGGGAATTTCTGCTTCAGCTCCTCGCGCTGCGGGCCGTCGCCGACGACGACCTTGGTGCCGGGGAGGTCGAGCTTGAGGAAGGTCTCGATGTTCTTCTCGACCGCGATCCGGCCGACATTCACCCAGATCGGGCGCTCCAGGCCCTCATAGACATCCTCGCCATTCACGCGGCGCTTGTCCGGATTGAACAGCTCGATATCGACGCCGCGCGCCCAGGCCGTGAGGTTCTTGAAACCGCGGGCCGCGAGGTCGTCGCGCATCGACGGCGTCGTCACCATGATGCGGCCCGATGCGTTGTGGAACCAGCGCATGAAGGCATAGCCCGCCGAGAGCGGGATGAAGGGGAAGCGGGCGTTGACGTATTCCGGGAATTTCGTGTGGTAGCTCGTCGTGAAGGGCAGGCCCCACTTCTTGCAGATGCCGCGCGCCGCCTGGCCCAGCGGGCCCTCGGTGGCGATATGGATCGCTTCCGGCTCGAACTCCTTGAAGCGCCGGGCGATGTCGCCGCGCGCATTGATGGCGAGCTGGATCTCCGGATAGGTGGGCAGCGGAAAGGTCTTGTAGCCGAGGCCCGGATGGATCACCTCGATCTGGTGTCCCATGGCGCGGCATTCATCGACCGTGCGCGACAGGGTGCGCACGACCCCGTTCATCTGCGGTTCCCAGGCATCGGTCACCAGCATGATCCGCTGGGGACGTTCTTCCTTATCGTCCGCCGTGGTCTGCAGCTGCGTGCCGGTCTGGGCGGTTTCGTCTTCGAGGGGCTGGCTGTTGTCGGTCATCTCGATCCGTTTTCCGGGCCGCTTTCGGGCCGATAGTGTGGCCGGTTCAACCGGGGTCCCGCCGCGTTTAGCGGAACCGGTCCGGCATGTCAGCCATTAGCATACTGGCGAAAGCGCTGGCTTGAAGGAAAGAAAGCGGTTATCCGCCGCGCGGACTGCGTCCGGTGGACGCTCTGCTGCGCAAAATACCCTGCCGCCGCCGACCGGAATGCGGACAGGAAATTGTCCGCTGGCGGGTCGCGAACCAAGATCACGCAATGTTTGGGCGAAGTTACGGGCTCTTCGGTGTTTCGCGGTTATAAATTAGCCGCACACGAACACAAATGACCCGCACACTTGTCTTGCCCCGACGAAAAGACCGGACCATTGTCCGGGCCGTTCACTTGCTGGAGTGGGAGTTTCAGTTATGAATGTCCAGACCCGTGAAGCCCTGCGCTGGGATGATTTGGATTCGGTGAAGTTCGCCGACGAGAGCGCTGCCGTGAAGCGTCTCGCGGATGAAACGGGCCTGGATACAGACGCTCGCAAGCGCGTTCATGACGGTGCCATCGAGCTGGTGAAGACGGCGCGTGCGACCACGCGTTCGCGCGGCCTTATGGACAGTTTCCTGCAGGAATTCGGCCTGTCCAACAAGGAAGGCCTGGCGCTGATGTGCCTGGCCGAGGCGCTGCTGCGCGTCCCGGATGCGCCGACCGCCGACCGGCTGATCGCGGAAAAGATTTCAGGCGGTGCCTGGGCCGAGCATATGGGCCGGTCCGAGAACTGGCTGGTCAATGCGTCCACGCTGGGCCTGATGCTGACCGGTTCGATCATCGATGTCGATCCGGATGCGCGCCAGAACCCCGGCGACTACTGGCGCAAGATGACGGCGCGCCTGGGCGAGCCGGTGATCCGGGCGGCGGTGTTCCGCGCCATGGGGATCATGGGCGAGCAATTCGTGCTGGGCCGCAGCATTTCCGAAGGCATCAAGCGGGCGAAGAAGGGCGAGGGTGCCCTGTGCTCCTTCGACATGCTGGGCGAGGGCGCTCGCACCGCGGCCGATGCCGAGCGCTATCACAAACGCTATATCGAGGCGATCGATGCGGTCGGCAAGGTGCGCGGCGACAAGCCGGTCGAGCTGGAACACGGCGTCTCCGTGAAACTCTCGGCGCTGCACCCGAAATACCTGGCGGTGAAGGAAGAGCGGGTGATGGCCGAGCTCTATCCGAAACTGCTCGAACAGGCCACGCTGGCCAAATCCTACGATATCGGCTTCTGCCTTGATGCCGAGGAAGCGGATCGCCTGGTCGTCTCGCTGAAACTCCTCGAGCGGCTGGCGCGTGAGCCGGATCTCGCCGGCTGGCAGGGGCTGGGACTGGCCGTGCAGGCCTATCAGAAGCGCGCGCGCTTCGTGATCGAGCGCCTGATCGAGCTGGGCCGAGACACCGGGCACCGCTTCCTGGTGCGCCTGGTAAAGGGCGCCTACTGGGACACCGAGATCAAGTTTTCCCACCAGATGGGCTGGTCGGACTTCCCGGTGTGGACCACCAAGCCGGCGACGGATCTCAACTATCTCGTCTGCGCGCGGGTCATGCTGACCGCGCCGGACCAGATCTATTCCCAGTTCGCCACCCACAACGCCCACTCTCTGTGCGCTGTCCGTGAAATGGCGCAGCAGGCCGGTGTGGAGCATTACGAGTTCCAGCGGCTGCACGGCATGGGCGATGCGCTCTATGCCGCTGCTGCCAAGCTTCACGAGGAACGTCCGGTGCGCATCTATGCGCCGGTGGGCAGCCATGAGGACCTGCTGCCCTATCTCGTGCGCCGCCTGCTGGAGAACGGGGCGAACACGTCCTTCGTGCACTCCTTCCTCGATCCGGAAGTGCCGGTCGAAGACGTGGCGCGCGGTCCGTTCCGCGATGCCGAGACGATCGACCGTCACGCCCGCATTCCGCTGCCCGGCGATCTTTACGGCGAGGAACGTCCGAACTCCAAGGGTCTGGACCTGGCCCAGGCGCGGGTCCGCGCCAGCCTGGCGAAAGCCTTCCGCGATTTCGAGACGGCCGAACCGGTCACGGCCGCGCCATTGGTCAATGGCAAGCTGCTCGACGGCGCTGCTCACCATATCATGTCACCGGTGGATTCCGGCGAGTATGTGGGTACGGCGGTCGATGCGTCGGTCGACGATGTGAATGCCGCCTTTGAAATCGCCATCGCCGCCCAGCCGGCCTGGGATGCGCGCGGCGGCAAGGCGCGCGGCGCGATCCTGCGCGCCATGGGCGATGCGATGGAAGCGGATATGGAACGCCTGATCGCGCTGATGGCACGCGAGGCGGGCAAGACGCTCAATGACGGTATTGCCGAAGTACGCGAAGCGGTCGATTTCTGCCGATACTACGCGGCCCAGGCCGAGCGCGAGTTCGATTCGGATGTCCGCCTGCCCGGGCCGGCCGGCGAGACGAACCATCTGGGCCTGAAGGGCCGGGGCGTCTTCGTCTGCATCAGTCCGTGGAATTTCCCGCTGGCGATCTTTGTCGGCCAGGTCGCTGCGGCACTGGCGGCGGGCAATGCCGTTATCGCCAAGCCGGCCGAACAGACCCCGCTGGTGGCGTTCGAGGCGGTCCGCATGTTCCAGAAGGCCGGCCTGCCGGCCAGCGTACTGCACTTCCTGCCGGGCACGGGTGAGATCATCGGTGCGGCGCTGACCAATGATCCGCGCACACAGGGCGTTGCCTTTACGGGCTCGACGGAAGTCGCCCGCGCGATCAACCGGTCGCTTGCGGCGCGGGAGACGGCGATTGCACCGCTGATCGCGGAGACCGGCGGCCTCAACGGCATGTTCGTTGATACCACCGCACTGCGCGAACAGGTGGTCGACGATGCCATCATGTCGGCCTTCGGATCGGCCGGTCAGCGCTGTTCGGCGCTGCGCGTCATCTTCGTGCCGGAAGATACGGCGGACGAGCTGATCGAGTCGCTGGCCGGTGCGATGGACGAGCTGCAGCTGGGCGATCCGATGGACCCGGCCACCGACGTCGGCCCGGTGATCGACAATGAGCAGCGCGAGCTGCTGCTGCGCCACATGGAGCGCATGGAAGCGGCCGCGAAGGTGATCAAGAAGATCGACGATACCGAGCTGTCCGAGCGCGGCTTCTTCTTCGGCCCCGCCCTGGTCGAGCTGCCCTCGCTCGACATGCTGGATCGCGAAGTGTTCGGCCCGATTCTGCACGTGGTGCGCTACAAGCGCCGCGATGTCGGTGCCATCGCGCGCGAGCTGGCGGCGAAGGGTTACGGCCTCACCCTGGGCATCCATTCGCGCCTGGCATCTTTCCACAGGCAAATTCAGTCCATCGTTCCGGCGGGCAATGTCTATGTGAACCGGAACATGGTCGGCGCCGTTGTGGGCGTGCAGCCGTTCGGCGGGGAGGGCCTGTCAGGCACGGGGCCCAAGGCCGGCGGTCCACACTATCTGCACCGGTTTGCCGGCGAGCGGACGGTCACGATCAACATCGCGGCCCAGGGCGGCGACCCGGAACTGCTGAACCTGTCCTGATCGCCTGTATTAACGGGATTTAACCCTGTTGCGGGGCCCTCTCATCCGGTTTAATCGGGTGTGACGGGCCCCGCTGCGCATTCAGGATTTGTTAACCAAAAAATCCGCCCGCGGACCATTCTGGGCGTTGACCGGCCCGTCTCGTTGATCCACTATATGTTGGGTCGGCTGGACACAGCGACACACTATACAGAGTTTCTTTTGACCTTTCGGGTTCGTTCGCTGCGCGGAGCTGTCTACCGCGCGACAGGACTTTTTTGCCTCGGGCTTGGGGAGTAATGCCATCATGTCGCCACTGGATACGGCCACAAATCGCCAGATGGAAACCGATGTTGCCAAGACGCGTCCGGCGCGCCGCGGCAAGCCCAAATCCTCGGCCGGTGCACATCTGCGTCTGGTTGAAAGCGTCAAGATCGACCGGTCGCGCGATGCGCTGCTGACCGAGTTCGGCAAGAAGACGCTGGAAGACCGCTACCTGCTGCCGGGTGAGTCCTATCAGGACATGTTTGCGCGCGTCGCGACGGCCTATGCCGACGATGGCGAGCACGCCCAGCGTCTTTACGACTATATCTCGCGCCTGTGGTTCATGCCGGCCACGCCCGTCCTGTCCAATGGCGGCGCCGATCGCGGCCTGCCGATCTCCTGCTTCCTGAATTCGGTCGGGGATTCGCTTGACGAGATCGTCGGCACCTGGACCGAGAATGTCTGGCTCGCTTCCAATGGCGGCGGCATCGGCACCTATTGGGGCAGCGTGCGTTCGATCGGCGAGAAGATCGGCAAGAACGGCCAGACCTCGGGCATCATTCCCTTCATTCGCGTGATGGACAGCCTGACCCTGGCGATTTCCCAAGGCTCGCTGCGCCGTGGTTCGGCCGCCGTCTATCTCGACGTCCACCATCCGGAAATCGAGGAATTCCTCGAGATCCGCAAGCCGTCGGGCGATTTCAACCGCAAGTCCCTGAACCTGCACCACGGCCTCAACATTTCCGACGCCTTCATGAATGCCGTTGCCAATGATGAGGAGTTCGAGCTGAAGTCGCCGAAGTCGGGCGAGGTGGTGAAGACGGTCAATGCCCGCAAGCTGTGGCAGAAGATCATCGAGCTGCGCCTGCAGACCGGCGAGCCTTACATCATCTTCTCCGACACGGTGAACAACGCCCTGCCCGCGCACCAGCGCAAGCTGGGCCTGAAAGTGCGCCAGTCGAACCTGTGCGCCGAGATCATGCTGCCCACCGGTTTCGACCACAAGGGCAAGGAGCGCACGGCGGTGTGCTGCCTCTCCTCGCTCAATGCGGCGAAATATCTGGAGTGGAAGGACGATCCGGACTTCATCGAGGACATCTACCGCTTCCTCGACAATGTCCTGCAGGACTTCATCGACCGCGCGCCGGCCGAGATGGACCGCGCTGTCTATTCAGCGATCCAGGAGCGTTCGGTCGGTCTGGGCCTGATGGGCTTCCACACCTTCCTGCAGCAGATGAATGCGCCGTTCGAATCCGCGATGGCCAAGTCGTGGAACATGAAGCTGTTCAAGCATATCCGCACGGCGGCCGATGCAGCGTCGGTGAAGCTTGCCGAAGAGCGCGGTGCCTGTCCGGATGCCGAGGCGTCCGGTGTGAAGGCGCGTTTCTCGCACAAGCTGGCGATTGCGCCGACGGCGTCGATCTCGATCATCTGTGGCGGCGTCTCTGCCGGCATCGAGCCGATCCCGGCCAATGTCTACACACACAAGACGCTGTCCGGCTCGACCACGGTGAAGAGCCCGCAGCTCGAGGCGCTGCTGGAGGAAAAGGGGCTGAACACGCCGGCGGTGTGGGCCTCGATCCTGGAACACGAGGGTTCGGTGCAGCATCTCAAGGAGCTGGACGAGCACGAGAAGGCGCTGTTCCGCACGGCGTTCGAGATTGACCAGCGCTGGGTGATCGAGCATGCCGCCGACCGCACGCCCTTCGTGTGCCAGTCGCAGTCGCTCAACATCTTCCTGCCGGGCGATATCGATAAGTGGGACCTTCACATGCTGCACTGGTCGGCCTGGGAGAAGGGCGTGAAGTCGCTCTACTACTGCCGCTCCAAATCGGTGCAGCGGGCGGCCTATGCCGGCTCCGAGAAAAAGTCGGAAACGGAAAAATCGATGGAAGCCGCCGCGCCGACGGATTACGAAGAGTGTCTCGCCTGCCAGTAGGCGAACGCGACATACCGGCCGGTCCTTCGAGGGGGAGAGACCGGCCCCGGAAAGGGGATGGCGCTTCGCTGTCCCCTTTCTCATTCCATCCCTGCCGGGGTGTGTCCCCCATTGATCTCGTCAATGAAGGCGCCCGCGATATTGCGCTGTGTCATGGTCTTGTGATGGACCGTGTCACGTGCGCGGTCTAATCTTTCCTCGCGTCTGGAGTGAATCGGCATGCGCTTCGCGCGCCGATTGCTAATCTCGGCGCAGAGGGGATGATTGATGAGACTGGGGCGGACAGCCGAGCTTGTGACGGCCGGCGCGATTGCGCTGGGCGGCGTTGCTTTTGTGCTCATCGAGCCGGGCGATGCGGCGAGCGAATGGGCGTCATCATCCCGCATGATCCAGGATCAGTTTCGCGCCGAGGGCGAGGTCCGGCCGCTGTCGCCGGCAGCTGCCCGTGTCGCCCTGTCGGCGCTCTCCATGAATGACGATCCTTTCGGCGGCGAACCGCTTGCCTCGCTGACATCGCAGCAGGGCGCCCGCGTCGATCTGGGCGAGGCGGGCACGCTGGAAGTGGCGATTGTCGACCCGGCCGGCAGCGACAGGACGCAGCGTCTCTTCTCGCCGCGCGGAGACGGGTATTCGCCGGTCGTGATCGACCGCGGCGAGCGCGAAGCGACGGTGGCGGTCAATTATGAGCGACGCTTCGAAACCCAGGGGCAGGGCGAGGAGCTCGATGTCTCCTTCACGCCGAGAGCCGGCCTGAGCGTCGGCCCGGAGGGCTCTGCGGCCGGGGCGGGCGCGGAGGTTCGGGTCGGCCAGTATCTGCGGGGCGGTGAAGGCGAGCGGCCGCGCTGGTATGTCTTCGCCGGCGCGGACAGGCGCGCCCTGATGTACGACCCGTCCAAGGGGGTCGACTTCTCCAACGCCATGCAACTGGCCCAGCGCCAGGTCGTGGGCGATGCCCAGGCCGGTGTCGCGGTGCGGGTGGGCGAGGTGGACCTGTCGCTGGCCTATGTGCGCCGCGAGTACAAGCACGTCGCCGGCGTCACCAGTTTCGACGAGACCGAGGAGTTCGGCGCCGTCACGGTGAACTGGACCTGGTAGGGCGCTTGGGGCCGGACACAGCGCCGCACCCGGGTGAGCCAGGCATGGCGAATTGCAGGCGAATCGCGCACTCTCCACAGCCGCCTGTCGTCCGGAGCGCATCAAGCTGTAGACGTTTTGGAAAGGATAGGCACAATATCTTGTGTTCGATCCGATTCCGTTCCGCCCCGTGGGAGCTGCGACCATGACCCTGTCTGTTGAGAAAGCGCCGACTCTTTTGAGCCCGAGCCTGACCTACAAGCCGTTCCGCTATCCGTGGGCCTATGATTTCTGGCAGCGTCAGCAGCAGGTTCACTGGATGCCTGAAGAAGTTCCGCTCGGCGAGGACTGCAAGGACTGGGCGACCAAGCTGACGGACAAGGAGCGCAATCTGCTCACGCAGATCTTCCGCTTCTTCACCCAGTCGGACGTCGAGGTCGGCGCCAACTACATGGAAAACTACATGCCGCTCTTCAAACCGGTTGAAGTGCGCATGATGCTGGCCGCCTTCTCCAACATGGAGACGATCCACATCGCGGCCTATGCGCTGCTGCTGGAAACCATCGGCATGCCGGACAGTGAATTCTCCGCCTTCATGGAATACCAGGAGATGGCGGCGAAACATGACTATCTCGGCCAGTTCGGCTGCGACACCGAGAAGGACATTCTCACCTCGATGGCCGTATTCGGCGGCTTCACCGAGGGGCTGCAGCTCTTCGCCTCCTTCGCCATGCTGATGAATTTCCCGCGCTTCAACAAGATGAAGGGCATGGGGCAGATCGTCTCCTGGTCGGTGCGCGATGAGTCGCTGCACTGCGAAGGCATGATGCGCCTGTTCCACACGTTCGCGGCCGAGACCGGCGCCCTGACCCAGGGTGTGAAGGATGACATTGCCGATTGCTGCAAGACGGTGGTGAAGCTGGAAGACAAGTTCATCGAGCTCGCCTTCGAGGCCGGCGAGGTGGAAGGCATGACGCCCGAGGACATCAAGCAGTACATCCGCTACATCGCCGACTGGCGCATGAAGCAGCTCAAACTGCCGACGATCTATGGCGTCAAGGAACACCCGATCCCGTGGCTGACGGAAATCCTCAACGGCGTCGAGCACGCCAACTTCTTCGAGGCCCGCGCCACCGAATACTCCAAGGGTGCCACCAAGGGCGCCTGGCATGGCGATAACGGCGTGTGGGAGATGTTCGACAAGATGAAGAAGAAGGACGACAGCATCCCGGCGGAGTAGGGCGCATCTCGACTTGCCAAGCCTGACGGCGGGGACTAGCTAGCGGACATGCCGAAGTTCCGCACCCGTCGAAATTCTGACATCCCCTTCGTCATGGGCGTGCTCAATGTCACGCCCGACAGTTTTTCCGATGGCGGGCAGTGGATCGACCAGGACGCCGCGGTGCGCCGTGCCCTGGAAATGCTGAAGAACGGTGCCGATGTGATCGACATCGGCGGTGAGTCGACGCGGCCGGGCGCCGATCCGGTGCCCGAGGCCGAAGAGCTGCGGCGCGTCGTTCCCGTCATCAAGGCGCTGCGCGACGAGACGGCGGCGCGGATCTCCATCGACACGTTCAAGCCGACCGTCGCGCGCGCTGCGATCGAGGCCGGTGCGGATATCTGGAACGATGTCATGGCGCTGCGCTATGAGGGCGCGGTGGAAACGGCGGCCGAACTGGGTGTGCCGGTGATCCTGATGCACATGTCCGGCACGCCGCAGGACATGCAGAAGAACCCGCAATACGACGATGTCGTCTCCGAGGTCTGCGACTTCCTGACCGAACGCGCCGACATTGCTATGGCGGCAGGCGTGACGGCCGACAGTATCTGGCTTGATCCGGGCATCGGCTTCGGCAAGTCGCTGGATCACAATCTGGCGCTCATGCACGATCTCGATGAGGTGATCGGTCTGGGCTATCCGGTACTGTTCGGCGCCTCGCGCAAGCGTTTCATCGCGGCGATCGATGAGGGCGCTGCCGAAATGGAGCGGCTGGGCGGCTCGCTGGCCGCGGCCTTGCGCGCGGCACAGGCCGGTGCGGCGATGGTGCGGGTGCACGATGTGCGCATGACGGTGCAGGCACTCAAGGTTCAGGCCGCCATTCGCAAGGGACGCGCCTGATAGCGCCAGTCACCGGCAGGAGGTCAACTTGCCCGGAACCACATTCGATCCGCGAAAGACCTATATCCACCTGGCGCCCAGCGGGGCGTCCGAAGTGGACACGTCCGGCGACTTTTGGGGCGAGCTGGCCAGCGGCCAGCGCGACTATCCCGGTCGCCTGGCGATGGTGCTGCCGATGACCGGCGACTTCCCGCACTGGGAACGGCATCCGGCCGGCGAGGAGCTGGTCATGATGCTGTCGGGAACCATGGATCTCATTCTGGAAGAGGATGCGGGCGAACGGACGGTCCGTATCGGCCCCGGCGAGGCCGTGCTGGTACCGACCGGTGTCTGGCACCGCGGTGTCATCATCGAACCCGGCGAAGCGCTGTTCGTCACCGAAGGCGAAGGCACGGATCACAAACCGGTCGAGGACAGGCCATGAACCTGTCGCTGTTCGGTCCCTGGACCCTGCTCGTGCTCGGCGGAATCCTGGAAATGGTCTGGGCGCTGGGCTTCAAATATGTCGGCCGCGACGCGCCCTGGTGGCAGCAGGGCGGGGTCGTGCTGGCGCTGATCGGATCGATGACGCTGCTCTTCCTGGCGATGAAGCAGCTGCCGGCCGGCACGGCCTATGCCGTATGGACGGGGATCGGCGCCCTGGGCGTCGCAACGCTCGGCATCCTGGTCTTCAAGGAACCGGCGACGCTGGCCCGTATCGTCTTTCTGGCACTGATCCTGATCGGCATTATCGGGCTGAAGGCGACCAGCGGCTCCAGCGCCGGCTGACCGGTCTCAACCGAAGGGATCGTCGATCGACTTCGAGGGCTCGGTGAACCAGCGCGGGCCGTCGTCGGTCATGTAGAAATGATCTTCCAGCCGGATGCCGAATTCGCCGGGCACGCAAATCATCGGCTCGTTCGAGAAACACATGCCGGGCGCCAGCGGTGTCGTGTCGCCACCGACGAGATAGGGCCCTTCATGGATATCCAGCCCGATGCCGTGGCCGGTGCGGTGCGGGATGCCGGGCAGGGCATAGCCCGGGCCCAGGCCGCGGCGTTCGGCTTCGGTGCGTGCGGCCGCGTCGACATCGGCACAAGGCGTGCCGATCCGGGCGGCGTCGAAGGCGGCCAGCTGACAGGCTTTCTCGGCGTCCCAGATTTCACGCTGCCGGTCCGTCGGCGTGCCGAAGACATAGGAGCGGGTGATGTCGGACTGGTAGCCATGCATGGCGCAGCCGGTGTCGATCAGCACCATGTCGCCGTCTTCCAGCGCTTTCGGCCGCGCCACCCCGTGCGGGAAGGCCGTGTCCGGTCCGAACAGCACGATGCAGAAGGTCGAGCCGCCCGGCGCCCCGATTTTCTTGTGGGCGGCATGAATGAACTCGGTCACTTCGGCGGTCGAGATGCCTGGACGCAGGATGCGCGCGGCGGCCTTGTGCACCTCGATCGTTGCCGTCTTCGTGGCCTGCATCAGCGCCAGCTCGTCGGCATCCTTGCGGGCGCGGGCACTCAGGACAATCCCGGCCGCATCGGCCGCCGGGCCATTCCAGGCGTTGTTGAGCGCATTGGCGGTGATCAGCGGTGTGTCGGGTGACAGGCCGAGTGTCGCGTTTGCCCGGCCGAGCGACGCGACAAGCGCATAAGGGTCTTCATGCTCTTCCCACACGGCCAGCGGCGCGTCGAGGCGCAGATAGCTTTCCAGCGTGCCGGTCTCGAAAGCCGGACCGACATAGGAGAGACCGCCGTCCGCGCCGACGAGGGCGCCGACAAGACGCTCGGTCGCCGGCCAGCGCAGGCCAGTGTAGTAGGTGAGGTTGGAACCGGCATTCAGCCAGATGGCGTCGATCCCGGCATCGCGCATCCGCTCGCGCAGCCCGTCCAGCCGGCGGCGGAATGTCGCCTCGGGTATCGGCTTGCAATGCCCCAGCATGTCGCTCAGGCGCGAGAGTTCGGTCGCGGCGTCGGACCCGCCAACACCGCGTGTCATCAGCATTTCGGCCATGGCGCAGGTGCTCCGTTGTTCTGGCTGCCGCGTCAACGCTTGGATTGCTGAAGCGACGCCTCATTGAAGAAGTGACTTATCAAATTGTACCGGACGCCGGAGGTTGTTTCCTCGATCTCGTGCAGCAGGCTGGACGAGAAAACGAAGGCGGTGCCGGTCGCGCCGCGATAGCCACGTCCTGCATATTCCCGGAACGTCAGTTCGCCGCCTTCGTAGTCCTCGTTTAGTGCGATGGACAGTGCGAAACGGCGATAGGCACTCGTGGGATGTTGATTGTCGCGGTGGCCGACCTCAATTCCGTCCCGCGGGCCCGAATATCGGGCGATGTGCAGGCTTTCACGGCGGGTCACCTGAAAGGCGAAGGCCTTGAGAACTTGCGGGACCACGCGCTCCTGTATCCGTCGATCCAGCCGGGCGAGCAGTTCCGGATCCTGAATGACATGATCGATCCGATCCTGCCGATTATAGTCGGATACCGCAAACTTGTAGTCGCCCGAGGCATCGCCCGGCGCCGGCTTCGCGACCCGGAAGCCGTCCGACCCTTCATAGCGGTCGATCAACTCGCGGCAGTCCTCCGCCTCCAGCACGTTGGGGATAACGAGGATGGGGGCATGGCCGGGTATCCATCCGGCGTCCGCCTTCATTGCTGCTTCTCCAGACAGGGATTTCAGAGTGGCGAGGCCGGCGGCGACGGTGTCGGTCGGTTCGGTCATGATTGAGCGGATCTGTCCCAATGGAGTGATGATGAAGACGCGGCTTGTTTCCGGTGATTGCAGGTCGATGCCCCTCACCAGGCCATACCGTGCGAGAAGAACGCCATTTCCGTCCCCCACAACAGGCGCCTGGAGGCCAAACTCGCGTGCGAAGGATCTCAGCAGAGGCGAGTAGGTGCAGGTCGTCACGACGACAAGCCGAGCGCCGAGCGTCTCAATGTCAGCTTCAGCTGCGGCCCAGGCGGCGAGCTGGTTGCGGACGTCGTCCCGGTCAATCCTGTCGGCGATCACAAGAACGAGCGGCTGACCGGCGAACGCATCCTCGAACAGGCGAAACTTTCGGCCGCTTGCGTCCAGCGCCTCGAAGTCCGGGGCAAAATCCCCGACGGAAACATCCGCGCGGTAAGGCAGAAGCAAGGGGGCGCTGCGGCCGATGATATCGGTTTTCTGTGTCCGCATCATAAGGAAACGCTAGTCGCAATCTCCGCAAGCGGCAATATTTCAGCCTCAAAGCCGCTCGAGAAACTTCTCCAGCCGTTCCATGTCTTTCGGCAGCTCGCTTTCAAAGCGCATGTCTTCGCCTGTGACCGGGTGTTCGAAGCCCAGAATGGCGGCATGCAGGGCCTGGCGGCGGAAATCCTTCAGCTCGCGGCCATTGTCCGAGATCGCCAGGATATTGCCGCGCTTGTTGCCATAGACCGGATCGCCCAGCAGCGGACAGCCGATATGGGCCATGTGGACGCGGATCTGGTGGGTACGGCCGGTTTCCAGGCGGCACTCCACCTTGGCGGCCAGCCCGGTACCGATCGCGGCGCCCGGCGCCTGTCCATAGCGGGTGAGGGTGGCGTAATTGGTGATCGCGTGTTTGCCGGCTTCGCTGTGCGGGTCCCGGGGCACGACGAATTTCTTGCGGTCCTGCGGTGAGCGGGCGATGCGGGTCTCGATCCGGCCGGCCTTGGGCGAGGGCGCATTGCGGGTGAAGGCGATATAGGCGCGTTCGACCGTGTGGGCGGCGAACTGCGCCGCGAGGCCCTGGTGTGCGGCATCCGACTTTGCGACGACCATCACGCCGGACGTGTCCTTGTCCAGCCGGTGCACGATGCCCGGACGCTCCACCCCGCCAATGCCGGACAGTGAGCCGGCGCAGTGATACAGGAGGCCGTGCACCAGCGTGCCGGTCCAGTTGCCGGCAGCGGGATGGACGGCCAGCCCGGCAGGCTTGAGCAGGACGATCAGGTCGTCATCCTCATACAGCACGTCGAGATCCATCTTCTCGGGCACGGGATCGGCCGCGCGCGGTGCGGGGATTTCCAGGGCATAGACCGAGCCGGCGAGGATCTTGGCGGACGGATCGGTCAGGACCGTACCGTCGACCCGAAGCTGCCCCTGTTCGATCAGCGCCTTCAGGCGCGAGCGGGACAGGGTCTCGATCTGGCCGGCCAGCCAGCGGTCGAGGCGTTCGCCGGCCGCGTCGGCATCGGCGGTGAGTTCGGTGAGCTGGTCAGTTCCGGTCATGGGCGGATCGTCCTCCAGGCGATGCAGGAATGCAACGCGCGGCTGAATGCTGCAGTGCGTCATCTACCTGTCATGGCTCTGTCGGCAAAGCGTCACGGCCACTTCATAGACAGGCGCATCGGATCGCGGCCGAGGGGGCCGCGTAACTGCAAGGACTTAGCCATGACGTTGAAAGCGCGCCTGATGGCGGCCGCGGCGATTGCTGCGCCCCTGTTTTTCGCACCTGCAGCGATTGCCCAGGACGACAACGCGGTGGATGTGATCACGGTCACCACCCAGTTCCGCGAACAGTCTGTCGCCGACGTGCCGATCAATGTCAGCGCCTTCGACGAGGCCCTGCTCGAGGATCTCGCCATTGCCGACTTCGAGGACCTGGCCGCCTTCACGCCGGGCCTTATCGTGCAGGAACAGTCGCCGAACAATACCGGCTACTCGATCCGCGGTATCACGACAGATAGCGGTGAAGCCACGTCGGAAACCCGCGTGGCCGTGTTCCGTGACGGTGTGTCGATCACGCGTTCGCGCGGCTCCTATATCGAGCTGTTCGACATCGAGCGTATCGAGGTGGCCAAGGGCCCGCAGCCGACCCTGTTCGGTCGTGGCGCGCTGATCGGCGGCATCAACATCATCCAGAACAAGGCCGATGACGAAAACTCCGGCGCGTTCGAGATGGGCTTTGGCAATGAGGGCCAGGTCGAGGCGCGCGGTCACTATAACTTCCGTCTCGCCGACGGTTATGGTCTGCGTATCTCCGGCGTGTCGCGCGAACGCGATGGCTATATCCAGAACACTGAAGGCGGGGACCTGCAGGGCCGCGACACCCAGGCCGTGCGTCTGGTGCTGTCCGGAACGCCGAACGATGTCTTCTCCTTCGACCTGATCGCCAACTATCAGCAGGACACGCCTCCGGGCACCTCCTTCAAGTCCGGCACGCTGCCGGCTGTCGGCGGTGATACCGATCCGTTCACCGCGGCCTCGCTGAACACGTTCGGCGGTTTCGAGGGCGGCGCCGAGCTGGGCCTCGACCGTGAAGTGCGCGAGCTGACCTTCCTGGCCGATCTGCAGCTGTCCGACACCTGGACGCTGAATGCGATCACCGGCTGGCGCGATTTCGACTCGGTCGAGATCTTCGATCCGGACGGTATGGCACTGCCCTTCCTCGTCATCGCCGAAGACGCGACCGGCGAGCAGTTCAGCCAGGAATTCCGCCTGTCCTATGATGCCGGCGGCGCCTGGACGGGTTCGCTCGGTGCGCTCTACTTCCACGAGGAAGGCGAGCAACGCATTCCGATCGGCATGAATGAGGCCGTCGCCCAGGCGATCCTCGCACCGACTCTGGCGGCCGGTTTCGGCGCCACCGTGGCGCAGCTCGAGGGGCTGCTGGCGCTCAACGGTTTCCCGGGTGTCGATCTGGACAATCCGCTCAACCCCTTCCCCTATTCGGTGGCTGCCCTGCTGCAACAGCAGCAGCTGGTGCCGCTGCGCGACTTCTATCTGGAAGAGGGCTCCAATTCCGGCGAGACGACCTCGTTCGACATCTTCGCCGACACCTCCTACGCCGTCACCGACCGTCTGACCCTGACTGCCGGCCTGCGCTGGACCTATGAGGACAAGACCTCGTCGGGCTATGGCCGCAATATCAACGGTCCCAACTTCGTGACCTTCGCCAACACGCTGGTGACGCCCTACACGCCGAATGGCGAAACCGTCAGCCAGTCCGGCGAGTTCGACGACTTCACCTGGCGCTTCGCGGCCTCCTACGCCGTCACCGACATGCTGAACACCTGGATCAGCTATGCCCGCGGCCGCCGCCCGGACGTGATCTCGGTCGACACGGACAGTCCGACCTTCTTCTCGGAAGCTCCGGCAGAAATCGTCGACTCGGTGGAAGCCGGCGCCTTCTGGACGTTTGCACGCGGCACGCTGTCCGGCTCGGTCTTCTATTCGGAATACGAGAACTTCCAGACCACCCGTTTCGACCCGGGCACGGTCAGCTTTGTCACCGACAATGCGGGCAATGCCACGCAGTACGGTGCCGAGCTGCAGGGCCAGTTCGACATCACCGACCGGGCCGAGCTGTTCGCCAGCTATGCCTATAATTCGGCAACTTTCGACGACACTGACTCGAACGGCAATGCGCTGGAGCTGGCGGGCAACACGTTCCGCTATGCCCCGGAGCACACCCTCGCGCTGGGTCTGAACTGGGAAGTGGCGGCCGGAAACTGGGGTTCGCTGCGCTTTCTGCCGACTTATAGCTGGCAGTCGAAAATCTACTTCGACAACAATAATGACCGGTTCGGCGGCATCCTGCACCAGGACGCTTACGGCCTGCTCAATGCGCGCCTGCGCTATGAGAATGCCGACGAACGCTTCCACGTCGAGCTCTACGGCACCAACCTGACCGACGAGGAATACCTGATCGATGCCGGCAATACCGGCGGCAGCTTCGGCATGCCGACCTTCATCGCCGGCTCGCCGCTGCTCTACGGCATCCGCGGCGGCGTCGAGTTCTAGTTTACCCGGGAGGCTGGGGCGGGTGGCGCGCCGGGCGGGGAGCCCGGTGCGCCACCTTCGTTTATGAGCGTAGTGAACCCGTCGCAAAATTGCGCTAGTGATCGGTGTTAACCGCCGGTCTGCGCGCGGAAGTCTGGGGGGAGACCCATGAGCAAGATGAAGCTGACACGCCGTACCGCCCTGATCGGTGCCGCCGGTGCGGGCCTGGCCGTAAGCGCCTGCTCGAGCGGTCCGGAACGGTTCGAGCCGCGTGCCGAGGGACATTTCCGGCACGGCGTTGCGTCGGGAGATCCCGACACGAACAGCATCATGCTCTGGACCGCCCTGAGCGACGATGCCGGCGGCTGGCGCGGCGTCGAGGTCGCACGCGACGAGGCCTTTGAAGACGTGGTGTTCCGGCAGGGCGAAGAGATCAACTACATCCAGCCGCAGGCACTCGGCACGCTGAAAATTCTCGCAACCGGACTGGAGCCGGGCGAACGGTATTTCTACCGCTTTCGCCTCAACGAGACCTATTCTCCCGTCGGCATTACCCGGACCCTGCCCGAAGGCACGGTCGAGCAATTCCGGATCGGTGTCTTCTCCTGCTCAAACTTTCCGGCCGGGCATTTCAACGTCTATCGCGAGGCGGCGGAGAATGGCGAGCTGGATCTCGTCCTGCACCTGGGCGACTACATCTACGAATACGCGATGGGCGAGTATGCGACCGGCGATGCCGAGGCGCTGAATCGTGTGCCCGATCCGGTGCACGAGATCGTGTCGCATGCCGACTATGTCGCGCGGCACGCCCAGTACAAGTCCGACCCGGACCTGCAGGCGCTGCACGCGGCGGCGCCCTGGATCATGAGCTGGGACGATCACGAGACGGCGAACAATTCCTGGGCCGGCGGCGCGCAGAACCACAATGACGGCGAGGGCAGCTGGCAAGACCGGCGCGATGCCGCGCTGCGGGCCTGGTATGACTGGACGCCCTCGCGCGAACCGGAAGATCTGCGCAATCGCTATGGCGTCTACGAAATCGGCAATCTGGCGACGCTGTGCCTGATCGAGAGCCGTCTGTCGGCGCGCGACCAGGAGGTCCTGAACGACACTTTCCCGGTCGCCTCGGATGCCGATATCGGGGATCCCGAAGTGGTCGCCGCGGTCGAGGCGTGGAAGCGCGATGTTGTCGGCGCCGAGGATCGCGAGCTGATCGGCGCGGCGCAGATCGCCGGCATCCGCGAAGCCTGTGCAGCCTCTGTCGCCGCGGGCAAGCCCTGGCGCATCCTGGCCAACCAGGTGATCATGAGCCGGGTGAACTTCCCGAATTTCGCCGAGGAAATGCCGGGCTGGCTGCGCTGGTGGGCGACGCGCGACAGCGAGTTTGCCCGCAATTTCATCATGCGTACCCGGTTTGAAATCCCGTTCAATCTGGACATGTGGGACGGCTATCCGGCCGAGCGCGAGCGTCTGTTTGCAGCTCTTCGCGAGGTTGATGCCGACGTCATCACGCTGACCGGCGACGTGCATTCCTTCTGGGCCAACGAGCTGACAGATGCGCAGGGTAACCGGATCGGGACAGAATTTGTCGGGTCTTCGGTAACCTCGCCGTCGCCCTTCTCGGGCTTTGCCGCACCGGGTGTGGACTACGGACAGATGATGATCGACGCCAATCCGGACGTCACCCACTGCAACATGGTCGATCATGGCTATATCCGCCTGACCCTGACGCCCGGTGAGGCACAGGCCGACTATGTCACCGTGTCGACCATCCTGCAGCGCGACTACCGGGCCGGACTGGACAGTCAGTGGCGTATCGGCCGTCCGTCCAATGGCAGCGTTCCGCGTGTCGAGCGGCTGGGCTAGAGCATTTTCAGCGAAAGTGGGCACCGGTTTCGCGGTTCGAAAATGCGGCCGCGGGAGCACTAACTCGTGGAGCAGGCGTTGGCGGACCGTTTGAGCCGGGTGCCCACGTCGACGATGGCCTCGATCACGGGCAGGAGTTCGCGGCCGAGCTCGGTCAGCGCGTACTCGACGCTGGGCGGTGAGGTCGGCTGCACGGTGCGCATGACCACGCCCTTCCTGCCGAGCTCCTTGAGGCGTGCTGACAGCACCTTGGCCGAGATTGGCGGGATGTCGGCCTCCAGTTCGGAGAAGCGGCGCGGACCGCCGGCGAGGTGCCAGATCACATAGGGCGTCCAGGCCCCGCCGAGCAGCTGCATGCACTCGTTCACGGGGCAGTGGGTGCCGTCATCGAGCGGCCGGGACGTGTTGCGGCGGCGTTTCAGCATG
This sequence comes from Maricaulis sp., assembly GCF_039978735.1. Lineage (GTDB taxonomy): Bacteria > Pseudomonadota > Alphaproteobacteria > Caulobacterales > Maricaulaceae > Maricaulis. Next base: position 46,049 of record NZ_JBDWAS010000039.1, read on the forward strand.
CTGGGGCTCCGGAAAGCTGCTTACCGCCGGGATAGTACAAAACGCCGCTTACGCCTACTCACAAGGTTACATTCTGTAATTGCGCTCCCATCTGTCTCCCCACCGCAGCGGACAGGAGGCAAGCGATGACGGAGCGAAGCGAGGTTCAATCACGGATCGGGATCCAGCATCCGGTTGTGCAGGGACCGTTCGGCGGCGGGCTGTCGACCGTCGAGCTGACGGCAACTGTGTCGAATGCCGGCGGGCTTGGCTCATTCGGTGCCCATATTCTCGAACCGGACGGGATCGAGACCCTAGCGCGCGATCTGCGGGCCGCAACGGACGGGCCTTTCGCGCTCAATCTCTGGGTCAGCGATCACGATCCGGGCTGCGATCCGTTTCCACAGGCGGCCTTCGACGCTGTCTGGCCAGTCTTCGAACCCTATTTCCGCGAATACGGGCTCGATCGCCCCGAGCCGCCGGTGCGCTACCATCCCCGCTTCGAAGACCAGGTCGAGGCCATCCTGGCCATCAAGCCGCGGGTCTTCTCCTTCGTCTTCGGCGTGCCCGACCGGGCCGTCCTGGAAGCCTGCCGCGGCCGGGACATCCTGACGCTGGGCGCGGCGACGACGCTGGCCGAGGCCGAGGCGCTCGCGGATGCCGGTGTCGATATCGTGCTCGCGACGGGCTTCGAGGCCGGCGGCCACCGGCCGGCCTTTCTCGAGCCGCCCGAAGCCAATCTGGTCGGCACTCTTCCACTGACCCGCCAGATCGCAGCGCATCTTCGCGTGCCGGTGATTGCGGCCGGCGGGATTGCCGACCGGGCGGGTATCGATGCCGCTCTCGCGCTGGGGGCCGGTGCAGCGCAACTGGGCACGGCCTTCCTGGCCTGCGCCGAGTCCGGCACCAATGACGCCCACCGCGATGTGCTGTTCTCGCCGCGGGCCCGGCACACCGTCCTGACCCGCGCCTATACCGGCCGTCTGGCCCGCGGCATTCCCAATCGCGTCATCGTCGAAATGGAAGCACGCGCTGACCGCCTGCCGCCCTTTCCGGTGCAGGCCTGGTTCCTGGGTCATCTCAAGTGCGCGGCGATTGCCGCTGGCGACGAGGATTTTGCCTCGCTCTATGCCGGGCAGGGTGCGCCCCTGCTCCGTCACCGCAAGGCGGCCGATCTGATGGCGGATCTGAGCCGTCCAGCCGAGGTCCGGGCTGTCGCCTGATCTCTCCCTCAACATCTTGCCAACCCCAGAAAGGATACCTTCCGATGAAACTCTATTTTGCTCCGGGCGCCTGTTCGCTTTCGCCCCATATTGTCCTGCGCGAAGCCGGCCTGCCGGTCGAGCTGGAGCGTGTCGACCTGGCCGAGGGCCGGATCGTGTCGACCGGCGAAGCCTTCCGCTCGATCAATCCGAAGGGCTATGTGCCGGCTCTTGAGGTCTCGCCGGGCGAGGTCGTCACTGAAGGCGCGGCCATCGTTCAGCACATCGCGGACTCAAACCCCCAGGCCGGATTGGCACCGGCCGCCGGTACGCTGGAGCGGGCACGGGTGAATGAGTGGCTGACCTTCCTGTCGTCCGAACTCCACAAGGCCTTCGCGCCGATGTTTCAACCCAACAGCAGCGAGGAGGCCAAGGCGTACGCCATAGACCGTGTTACCAATCGCCTCGACCATATCGAAAGCGTGCTGGGCGACGGGCGCAGCTATCTGACCGGCGACACCTTCACCATCGCCGACGCCTATCTCTTCACCCTCACCAACTGGACCGGTCCCACGGGTATCGGCCTGGGCAGCCGGTCGAAGCTGATTGCCTACATGGACCGTGTGCGCCAGCGGCCGGCCGTTCTGGCGGCACTGGAGGCCGAAGGCCTGCTGCAGCCGGCGGCCTGATCCGGACACGAAAACGGGCGGCCGAAGGGCCGCCCGTTCATTCCCGCTGTCAGGCGTGTCTGCGGCCTAGTTGCCGGCCTGCGCCTGGGCTTCTGCCTGGATGCGGGCCGCAACGCTCTGGTCGGTGCGGGCGGCATTGGCGATGGAGTTGTACTCGACGACGGTCAGGCCGGCGTCCTGGACAATAGTTTCCATCTCGGCCTGTGCTTCCTGCTGGATCTGCGCCTGGGTTTCCTGATCTTCAGCCGCCTGCATGCGCGGCTGGACGTCCTGGACAAGGGCATTGATGCCGTTGGCGGCTTCCACGAAAGCGGTGACCTGCGCATCGGTGAGGGTGAAGGTCTCGGCCGCTCCGGCCTCGGCGCCGGCCTGGGCCGGGTCCTGGGCGAATACGGGGGCGGCGGCGCCTGCCAGCGCGGTTGCGGACAGGGCGGCGGTGAAAATCTTGTGTATCATGAGAGTGTCTTCCCGGTTGCTGAACAGTATCTGGGTTCAAGGGCCCAATAGCGTGGGAACGATACCGGTCTAACAATGTTCCATTACAATTTCACCACATGTATACAGCTCGTGGTTTCGACATAACGTCTGAGACGGTTGAAACAAATACTGTGGTTGTGTTTTGATGATCATCAACGGAGCAGGGTGGCTGGAGCTGATCCTGCAGAATGACGCCCGGACGTCCGGGTGATTGCGGCTTCGTGGCCGCCATGTTTCCACGACCGGAACGATCGCCATCCTCAGGTGAACCGGACATACCTCGGGTGATTTCAAGGCCGGTCTGTCGATGGGCGTGCGGGTTAAACCTGCCGGGCTTCTCTCCTATATTGCCGGGATTCCTGGTGTGGCGCGTGAAGCGGGCCCTGCCGGTCCCGATGCCCAGCAATTCGAGAGAGCTGACATGAAAACGATTGGCTATGCCGCCCACAGCGCTGACACACCCTTGGTGCCATACACATTCGAGCGCCGCGGCCTGCGTGCCGACGATGTGGCGATCGATATCCTCTATTGCGGTGTCTGCCATTCGGACCTGCACACAGCGCGTGGCGACTGGGCCGGTACGGTCTACCCCAACATCCCCGGTCACGAGATTGTCGGCCGTGTGACGGCGGTCGGTCCGGATGTCAGCAAGTTCGCCGTCGGCGATACCGTCGCCGTGGGCTGCATGGTCGACAGCTGCCAGGATTGCGATCGCTGCCACGACGACGAAGAGCAATACTGCCGCAACGGGTTCACCGCGACCTATAACAGCCCTGACCGGATCACCGGCGACAACACGCTGGGCGGCTATTCCAAACATGTCATCGTGCGTGAGGCCTTTGTCCTGCGTGTGCCGGAGACGCTCGATGTGTCACGGGTGGCGCCGCTCCTGTGTGCCGGCATCACCACTTACTCACCGCTGCGCACGTGGAATGTCGGCGAGGGCAGCCGGGTCGGCGTGATCGGCATGGGCGGTCTGGGGCATATGGCGATCAAGCTGGCTGTCGGCCTCGGTGCCCATGTCACCGTGATCAGCCGCAGCCCGTCCAAGGAGGCCGATGCGCGCGAACTCGGTGCCGATGCCTTCCTGATCTCGTCGGACAGGGCGGCGATGAAGGCGGCGCGCAACAGTTTCGACCTGATCGTGGACACCGTGCCGGTCAAGCACGACCTCAACCCCTACATGCCCCTGCTCGACGTCGATGGCACGCTGTGCCTGGTCGGACAGGTCGGCCCGCTCGAGGAACTGGTGTCCGTGCCGCTGATCATGGGGCGCCGCCGGGTCGCAGGTTCCCTCATCGGGGGCATCGCCGAGACCCAGGAGGTCCTCGATTTCTGTGGCCGGATGAACATCCTGCCGGAATGCGAGATGATCCGGATGGACGAGATCAACACGGCTTTCGAGCGCATGGAAAAAGCCGATGTGCGCTACCGCTTCGTGATCGACATGTCGTCGCTGGAGGTGCCGGACGCCGCCTAGGCGCTCCGGCGCCGTCCGAAAAAAGAAAAGCCCCGTCCGGCCGGACGGGGCTTTTCTCATCAAACCGGTGTTTCGCGTCAGGCGCGTTCGACCATGCGGATGAAGCGGTCCTTCAGGGCCGGGTCGGTCTTGAACTCGCCGGTGAAGGTGGTGGTGATGGTCGACACATTCGGGTGATGCACGCCGCGCGTCGTCATGCACTGGTGCTTGGCGTCGATCAGGACGGCCACGCCCAGCGGCTGCATCGCTTCGGTGAGGGCGTCGGCGATCTGGGCCGTCATGGTTTCCTGTGTCTGCATGCGCTTGGAGAAGATCTCCACCACGCGGGCAATCTTGGAAATGCCGACCACGGCCTTGCGCGGCAGGTAGGCGACATGGGCCACGCCCAGGATCGGTGCGAGGTGGTGTTCGCAATGGCTCTCGACATCGATATTGGTCAGCATGACCATATCGTCATAGCCCTGCACGTCCTCGAATGTCTTGCCGAGGGCGGCCATCGGATCGGCTTCATAGCCGGAGAACCATTCCGACCAGGCTTTCACCACGCGCTTGGGTGTATCGATCAGGCCTTCGCGGGCCGGGTCGTCGCCCGCCCAGGCGATCAGCGTGCGGACGGCCTCCTCGGCCTCCTCGCGGGTCGGTTTGGAGTTTGTCACGCCAGCCAGGCGCGCAGCTTCAGGTGTCACGGCGTCCATCCCCATGGATCCTTTCGTTGTCGGGTCGGTCCTGCGCGTATACGACAGGGCCGTAGTGCCGGTTTCCGGATCGAGGATGCAGAGCCGGATTTTTTTCACCCGGAGCCTGAAATCCTCTGTGTTCGCGCCTCGGCGCTTGACGGTATTTAGGCCTTCCCTGTGTGAAATCCAATGATATGACCGCAGGGAAGATGTGAATTTTTCACGCCCTTGACACAAACGGAACAGACAAGAACATGAAATCGCTCACCCTTTACGATACGATGGCGCGGCGAAAGCGCGCATTCGAACCGATCGATCAGGACCGGGTGACCATGTATGTCTGTGGTCCGACGGTCTACAGCTACGCCCATATCGGCAATGCGCGCCCACCGGTCGTGTTCGATGTGCTGCGCCGGGTACTCGGACATCTCTACGGTGCCAAGAGCGTCGTGCTGGCGGCCAACATCACCGATATCGACGACAAGATCATGGCTGCCGCCCGCGAGAGTGGCGAGGGGATCGAGGCCGTCGCGACGAAATTCGCCCGCATCTATCGCGAGGATCTCGATGCACTGGGCATCGTGCCGCCGACGCTGGAGCCCAAGGCGACCGATCACATCCAGCCGATGATCGCCATGATGCAGCGCCTGGTCGATGGCGGTCATGCCTATGCGGCCGAAGGCCATGTCCTCTTCTCGGTGAAGTCCTACGAGGCCTATGGCGCGCTGTCCAAGCGCTCGCTCGACGACATGATCGCGGGTGCCCGGGTCGAGGTGGCGCCCTACAAGAAGGATCCGTGCGACTTCGTACTGTGGAAGCCGTCTGCGGATGACGAGCCGGGCTGGGACAGCCCCTGGGGCCGCGGCCGTCCGGGCTGGCACCTGGAATGCTCGGCCATGTGCGAGACGCATCTGGGCGAAACGATCGACATTCATGGCGGTGGCATCGACCTGGTCTTCCCGCACCATGAGAACGAGATCGCCCAGTCGACCTGCGCCCATGGCGGCAAGTCGATGGCCAATTACTGGCTGCACAACGGCTTTCTCAACATGGGCTCGGACAAGATGTCCAAGTCGCTGGGCAATGTCGCGCTGATCCACGATCTCCTGAAATCCTGGCCGGGCGAAGTGCTGCGCTGCGCGCTGCTGACGGCGCATTATCGTGCCCCGCTGACCTGGAATTCGGATCTCCTGGCCAAGACCCGCCGTTCGCTCGACCGGATCTATGGCGTGCTGCGCCGCCTGGGTCATCTGGAAGCCGTGCCCAGCGATGTGCCCGAGGCCTTCCTCGACGCCCTGCTGGACGACATCAATACGCCCAAGGCGATGTCGGAGCTTTTCGCGCTGGCCGGCGAGGCCAACAAGGCGGAGACGCCGCAGGAGAAGGCCGAGGCCAAGGGACGTCTTCTGGCGGCCGGTGCCCTGATGGGGCTGGGCCAGGCCGATCCGGATGCCTGGTTCGGTCTGACCGATATCGATGTGGAGGAACGCGCCGCGATTGACGCCCTCATCCTCAAGCGCCAGGAGGCGCGCGAGGCCAAGGACTGGGCGCTCGCCGACGAGGTGCGCGACGAGCTCAATGCACGCCAGATCCAGGTCGATGACGGGCCGGAAGGCTCGACCTGGCGGAAGATGGGATAACGCCATGGCCCTCAAGGGCTTCAACGTGATGCTGCAGGCCGAGGACGCGGTCGGCCCGTGCTTTGTCGCCTATGGCGTGGTGGCGGAAACCGAGGAGCAGGCCGCGCGTCTCGCCGAAGGCGCGGCCCAGGCCGAAGGCTTCTGGTCGGTCGAGACCGACGAGGTCTGGCAGCCCGAACCCGACGGTGACGAGGACTTCGGAGACATCCCCGAAGTCCTCGGCCGCAACGATCCCACCTATCTCGACGAAGACGAGGAAGACTGGGACTGAGGCTGCGGGCTTCTTCTCCCCACCCAAACCTCACTTCCCCCGGCCCTTGTGCCGGGGCCTGGTTGAGCCTGCACCTGAAACGCCGGCAGGCCCCGGAACAGGTCCGGGGAAAGCGGCAGTGCGCATTTCAACCTCTCCCATTTTTCCCGGCCACCCGCTTTCGCGGGCGCAGGCTTCAGCCTGCGCAGGCAGGCTGCAGTTCCGGGACCGACCGAAGATCACCTCAAGCGATGAGGCTCCCGTAGATCCGGCACTGCGCCCGCGCATGCGGGTGGCCGGGAGAAGGCGGGGTGGTGTTCAGGGGAGGGCGCCTTACCCCATGGCAAAGCGCGCCGAAACGCACTAGATAGAGGGCGTAATGGCTGACGAACTCTACTCCAATGCCGTCCTGCGGCTGGCAGCGGATATTCCGCGCATCGGGCGTCTCGAACGTCCGCAGGCATCGGTGCGCAAGGTTTCGCGCTTGTGCGGTTCGGAAGTCGAGATCGATATTGTCATGCGCGGCGACCGCGTGGCCGATCTCGCCCTGCGGGTGAAGGCCTGTGCGCTGGGCCAGGCTTCGGCCTCGGTGCTGGCGCGCCAGGTCGTCGGCGCTTCGCTGAAAGAGCTGGAAGTCGCCCGCGACAGCCTGCTGGCCATGCTGAAACAGGGCAAGCCGGCGCCGCGTGACCGCTTTGGCGAACTCGCTGTTCTGGAAGGCGCGCGCGCCTATCCTGCCCGTCACCAGTCGGTGATGCTGGCCTTCGAGGCCGTGACCGAGGCGGCCCGCCAGGCGGCGACCGCGCAGACTCCGACCTCGCTCACTGGATAGGGCTGTCCGGCCCCGCTTTGCCGGCGGGACGAGCCCGGGCAGTCCGAAAAGGCTTCCACACTTCACCCACAGGCTTTACTGCGGCCCGCGGTGCGCGCTTGATGTCCATGGTGGACAGCGCGTCCAGCGGCGTTAAAAGGCTTGCATCCATATGCGTTCGACGGAACGGAAAGAAACGCCAGACCGCCCGCTCGTCGGGGCCGTGATGATCGGCGCCTTGCGCGTCTATCAATGGACCCTGTCGCCGGTCTTCTATGCGCTGGGGGTGCGCTGCCGCCACGAGCCGAGCTGTTCGCACTATGCGATCGGATCGGTAACGGCGCAGGGCCCCTGGCGCGGTTTCTGGCTGGCGCTGGGGCGGCTGGGACGATGCCGCCCGGGCGGCACGTTCGGTTTCGACCCGGTTCCGGAGGCGCGTACGCATGTTCCCTGGTGGCGGGTCTGGGCCTTCCGGACCCGGTCGCCGGGACCAGCGCACGACGAGCTTTCGCCGGCGGGCCGCGCCGACAACAAGGACATGTGACCGATGATCAATGTGACGCTTCCCGACGGATCGAAACGCGAGCTTCCCGACGGCGCCACGCCCCTCGACCTGGCCGAGGGCATTTCCAAATCGCTGGCCAAGGCGGCCATCATCGCCGAGGTGGACGGCCAGGAATGGGACCTGACCCGTCCGCTTGACGGCGATGCCCGGGTCGCCATCGTGACGCGCAAGGACGACAAGGCGCTGGAGGTGATCCGCCACGACGCCGCCCACGTGCTCGCCCAGGCGGTGCAGGATCTTTTCCCCGGCACGCAAGTGACGATCGGCCCGGCCATCGAGGACGGGTTCTACTACGACTTTGCCCGCGACGAACCGTTCAGCCCGGAAGATTTCGAGGCGATCGAGAAACGCATGGGCGAGATCGTCGATGCCGATCTGCCCTTCGTGCGCGAGGTCTGGGACCGTAATGACGCGATCGCCGAATTCGAGAAGATGGGCGAGGCCTACAAGGCCGAGCTGATCCGCGACCTGCCCGAGAGCGAGACGATCACCATCTACCGCCAGGGCGACTGGTTCGACCTGTGCCGCGGCCCGCATTTGCCCTCCACGGGCAAGATCGGCAAGGCGTTCAAGCTGATGAAGGTGGCCGGTGCCTATTGGCGCGGCGATCACCGCAACGCCATGCTGCAGCGGATCTACGGCACGGCCTGGGCTGACGAGAAGCAGCTCAAGGCGCACCTGCACCGTCTGGAAGAGGCCGAGAAGCGCGATCACCGCCGGCTTGGCAAGCAGATGGAACTCTTCCACTTCCAGGAAGAGGCCCAGGGCCAGGTGTTCTGGCACCCCAATGGCTGGCGCCTCTACCGCGCGGTGCAGGACTATATGCGCCGGCGGCTGGAAGCGGCGGGCTATGTCGAGATCAGGACGCCGCAGCTGATGGACCGGAAATTCTGGGAAGCCTCCGGCCACTGGGACAAGTACCGGGAGAACATGTTCATCTCCTCGATCGACCAGGAAGAGAAGGTCCTGGCGGTCAAGCCGATGAACTGCCCGTGCCATGTCCAGGTGTTCAACCAGGGCCAGAAATCCTATCGCGACCTGCCGCTGCGCATGGCCGAGTTCGGTTCCTGCCACCGCTATGAACCGTCCGGCTCGCTGCACGGGCTGATGCGGGTGCGCGGCTTCGTGCAGGACGATGCGCACATCTTCTGCACGGTCGAGCAGATCACCGAGGAGGTGAAGGCCTTCTGCGAACTCCTGAAATCCGTTTACGAGGATTTCGGTTTCGAGGAGCCGCGGATCAAATTCTCCGACCGTCCGGAAACGCGGGTCGGGTCCGACGAGGTCTGGGACAAGGCCGAAGCGGCCCTCAAGGAAGCCGCCGAAGCCTCGGGTCTGGAATATGAGCACAATCCCGGCGACGGTGCCTTCTACGGCCCCAAGCTGGACTTTGTGGTCAAGGATGCGATCGGCCGCGACTGGCAGACGGGCACGATCCAGTGCGACTTCAACCTGCCGGAGCGCCTGGATGCGACCTTTGTCGGCGATGACAGCGAGAAGCATCGCCCCGTCATGCTGCACCGGGCCATTCTGGGTTCGCTGGAACGCTTCCTGGGCGTGCTGATCGAGAACTATGCCGGCAAGCTGCCCTTCTGGCTGGCACCGCGACAGATCGTCATCGCAACGATTACGTCCGATGCCGACAGCTATGCCGAAACGGTGAAAGCCGCGATGGTGAAGGCCGGGTTGAATGTCGAGACTGATTTGCGCAACGAGAAGATCAACTACAAGGTCCGCGAACACTCGGTCGGCAAGGTGCCGGTGATTGCCGTTGTCGGCCGCAAGGAGGCCGAGGAGGGCACGCTGGCCCTGCGCTTCCTGGGCGAGGAGGGCAACAAGCAGGAAGTCCTGCCGCTCGAGGCGGCGATCGCCCGCCTGGCGGCTGACGCAACCCCGCCGGACTTGAAGCGGAACTAGCAGCTTACAGGGGGACGCGGACGTGCGCGATGATACCAGGGCAGGCATAGCCGGCATCGCCGCGTTCGCACTCTCCTTCCTCTTCGGTATCGCCGGATCGCTGATGATCGCGCCGGCCGTGGCGATCATGGCGCTGGTGGCCTTTCCGGTCGAGCCGTCCTTCTGGCGGCCCGGCCGGGTGCCGATCTCGCTGATTGCCGGCGGCCTCTTCCTGGTCTGGATCGCGCTGAGTTTCCTGTGGTCGCCGCACGACGATCCCGGCCAGATCTGGCGGACCTGTCTGGGCATTCCGCTCTATGCGCTGTTTGCCGTGCGCATCGGCAAGCTGGGCGGCGCCTGGCAGCGGCGTGTCGAGGCGGCGATCATGTTCCTCGTCGCCGGGCTGGGGCTCTATCTCTTTGCCGAAGCCATGCTGGACGGCAGCGCAACTCGCGGCTTCAAGGTTGCCGTGGAGGGTATGGGCAGCCTGCCCGAACGGGACCAGATGATCCATGTGAACCGCAATCTGGGGCATGCGGCCGTACCGCTGCTCCTGCTGTCGGTGCCTGCGGCGCTGATCGCCTGGCGCGAGGGCGGTCCGCTGATCGGGGCGCTGTTCGTCGGCCTGGCGGCGGTCGCGGCTTTCGCCTTCGATACCGAGGTCAACACGGTCGCCTTCGTGCTGGCCGGGATCGCGGCCGTTCTGACCGTGTTCTGGCCGCGTACGCTGCTGGCCATCGTGTTCGGGACGGTGGCGGGCATGCTGATCGTGATGCCGCTCGCGCTTCCCGATGTGATCGCGCACATACCGCAGGGCCTGCGCGACGCCATGCCGCTGTCCTGGGTCTGGCGGCTGGAGATCTGGTCCTACGCGGGCGAACTGATCCGGGAAAAGCCGTGGACGGGCTACGGGCTGGATGCCTCGCGGCCGCTCAACGCCGAGATGGAACTGGCCGGTTACACAATCGAACGCTTGCCGTTGCATCCGCACAATGCGACTTTGCACATCTGGCTTGAAACAGGCGCTGTCGGAGCTGTGCTCCTGGCGTCCTGTCTGGTTGCCATGGGGGGAAGAATTGCAGGTGCCCGGCAACTTTCGCGGCTCCAGGCCGTTGGAGTGGTCTGGATACTTGTGGTTTATGTATCCCTTATCGTGTTCTCCTACGGGGTCTGGCAGGAATGGCACCAAGGGACAGTAGCGTTGGCGGCGACGTCGGTCTTCTTCCTCGGAGCGAAGCAGCCCCGGGGGCGGGTACCGCGCGTCTGAGCGTCGTTACGGTCTCCTGGCAGACCGGCCCGCGCCTGCTCGAGGCGGTTGCCGCGATCCTGGCGGCCCCTGGTGTCGATGAATTCGTGCTCGTCAATCACGGCAATCCGCCGGACCTGATCCGCCGTCTGCGCGAAATGGCGGCCGGCAGCGACAAGCTCGTCCTCGTGGAAACCGGCGCCAATCTCGGCTTCGCCAAGGGCTGCAATATCGGCGCCCAGCGCGCCTCCGGCGAGTGGGTGGTGTTTCTCAATCCCGACGCCGTTCTGCGTCCCGGATCCATGCGGCGGATGAAGGCCTCGGCGGCCGGGCTGGGATCCGGCATGTGGGTGCTGGGTGCGCGCATCACCAACGAGAACGGTACCGAACAGCGCGGCGGCCGCCGCGGCGAACTGACGCCGGTCTCGGCGATGGTCAGCTTCCTCGGGCTGGAACGGTTTGTCCGGGGGGCCCGCAATCTGCATTTCGAGAACCAGCCGCTGGCCGACGGTCTGATGGACGTTCCGGTCGTGTCGGGTGCTGCCATGATGGTGCCTTGCCAGGCCTTCCTCGATCGCGGCGGGTTTGACGAACGCTATTTCCTGCATGTCGAGGATATCGACCTTTGCCGCCAGGTGCGCGCCATGGGTGGACGGGTGTATTTCGAGCCGCGGGCGGAAATCCTGCACTATGGCGGAACCAGCCGCACCTCGCCCTTCTTCGTGGAGACCCACAAGGCGCTGGGTTTCATCAAGTATTTCTGGAAGCACTATCCCGGACCGCTGCAGCGGCTCGCCACGATGGCGATGATCGGGCCGATTTTTGTGGCGATCTGGGGCCGGGTAACCCTGCTGCGCCTGAAGGCGAAGACGCAGAACCTCCTGAATCGCCGGCGCGCGGCACGCCGCTTGCGCCGCATCCGGCGTGCCAGCGGTAGCCGCTAGGCCGTCTGCCGGGCAGGCGCCGGAAATCCGCCGGCCCGTGACAGCGCGGAATCCACCGGGTGTTTCAGCCCGTCCGTCTCCAGCCATTTTGCCGTTTCGATGAGTTTGCCAAGGTCGAGCCCGGTGTCGAAACCGCCGCGCTCGAGCATGTAGACCACATCCTCCGTCGCCACATTGCCGGTCGCAGCCGGAGCAAAGGGGCAGCCGCCAATTCCGCCGACCGAGGCGTCGATCACGTCGACGCCGGCCTCGACAGCGGCATAGATATTGGCCATCGCCGTATTGCGCGTGTTGTGGAAATGCATGCGCAGGCGCATGTCGCCGCTCTCGGCGCGCACCAGATCCAGCGTCCTGCGGACCTTCCACGGATCGGCGACGCCGATCGTGTCGCCCATGGCGAACTCGACCGCGCCGGCGGCACGGGCCCGGCTGGCCAGCTGCGCGACGACCGCAGGATCGACCTCGCCGTCGAACGGGTCGCCGAAGGCCACGGAGACGGTCACCGAGACGGGCACGCCTTCGTCATGGGCGAGGATGGCGATGCGGTCGAACAGGTCGGCGGTCTGCTCCGGCGTCGCATTCTGGTTTTTCAGGCCGAACCCCGGCGAGGCGACCATGACATAGTTCACCTCGTCGCAGCCGGCCTCCAGCGCGCGCCGCATGCCGCGTTCGTTGAGCGCAAGGCCGATATATTTCACCCCGTCCTGGCGCGGCACACGCTGCATCACATCATCGCTGTCGGCCATGGCCGGCACGAGTTTGGGATGGACAAAGCTGGCCGCCTCCATGCGGCGGACGCCCGCCGCGATCAGGCGTTCGACGAATTCGATCTTGGTATCTGTCGACATCATCGCCGGGTCGTTCTGCAGCCCGTCACGCGGGCCGACTTCAACGATTTCGATCTTGCGGGTCATTGATCATCAAGCTCCGGGATCTGGGCCGTGTCCGGCTGGCACCGCGTGAAGATCGCGACCAGCGTCGTGTCACTGCCTCTGGAATAATTCGTACCGGGAAGCCAAGCCCGATGACAGTCGCCAAGCGTGTTGAGGCGGTCAAACAGGTCGTGCTCCGGCCAGGCACTGCCGGGCCGGCTCTCACCGGCGAAAGCGGCGCGCAGATCCTCGTCGCGCGACAGGTCCAGCACCAGTAATGTGGGGGCTTCGCGCGCTTCTGCAAAGGCCAGCACATCCTCTGCCGATCCGAGGAATGTGTCCGTGCCCAGCGAGAAGACGAGACTGGGTTCGGTGTAGGACGACGCCGTCACGATATCGTGCGGCGCGATGCGCGCGATCTCCTCCGACATCTCACGCACGGCACGTACCCGCTCGGCCAGGCGCACGGCCTCGGCGCCGGGCAGGGCCGCGCCGCGTGTCATCACGTGCCAGCCCAGTCCCGACAGCACGGCCAGGACGAGCGCGGCTGAGCCGGTGCGCAGCCGGTGGGCGATCAGGGTCGCAGCTGCCAGGCCGGCAAAGATCGCGGCCGTGGCGAGCACGAGTGCCGTCATCGCCGGCGAAAGCCCGGGTTCGGCGGTGCCGTCAAAGCTGGTCTGCACAAGGGCTATGGCGTCCTGGCTGGCGCCATCGCCAAAGGTCACGAAGATCAAGGGAATCAAAACCGCAAAGACCAGCGCAGCCAGCCCGAACAGCGCCCAGCCGGTCCAGCGGGCCCAGCTTGCCGTCTTTGTCAGCTCCACAAACCCCCAGCCTGCGATCAGGGCCAGGGCCGGATAGGTCGGCAGCACATAGTGCGGCAGTTTGGTCGGCATGAGTTCGAAGACGATCCAGGTCGGCAGCGCCCAGGCGATGAGGAAGCGGGCCGTGCGGGTGGCCTTGTCATCGATCCGTCCGCGCACAGCCGGTATCAGGCGCGTCAGGCCGGGAATGAGGAAGAGGATCGCCGGGAAGAAGGTCAGTGGCAGCAGCAGGAGATAATAGCCCGGCCAGCCGCCATGGCGTTCCTGGGCCGAGATGATCTTGGGTCCCATATCGCCGCCCAGTGCTTCGCGCAGAAAATTGCCTTCGGTGGCGATCTGGATGGAGACGATCCAGGGCAGCACCATCACGACCGCCAGCACCGGCCCGGCCCAGAAGAGGAGCGGTTTCAGCCAGCGCCACTCGCGCTCCCAGATCACCAGCGTCAGGATCGTCAGGCCGGCCACCATCGGTGTCACCGGGCCCTTGATCAGCACACCGAGGCCGAGCGCGAACCAGAAGAGCAGGGCGGTCTTGCGGCCGCCGCCGGCGCGCAGATTGGCCAGGGCTGCCAGGGCAAGTGTCGTGGCGCCGGCCAGCATGGCGTCGGTCTTGGCGATACCCCCCTCGATGCCCAGCATCACGGTCGCTGCAAAAAGCGCCGCACCGGCAAAGGCCGCTTCGCGGCCGACCAGGCGCTCGCCGCCCCAGAAACAGGCGAGGGCCGCCAGGATGGCACCGAGCATCGAGGGAATGCGATAGGCCCAGATCTCGCGCGCCTCGGCGCTCGACAGCACGGCAACGCTGGCCGCCTGCAGCCAGTGGATGCCGACCGGCTTCTTGTTGCGTTCCTCGTCCTGGAAATTGATTTCGACGAAGTCGCCGCTTTCCAGCATCTGGGCGGTCGCCTGGGCAAAACGGCTCTCGTCGCGGTCGAGCGGTGGCAGGGTGAATATCCCGGCCAGGGCCGCCGCGGCCGCAATCGCAGCAATGATGAAACAGGCGCGCAGGCCCCTGGAAAGTTCGGTCATCCACCTCTCCGGTTCACGCCGGACATGAGAAAACCCTCGCGTCGCGAACCAAACCCGGTATGTAACGGGCAGACCCTGTTTCGCAAGCTCAAGCCGTCATCCCATGAGCCAGACCTCCTCCGCCCCGCCGGAAATCTCCGTCGTCGTTCCGGCCTATAACGAGGCCGGCAATGTCGTGCCGCTCGCCCGCGAGATCGCTGAAGCGCTCGAGGGCCGGAATTTCGAGATCATCTTCGTCGACGACCATTCCTCCGATACGACCCGTGAGGAACTCGTCGCTGCAAAGGCCGAACTGCCCATGCTGCGGGTGGTGTCGCACCGCCACAATGCCGGTCAGTCGCGCTCGATCCGGACCGGTGTGATGCATGCGCGCGGTGCGGTCGTCGCAACCCTGGACGGGGACGGTCAGAACCCGCCGCAGGATCTGCCCACGGTGATCGACGCCCTGACGCGGCCCGATGCGCCGGACGGGCTTGCCCTTGTCGGTGGCGACCGTACGGCGAACCGCCAGGACAGTGCCTGGAAAAAATTCGCCTCGCGGGCCGGCAATGGCATTCGCAAGGGGCTGCTGAACGATGATTGCAACGATACCGGATGCGGGCTGAAGGCCTTCCGGCGCCAGGCCTATCTGGAATTGCCCTTCTTCGATCACCAGCACCGCTTCATCCCGGCACTGATGAATCGCGAGGGTTATCTGTGCGAATTCCGCCCGGTTTCGCACCGCCACCGCACGATCGGTTCGTCAAAATATACGAATTTCGGCCGTCTTTTCGCCTCTTTGACAGACATCCTTGGTATGATGTGGTTAAATTCGCGGGCGCGCAGCCCGCGCGGAACCGACGAGTATTGATACCGGCGCCCGCCCGCGGCCGCCGGTCAGGGGACGAAAGGACGCGACATGGCCGGAGGCGGGGATAACGGCGTATTGCTAGGTATGACGGCGGCGAACCAGGCTCGGCGCGCCGGCGGATCCAAGGGGGGAAGTTCAATGTTCAATGTCATTCCACTGCTGGGAATTCCGGTCATCGTCTATGCGGTGCTGGTGATTTTCACGGGCGGGGAACCGTCAGCTGCAGCCGCGCTGATGGACAATACCGTCTTCCAGGTGCCGCTGGTTTCAGGCCCCTGGGGCATGAAGGTTGGCGACCTGCTGATCATCTTCGCGCTGATCATGATGTTCATCGAGCTGGTGAAGTCGGCCGGCACGGGGACCGCGACGATCATCAATCACGGCCTGTCCATGGCCGTCTTCGTGATCGCCATGGCGCTCTTCCTGCTGGTCGGCCGCTTCGGCACCTCGGTCTTCTTCCTCATCACGATGATGGCGCTGATGGATACGGTGGCCGGTTTCGTGGTGACGATCGTCGCCGCCCGCCGCGACCTCGCGGTCGGCGGGGAATAGGCACAAAACCTCTCGCCCCGCGCAAGCGGGGCGGGAGGTTTGCGTCTAGACCAGGAAAAACACCAGTCCGGCGCCCAGGCTGACATCCAGCCAGAAACCGACACGCCGGGCGGTGCCCAGAGGCAAGCTCATGCGCGCCGCTCCCATTTCGGGGCCGGCGCGCTTGGCTGTGCGGCCTGGGCGTAGGTGCGGCGGAAACGCTCGACCTCGCTGGGGTCGGCCTTGATACCCCGGCGCGGGATATCGCCACCGATGATCTGGACCATGACCTCCGCCGTGGCAGGACGCGCGCGGACAAAGGACCGTTCGGCATCGCCGTCGGTCTTCTGCCGGGTCGGGACGGTGACAAGGGCACGGTCCTGCCGGGGCGGATGGTCGCTGGAGCCGCGTGCACGACCAGCCGGCTCTACGCGCCGGCGGGTCGGGGTCGGGACAGAATATGCACTGCGGATCGTGGTCATGCCCTCTGCTTCGCAAGGCCGATGCCAACTCTTAATGAGAGGTTAACCACGATCCGGGTGCGAAAACAGGGTTTAGAGGTTGTAAATGAATACACCCGGCAGTCGCGGGACTGCCGGGTGCGTCAATTCGGTACGAAAATCTTAACGGCGCGGGGCCGCTCTATTTCTTCTTGTCGAGGATCTGGTCGAGCTTGGCACGCATCGCATCGAGTTCCTCGCGCATGGCGGACAGATCCTCGCTCTCCTTCTCCGGCGCGGCCTTGCCGGCCTCCTCCGGGGTTTCCCCCGGCTGGTTGAAGGGCGAGAACATGCGCATGGCCTGGCCGAACATCTCCATGTTGCGGCGGGTCTGTTCCTCGAGCATGGCCATGGAGGCCTGCGGCGAGGTCATCGCCTCGGTCATGCGCTCGCGGAACTCCTCCTGCTGCTGGGCGAAGGAATTCATCGACATCTGCAGATAGCCGGGCACGACGCTCTGCAGGCTGTCGCCATAAAAGCCAATCAGCTGGCGCAGGAAATCGACGGGCAGAAGGTTGGCGCCGCGCGACTCCTCTTCAAAGATGATCTGTGCCAGCACGCCGCGCGTCAGGTCGTCGCCGCTCTTGGCATCGACCACTTGAAACTCCGTCCCCTTCTTCACCAGGTCGCGCAGATAATCGAGTGTGACGTACTGGCTGGTCGAGGTGTCGTAGAGGCGCCGGTTCGCATACTTCTTGATGATAATCTCGGGCGACTTTCCATTCGATTTGGTCACCGCTTACTCCCCTGTGGTGCGCCCTTTTTTTATCGGTCGAGCCGCAATTCGCTCGACACGAGCGCGTAGCTATTTCATCTAAGGGTGTACGCGCTTAATGTGGTCTGCTGCAAGCGCGAACGCAAATGGCCGATGAGCCATGTCGAATTTCGGGGGATGGAATGACACGCACCGCAATCGTGACCGGCGGCACTCGGGGCATCGGCGCCGCCATCAGTCTCGCGCTCAAATCGGCCGGCCACACGGTCGTCGCCAATTATGCCGGCAATGAAGCGGCCGCCCGGGCCTTCGCCGAGGAAACCGGCATCAAGGTGGTGAAGTTCGATGTCGGCGATGCCGATGCCAGCGCTGCAGGACTGGCAGAAGCCGAACAGGCTGCCGGCGCACCCGTCGATATCGTGATCAACAATGCAGGCATCACACGCGACACGATGTTCCACAAGATGAGTGCGGAACAGTGGCGCGAGGTGATGCGGGTCAATCTGGACTCGATGTTCAATGTCACGCGCCCGGTGATCGACGGCATGCGCGAACGCGGCTGGGGCCGGATCGTCAACATCTCCTCGATCAACGGCCAGAAAGGCCAGATGGGCCAGGTGAACTATTCCGCCGCGAAGGCCGGCGTGATCGGCTTCACCAAGGCGCTGGCCCAGGAAACCGCCCGCAAGGGGATCACGGTGAACTGCGTCGCGCCGGGCTATATCAATACCGACATGGTCGCCGCCGTGCCGGAAAAAGTGCTCGAGAGCATCATCGCCGGCATCCCGGCCGGCCGGCTGGGCGAGGCCGGCGAGATCGGCGCGCTCGTCGTCTATCTGTGCAGCGAGGAGGCGGGTTTCATGACCGGCTCAACCCTCACCATCAATGGCGGCCAGTACATGGCCTGATGCGGCTCGGCAGCGGGCTGCAGTGCCTGCCGCAAATTTGCCGTCTTGCCACTGATGATGCTGACCGGGATGATACGCTGGACAACCGCCATACTGATCGCCGCACTCGCTGCCGGCGCCGCTTCGGGAATGCAGAACCCGTTGCGCGACCGCCTGCTGCGCAATGAGCGGGCGCAGGAGAGTACCGGCTGGTACCAGCGGGCCGATACCGGCGCCTTCTTCCTGTTCGACCGGTCCGGCGAGGCCGCCCTGCTGCGCGAACGCGATGCCCCCGACAGCGAGGTGATCGTGCTCTATCCCGACCGTGCGCCGGGGGGCGGAACCGCCTATATCACCGACACCGGCCGCGAGCTGATGCGGCTCAATGCACTGGGCGGTGCGACCTATTTCCCCGCCGACGCGCCTGACGGCGTGATCGTCGAGTTCGCCAGCCCGGCGGCCGGCCTGTCGCCGATCCCGCGATCCCCGGGTGAAGTCCGCAGCCGCGCCGAACGTCTGGCCAGCGATCTGGCCCGCCAGCTCGACCGCAATATCTCGGTGCAGTACGCCCCGGCCCCGCGGGCCGGCCTCGGCATCCAGTTCGACACGCTCGATCTCATTGACCGCGCCGTCGAGCAGGTGCCCGGCGACCGCCGGCGTCTGCGCGATCTGACGGAGATCAGCCTGGTTCTGGGCGAGCGGCCGGCGGCCTTTGTCGAAGAGAGCCGGCTGGTGATCGTGATTGCGCCGGATGCGGGCCATGCCGGACGGCCGTCCTCGGCGATGATCGCCCAGGTCCTGGCGCGGATGTCGAGCTAGAGCTGATCTTGCCCCGGCGCCCAGCCTTCGGGTGCCAGTTCAAATCCTGAAAATTCGAAACCCGGTGCCACCGTGCAGCCGACCAGGGTCCAGGCGCCGGTCGTGCGGGCGGCCTGCCAGGCCCCCTCCGGCACCACACCCTGCGGCCGCTGGCCTTCTGCGACATCCGGGCCCAGCTCGATTGCGCGCGCTGTCTGTGCATCTTCACTGACCGACAGCACAAGCGGCGCGCCGGCATACCAGTGCCAGGTCTCCACCGCATCGACCCGGTGCCAGTGCGAGCCGGGCCCCGCGGTCAGCAGGAAATAGATCGCCGTCGAGCGCGACCGGCCGTCCGGTCCGTCGGCATCCCGGAAGGTCTCGACAAACCAGCCGCCCTCAGGGTGCGGCTGCATGCCCAGCGTATCGATGAGGGTGCGGATTTCCGGTGTGAGGGTCATGACGGTGTTCCGGTGGCGGCGTTGTTCTGGCGAACGGACGAGACGGCATCCTCGATTGATGCGGCATAGGCGGCAAGGGGTGGCGTGACACCCTGGCGTTCCAGTGCCTCGCGCACCGTCGCCTTCGTGCCGGTCAGCCAGATGTCGATGGCGTGCCGTTCCGCCGCCTTGCGGGCAAAGGCGGCAATCGTGTGGGCTGCGGTCGAGTCGATGGCCGGGACGTGGGTGAAGTCGAGAATGAAGGCGCGGTGCCGGTCGGCGATGGATCCCAGCACGCTGTCGACCGTGGATGCCGCCCCGAAAAAGAACACGCCGCGGATGCGGTAGATGACGATGTCCGGATCGGTCGCGAGACGCGCATCATAACCGCCGCGCTCGACACTGTCGGCGACATCGCGCTGGACCAGGTCGTCGTCGCGGTCGATGCCCGCCAGCTCCGACATGCGGTTGATGAACAGGATCGCACCCAGCGAGAACCCGACGACGATACCCGCAGTCAGATCGTAGAAAACGGTCAGCAGAAAGGTCGACAGGAGAACCAGCGCATCGCCCCGGGAGGCCCGCAAGAGGCCGAAGAACTGGTGCCGCTCGGCCATGTTCCAGGCCACGACGGCCAGGATGCCGCCGAGGGCGGAGAGCGGGATGTAGCGGGCGAGCGGTGCGGCGATCAGCATGAAGGCGAGCAGGAAGGCGGCGTGCAGCATGCCGGCCACCGGGCTGCGGGCGCCGGCGCGGATATTCGTTGCTGTGCGCGCAATGGCGCCGGTCACGCACAGCCCGCCGAACAGGCCGGACCCGATATTCGCGATGCCCTGGGCGACAAGTTCGCAGTTGGAGCGGTGGCGGCGGCCGGTCATGCCGTCTGCAACGACGGCGGAGAGCAGCGATTCGATCGAGCCGAGCAGGGCGAAGGCAAAGGCGCTGGGCAGCACGGCGATTGCCTTGTCCAGCGAGAAGGCGGGCAGGGAGGGCGCGGGCAGTCCGTGCGGGATACCGCCGAAGGCGCTGCCAATGGTCTCGACAGGCAGGTCCAGCAAGGCTGCGGAGGCCGAAGCTGTGACGATCGCGACCAGCATGCCCGGCCAGCCGGGCCGCCAGGCCTTGAGGCCGGCGATAATGGCGATGGTCCCAACGGCAAGGCCGGCGGCCTGCAGGTTCAGCGTCGGCAGGGCGGCCGCGAGGGCTTCCAGCTTCGGCGCAAAGGCGCTGGGTTCCGGCCCGTCCAGCTCAAGCCCCAGGATCGGGCGCAGCTGGCTGGTGAAGATGATGACGGCAATGCCCGCCGTAAAGCCGATCGTCACCGGATAGGGGATGAATTTGATATAGGTGCCAAGCCGCAGATAGCCGGTCGCGATCAGGATCGCGCCGGACATCAGCGTGGCGAGGATCAGCCCGTCCGGCCCGTGCTGTTCCAGCGTTGCCGCGACAAGCACGATGAAGGCGCCCGCAGGCCCGCCGATCTGGAAGCGGCTGCCGCCCAGCAGCGAGACCAGGAAGCCGCCGATGATCGCGGCATAGAGGCCTTGCGCCGGCGACACACCCGACGCGATGGCGATCGCCATGGACAGGGGCAAAGCAACGATGGCGACGGTGAGCCCGGCGACCATGTCGGCGCGCAGGTGCGCCAGCCCGTAGCCCTCGCGCAGCACGGTGACGATCTTGGGTGTGAACAGGGCGGCAAAGCCCGGCGCCGGCGGATGACCGGACCGGCGGTCGCTCGATGATGGTTCCATGGCAGCACATCCCGCATTGCCCGGCGGCGAGCCGATTGCGGAGGCTGTTTGCCGGACAGGTTTTGTCACCCCCGAGGGCGGGGTGTGTCAACACGACAAACTGACGACCGCACCGGATGGCTTAGAAACTATCCTTGCGCCGGCGGATTTCCGCGAAGACGGCGGTGTCGTCGGCGGCTTCCAGGCCGAGGCGTTTGCGGATGGCCGGATCGGCGGGACGCAGGAAAGGATTGGCGGCCAGTTCGGCGCCGATCGTGGTCGGCACGGTCGCTTCGCCGCGGGCGCGTTCGGCCTCGACAGCGGCAGCATAGGCCTGCAGGTCGCGATTGTCCGGATCGACCGAGAGCGCGAAGGCGGCATTGGCCTGGGTGTATTCGTGCGCACAGTAGATGCGCGTCTCCTCGGGCCAGGCCGCCAGCCGGCTCAGACTGGCCCACATCTGCTCCGGCGAGCCCTCGAACAGGCGGCCGCACCCCAGTGCGAACAGCGTGTCGCCGACAAAGGCGATCCGGTCGTTGGCGAAGTGGTAGCAGACATGGCCCAGCGTATGGCCCGGCGTGAACAGCACGCGGGCCTCGTGCCGGCCCAGCGCGACGGTGTCGCCATCGCTGACGGGCACGTCGATGTCCGGGATGCGGTGGGCGTCATAGCTGGGCGCGATGATGCGGGCGCCGGTGGCGGCGCGCACGGCGGCATTGCCGCCGGCATGATCGGGATGGTGGTGCGTGTTCCAGATCTGGGTAATGCGCCAGCCTGCTGCGTCGGCCTCGGCCAGGACGCGGTCGGCGTCCGGCGTGTCGATCGTGGCGGTCTCGCCGCTCTCCGGATCGTGCACGAGAAAGCCGTAATTGTCCGATAGGCAGGGGAATTGCCGGATAAGGAGGTCGCTCATTGTCGTTGCCGCGGCTTGGGTTAGTGTGACCTTGAATGCCGACTGTGTAGGACATGAACGGGGAGTCTGGCCAGTGCGCCGCGATGCCACCGAACTCGATCGCTTCTACAAGACCCGCCAGGGTCTGACCGCCCGCCGCATGATCGGGCGGCGTATCCGGGCGCTGTGGCCCGAGACGCGCGATCTCGACGTGCTGGGCCTGGGGTTTGCCAATCCCTATCTGGATCCCTATCGCCGCCAGTCGCGGCGCTGCATCTCCTTCATGCCCGCCGGTCAGGGGGTGATCGTGCCGGCCCGCGAAGGCACGCCGACAGCGCTGGGCGACGAGGTTCACCTGCCTTTCCCTGAAGCCCTGTTCGACCGGGTCTTGCTGGTCCATGCGCTGGAAGAGGCGGACAGCCTGCCCGCCCTGCTGCGGGAGATCTGGCGGGTGATGGCGCCGGAGGGGCGGCTGATGCTGGTGACGGCGTCGCGCAGCGGCATGTGGGCGCTGTCCGACAAGACCCCCTTCGGTCATGGCCGGCCCTTCACGCGCGGCCAGCTGTCCGGCCTGCTCGAAGATTCGCTGCTGGAAGCGACCGCCTGGTCGCGGGCGCTCTATGCGCCGCCCTGGGGCTGGGCGACCCACCGGCGTATCGCGTCGGTCTGGGAAGAGGTCGGGGAATATGCCTGGCCGGGCCTGGGCGGGGTCATTCTGGCAGAGGCCGTGAAGCATACCGGCGCAGTGAGGCCGCAGCGCCGCACTGCGCCCGTCCGCAAACGCGCACTTGAAGGGCAGGCGCAGCCCGCGCTATCTCCCCGTCACCTGTCCGGACGGCAAGGGGCTGACCGGACGCTCCAGGACCAGAGGTCGCTTCATGGGTATTGAGCCGCGCGCGGGCATTCTCGACATTCGTCCCTACAAGCCGGGTGCCGCTGAAGCGCCGGGTGTCGCCGATCCGGTGAAGCTGTCCTCGAACGAGAACGCGCTGGGCTGTTCGCCCAAGGCGGCAGCAGCGTTCGAGGCCTCGGCCAAGCGTCTGCATCTCTATCCCGATGGCGGCGCGACCAAGCTGCGCGAAGCGATCGCGCGCGAGGAAGGGCTGGAAGCGGAGAATATCGTCTGCGGCTGCGGTTCCGATGAACTCCTGCAGCTCCTGGGCCGGGCCTATCTCAATCCGGGCGACAAAGTGGTGCAGTCGCAATACGGCTTCCTCGTCTATCGTCTCGTGGCGATGCAGTCTGGTGCCGAGCTCGTCTCCGCACCCGAGCGCAATTACACCACCGATGTCGATGCGCTGATCGAGGCGGCGGGCGACGACGCGAAAATCGTCTTCCTGGCCAATCCGAACAATCCGACCGGCACCTATATCTCCGACGCCGAAGTGCGCCGCCTGCGCGATGCGCTGCCGGCCTCCACGCTGCTGGTGGTCGATGCGGCCTATGCCGAATTCGTGCGCAATGCCGATTATTCCGCCGGTCTCGAACTCGCGCGCGAGCGCGACGATGTCGTCGTCACCCGCACCTTCTCCAAGATTCACGGTCTGGCCGGTGCGCGTCTGGGCTGGGCCTATGGCAACAAGTCCATCATCGACGTGCTGCACCGGGTGCGCGGCCCGTTCAACGTCAACCTGCCGGCCATCGAAGCGGGCACGGCGGCCATCGCCGATCGCGATTTCATGAAGCGCTCGGCCGACCACAATGAGGAATGGGTCGCCTGGCTGCGTCAGCAGATCGGCGGTCTGGGCCTGGAAGTCACGCCGAGCGTGTGCAATTTCGTGCTGATCCACTTCCCGGAGACACCGGGCCGCACGGCGAAGGACGCCGACGCCTTCCTGACGTCCAAAGGCCTGATCATCCGTCCGGTCGAGCCCTATGGCTTGCCCAATGCGCTGCGTGCCACGGTCGGCAAGGCCGCGGAAAACCGCCGCCTGGTGGACGGTCTCGCCGAGTTCATGCGTGGCTAGGCGCCGGCTGTCGGGCGATCACTCGTCAATCGCTCCGAGGCGCACCGGACCCAGATAGATGCCGCCGTCATGGATGCGGAAGGGCAGGGCAACGCCTTCGGCACTGCGCGGGGCCATCATGGCTGCCAGCCTGAGCGCCTGCTCGTTCTCGCGCGGGACTACGCCCGCCTCGATCAGGGCGTCTGCGAGTGTGTCCGGGTCGGTAATGCGCAGCGACAGGCGCCCGTCCGGGCGTGCCAGGCTGTCGATGGTGAAGTCGCCATTGCCGGTGATGTGTGCCGGGCCCCATTCCAGCTCGGCATCGGCAATCTGCAGCGCGCCGCCGGCATCGCGCCAGGCGATGGCGTTGGCGCCGTCAGCCAGGGCCGACCAGTGCGTCACCTCAAGATCGACCCGGGCCGTGCGGGCGGTGTCACCGAAGGCGCGCTCGACATCGGGCTCCAGCACGCCGGGCGCGGCCCGGACACCGGAGACCGCAAGGCGCATGCGCAAGCCGTCTTCCTCGTCCACGACGCCGGACATCAGGAGTTCGTCGATTGAGCGGATATCCGGCGGCGTGCCGGCGTGTGTGGTCACGACAAGATCGCGGAATTCCGCGCCGACGCGTTCAGTGTCACCGGCCGCATTGTAGACCAGGCTGATCCGGGCATCCGATCCCGTCACCTCGATCGTACTGTCTTCGCTGGCATAGTCCTCCAGCAGCAAGGGGCCGCCGAAAGCGACGATCCAGTGCGACAGGTCGTGCGGCATTGCGTTCGCGCTGAGTTCCTGCAGCCGGGCATCCCAGCCGCCATCGCTCTGCGGTGCGCGGAAATGCGGCTCCACGAGCCGGATCTGGAAACGGTAGGGATAGCCGCCGATATGCAGGCCGGCATGCTCGATTGTGTAGCCGGCATTTTCCTTGTCGGCGATCCACGCGTTGACGCCCTTGCGGATCTGTCCGCTGGCGACAATCCAGTAGGCCGAATACAGCACGAACAGCCCGATGATGGCCGCGATCGGCCAGAGCAGTTTGGTTCTCATGGTCACCGGCCTGTCCTCCCCAACGGCATTCCGGCGTCATCGACCGCCTGCAGGGCGTCCGATGCGGTGTTGATGCGCGTGTGAAGCTCGCGCAGGAATTCGGGCTTGCCCAGCCCTGGCGGGATGGGTTCGAGAAACTCGACCACGATCCGCCCCGGCCGTTTCAGGCCGCAATAGGATTTCAGGAAAACCCCGGAATTCAGCGCCACCGGCACGCAAGGCACGCCCATGTTCAGATAGAGGCCGGCCGCTCCCGGCTTGAAGTCGGGATGCTCGCCGGGGTCCACGCGGGTGCCCTCCGGGAAGATCAGGATCTGCCGGTCCTCGCCGGCCCGGCGGGCGGCATCGCGCATCATGCCCTTCAGCGCGCTGGCGCCCTTCTTCCGGTTCACCGAGATATTGCCCAGCTTCACGGCAAACCAGCCGAAGAAGGGCATGTAGGTGAGGGTGTGTTTCAGGATGATCGCCGGATCGGGCAGGATTTCCCAGAAAGCCAGCGTCTCCCACATGCTCATATGCTTGGAGGCAACCAGTGCACCGCCTGCGGGCAGGTGTTCGCGGCCGCGCACCTCGAAGGTGATGCCGTAGATCCAGCGCAGGCCGAACCAGAGCATTTTGAGATAGACCCGAAGCCAGCTGCGCGACCAGGTGCGTGGCCCCAGCAGCAGGGGCAGTCCGACCAGGCCCATGAAGACCATGAGCGAATACATGTAGATGTAGAAGACGAGCGAGCGGATCAGGGTCATCAGACGCTTTCGGGACGCGGTGTAACGGTCTGGCGCAGCCACACGGCGGTGAATTTGGCATACTCCTGCAGCCACAGGCGCGATGCCCCGAAATCCTGCCAAGGCGGCGTTGTGCGGACGGGATAGGCGATCAGTTCGACACCGGGCATCAGGGCGCGCATCTCCAGGAGGCTGCGCGGCAGATGATAGTCAGACGTGACGATGATCAAGCTCCGATAGCCGTTTTCGCGCACCAGCGCGCCGGCTTCGCGGGCATTGCCGATCGTGTCCGTGGCGTCTCGGCCGAGAATGACGCAGCAGTCCAGCTCGTCGTCGGACAGGCCGGAATGGCGCTGGATGTCGGCCGGCGTGGCCGAGGCATCGACACCGGAAATCAGCAGCCGGGGCGCGCGGCCCTCACGCAGCAGATCGATACCCGCCGTGGTGCGGCCCGCATCGCCGGTCAGCACGACGATGGCATCGGCCTGGCGTCCGGTATCGGGGGTGGCGTAGGTGGCGATCCGGCCGGCGAACACAAGAAAGCCGATGGCCAGTCCGGCCACCAGCAGGAAGGCGAGTGTGCGCAATGCCATCCAGCCCCGGCTCATCGTGTCCGTCCGATCCCGTATCGCTGTGCGGCGTGTGCCGCCCGTGAAACCTGCATCAGCATGTCCTCGCGAACCCGGCCGTTTTGTGGCGCGCTACCAGCGTCCCCGCAAGTCCGACGCGACAGCAAGTCGCGCCGAAACCGCGGCGGTCAGACCGGCCAGCAAGGGAGCCAGGGCCAGCAGGACCAGCTCGAACGGGTCGGCTGCCCATTGCGGCAGGAAGAAAGCCATATCGGCGGGCGATCCGCCGATGCTGACCAGAATGGAGACCAGACCGGCAAAGATCGCGCCGGCTGCACCGGATTTCAGGCCCAGCATGAAGAAGCGCCGCTGGAACAGGCCGGCGATAAACCGGTCCTCGGCGCCGCACAGATGCAACGCGTCGATCACGTCGACGCGGGCGGCGAGGCTGGCCCGTGCGGCAAAGGCGACCACGGCCGCGGCGGCGCCGGCAACCAGCGCCAGAAGCGCTAGGCCCAGTGTCTGCGCCGTCGTGGCGGCGCGGCGCACGGCGGCTGCCCAGCGCGAATGATCATCGACGGTCGCGGCCAGCCCGGCCTCGTCCAGCCGGGCCTGCAAGGCCTCGGGCTGGAAGCTTGCGGCGCGGACAGTCTCGCTTTCCAGCTCGACCTCGACCATCAGCGGCAGCGGCAGATCGTCCGGCAGATTGCCTTCGCCCAGCCAGGGGCGGAGCAGGGCCAGTGCGTGTTCGCGTGTGCGGGCGGTCGCGTCCCGGACGCCGTCCATGGAGCGGGCGATCTCCGCAGCCGCTTCGGCATCGGCCGTGGTGTCGCGCTCGTCGACGGGGCGGATCTGGATGGTCAGGCTGGACTCCAGATCGCTGGTCCAGGTCTGCGCCTGCAGCCAGGCGCCACGCGCGCCGAGGGCCGCGATACAGGCCAGAAAGACCAGGATGGCGGCGACGAGAAACAGCGGACGGTCGCGGCCCGCATCGGGCGGCAGAAGCCGGCCATTGCCACCGGCGGGCGGTTTGGGAACGGTGGGCTCACTCATCGCCGGCCTCCGGATCGGGAGGCGACATCGCGTCCAGCGCCTCGCGGCCTTCGGCTTCACGCTGATCGGCCTCGCGCTGACGGCGTCCGCGTGAGGGGCGGATATGCAGATGGCCGTTCGACAGCGTCATCACAGGCGCGTCCACCATCCGCACCAGCTGCAGGTCGTGCGTGGCGATGACAATCGTCGTGCCCAGCTTGTTCAGCTCGGCGAAGAGGCGCAGCAGGCGCATGCCCATCTCGGGGTCGACATTGCCTGTGGGCTCGTCGGCGATGAGGATTTCCGGCTGGCCGACGACGGCGCGGGCGATCGCGACACGCTGCTGTTCACCGCCGGACAGGGTCGGCGGCAGGGCTGACATGCGATCGCCCAGGCCCACCCAGGCGAGGAGTTCGGCGACGTCCTCGGCGTATTCGGAGCGCTTCTTTCCGGCCACGCGCAGCGGCAGGGCGACATTGTCGAACACGCTCAAGTGATTGAGAAGACGGAACTCCTGGAACACCACACCGATCCGGCGGCGCAGGTCCGGCAGGTCGCGGCGCGGCAGTGTCGCGGTGTCGCGGCCGAAGAAGGAGACCAGCCCGCGCGAGGGTTTGGCGGCCAGATAGATGAGCTTCAGCAGCGACGTCTTGCCCGCACCGGACGGTCCGGTGAGAAATTGGAAAGAACCCCGTGGTAAATCAAACGACAAATCGCGCAGAATCTCCGGGCCGCGTCCGTACCGCATGCCGACATTGTCGAAGCGGACAACCGGTTCGGGGTCGCTGTGCGGGGAAGCGGTCATACTCGGGTTGATGGAGTGCCTCCACTGACACGGGTGAACCTGGTTGGACGAAAACGACGCACGATGAGCATTGTACTGAGCTGTCCGTCCTGTTCTACGCGGTATCGCGCGAATGCCGACGCAATCGGCAGCGCCGGCCGCCGTGTGCGCTGTGCATCCTGCGGACATGTATGGACCGCCGACGCCCAGATTCCAACGGAAGCGGCCGCGGCGCAAGACATGGTCTCACCGCAATCCCCGGCCGAACCGGTCGTCGAGAAGCAGCCGCACAAGGCTTTCCGCGAACGCCAGGAAAAGAAACGTCACACCCTTTCGGTCGCTGCTGCGGGCGGGGCCTGGGGGGCACTGGCGGTTGCCTGCGCTGTCGTGCTGACGACCGCCTGGATATTCCGGGTCGATGTCGTGACGCTTTGGCCGCGCGCCTCCTCGGCCTATGCCGCGGTCGGCGCCGAGGTGAACCCCTACGGTTTCTCGGTCGGTGAGCTGGATATCCGCCGCGATGTGGATCACGGCGTTCCGCTTCTCGTGATCGAGGGCGATGTGCGCAATTTCGACCGCCGCGCGCGCGCCATGCCGGGCTTGCGGGCCGTGCTGCGCGATGCCGATGGCGAGTCGGTTCTGGAATGGACGGTCTCGGTACCTGCGGGCCAGATCCGTGCGGGCAAGAGCCAGGAATTCCGCACCGTGGTGTCCGACCCGCCGCCTTCGGCCGTCGAGGTCGAAGTGTTGCTGATGGCCCATGCGGCGACCGGCAATGCGGCGCATGACGAAGCTGGCGAGGATGGGGACGCGCATGCAGCCCCGTCCAACACAGAGCCATCCCATGAAGCGCCGTCTCACGACACGCCTGACCATGCTCCGGCTCCGGCTGCCGCACACGAGCCGGTCGTCGCCGAGCACCAGGAAACGGCTGACAACGGCCATCACTGATTTCACCGGCCGCGTCCGGCGATGTTACTGGACATCATATCCTTGCAAATTCGGAATTAATATACGAAATTGCAAGGATGATATCACGTGATCTGACTTCGGAAATCGTCGAGGCGCTGGATGAAAACCCCGCGGTGGTCCTGCTCGGGCCGCGTCAGGTGGGCAAGACCACGCTGGCGCACGAGATCGCAACGGCCCGGCCATCGATCTATCTCGATCTCGAACGGCCGTCGGATATCGCCAAGCTTCAGGATCCGGAACTCTATCTACGCGATCATCTCGACAAGCTGGTTATTCTCGACGAGGTTCATCGTATTCCGGAACTCTTCGGAACGCTGCGCGGCCTTATCGACGAGGCCCGCCGGCTCGGCCGCGGTGATGGGCGTTACCTGTTGCTCGGCTCCGCTTCCATGGAGCTCATGAACCAGTCCTCGGAGTCACTTGCCGGCCGGGTAGCGTACCGCGAGCTGGCGCCGGTCACGGCCAGAGAACTTGGTGAGGACATCCCGGTTTCGACCCTCTGGGAACGGGGCGGCTTCCCGCGCAGCCTGCTGGCGGCCAGAGCGCGGGCCAGCGTCAATTGGCGCCGCGATTTCATCCGGACCTATCTGGAGAGGGATATCCCGCAGCTCGGGACGCGTATTCCGGCGGAAACGCTGCGCCGCTTCTGGACGATGCTGGCGCATCACCAGGGCGGCCTGTTCAATGCGTCCGAATTCGGCCGTTCGCTGGGCGTCGACAGCAAGACTGTTGCGAACTACCGCAATCTGATGATCGATCTGCTGCTGGTCCGCAAGCTCATGCCCTGGCACAGAAATACCAAGAAGCGGCTGGTCAAGTCGCCGAAAGTCTATGTCCGCGACAGCGGGCTCTGCCACACATTGCTGGGCATCGACAGTTTCGACGCCTTGCTGGGGCATCCGGTGCTGGGCGGGAGCTGGGAGGGCTTTGTTGTCGAGAATATCGCCGCGGCCGGTCAGCTAGAGGCTCATCAACTCGGCTTCTACCGGGCGGCGGGCGGTGCGGAGATCGATCTTCTCGTCGAGCGGGGCGGCGAAATCTGGGCAATCGAAGTCAAGCGAACCAGTGCGCCGAAACTCACCCGGGGCTTCCACTCTGCATGCGAGGATCTGCAGCCTGCGAGGGCGTTCTTTGTATATGGCGGTCAGGAACGCTACCCGCTGGCCGATGGCGTCGAAGCCATCGGGCTGCGGGAGCTGTTGAACGAAGTGTCGGCAAATCGGGCTGCCAACTGACCATATGCCGCCGGGCTGCGATGCGCGTTGATGCAGGCAACGGCCCGTTGCTCAGAACCGATCCAGCAGGCGTTCGATATAGTCCAGCTCTTCCTGGGTCAGGCCGCTTTCGGCGGCCCGGCGGCGCAGTTCTTCCAGGATGGCGCGGGCCCGGGCCCGGCTCATCTCTTCGGGGACCTCGACACCGGATCCATCGGCAAAGGCGCCTTCGGACGGCCGGCCCAGCGGATCGCGATTGTCCTCGCCTTCGCCCATGGCCTGCCCGCGGCCCTCTTCCATGCGCTCCATGAGTTCGCGAGCCAGTTCCTCGGCACCTTCGCGCAATTGGGCGAGGGCCTGTTCCTGGGCGGCGAGCGCGTCTTCGGTACTGCCCTGGCGCAGGGCTTCCTCGGCCTCGCGCATGGCCTGGCCGGCCTGGCCGAGCGTCTCGCCGCTCTCGCCTTCACCGGGCACGGCCTCGGCCGACTCGCCGAAGCGCTGGGCCAGCTGCCCCTGGGCGTCCGCCAGCTGCTGCGTGCTCGACGCACCGCCGCTCTGGTTCTCGGCCAGCGATTGCGATCCCTGGCCGGAAGGCTGGCCCGACTGCTCGCCGCTTTGCGGAGCGCCGCCGCCCTGCTGTTGCTGCTGGTTCAGGCCGAAAGTCTGGTCCTGCAGGTCGCGCTGCTCGCCGATCATCTCGCCGAGTTCTTCCAGCGCCTCGCGCATGGCTTCCGAGGTGGCGTCGCTCTCGCCTTCGCCGCCCGTGCCCTGGCCCATCTGCATCTGCATGTTGCGCAGAAGCTCGCTGAGGGCGGCCAATGCCTGGCGTGCCTCGGCCGTATCGCCCAGCTCGGCGGCCTCGCGCAGGGCGTCGAGCATGTCCTGCAGCATCTGCTGGTCCAGCTGCGGACCGCCGCCGCCTTCGGCAAAATTGCCCTCTTCGGCGGCCTCGCGGGCGAGGGCGGCCATGTAATTGTCCATCGCCTCTTCATAGGCTTCGAACAGGGCGGCCAGCTCGGTCTCGTCGGCACCGCGCGCCATGGCTTCCATCAGCGCGCGCTCGGCGGCGCGCAGTGCGGCTTCCGCATCGGCCAGCGAGCCCAGCTCGGCGCGCAGGGCGATATTCCACAGATCGTCGTCCAGCCCGGTCAGGTCGACCTGATCCCGGGCGCGGCGCAGGCGATGCACGGTCTCGCGAATGCCCAGATAGACGATCGGATCGTCGAAGAAATAGATCGGCGCGTCGGAAATGGCGTCCAGCGCGCGGGCGGCATATTGCAGGCCTTCCGGCGCGCGCTCGATCCGGCGCTCGGGTTCTTCAGCCAGATAGGCCGGGCCGGGCGGGATATCCTCGGTATACATCACCGGGCGTTCGGGCAGGGGGGCATAGGCCGCGTCGGCCGCCATCACGCCGCGGCGCTGTTCGGCGACGGCGCGGGCCAGCGCGTCGAGAAACACCCGTTCGGGCAGAGTCACGCCCAGGGGCGGCGACAGGCCCTCATTGCCGGCGGCATCGGTGACGGCGAGGCGGATCGTTACGCGCGAACCGGCCAGCGGATGGCGGGCGGTTTCCAGCAGCGTGCCCAGGCCCTCGCCCTCGCTGAGCGGCGTAACAGATACGGCGTCGATCGGCAGGCGTTCCCAGCCCGCGCTCTCATCCTCTTCCGGGCGGATATCGAGGGCGTAGCCGGTGGGGCCGTAATCGTCCTGCACGGAAAAGCGCAGATCGAGTTCGCCGGCGGATGTCGCGTCGGGGACGGCGAGCAGACGCACGCGCGGCGCCGTGTCCGGAATGGCGTCGAGCGTCCAGGTTTCGCGTGTGCCGGGTGCTGCCAGGCGGACGGTGGCATCGCCGGTGACCGGCGCGCGGATATCCCAGACGCCATCGCCGATTTCGCGGACTTCACCGCGCTCGGTGCCGGCTTCGCTGCGCAGGGTGAGACGCGGTTCGCGCCGGCTGCCGGCCACGCGGGTGATAAAGGTCGAGCCTTCCGGCACTTCGGCGCTGCGCTCGGTTTCTGCCAGGAAGACCGGCGCGCGGCCGGTATAGGCCGGCGGGTCGATCCAGGCGTCGATGCTCAGGGTTTCACCGCCCGCGAGGATGGGGGTCAGGCCGAAGGCTTCGCCCAGACGGTCGCGGGCCGCCGGTCCGGCGACCAGCCACGACACAACGAGCAGCAGGCCCAGCGTGCCGCGCAGGGCCCAGCGGTCGGTGCGCGCCCAGGCGGCCTTGGGCCGGCGGGCATGGGCCGACGCCAGGCGGCGGCGCATGCGCGCCTGGTGTTCCTGCCAGACACGCAGGGCGACCGGATCGCTGTCGGACGGCTTATCGGTGAGCGCCTCGTGCGGGCGTGCCTCGATACCGCTGTCTTCCTCGACACGGCGGGCCAGCGCGTCGGCATCGGGCCAGTGGAAGGTGCGAATGCCGCGCCAGGTCAGCCAGGCCGCAGGCAGCAGGGTGGCGATGGCATAGATCGCGCGCCAGGGATCGCCGATCCGGTCCCACAGGCCCAGAAGAGCCAGAATCGCAAAGGCAGAGGCCCAGGCCAGAACGGGCCAGAGCACCGGAACCGAGGCTTCCCACACAAGGGCGCACCCGGCAGCTATGAGCGAGCGGCGACGCATCCACAAACCCTATCATGGCCAACGCGATAGACGAGAGCCACATGCATTACGATTTGGAGAGCCAGGCGCTAGTTTTCGCTGTCGTCGCCGGCGCTTTCGTCCTGCGGCGGCGGATCGCCCCACAGGGGTGGCGGGCGTTCCAGTTCGCCGCGCAGGCCGCAGGCGGCGACGGTCAGGGCGCTCAGGGTCGCAAGGACCAGGGCGGCAAGGCGTCGTTTCATGTCCATTCCCTCAACTCAGGACCGGCGTTGCACGGCTAGCCCAGCCGGGCTTTCCACGCGGCGACCTGTTCGCGCACACGCACCGGCGAGGTGCCGCCGAAACTGGTGCGGCTTTCCATCGATGCCCGGGCACTCAACACGGAAAACACGCGCTCGTCGATACCCGGCTCGACGCTCTGCATGTCTTCCAGGGAGAGCTGTGCCAGCGGGATATCGCGCTTCTCCGCCAGCTTCACGATCGAGCCGGAGATGTGGTGGGCGTCGCGGAAGGGCTTGCCCAGTTCGCGCACTACCCAGTCGGCCAGATCCGTCGCGTCGGAATAGGCTTCGCCGGCGGCCGCTTCCATCGCGGCGCTGTGGAAGGTGAGGTCGGCGGCCATGCCGGCCATGGAAAGCAGGGCCAGTTCCAGGTCGTCAATCGCCTGGAAGACCGGCGCCTTGTCCTCCTGCAGGTCTTTGGAATAGGCCAGCGGCAGACCTTTCACCACGGTCAGAAGGCCGGTCAGCGACCCGATGATGCGGCCCGGCTTGGCGCGCACCAGTTCGGCGGCGTCGGGATTGCGCTTTTGCGGCATGATCGAGGATCCGGTCGACCAGGCATCCGACAGCGAGGCAAAGCCGAAGCGGCGCGTGCACCACAGCACGATCTCCTCGGCAAAGCGCGACAGGTTCACCGCACAGATCGCCGCGGCCGAGAGCACTTCCAGCGCGAAGTCACGGGCCGCGACGCCGTCGAGCGAATTGGCCATGGGCCGGTCGAAGCCGAGCGCTTTCGCTGTCATCTCACGATCAATCGGGAAGGCGGTGCCGGCCAGTGCGGCGCAGCCCAGCGGGCTTTCATTGAGGCGTTTGCGGGCATCGGCAAAACGGCCGCGATCGCGCTGGGCCACCTCGACATAGGACAGGAGGTGGTGCGCCAGCGAGACCGGCTGGGCCGTCTGCAGATGGGTGAAGCCGGGCATCACCTGGTCGACATGCTTTTCGGCCTGGGCGACCAGCGCCTTCTGGTATTCGGCCAGCTGGGCATCGATCCGGTCGCAGGCGTCGCGCAGCCAGAGACGGAAGTCGGTCGCGACCTGGTCATTGCGCGAGCGGGCGGTGTGCAGGCGGCCGGCCGGTTCGCCGATAATCGCCTTCAGCCGCGCCTCGACATTCATGTGCACGTCTTCCAGCGCGGCCGACCAGGTGAAGTCCCCGGCGCGGATCTCCTCACGGATTTGTTCCAGGCCCTGGCGGATTGCCGCAGCATCCTCGCTTGAAATCACGCCTGTTTCGCTCAACATCTGGGCATGGGCGAGGGATCCGTCGATATCCTGCTCGGCCATGCGCTGGTCGACATCGACGGAGGCATTGATGGCTTCCATCACCGCCGACGGCCCGGCCTCGAAACGTCCGCCCCACATGGCGCTGGACTTGGAAGATTGCGGGGATTTCTCGACCATCGGGGATTCCTGCGGATTTGGGAGCGAAGCGATATGAAGACTCCACTTGGAATAGCCATTTTTGGCATGGCCGCAATCCTCGTGGTGGGATTCCTTGTCGTGGTGTTCAGCGCGATGGACCAGAGCGATGCGGGCGGGCTGGAAAGCTATGCCCGCGGCGAGATGCGCCGTTTCACCCAGATCGACGACGCGCCGCCCCAGCCGGATGCCGTCTATGTCGACGAAAACGGCGACGAAGTCCGCCTGTCGGATTATCGCGGCCAGGTGATTTTGGTGAATTTCTGGGCGACCTGGTGCGGGCCCTGCGTGGAGGAAATGCCGGCGCTGGACCGGCTGCAGGCTGATCTTGGCGGCGAGGACTTCCAGGTCGTCACCGTCAGCCTCGACCGTTCGATGGACGATGTGCTGGCCTTCTTCGAACGTATCGAGCTGGAAAACCTGCCGATCATCCATGACAGCAATCTGGCCAGTTTCTCCCAGATCCGCACGCCGGGCCTGCCGACTTCGGTCCTCTATGACCGCCAGGGCCGCGAACTGGGCCGGGTCACCGCCCCGGCCGAATGGGACAGCGAGGACGCCAAGGCCCTGATCCGGGCGGCGATTGCACGGGGCATGTGAGTGCCGTTGCGGCGTCTAGTCCCTTGGAAAGTCATTATTATACCCGCCCCCCTGCGTCATGCGGACCCATCGGACCTCGCCGTCATTTGCTTCGATGAACTGGTAGGTTGTGTTCTGCGATGGTGAGATGAGTGTCGCGGGGCCGACGGGAATGAGCGTCTGCGCCGTCTCGTCGCCGGGGGCTGTGAGGGTGAGGGCACCGTCTGCCACCGAGAAGACCAGCCTGTCGCCATAGGTGCCGGCAAAGCGCTGGATATCCGCTTCCGGCAGATCGGCTTCCGTATAGACCGTGGGCTCCAGCAGCGGCCAGCCGTATTCATGCGCCACCGATCGCGCGATCGAGGCCATCAGGTTGAAGCCGTTATCGCTGTTGGTCATGACGACCAGCGCCTGATCTCCGGGCAGATGGCCCACCATGTAGCTGGTGAAGCCGGCATTGCTGCCCCAGTGCTCGACCAGTACTTCGCCATCGGCCCCTGGCGTCCGGGTGAAGCCGAGCCGGCCTTCGGAATGTGCGAAGACGTCCGCGGCCAGTTCAGGGGAGAGGATGCGGCCTGCGCCCGTTGCCCGATCCTCCATCAGCGTGCCCATGAAACGGGCCAGATCGGCCGGTGTCGACCACATGCCACCGGCCGCGAGGAAGGGGAACAGCTGGTCGGGATAGGGCTGCAGCGCGTTGGAATAGCCGGTTGCGGCCGCTGCGTTCAGCGCCGCCGGGATCGGCTGTGCAAACGTGCTTCGCGTCATGCCGGCCGGGGTGAAGACGATCCGCTCCGCAGCGCTCTGGAAATCTTCGCCGGTCGCGTCCTGCACCAGTTTCTGGATGATGGCATAGCCGGGATTGGAATAGCGGTAACGCGCGCCGGGGACGGCTTCCACGGCGGCCGGCGGATCCACCGAAGGCGGGGTTCCGGCCAGCATGGCCTCGATCGAGGGGAGCGGTTCGCCCGGATCGTAGGCCGACCACAGATGATTGGCGATGCCGGCCGTATGGCCGATCAGGCGGCGCAGGGTGACGGGTTCTTCGGCCGTGAATGCGCTGGCGGGGATCTGCCAGTCGTGCAGATAATCGTCGACATCCGCGTCCAGGCTCAGCGCGCCCCGGTCGACCAGATGCAGCGCCATCATCGCCGCGACGGGCTTGCTCAGCGAAGCCGCTGCGAACACGGTGTCGGGCGTGACCGGGGCTGCCGTGGCAAGGTCGGCATAGCCGAACGTCATCTGCCAGGCGATTTCGCTATCCTCGATGAAAGCCATGCTGAGCCCGGGAATATCCTGCTCCAGCATCGCCTGCGGGATCGACCTCGCATCGAGATGGCCTTCCAGATAGTGGGCGGGGAGCACGCTTTGCCGGATACGGTCGGGTGATGATTGTGGCCCGGGCACAGTCTCGCCCTGCAGGGAGAGCGCAGCAAGTGCGGCCAGGCACGGCGCCAGAATACTCATCGGCATGGTCCGTTATCTATCGGCATCTTTTGGAGAAACAGCCGGTTGGCAGGATGCCGTCAGTCAAGCAGCGCCGCCGCTGCGGAACAACTTACCGTGTCGTAAGGGCCAGCCGGTGCTCCTGGTTGCCCCTGCTGCGTTCGCGCGGCCGGCAAGAAAAAAGGGCCGTCCACAACGCGGACGGCCCTGTGAGTTTGAAACCTTGCCCGGAGGGATAAGCGGGAAGGTCACCCGGTCGGGGAGGAGCGGGTCGGCGCCTGTCTACGCCGATAACGCGACGGAACGGTGACGCCTGGAAGACAGTTTCGCGTCGGCCGCATCGATAATTAACTATATGAAATAAAAGAAAAACCCCGGGCCAAAGGCCCGGGGTTTCCTGTGTGGAATGCGGTGCTGCTTAATATGTGAAGCGCACGCCGAAGACGGCCGACCAGCCATATTCTTCGAACTGTTCCACCCGGCTGACACCGTCCGGACGGGTGACGGCGCGGAAGGGTTCGTCGGTGACATTCTTCAGATCGCCGAAGATCTGGAGATGGTCGTTGAAGCGGAACTTCGCCGACAGGTCGAGCTGGGTGTGGTCCAGCACGATCCGGTCCTCGTCGGCATCGCCGCGGATTTCGTCGAGGAATTCGGAACGGTGCGAGACGACGGCGCGCAGGTCCCAGGGGCCCTGGTCGTAGCCGAGCACGGCGTTCCACACTTCGTCCGACTGGCGCGGCAGCGGTACGACACGGCCGTCCGGCAGGGTTGCCTCACTGTCGGCGAGGGTGGCGTTGAAACCGGCGATGAAGCCTTCGACCGGCAGGAAGTCGAGCGCTTGCTGGTAGTTGAATTCCCAGCCCGACACTTCCGCTTCCGGCAGGTTGATATAGCTGTCGGCCTCGTCGAACAGGCGGCCATTGATGACCCGGTCCGAGTACTGGATCGGGCCGATGACGTTTTCCAGATCCTTGTAGAAATAGCCGAGATAAACGACGGCGTCGTTGTTCGGATACCATTCCAGCGAGATCTCGAAATTGTCGGCTTCCAGGCGCTGCAGGTCCGGATTGCCGAGCTCACCCTCGATCTCGTCTTTCTTGTTCTGCTCGACCAGGAGGCGCGGCGCGAACTGGCCCGGATTCGGGCGCTGAATCGAGGCATAATAGGAGGCGCGAGCAATCCAGTTCTCGGCCACTTCATAGCGGGCGAGGATGGAGGGCAGCACGTCGGTATAGTCGTCCGAGACGTATTGCGGCGTGACGATCACCGTGTCCTGATCCTGCAGCACGCCACCGACCGTCGAGCCTTCCTCGGCGAGGAAGGCTTCATAGCCATAGGCCGACACGTCGGTCTGCTCGATGCGGAAGCCGCCGACCACGCTGAGCGGGCCGTTCTCGATGGAGCCCATCAGATAGGCGGCCATGATGTCTTCCTCGACACCGTAGGTCGCGCCATAGCTGTCGATGTCGCTGGCGATCGGATCCAGTTCCAGGCTGCCGAAATTGGCGTTGAAATAGTCGCGAACCGCGACCGGATCCGGCACCGGACCGAGACGGTCCTGCGAGTAGTCGACCGAACGCACGACCTGGTCGAGCGTCAGATTGTCGTCGCTCTCATAGACGTCGAAATCCAGCACATACTTCTTGTCGCGCAGGCGGGCCCGCACCCCGTACTGGATGTAGGTGGCCATGCCGCCATAGTTGAAATCGTGACGGATATTCAGCGCCGCGGCGTATTCGCGGTCCTGGGACAGGCCGTTGGTGACCTCGAAGCCCTGATTCTCGTAGATCAACGGATCGAAGACGGCGTCCGTGGTCGCGCCGCCACCATAGACCAGCTGCGGCATGAGCGGGTTGGAGACGTTGACGCCGAAGACCTCGTCATCCTCGAATTCATAGGAGAAGTCCGTGTCCAGACGGTTCGGCTCTTCCTCTTCGGAGTGGACGTAGGAGAGCGACCAGTCGACCGTCGTATTGCCGCGCAGCCATTCGCCGCCGAAGTCGGTGGCGAAGATCATCTGGGATTCCAGACGGTCCTTGATGTCACGGTCGATTTCCATCTCTTCGGCCACGAAAGCCGCCAGATCGCCGGAGGAGGCCGCGTCATTATACTCGGCGTCTTCCAGCTTCACCTCGACGCGGTTGCGGTGCTCCGCATCGGAGAAATCGGACCAGGTGTTGCGCAGGTAGAAGCTCAGCTCGTTCGACCAGCGATAGTCGAAGTTCAGGGCCGCCGTCGTGCGTTCGCGCGTGATCTGGTAGTTGCGCATCTCGACTTCGTTCGGGAAAGGCACGCTTTCGTCCGTTTCCCAGCCGCCGTCGACCTCATAGCTTTCCGAGCCGAAGACGCGTTCCTGGTGCGACAGCGAACCGGCCACGCCGAGACGTCCGTCGAGGAAGTTGTTGGCGAAGTTCACCGAGCCGCGCCAGCCGAAATCCTGTTCGATATCGGAGTAGAGCGAAGCCACACGGCCGCGGATGTAGAGATGGTCGACATCGAGGCCCGAAGTGGTTTCGATCTCGACATTGCCGCCGACGCTGTCGCCGTCCATGTCCGGCGTCAGCGACTTGTTGATCACGACGCTGGAGAGCACGTCGGCGTCGATGACGTCGAGGCCGACCTGGCGGTCCTCGGCTTCCGGCGAGGTCAGGCGCACGCCGTTGATCGAGGTGGAGACGAGGTTCGGATCCAGGCCGCGGATCGAGACGAACCGGCCTTCGCCCTGGTCGTTCAGCACGTTCACGCCGACGGCGCGGCGCGCGGCTTCGGCGACGTTCTCGTCGGGGAACTGGCCAATCGCGTCGGCGGAGAGGACGACGATATTGCCGTCATTGGCGCGCTGGCGCGACAGGGCGGAGTTGAGCGCGCCGCGCTGGCCGATCACCAGGATGTTCTCGACATAATCGACGTCTTCGCCGATCGTGATGACCGGGGTCGCCGTGTCGGTGACGCTGGCGAGCGTGACCGAGGTTTCGGCCGGCTCGGCGCCCACATAGCTGATGCGCAGCGTGTAGGTGCCGGCCGCGAGGCCGACGATGCGGAACGCGCCGTCCGAACCGGCGGCAACGGTCTGGCCGGTTTCAACGATGCGGATGGTGGCGCCTTCCAGACCCACGGTCCGGGAACCGTCCATCACGCGGCCGGCAATGGTGCCGGCCTGGGCGGCGGTCGCAGCAGCAAGTGCCAGCACCGAGGCGGTGCCGAGCATGGCGAATGTCCTGGTCATGATGTCCCCCTTCAGGAAATGACTGGCGAGTCGGGCCTGGCAGTCCGATTTCGGCGCCTTATTGGGGGAAAAGCGGCGACAAACTGATGACGCTATGGCTGCACTTCCGTGTCGTTTGGATTGAAGTTTTGTGACGGTGCGAAATTGCATCACCCCGTCAAGGAAGTGTCACGATTGTCCGCGTGCCATTTCGGTTGAACCCGTGCTATGGCGCGGCGGACCGGACTTCTGGAGGGACAGTCATGAAGCGGATTCTCGGCCTTGCGGCATTCTCACTGGCACTGGGCGGCTGCGGCGGCGGATTGCCGGCTGTCGAGATCGAGGCCGTGCTGGAAACGGCGAGCGTCGCCGGTACGGGCGATGCGGCCGATGATCCGGCCGTTTGGGTCTCGGACAATCCGGCCGACAGCCTGATCTTCGGCACTGACAAGGATAATGGCGTCTACGTCTACACCATGACCGGCGCAGAGCATGCCTACCTGCCCGAAGGCCGTCTCAACAATGTCGATGTCCGCTACGACTTCGCGCTCGGCGATCGTGTCGTCGACATTGCCGGCGCCTCCGACCGTTCCAACATCGGCATCGCCTTCTTCTTCATCGATCCGGATACCCGCGATGTGAGCTATGCCGGCGCCGTGCCGCTGGACAATATCGTCGAACCCTACGGTTTCTGCTTCTACCGCAGCCGCCAGGATGGCGAACTCTATGCCTTCGTCTCCGACAAGGATCCGGGCACTTTCGTCCAGGTCCGCGTGGGCTGGAATGGCGAGAGCGTCACCGCCGAGGAAGTCCGCCGCGTCACGCTGGGTACGATCGCGGAAGGCTGTGTCGCGGACGAGCGCACCGGCACGGTCTACATGAATGAAGAAAATGTCGGCGTCTGGATGATGGGGGCCGAGCCCACCGATCCGGCCGAACCGGTACAGATCGCCGCCGTCGATGGCCAGCAGCTCAGCGCCGACGCCGAAGGCGCCGCCCTTCTGCCGCGCGGCGAGACCGGCGGTTGGCTGGTCGTCTCTTCCCAGAGCGACAATGCCTATGCGGCCTATGATCTGGAAACGCACGACTTCGTCACGCGCTTCCGGATCGTCGACGGCGCCGTGGACGGGGTGACCCATACCGACGGTCTGGACATCTCGACCGCCAATCTGGGCGAGACTTTCCCCGGCGGGATATTCGTCGTGCAGGACGATGAGAACGAGACCGGCGGCCAGAATTTCAAATTCGTCGACCTGCGCTCGCTGACCGTTGTGCTGGAAGGCGGGAGCGCGGCGGAGTAGTCCGGGCCGCATGGCCCTGCTTCTTCCGCTCATTCTTCTTGTCGCCATTATTGCCCTGGTCTGGCTGCACCGCAGCCGGGACCGGGGGCTGGCGCGGCAGCTCGGCGTGATCGAACGCGATCTCGCCGCCCGCCTGGTCCTGCTGGAACGTGGCGAGAGGCCGGTTGCCGGCGGGCCCGGTATCGACACCGGCCAGGCCGGCGACGCGCTCATCAAAGCCCCTCAGCACATCTTCGACAGTGTGCACGCCGCCTACGACGCTTGCGAGCGTGAGACCCCCGATGCGCCGCAACTCTTGCGCCGCGCCGTGTCCGCCCTGGCCGAATACCGCGACTTTCGCGGCTGGAAGGGGTAGGCAGGCCGGTCCCAGTCCTTAATCTGCCTGTCATGACGCTCCAGCCGGTCAATCTCGTCCACATCGCCCTGATCGCCATTGCCGGTCTGGGTGTGCTGCTGACCGTCTCGCAGCCGCGCCTTCGGGCGGTGTCGGCGCTGATGGCGATGTCCTGCACCTGGATGATCTTCAACGTGCTGGAGGAGACGGCCGGGTTTCGCGACATCTGGCTCGTCACGCCGGCCTTCCGCCTGGCCTATCCGCCGCTCGTCTATCTCACTGTCCGCGGCATCATGATCGCCGGCCCGGCGCTGACCTGGCGCGACTGGCCGCATGCCGTGCCCTTCCTCATCGCGCTGGCGCTGACGGCGCAGATCGCCTGGGTCGAGCACGCCGCCCGGATCAGCCTGTTCGTCTACTCCGCTGCCGCGATCTGGCTCATTCACCGTTTCCGCCGTGCGACCCGCGAGACCCGCTCCGACGCGCAGGCGATCCAGCTCAACGGGCTTTATGCCCTGATCGGCTTCTATGTCGTCGACGGCGTGTTTGACGTGCTGCGGATGGATGCGCACTGGATCCATCCCTACTGGCCCTGGCTGGAGACCCAGACCGCTTATCTCTTCCAGATCAGTGTCTCGCTGGTCTTCGTGGTGGTGCTGATCCTGATCGCCGTCCGCCACAGCCGCCTGTTCGAGGGGCTGGAGCCCGGTGCGCTGGATCGCCCGCGTGACGAGCCGGCCACACCGGCGCCGGGCGATGCGGCGGCCGAGGCCGAGGACTTCCGGCGCATCGATGAGGCCGTGCGCGGCGAGGCGCTTTATTCAGAACCGCGTCTCACCCGGACGGAAGTCGCGGCGGCAGCAGGGCTGGGCGAGCGGGCCGTGTCACGCGCGATCAAGACGGCGACGGGGCGCAATTTCAACGACTACATCAACAACCTGCGGATCGAGGATGTGTGCGCGATGATGCAGGAGGATGCCCGCGCCGGCACCGCCCAGCGCGTGATCGACCTGGCTTTCACGGCCGGATTTTCCTCGAAATCCGTATTCAATGCCGTTTTCAAGCGCGAGACCGGCGAGACGCCCTCGGCCTATGCGGCGCGCCTGCGCGAGGGTGAGGGCGGACCGGTTTCCGGTATCCGCAGCGCCTGACGAATTCCGCACGTCCGGAATCCGGATTCCGGACGATGCCGGTCTCCGGACATGCTGATCTCTCCCGAAATCCAGACGGGAGAGATCCATGCTTCGCATCCTCGCCGGCGGCCTTGCCGTCATCCTCGCCACGATCGCCGTTTCGGCCCTCATCATCGCCCGGCTGCCCGGGGCGATGGTGCCGGACCGCAACGCATCGCGCACCTGGCTGATCGAGCACGCCACACTGTTCGATCCGGACGCCGGCACGCGGCAGGCCGGCCAGTCGGTTCTGGTGCAGGACGGGCAGATCGCCCGCATCGGCCCGGACGGAATGTCCGGCATCGATCCGGACATTCCGCGTATCGATGCCCAGGGCCGCACCCTGATGCCGGGCCTGATCGACATGCATGTCCATGTTTTCGACGAGGTGGACCTGGCGGCCGGGCTGGCAGTTGGCGTGACGACCGTGCGGAATATGGGCGGCATGCCCTTCCATCTGCCGCTCGCCCGCCGCATCGATGCGGGCCGTCTCTATGGCCCGCGCCTCATCACGACAGGCGCGATCATCAATGAGCGCGGCGGCCGCAATGCCAACCTGCTGCACGAGCTGGTGAGCGGTGGCGACGAGGCGCGCGCGGCCGTCCGGCGTCAATACGCAGCCGGTTTCCGCCACCTCAAACTCTATTCCAACCTGTCGCGCGAGAGCTTTGCCGCGATCCGCGAAGAGGCGGCAGCGTTGGGGATGACGATGAGCGGTCACCCGGTCGAGGGTACCCAAGACGACCCGCTGCCCTTCACCGATACGCTGCCGGCGGATTTCGCCACGATCGAGCACACCGAGTCGATTGTCTGGCATGGCCTGTCCGACGATACCGATCCCGAGGGCGCACAGACCCTGGCACAGGCGGTCGCCGCGGCCGGTGCCACGGTCGATCCGACGCTTGTCGTGCACGAGAACCTGGCGCGGATCGTCGAGACGCGTGGCGCACATCTGCTGCGCCCGGAGATGGAAGGCTATAACCCGGTGGTCGCCGGCTTCGAGCGGGACACGTTCGATTTCTGGTCGCGCTATGTCCATGAGGACCGCACGCAGATGCAAGCCTTCTACGAGGCCTTCACCGGCATGATGCACGAGGCCGGCGTGCGTCTGACGGTTGGTTCGGACTCCGGCATCATGGCCTCGCCGCATGGCGTGTCGACGGTGCGCGAGATCGAGCTTCTGGTCCGGGCCGGGCTGACACCGCTGGAGGCAATCCGGTCGGCGACCGTGCATCCGGCCGATGTGCTGGGGCTGGACGGCAAGATCGGCTGTGTGGCCGTGGGCTGCTTTGCCGATCTGGTTCTGGTCGACGGTGACCCGCTGACCAGCCCGTCCATCCTCTACGCACCGCGCGGTGTGATGCGCGACGGGCGCTGGCTCGACCGCGATGCGCTCGATGCGCTGGAAGAGGCCGGGCGGCAGCCGTCCGAGCTTCGCACCTGGTGGCGGCTGGGCCGGCATCTGCTGGCGATTGGCTAAAGCATTTTCAGCAAAAGTGGGGACCGGTTTTGCGGTTCGAAAATGCGACCACTCAAGAATTCTTGGCGGACAGCCCCAAAAAGAAAACGCCCGGCTGGATGGCCGGGCGTTTCCTGATTTGTCCGGTGCGGCGGGGCTCAGCCCAGCGCTTCGTCCAGTTCCGGCAGGGCCTGGAACAGGTCCGCGACGAGGCCGTAATCGGCGACCTGGAAGATCGGCGCTTCCTCGTCCTTGTTGATCGCGACGATGACCTTGGAGTCCTTCATCCCGGCCAGGTGCTGGATGGCACCGGAAATGCCGACCGCGATGTAGAGTTCCGGCGCGACGACCTTGCCGGTCTGACCGACCTGGTAGTCGTTCGGCACAAAGCCGGCATCGACCGCGGCGCGCGAGGCAC
Source organism: Maricaulis sp. (assembly GCF_039978735.1). Lineage (GTDB taxonomy): Bacteria > Pseudomonadota > Alphaproteobacteria > Caulobacterales > Maricaulaceae > Maricaulis. Next base: position 90,485 of record NZ_JBDWAS010000039.1, read on the forward strand.
CGACGGCGGCGCCCAGCTTGTCGGCGATCTTGTCCAGCAGGTGGAAATTGTCGCCGGACTGCATGCCGCGGCCGCCGGAGATGACGATCTTGGCCTGGGTCAGTTCCGGACGATCCGATTCCGACAGCTCCTCGGACACGAATTCCGACTTGAACGGGCCGGAGGAGGCACCGAGATCCTCGACCGAGGCCGAGCCACCGTCACCGGCCTTCTCGAACGTGGTCGGGCGGACCGTGATGACTTTCTTCGCGTCCCTGGACTTCACCGTCATCATCGCGTTGCCGGCATAGACCGGACGCACGAAAGTGTCGGCGCTTTCCACCGCGGTGATGTCGGAGATCTGCATCACGTCGAGGCGGGCGGCGACTCGAGGCATGAAGTTCTTGCCCATCGTGGTCGCAGCCGACAGCACGGCGTCGTAATCGTCCATCAGCGGGGTGACGAGTGCGTCCATGGCTTCCGCCGTCGGCGAGGCGAAGACGTCGGCTTCGGCGTGCAGCACCTTGGCGACACCGTCCAGCTTGGCGGCGGCTTCGGCCACGGCACCGGCATCCTTGCCGGCCACGAGGACGTGGATATCGCCACCGATCTTCTTGGCGGCGGTGATCACGGCGCGGGTGGCGTCGTTGAGCGCGCTGTTGTCGTGCTCGGCAATAACGAGAACCGTCATGATCAGATCACTCCCGCTTCATTCTTCAGCTTGTCGACCAGCTCGGCGACGCTCTCCACCTTGATACCGGCTTCGCGCTTCGGCGGCTCGGAGACCTTCACGACTTCCAGACGCTTGGCGATATCGACGCCGAAATCGTCCGGAGCCTTGGTGTCGATCGGCTTGCGCTTGGCCTTCATGATGTTCGGCAGCGAAGCGTAGCGCGGCTCGTTCAGGCGCAGATCGGTGGTGATCACGGCCGGCAGTTCCAGCGCGATCGTCTGCAGGCCGCCATCGACCTCGCGGGTCACGGTGGCCTTGCCGTCGGCAATCTCGACCTTGGAGGCGAACGTACCCTGCGGCCAGTCCAGCAGCGCGGCCAGCATCTGGCCGGTCTGGTTGGCGTCATCGTCGATCGCCTGCTTGCCCAGCAGCACGACTTCCGGCTTCTCCTCGTCGGTCACGGCTTTCAGCAGCTTGGCGACGGCGAGCGGTTCGACGGTCTCGTCGGTCTGGATCAGGATGCCGCGGTCGGCGCCCATGGCGAGGGCGGTCCGCAGGGTTTCCTGGGCCTGCGCCGGTCCGATGGACACGACGACGATTTCTTCAGCGACGCCCTTTTCCTTCAGGCGGATCGCTTCCTCGACGGCGATCTCGCAGAAGGGGTTCATGGACATCTTCACATTCGCGAGGTCGACGCCCGTTTGATCGGGCTTCACGCGGACCTTCACGTTGTAATCGACGACCCGTTTGACGGGGACGAGAATCTTCATGCTGGGGCTCCGGTTGGCCGCGCGCGGGATATTCTGCGCACCTACAAAGAACAGGCGGCGAAACTGCCTTCGCGCGTGCGGTAAGTCAATGCAGCCCGCTGGCTTACGCATGCGTCAATTCGCAGCTGCGGTATCTTGCTTTGCCGCGGTCGACAGTTCGGCATATCGACCCCGCAAGCGGACCCGTGCGTCTTTCAATCCTCGATGTGGTCCGGCGGCGCGGGCAAAATAGAATAACAGGTATGTTATTCCCCGGTGCCGTCCACGGGCGGCGCGAGGGCGAACAGGCGCGCTTCAAGCGCGTCGAACACGGGTGCTGCTTCTCCGTCATGGTTCGACAGCACCACGATCTCATAGCCGCGGTCTGGATAGGCGAAGACGCGCGCCTGCACGCCGGCGGTCGATCCGGTATGTCCGTAGCGTCGACCGTACGGGCCGGTACGGACGGCGCAGCCGCGCCCGTACCCGCGTGCCTCGGTCGCCGCGACGATCCCGCACAGCCGCTCGCCGACGGGCGAGGCGGCGAATGAGGCGACAAAACGGGCCATGTCCGGGCCCGAAGCCAGCGCGCCGCCGCCCGCCGTTGGCGCTGGGACGGGAGCCGGATGGACATAGTCATCCGCGCGATCGCCGCGGACCGGCGTTTCGCTGTTCCACCAGGTCTGGAAATCGACCGGCATATAGGGGTGCGCCACAAGCCGGTCGCGGCCGGCGGCCGGTTGCTGGAAGACGGGTGTCTCGAGACCCTGATCCGCCAGTACGGCCCGTTGTACGAGGCTCTCATAGGGCTCGCCGGACAGGCGGGCGACGATTTCGCCCAGCAGGACAAAGTTCGCATTATCGTACCGGAAATCGGCCGGGCCCTCGCTGGACAGACCCAGTGTCATGTAGAGCGCGAACATGTCGTGATTGCCGGTGACGGCGTCGAGCGCGGCGTCGTCGGGCGTGCGGGTAATGCGGAATCCGGACCGGTGCTGCAGGAGGTGGTCCACTGTGAGGTGCGCGGGCATCGCGTCTGCCAGTTCCGGCAGCAGGTCCGCGACCGGCGTGTCGAAGCCGAGCCGGCCCTCCCGGACCAGTCTGTCGATGGCCTGCGCGGTGAGCATCTTGCCGGCCGACGCTATGGAGAAGAGGGTGTCCGGTGTCACCATACGACCCGTTTCCCTATCGGCGATACCTTGGACGGCAATGCCGGCAATCCGGCCCTGACGGGAAATCACGGCAATGCCGGAGAACAGGGGGGCGTCGGCTACGGCCGCTTCGACCAGGGCCTGGGGGTCGGGCGGACCGGCCTCCCGTGTCGCGGTCTCCGGGTTCTGACAGGCCGCCAACCCGGTCAGGCACAGGGCCAGAACGATATGAGCCACGGGGCGGTGAGCGGGCATGTTCGGTCTCTCCCGGTTTGACCGGGAGGAGTATTGGCGGCAGGTCATGCGGGCGGCAAGTTAATGATGCTACATGTGTAGCATCGAGTCCCGTCTTGTGTGGGGACGTGCAGGGGCAGAAAAGCCCGGGTGAAGCGTGTCGCCCGGGCCTTCCGTGACGCGATGGTTCTGACTATTCCGCCGCAGCGACGAGCTCGGTGGAGATGAAGAGTTCGATCTCGTCGGAGACGTAGGGGACGGCGAAGCCCATATCCCATTCCGAACGCATCAGGCTGCCGGTCGCGGTGAAGCCGGCCTTGGTATTGCCGTCCTGGGTCTCGCCGACCTGGTTCAGGGTGACGTTGAGCGTGACCGGTGCGGTGACGCCGTTCATCGTCAGGTCACCGGTCATCGTGCCGGTCTCGCCATCCTCGGTCTCGAAGCCGGTGGCGGCGAAATGCGCCGTCGGGTTGGCGTCCAGGCCGAAGAAGTCGTCCGAGGCGAGGTGGCCCAGGAAACGCTCCTGGTTGGCGCCGGCCCAGATGCCGTCGGCCAGGTTGAAGGTGATGTCGACCGTCGAGGCGGACGGGTCTTCCAGGTCGAGGTCCAGCGTGCCGTCATAATCGGTGAACTGGAGCGACTGGGTGGAATAGCCCTGGTGCACCCAGCTGGCCTGGATGATCGTGTGGGACTTGTCGAACTCGAACGAAACCGGTTCGGCCTGGGCGGCGGCGCCGATCAGGGCGAGGGCGGCAGTGGCAGTCAGAAAGCGGGTCATGCGGGTCTCCGGATGAGCTGAATTGTCGCAGCCAGAGATAGGCGTTCTGCAGCGCATGTCGACCGGGCAGATATCACTTTCGTGTTTCCTGCGCGGAAACAATCGCGTGGCTAGCGGTCTTTTCCCGGCACCCACAGCACATCGCCGCCGGTCTCCAGATTGGCGATCCGCGCCATCACGAACAACAGGTCGGACAGGCGGTTGGCGTATTTCAGGGCTTGCGGATTGATCCGGGCGCCCGACGCGATCAGGGCGGAAATCCTGCGTTCGGCGCGGCGGCAGACCGTGCGGGAAAAATGCAGGCGCGCGGCGGCTTCGCTCCCAGCCGGTAGGATGAAGGAGTTCAGCGGCTCCAGGCGCGCATTCAGCCGGTCGATGGCCGCCTCGAGGCGTTCCACCTGTCCGGCGGTCATGCGCAGGGGTTCGAAATCCGGCGGTGTGTCGCTCTCGGGCACGCACAGATCGGCGCCCAGATCGAACAGATCGTTCTGGATACGCGCCAGATCCTCATCGAGCTCATGGCCTGGGCCCAGCGCCGCGCGGGCGAGGCCGAGAGAGGAATTGGTTTCGTCGACATCCCCGTAGGCATCGACCCGCGGGTCGTGCTTGACTGTTTCGGACATGTCGCCGAGCCGGGTGGTGCCGGCGTCGCCGGTGCGGGTGTAGATTTTCGTCAGTCGGACCATGTCCGCCTGTCTAGCGCCCCGGCGCCGCGCGCGAAAGCCCGGCCGGCAAACCGGAGGATATCCATGCTGTCACCGCTCTGCCTCGCCGCCGCGCCCGTCATCATGCTGCAGGCCGCAGCCCCGGCCGCCCAGGATGCCGAACTTGCCGTGACGGCCGAACAGCTGATCGGGGAAACCGGATCGCCGGGCGCGTCTGTCATGGTGGCGCGTGGCGGGGATATCCGCATCGGCACGGCCGGCGTGCGGGCCCGCGGCAGCGAGGCCGCGATCGCGCCGGACGATCTCTGGCATATCGGATCGGACACCAAGGCGATGACCGCGACCCTGGTTGCCCGCCTCGCCGAGCGCGGCGTGGTGAGCTGGGACGATACGGTCGCCGAACATCTGGGCAATCGCGTCGAGGAAGTCCATCCGGCCTATCGCGACATGACCTTCCGCCATCTCCTCTCGCACCGTGCCGGGCTGGACGCCAATCCGGGCATGCTGGCCCTGGTCGGTTTCGCCACCAATGACGCGCCCCTGGGCGAGCAGCGTCTCGACTACGCCGCCAACATGCTGGCGCGCGAACCGGCGGCGCAGGCCGAGACGGAGTTTCTCTATTCCAATGCCGGCTATGTGATCGCCGGGGCGATGCTGGAACAGGTGACGGGCGAAAGCTGGGAAGACCTGATCCGGGCCGAGGTGTTCGAACCGCTGGGGATGACCAGCGCCGGTTTCGGCGCGCCCGGTTCGGCGGACACGGTCGACCAGCCGCGCGGTCACCGCGCCGGCCTGTTCGGCGGGCTGAATCTCGTGGTGCCCGGGCCGCGTGCCGACAATCCGCCGGTGATGGGACCGGCCGGCACGGTGCACGCCTCGATGAGCGATATCGCCCGCTTCCTGACCGCGCATCTGGAGCAGCCGGAAGACTATCTCTCTGCCGACAGCTGGGCGCTGCTGCACACCCCACCCTTCGGCGGCGAGTATGCGATGGGCTGGGGTGTCGGCGAGGGCGGCCGGCTGCAGCACGCCGGGTCGAACACGATGTGGTTCGTCGTGGTCGCCGTCGATCCGGTGGCGGGCGAGGTGCGCGCGGTGGGCGTCAATGACGGCCGCATCGACCGGGTGGCCGGGCCCGTGCGCGACGCGCTGCAGGGCCTGGCGGACTGACGGGTTCAGCCGCCGAAATTCTGCCGGACCAGGAAGATCGCGATGATGATCAGGATGGCGGAGAATTGCAGCACGATGCGCAGGCGCATCAGCTTGTTCGAGCGCGAGCGCGCCTTCTCGTCACCGCGATAGAGATTGATGATGCCGAAGGCCAGCACGGCCACGACGGCGATCATCGCGAGGTAGAGCAGTCCGGTGAGAATATCGTCGATCGGCGGCATCAGCTTCTCCAGCGCAGGGGGATTGCCCATCGATGCCCCGCAGTTTTTGCGGGTTCAAGGCTAAGCCGCAGCTACTTCGCTTCTTCCCTCAATCCTTCTCTCAAGGAGTTTTTGCAGACGTACAAGTGCGCCAATCGCTTCATCGGTTTCCTTTAGCAGGCCGATGGCCTCTTCTTCGTCGACACGATTGTCTGCGAGCGCGTCGGCGCCTGCGACAAAAACCTCTCCGCTTTCCTTGAAGACCTTTCGAAGTTGCTCCGAAACTTGGCCTTCCGCATCGGTTGGCGGGATTCGGAAAAGTTCGAAGCCAAGTTCGTGTGCGAGCGCTTGTGTCACAATCGGTTTGCTACATTTGGCTTCGAGTTCGCACACGATATCGATCGGCATAAAGTAGGACATGTCATTCGCTGATCCGTACCGCGCAAGATGCGTCTTCTGGACACGTAGACCTTCGACGGCGGCCTCGACGCCGCCATTGGATCTAACGACCTCTCGAATGGCTTGTTTCAATCTATGCTTCTTGGTGTGAATTGTCATCGCCGCCCCCTGTTTGTTCCGGTTATCGGTGTCAACGGGAAATTTTCCCAAAACCTCCCGGTGACTGGTTGTACTGCGCTCGTATCAAATCCCCAAGGTGCATGAATTTTCATGCGGCAACTGTTGGAGAGAAGATATGGCTATTCGCCGTAGAGTGCGTTGCGTAACCAGAGACGATGATGGCGACATTACCCACATCGGGAATACTGCCGTTTGGGGAAAGCGCACGGTCGCGGAGGCGATCAAGGATATCCAAGGAGCGACCTACAGTTATTACGTGAAGGAAGATGGTCATTCCTCCGATGTCATCGCTGTCCCTAAAGACAATCCAACATACTTGAGGACCACGCCGGACGGGCACGACGAGAACAATCTCGATAATCTCGACGATTGCTGACTTAGCGCATCCGGGAAGCGCTCAGATAGTCAGAGTGCTGGGCTCTTTCCCTAGCTTCTCCAGCGCAGGGTGGCGGGCTTGACGGGGTTCCTGAAAGCCTCGCCCGTATCGCGGTGCTTGTCCCAGGCCCGTTTGAGGGCGAAATACCATTTCGCCTGCACGTCGGCATCGTGGATCAGCATCAGATTGGGATCATAGGCCAGGCCGACCTGCTGGGCGTTCACCGCATCGCGGTCCTGCCCGACAAAGATGGAGATACCCATCTTCAGCAGGAAGTTCGGGATGGCGTGGATCAGCGGGTGGTTCCAGTAGACCACGATCGTGATGGCCGTGGAGTTTTCATTGGTCGGCGTCACGGCCGTGAAACCGGTGAAATGCTTGCCGCCGGCATTGACGTATTCGGTGCGCAGGCCCGGCAGCTGGAAGCGGATCTCGGTCTGCGGCTCGCCCAGCAGGCGGTAGAGATAGGAATTCTTCGACGGGGTGTGCGGCAGCATGGTGAAGCCGCGCTCAACCGGGCCGAACTTCTTTTCCTTCTCGTGCACCGACTTGGCCGAGCGCCACCACCATTGCCGGTGGATATAGGGGATGTGGGCCGGGTCCATCAGGCCGATCACGGCATGGTCGACATGGCAGTTGAACACGTCGCGCACGACCAGGCGCGGCTTTTCCCCCTCGGGAATATCCAGCTTCGGCGGCTCGACGGCGGGCGGTTTGTCGGCGTCTTCCTCGCGGGCGTAGTAGATCCAGATCAGCCCCTGGTCCTCGTGCACCGGGAAGGCGCGGGTGCGGATCTTGGTGAGGTCCATCGCCTTGGCCTGCTCGGCGGTCAGCGAGGGGATGGCGGCGCAGGACCCGTCCGTGCGGAAACGCCAGCCATGATAGGGGCATTCCACATGGGTCTCGCCATCATGCTGCTGGGCTTCGCCGCCGGACAGAAGGATGCCCCGGTGCGGACAGATATCCTTCAGCGCATAGGCTTTGCCATTATGGTCGCGGCCAAACAGGATAGGTTGCCCCAGCAACTCGCGATGGAGATGCTGGCCCGGTTTGAGCTCGCTCGACAGGCAGCCGAAATACCAGAGATCACGCACGAACATGGATCGCCTGATAGCGTGTCCGGTGCCGCCTGCCTAGCATGGAGACCGCATTAAACCTGCGGCATATCCGCTTGCGGGGCGCCGCCTGCGGGCCCTAGTCTGATGCCAGCGCTGGGGCGCGCAAACGGGGTGCGGCGATGTGGACACGCGCTTTGCGGCGTTTCGGCCTGGCCGGAACAGCTGCCCTGACCGCCATGGCCTGCTCGCAGCAGGACGCGGCCGACATACCGGCAAGCGCGCTGCCCGCCGGCGTGCTCACGGCCTTTCACGATCATCTCGACCGGATCAGCGGCGGCGCGCTCGTTTGCCGTGACGGCGATATCGCTGCCGCCGCGACGGTGTCCGGCGACATCAATTCCGATCGCCGGCCCGATTATGTCGTCGATACGCGCAGTCTCAACTGCCAGGCCCGCCGCGACGGGCCGGCCGTGGCCTATTTCTGCGGCACGGGCAGCTGTGCCTTCCCGCTGATCGTGTCGCAGGGCGAGGCCTGGCAGACCGTGGCCCTGATGTCCGGCAATCAGGCGCGCATCGTGCAGCATTATCAGGAGAGCCGGATCGAGATCCGGGAGAATGCGCGCGGTGTGCCGGGCGGCGGCATCACCGTGCGCGAATACACCTGGCGCGAGGGCCGGCTGGTGCGCACCGGCGAGTGGGTGGAAGGTGTCGAGGCGCGGCGCCTGACCGACTAGTCGGCCGCCTCCGCCCCGTTGAGCTGGTCGATATAGCCGGCACCCAGCGATTGTTCGACGACCAGGATTTCCGGCTTGTCGAAACGCAGCGCGATCCGGCCCTCCTCGTAGAAGCGGAACGTGTCACCGGCATAGACGGGGGTGCCATAGGCCGCATCCATCGCCGTCTGCAGGCGCCCGGATTCGCCGCGCCCGGTCAGGATCCAGGCCAGCACAAGCTGGTCATCGCCGAACACGAACTCGATCTTGCGTTCGAAACCGGCGACGGGGTAGCCGAAACAATTGATCTGGGTCTGGGTCGCCGGCTCGGTCGGCAGGCTGGGCGGATCGATCTCGCGCACCTGGACGACGGGGCAGGCCGCCTCGATCTCCGGCATCAGGGTCTCGAGGCTGGCGCCCGGACGCACTTCCGGAGGAATGGAGACATCGAGCGGCGCGTAGTCGAGCGTTTCACCGTCCAGTAGCGGATTGTGCCAGGCGAAAAGATTGGCATGCAGCCCGTCGGCCGAGAGGATGTGCGCTGTGCCTGCGGCATCGTCGAGAATCAGCCCGGCGGCCGGATAGGCGGTCCAGTGGGCATAGGACACGCTGTCGCCGGCATTGACGGTCAGCGGGGCCGTGTCGCCGCGGGCCTCGATCTGGACCAGTGCGCCGTCGGCGAGGGTGAAGACCGCCGCGTCGAGCCGTTCGCCGCTGTCAAAGGTGAAGCCGGTGCAGACGAGATGGGTTTCCTGCTCGCGCGCCAGCGGGAAGCCGGCGGTTGGCGGGGAGACGGCCTGCAGGCTGTCGCAGCGCGGTTCGAGCGCCTGTTCGACGCTCGCCCGGTCCGCGCCGAACACCAGCGTTTCGTCGAAGGCCTGCGACGGCGCCGGACCGGTTTGCGTCGTGGCGGCCAGGGCCGCGGCGAGCGAGAGTGAAAGCAGTGGCATGATGTCCCCGTTCTGGATTGTGTGCGTCCTGTGAGGGTGATGCGTGGCGGCCGCCGTCCGGATGCGCGACGACGGATTAAATCCCGCTCATGTGGACGCTCAGGCGAAGCGCGCCCGGATATCCGCCGGTGTCTCGCCGGCTGCTCGCATGGCGCGCAGTGTGGCGGCCTTGTTGCGCTTGGCGAAGCGTTCGCCCTTCGCATCCGTCAGAAGCCGGTGATGGCGGTAGACCGGGGTCGGCAGATCCAGCAGCGTCTGCAACAGCACGTGCAGCGGGGTGAGATCATAAAGGTCGACCCCGCGGATCACATGGGTGATGCCCTGCAGGGCATCGTCATGCACGACGGCGATGTGATAGCTCGTGCCGACATCCTTGCGCGCCAGCACGACATCGCCCAGCGGATCGGGATCGGCAGCGATCTCCCCCCGGCCATCCTCGAGAAAGCGCCCCTCCTCGACAAAGCGCCCCTCCTCGACAAAACACATTGCCGCAAAGCGCTCGCCCAGCACATCGCGGCAGCGTTCCAGCGACAGCCGCCAGGCATAGGCCTCGCCCGCCGCGACACGCGCCGCTTCCTCGTCCGCGCCCATCGGTTCGGCCGGTCCGCGATAGACATCGCCGACGCCATGCGGCGCGCGGGCGATATCCTCCAGGATTTCCCGCCGCGTCTTGAAACAGCGATAGACGACACCCCGTTCCTGCAGCCGCTGCAGCACACCGTCGAAATCGCCGAAATGCGCCGACTGCCGCCGCACCGGCTCCTCCCATTCCAGCCCCAGCCAGGCCAGATCCTCCAGGATGGCGGCATCGAATTCCGGCTTGCAGCGCACCGTGTCGATATCCTCCATCCGCAAAATAAACCGCCCGCCAGCCTCTCGCGCCGCCGAAAACGCCGTCCACGCCGAAAAGGCATGGCCGAGATGGAGATAGCCGGTCGGTGAGGGGGCGAAACGCGTGGTGAAGGTCATGGGCCGGGTTCTGGACAAGGGCTCGCCCCGCTTGCGGGGGAGCTGTCGGCGTAGCCGACTGAGGGGGCGCCGCGCAAGCGGCACGCGAGGATTTTGAAGGCGCGGCGGGGCCGCGCGCCCCTCATCCGGGCTTCGCCCCCCTTCTCCCCGGTGGGGGAGAAGGGGGCATTCTCTCCCTCTCCCCCCAACGGCAGGGCTATCGCATATGGGCGATGGCGTTGAGGAGGTAGTCGTTTTCCCAGGCGCAACGTTTCATGCGTCTTCGTATGGATGTTTTGGGGTCGTCGATGCGCTGCAGGAGGCTCATGGCGAGGCGGGTGATGAGGGCG
>NZ_JBDWAS010000040.1:0-10368 GCF_039978735.1 Maricaulis sp.
GCGTGGCCATCTGCGGGGACACCGGCAAAAAGCTCGACCGGCCCGTGCCTGCAGGTTTCGAGACGGTCCCGCAAGGGATCCGGGTAAATCTCCGCGTGCGGGATGCCTCGGGCATCACCACCAAAGCTTCAAATCGGACACGCGATGTCCGCCGTGCATCCCGCACCCCTCTCATGGCTCCAGGGTTCTGCCCGTGGAGGGTTTCGTGTTTCCTCATCTGCAAACACACACGATTTTTCCCGGAAGCGCGCAGCGCTGTCCGGGGCCGACTGGAAGCCGCTCACGCTTCACGCCGGTCGGTAGATCCCGGATCTGCAGCCTGCCTGCGCAGGCTTTCATCCGGGAAAAATGGGAGAGGTTGAAATGCGCACTGCCGCTTTCCCCGGACCTGTTCCGGGGTCTGGCGGCATTTCAGGAGGAGGCTCAACCGGGCCCCGGCACAAGGCCGGGGGAAGTGGAGCGAGCGGGATGGGAGGCACCCTAAAGCGGAATATTATCGTGCTTTTTCCAGGGGTTTTCCGCCTTCTTGTTGCGGAGCGTCCTGAGCGCCGAGATCAGCCGTTTGCGGGTGCCGTGGGGCATGATGACATCGTCGATATAGCCGCGGCCGGCCGCGACGAAGGGATTGGCGAAGCGGTCTTCGTATTCCTGCGCATGGGCGGCCATCTTGTCGGCATCGCCCAGATCCTTGCGGTGGATGATTTCCGCGGCGCCCTTGGCCCCCATCACGGCGATCTCGGCAGTCGGCCAGGCATAGTTCACATCGCCGCGCAGATGTTTCGAGCTCATAACGTCATAGGCGCCGCCATAGGCCTTGCGCGTGATCACGGTGAGCTTGGGCACCGTCGCTTCGGCATAGGCGAAGAGAAGCTTGGCGCCATGCTTGATGAGACCACCATATTCCTGCTTGGTGCCCGGCAGGAAGCCCGGCACATCCACGAAGGTGACGACCGGGATGTTGAACGCGTCGCAGAAGCGCACGAAGCGCCCCGCCTTGCGCGAGGCGTCGATGTCCAGCACGCCGGCCAGGCTCATCGGCTGGTTGGCGACAAAGCCCACAGGCTGTCCGTCCAGACGGCCGAACCCCGTAACGATGTTGGAGCCGTAGTCCGGCGCGATCTCGAAGAAATCGCCCTCATCGGCCACCTTCTCGATCAGCTCCTTGATGTCATAGGGCTTGTTCGGATTGGAGGGAACGAGCGTGTCCAGGCTCTTCTCCATCCGGTCCGGATCGTCATAGCTGGGCCGTTTCGGCGGTGTCTCGCGGTTGGACAGCGGCAGGAAATCGACCAGGCGGCGGATCTGCACGATGGCCTCGAGATCATTCTCGAACGCACCATCGGCGACACCGGATTTCTTCGCATGCACCGACGCGCCGCCCAGCTCCTCGTGGGTGACGGTCTCGTTGGTCACCGTCTTCACCACGTCCGGCCCCGTCACATACATGTAGGAGGTGTCCTTCACCATGAAGATGAAGTCGGTGATGGCGGGCGAATACACATCGCCGCCGGCGCACGGGCCCATGATCATGGAGATCTGCGGCACCACGCCCGAAGCCAGCGTGTTCTGCAGGAAGATGTCGGCATAGCCGGCCAGCGAAGCGACGCCTTCCTGGATACGCGCACCGCCGGCATCGAAAATGCCGATGATCGGGGCGCCGTTCTGGATTGCGGCCTTCTGGATCTTGACGATCTTCTGGGCGTGGGTCTCCGACAGCGAACCGCCGAACACGGTGAAGTCCTTGGAGAAGACATAGACGAGACGGCCATTGATCGTGCCATGGCCGGTGACCACGCCGTCGCCGGGGATCTTCTTGTCCGCCATGCCGAAATCGACACAGCGGTGCTCCACGAACATGTCCCATTCCTCGAAGGACCCGGCATCGAGCAGCAGCTCGATCCGTTCGCGCGCCGTCAGCTTGCCCTTGGCGTGCTGCGCCTCGATCCGCGCCTCGCCGCCACCCATACGGGCTGCCGAGCGTTTGGCATCAAGCTGTTCGATCACGTCTTTCATGGACCCTCGTCCCTTCCCCAAGATTTCGTCAGGCCGGATTTGTGTCGACAGGAATGGCGGCCTCCTGCGTTCGATAGCAGACCCCTCCGGCCCAGAGCAATCAAGCCGCTGCTCAGGCGCAGGAATTGCAGGGCGTGGCGGTGGCAAGGATTGGAAGACGGACATGACACCGCTTTACAGTGCGGACATCGTCAGGATCGATGCGTTGACGGCGCAGCAGCGTGCGGCGTGGAACGCCATGCGTTCCAGCAACTTCGCCCTCGCCTCGCCCTATTTCGCACTGGAGTTTGCCGAGGTGATGGCCGCTGCGCGCGACGATACCCGCGCCCTTGTCGTGTCCCGAAACGGATCGCCCGCCGCCTTCCTGCCGCTGCAATTGTCCCGCTCCGGCGTCGCCCGCCCCATCGGTGGCCCGCTGGGCGATCATCACGGGCTGATCACCGACACGCCGGACATCGATCTCGACCCGCTGCTGAAAAAGGCCGGCTTCGGCGTCTTCGCCTATAATGGCGCGCTCGCCGACCAGACCAGTTTCCTGAAACACTGCGACGGTCCGCCGGAGATATCCTGGGTCTCCGACCTGTCGCGCGGCTACGACGCCTTCATTGCCGATTGCACCGCGGCCGACGCCAAGGCCATGCGCAATATCCGCGCCCGCCAGCGCAAGCTCAACGAGCTGGATGCCGACGTCGTCATCCGGATCGATGACCGCCGGCCGGAAGCGCTGCAGGCGCTGATCGCGGCGAAGCGGGAGCAATACCACCGCACCCATGCGATCGACGTGTTCTCGGTGCCCTGGACGCTGAATGTGATCGACACGCTGTTCGAGCGCACCGATCCGGCGCTCTGCGGCCTGCTGTCGACGCTTGAAATCGACGGAAAGCTGGCCGCCGCCCATTTTGGCATGCGGTCGGAAACCGTGCTGCACTACTGGTTCCCGGTTTTCTGGCCGGAGCATGCCAAGCTGGGACCGGGGCTGGACCTTTTCCTGGATATGGCGCGGTCGCTTAGCAATGACGGCATCAATGCCATCCATCTCGGCCCGGGCGAATATGATTTCAAACGCCGGCTGTCGAATGCCGGCTTCGCGGTGGTTACAGGCCAGATCCGTCAGCCCTCGCTGACAACGAGCCTCGTTGCCGCCGGGGTCAATCTCGACAAATTCGCCCGCAGCCTGCCGCTCGGACGCTTCGCCAGCTGGCCGGGCCGGGCGATCCGGCGGCTCGACAAATGGGCCGCCATGCACGCGCTTTAGACGGCCAGGGCCGCGCGCTCTCGCCTACTGGAACGGGTTCAGCTTTTTCAGGAAGTATTGCAGCCCGCCGCGCTTTTCCTTGCGGTCCAGCTCTTCCTGGGAGGTCAGGAAGGTGGTCTGGACGACATAGCGCTCGCCCTCGAAGGGCAGATGACCGTGCCAGGAATGATCGTCGCGCAGGAAAGCGAAGACATAGCCGGCCAGCGGCGGCACTTCCTCGGTGAAATCCTCGAAATCCTTTGGCCCGTTGAGCACGCGGATACAGCCGGCGCCCGTACCGTCCCACTCGGCATTGAGATAGGTCAGCATGGTCAGGATTTTCGACTTCGAGTCGTTGTGGATCGGACCGTCGGACAGCTGGCTCAGCCGTCGCACGGTGATCATGCGCGGCTTTTCGGTGAAATCGACGCCGAACTTGTCGGTCAGCACCTGGGCCAGTTCCGGCGAGTTGAGATCGTTCATCAGGCGCTTGAACTCGCCGCTCGCTTCCAGCTTGGACAGCGGCAGATAGCCCGGCTTGTTGATGGCGGGATAATCGCGGCGCACATCGGCGGCCTCACCGGCGCTCAGCGCGCCCTCGGCGACGAAATAGTTATAAGGTGAGGTGCGCATGCTGGCAGAGCGCAGCGCATCGAAATTCAGCAGGCCACCCGGCCCCGTTTTCCCGGCCATGTCCGGCTCCGCAATCGTTATCTCGGCCATGATACCCAACTCCGACAATTCCGCCGCCACACTATAGAAGCGACGGCAGGCTTCAAGCCGGGCCGCCCGCGTCCAATGCGCGCAGCATGGCGTCCACCGCGACCAGCTCGGCCTTAAGCAGGGCCAGGCGTTGGGCGACTTCGGCATCCTCGCCCCAGGTTCCGGCCTGCCAGGCTTCGTCGACACTGGACAGGGCAAAGGCCTCGCCGCCATCGATCTCGCCGTGCAGCAAGGCAAGGCCAAGGATGGCCGAACCCGTCACCGCCGTGGCATGTGCCAGGGCTGTCAGCCGCCAATGATCCTGCTCGCCCGCAATCGCCATCACGCGCTGCAGCGCGACCGGGTCCTGGTCGATCGGCAGGATACCGGTCGCGGCAACGAAATGCGCGCCCAGCGCCTGCTCGGCCCAGGCCAGCATCGGGTCCCAGGCCGCAGCCTGTGCCGCGACGAGTTCCTGCGGTTCGGGCGCCCGGAAGCACACCAGATCGGTGGAGGCATATCTGGTGACTTCCGCCACGGTTTCCGCGTGCGCCAGGCTCATACGGTCCAGCGCCACGAAACACAGCCGGGTCGTGGGCATGGACGGCGCATCGATCCGCTCGCCCTGGGCCGACCATTCAGCGGCCACGCGCTCAGCCAGCGGGGCGGTCGGTACGGCCAGCACTTTCTTGGCCGGTGTACGCACACCGCGCCCGTCCAGCAGGACCGACCAGCCGGCCTCACCGCGTTCGACCCTGACCTGTTCGTAAAAGCGCTTGGGGCGAGCATCTTCGGGCTTGGGCAGACGCACACCCGGCTTGGTTTCATATTGATCGCTCATGCCGCGCTCTCTTCCACGCCGCGGCCGAACACGTCCAGCGCCCGGTTCAGCGCGTCGAAGTCGTGATGCACATCATGGGCACCGCCGCCGCGGATCTCGTCCTCGGTGTGAAAGCCCCAGCTGACGCCCAGCGTATGAATCCCGGCATTGCGGCCCATTTCCATGTCGAAGGAGGTATCGCCGATCATCACCGCCTGGTGCGGATCGGTGCCCGTCTCCTTCATCGCGTCCAGAACCATGCGCGGATGCGGCTTGCCGGCGCCGCCATCGACCGTCTGGAAGGTATCGAAATAGCGGTGCAGATCGTGATGGCCGAAGACGATGTCGAGGCCCCGCCGGGCCTTGCCTGTTGCCACGCCCAGAAGCCAGCCCTCACCGGCCAGACGCTCGATCGTCTCGCGGGCGCCTTCATAGAGCTTTTCCTGGAAACCGGTTTCGGCGCGCTGCTCGACGAAGGCTTCCTTGTACCAGGTCGCCAGATGCGGGATGCGCTCGGCCGGATAGTCCGGCGGCGCCAGGCGCATGATCGCCTCGGTCAGTTCCAGTCCGACAATCGTGCGCGTCCGGTCATACCCGATCGGCGGCAGGCCGGCGCGCTCGAAGGCCCGCGCCATCGCCCGCTGGATCACCTGGCGGCTGTCGACGATGGTCCCGTCAATATCCCAGATGGCGAGTTTCAGATCGGACGGCATGGACACTCCCGCAACAGCTTCACGGGCTCGTTAGGCGGCGTTCGCCGGCTTGGCAAGCCGGGGGCCGCTCATGCTAGCTATGCACAAACCCGCGAGGACGAACGCCCATGACCCATCCCGACGACCTCACCGACGCCCAGCGCACCGAACTGGATGCCGCCGCCTTCCGCCGGCTCCTGGCGCATCTGGACGATCACAAGGAGGTGCAGAATATCGACCTCATGCTGCTCGCCGACTTCTGCCGCAACTGTCTGGGCGACTGGTGGCGCGAAGCCGCAGCCGAGCGCGGGATCGAGCTGTCCAAGGCCGACGCCCGGGCCCGAGTCTACGGCATGGATCCCGACGCCTGGAAAGCGCAATTTCAGACCGAAACGAGCCCGGAAAAGCTGGAAGCCTTCAAGGCCAAGCAGGCCGCGAAATCCGGCGGCTGACGGTCACCCGTCCGCCGGATCCGCCGCCAGGGCCCTCAGCAGACCGACCGTCGCCGCCAGCCCCTGCTGCCAGTTGCGGACACGCTGTTCGCGCAGGGCGATCTCGCGCTGGCGCTCGCCGATCAGTTCGAACATCGAGGCCGTACCGGCGTCGTAGCGGGTCTCGACAGCCCGGGTCACTCGCACCTGTGCCTCCAGCTGCCGGGCCGTGATATCGATCTGGCGCAGATTGGAATCCTGGGCCAGCAGGGCGTTCTCGACATCGGTAAGCGCCGACAGCACCGCACTGCGCCAGGCCAGCACAGCCTGTTCCGCTCCGATCTGCGCCCGTTCCACATTGCGCCGGCGGGTACCATTGGAGAACAGCACGGTGGTCATGTCCGCCGCGGCCGACCAGCTGGTGCTACCGTCCAGGAACTCGACCAGGTCGGACGAGGCATAGCGGCCGTTCGCCGACAGTCCGAAGCTGGGATAAAAGGCCGTGCGGGCCAGGTGGACGGAGATGTCGGCCCGTTCCAGCCCCCGCTCGGCATTGCGGATATCCGGCCGCACAAGCAGTACTTCGGCAGGCATACCGGGCGCCAGACGGGGGATCGCACCGGGCTCGAAAGTCACCGGGGCAAGCGAAAAGGATTGCGGCACTTCCCCGACCAGTGCAGCCAGGCGCTGTTCGGACAGGGCACGGCGAGCGCGCGCATCCTCGATCGTGCTGCGCAGACGCAGGATCTCCACGTCCAGCTGATCGAGATCGAGTCGCGTGATGGCGCCTGCTTCCAGACGCACATCCTGCAGGGTGCGGCGCTGTTCGAGCAGTTCGAGCTGTTCGGCCCGCAATTGCAGCAGCGCATCCTGGGTGCGGATGTCATGGTAGGTCAGTGCGATGTCGGCAGCGAGGCCGATCCGGGCGGTCAGCAGGCTGTCGCCTGCGCCCTCGAGCACAAGCTCCTGCTGGCGCACGCCAGCCGCGAGACGGCCCCAGAAATCGAGTTCATAACTGGCAGCGACAGCCAGGCTGGCGAAGGAGGCGCTCCCGCCATTCCCGTCCGACACGCCGGCATTAGGCCCCGACACCGTCACCCCGGGGCGGCGGGCCGCCTCAGCATCCCGGATCCCGATGCGCGCAGCATCGCGGGCCAGAGCCAGCGATTGAAGGTCCGGATTATTCTGCAGGGCCTGCGCAAGCAGTTCGGCGAGCTGACCATCGGAAATGTCGGACCAGCCCAGCACGTGTGGCGCGTCCGCCGGAGCGAAGGTTCGCCAGTCCCCAGGCGTTTGGGTCTCGATATCGGGGCGCGCCAGCTCCGGGGCCGACGTCGCACAGGCGGCAAGCCCCGGCAAAGTGGCGAGCAGGACAAACAAGCGTGTCATCACGGGCGCCCGCCCTCCGGCTGCCTATCGGCACTCATGAAGCGGACGAGCACCGGCTGTCCGATCCGCAGCGGGATATCACCGGCACGGATGATCACTTCGATCGTCTCGGACTGCGAGCCGCCTGGGCTTCGCCGCGACGAGGATTCGGAACTGGACTGGCCGAAGATTTCGGCGACCCGCTGGACGGTCCCCTCGAAGCTCTCGGTCGGCCGGCCGCTCGGCGAGATCTGCACCGGCTGCCCGGGCTGGACGTGCTGGATATCGACCTCGCCCAGTTCCACCCGCACGATCCGTTCCGCGTCCGGCATCAGCAGGAAGGCGGTCGAGACCTGCAGGGTCGAAGCCCCCATGCCCGGACGGGCCTGCACTTCGATGATCCGGCCGGCGACGGGCGCACGGATCGTGCGCTGTTCGAGCGCGAATAGCGCACTCTGCAGGCTGGCCTCGGCCTGGCGCAAACCGATCTCGCGCGACTGAAGCGCAAGGCGCAGGCGGCGGACCGTGTCGTTCGCCGTATCGAGAGACTGTTGCGGCACAGCGTCCTGCGCCCGCTGCAATTCCATACGGGCCTGTTCGCGTTCCGCGATCTCCAGTTCAAGGCGCGCCTGCTCGATCGCAACATGAGCGGCATCCAGCGAGGCCTGCGCCTGGCGGACGGCAAAGCGCTCCCGGTCATCCTCCTGGACGGCCAGCGCCTGGCCGGCTTCCACGCGGTCGCCCTCCTCCACCAGCACCTCCCGGAAAGTGCCGCCGGAGCGGGCCGCGACCTCGATCACACCGCCCTCGATATCGACCTGGCCGCGAGCAACCGCGACGAAGGATGCCGCCGGAGCTGCCGGCAGGTTCGCTGTCTGGACGTTGGCAACAGCATCGCTACGCCCGGACGCGAAAACCCAGGCCCCCGCGCCAATAGCGACAAACAGGAACAGCCAGGTCCAGAACCGCGTGAACACGCCCAGTATGCGTTTCATGACATCTGCGTCCTTTCGCTATCGGTCTTGAGATGGCCGTCTTCCATCTCGATCACGCGGTCGGCGTGCGGCACCAGACGATCGTCATGGGTCACGCACAGGACCATGGCATTGTGATCCTTGGCTGCGCGGTGCAGCAGGGCGGCAACGAGAGCGCCATTGTCGCGGTCGAGCGAAGAGGTTGGCTCGTCGCAGAAGATCAGGCGGGGTTCCTTGGCAATCATTCGGGCAATCGCCACACGCTGATTCTCGCCACCCGACATTTCGCCCGGTCGGGAGGTTTCCCGCCCGGCGAGCCCCACCTCGTCGAGCGCCTGCAGGGCATGCTTGCGGGCAGCGCTCTGGCCATAACCGATATAGGTCAGCGGGATCATGATCTGTTCGAGAGCCGTCAAAGAGGGAAACAGGCCAACCGACTGGAAGACGAAGCCGCAGTGGCGCCGCCGGAAAGCGGTCAGCGCGCCGCCCTTGCGGCGCCAGATCGCCTCACCCAGGGCCAGAACCTCGCCCTCGTCCGGACGCTGCAGCCCGCCGAGGGCTGCGACGAGGGTCGATTTACCGGAACCGGATGGCCCCATGAGCAGGGTCAGCTCGCCCGCTCGCAGACGCAGATCGACACCCTTGAGCGCCGCCACCCGGGCCGCCCCCTTGCCGAACGTCTTGCGCAGTCCCGTGGCGCTGATCGCGAACCCGCTCACCGCAGCAACGCCGTCGGCCGGGACTTCGTCACGGCGCTGAGCGACAGGAGGCCCGCGAGCAGTGAAATGCCGATCAGGATAATGGCGATTAAGCCGATCAGTCCGGGCGAGAGCACGAAGGCTCCCCCACGGCCGGTCATCACCATTTTGAGCACAAACCCGCCCGATATCGTCAGCGCACAGGCTGTGATGCCGGTCCACAGCGCCTGCTCCATGGCTATCAGGGCAATCCGCCAGGCTCCGACCCCCAGGGCGCGCAGCGCCGCGAACTCCTCGCGCTGAGAGATGACCGCATTGCGCAGGGTCTGGGCCGCTATCGCCATGGCGATCAGGACAGCAAAGGCGCCGGAGATCATCATGTTGCGGGATGAATCCTGGTCGGCCAGTTCGGTGAGACTGGTCTGGATGACCATGTCGGCGGGCGTGATCGCCGATAAGCCATGCCGGGACAATGCCGTATTGAGCTCGGCGAGTGTCGCGTCTCGCAAGGCCGGCTCGTGCAAACGGACAAGAAACGCGCTGGGAGGCCTCGTTCGCGACGCCTCGCCCAGAAGCTGTACCGTTTCACGGGACATGAAGACACCGGCGAACATATTGCTGTCGAATACAGCGCCGACCCGAACACCCACTTCGTAGAATGGAAGGTAGTCGCCGGCTTCGAGACCCAGCCGCTCGGCGATCTGCCGCGTCATGACAAGCTGCCCGGGTGTCGCCAGGATCGTCCTGAGCCTGTCGGAGAAGCCTGCCGGAAAGCTCAGCGAGTCCGGCGATGGATCGATAACACGGCCAGAAATCCGGGCCGTCCCCTCCCCGTCACCTTCCGGCCAGTTAAGGAGTACACGTTCCTGTCCGAAAGCCTCGACCCGTTCGACATTCGGGTGAAGCCAGACCTGCCCCTCAAGATGCAGGGGGACAGAATTGACGAACATCTCGAAGCGATGAGCATTCTCGCCCGGAGTGCGAATAATGACGATATCGGCCCGCAACTGCCGTTCGAAAGCGCCCAGCCCGCGCCATTCTCCCAACGCCATACCGGCCTGGAAGACGATCAGCAGGCCCGCCATCACCAGCACGCTGATAGCTGCGGCATGGCGGCGCCAGTCGGTTTCGATATTGGCGATAGCCAGGCTGCGCATCGTTTCTCCCCGCTCCGGCGTGTGTCACGGCCGGGTACATACTCAAGGGATAACCGAGCAGGTTGTATCGATAAAGCGTCTCAACGTTATATTTTGAAAAGGTTTTCGGCTCGACGCGAGCCGGAGGCCTGAATCCCCCTAGGCTGAATCGACATTCATCGCATCCAGAGCATGGCTGCAGCGATCTGCAGGAAGCCCAGGAAGTAGACAGCGCGACGGTCGAAGCGGGTAGCGATGCGGCGGAAGTGTTTGAGTTTGTTGAAGCCGCGCTCGACGGTG
>NZ_JBDWAS010000041.1:0-19115 GCF_039978735.1 Maricaulis sp.
CTAGTCGAACGTTTCTTCTGCAAACTCAAGCAGTTCAGGCGGATCGCAACGCGCTTCGACAAGCATGCCGCCAACTTCCTCGCCGCAATCGCTCTCGCTTCAGCAAGGATCTGGATGCGCACAATTGAGTCCGCGGCCTAGCCGCGGCCGCGATAGCCCGGCACGTCCTGGTCGGGAATCCACACGCCCTTGGGCGGCTCGCCCGTCGCGAAGAAGACGTCGATCGGGATGCCGCCGCGCGGATACCAGTAGCCGCCGATGCGCAGCCAGACCGGCTCCAGCTCCTTCACCAGGCGTTGGCCGATGCCGGTCGTGCAGGCTTCGTGGAACGCGCCGTGATTGCGGAAACTGCCCAGATAGAGCTTCAGCGACTTGGATTCGACGATCCAGTCGCGCGGCACATAGTCGATCACCAGATGCGCAAAATCGGGCGCGCCGGTCACCGGGCACAGCGAGGTGAATTCCGGACACACGAAGCGCGTCATGTAGGGCGCATCGCACGGATTGGCGACGCGTTCGAGAATGGCGGTGTCCGGATTGTCGGGCAGCGGCGTCGTTGCGCCCAGCTGACCCAGATTGTCGTAGCGCTGATCGGTCATGGCGCGGAATTAGTCGCTCGCGCGCAGGCTGGCAAGCGGTCGCGCTGGTACGTTTGTACCAATTGACGGATCGGGGGTTCCGTCGAATTCTGCCGCTGCGAGGGGAAGACCCTGCTGACGGGGAGATACAATGCCGGCTTTCGCGACCGGGCCAATACGGCTCGCAGCAGGCCTTGCGGCCTTCAGCCTGCTGGCCGGTGCGCCGGCCGTGGCACAGGAATTGACCTGCCAGTCGGGCGAACTCTTCTATTCCGCCGAACAGTATCTGGGCCTGGCCACAGAAGCTGAACGCGACCGTTTCCGCACCAATGCCCTGGTGCAGCTCTGGGGCAATGTCACGCCCACCGTCGCCAATCTCGCCAATGCCCAGGCCGCGACGGATTTCTCCGGCGGCCTCGCCACCTCCCGCACCGCGATCGAGCGGGCCCTGGCGATGTCGGCTGCCGAGCGCAGTGCCGCCCTGGCCGGCCGCAGCTTCACCGTCGGCCGCCTCAACCGGGTGCTCGCTTCCCTGGAAGACGGGGTCAGCGTCGTGTCGCGGCTGGGTCCGGCCCTGGGCACAGCCAGCCAGATGATCGACGGGGTGAACATCCTCTACCATTCCACCAACGCCGTACGGACCGGCGACCGCCAGTCCAAGGCGCTGGCGATCCAGGCTGCCATGTCCCTCGCCCGCTCGCGCCTGTCCGGATACTGGGGCGGCAATATGGGTCCGATGATGGGAATGGCGGGCCTGCTGGAATATTCGATCAACACTTTCGCCACGGATGCCTGGTCGCGCTACGAGGATTACTGGTGGCAGGCCTATGTCGGCTATGCACGCGAACGCCACGCCCTGTCGGCAATCGAGTGGGCCGAGCTCTACCAGCGTGAGGGCCGCGCCGGCATCGAAGCCCGGCTGAATGCGTTCTGGAACGATCCGGAAGACACGGTGGACGCGTTGGGCGTGCTCTACAATCCCAATGCCGGCGACCACCTGACCATCGCCCGCTCGGCCTATGCCGAGGCGGAATACCAGCGCGTGTTTGCCGCCCGCTACATGATCGAGGTCGTCGAGCCGCGTATCATGCAGGGCTTCACCCAGCAGGCCGACCGCCTGCTCGACGATGCCATGGCGCAATTCGAGGATGCCTGCGAGGACGCGCTGGAAGAGGCCCGCGCGATCGATGCTGCCCTCGCCCTGCTGGCCGCCGCCGACACCGCAGCCCCCGACGCCGATACTGTCCTCGATGCCGTGTTCGAGAATGATGTCGCCGCGATCCGCGAGGCGCTCGCCGCCGGCTTCGATCCCAATCAGATGCTCGACACGCAACCCGCCATGCCGCTGATGTACGGCGCGGGAATCTACCTGTCGCGCGACCCTGAACTTGCTCCAGCCATCGCAGCCCTCCGTGACGGCGGCGGGTCCGTGCAGCCGGCGGTGCCGCCCGGCACGCCGGAGCCCATCGCTGTGCCGATCGGGGAAGGCCACGAAGCCGGCGCCCTCGCACTGCTCGACGCGGGCTATCGCTCGCATTTCAGCGTATCGGAAGGCGACACCATCATTCGCCGCGCCGTCCTCGCCGACATGCCGGGACTGGTCCGCCGCCTGATTGCGGAGGGGCATGCGGTGAACGTGACGGGACCCGACGGCTATCCGCTTCTCATCTCGGCGGTAAATGGCGGCAGAGCCGATATCGTGAGTGTCCTACTCGATGCCGGTGCCGATCCCAATGAGCGTGGAACGGTCGAAGGCGCAGCCCTGCACCTGGCGGCCAATCGCGGCTTTGCCGACCTGATCCCGCTACTGGTTGCCGCCGGAGCCCGGGTCGACGAGATCATGACGCCGGGCACGCGGCCCTATTCGCCGCTGATGATCGCCGCCATGCAGGGCCGGTTCGACGCCGTCCGCGCCCTTGTTGCCGCCGGCGCCGATCCGGCGATCCGCGCCAGCCGCGGCACGGCCGCCGACTATGCCCGCGCCAACGGACATGTGGAGATTGCCGACTATCTGGACGGGCTGGCGGGCGATACCGCCGTCTCGCTCGACCTTGCCCAGATCCCCTCGACCTTTTCGGTCTCCGATGCGCAAACGGCAACGATCGTGATCCGGGAAGGCTGGGATGCCGTCGAGGCGATCGAGGTCAGCAGCAGCAATCCTGGCGTCGTTGTCATCACGCGCCAGCCCGACATGTTCCAGCTGCGGCCGATGCTGCAGGGCATTGAAGGCCAGGGCGTGTCCTTCAGCTTCGATGCCGTGGCAGAGGGCGAAGCAGGCCTGAATGTGCGGGCCCGGACGCGGACGGGGCAGACCGTCAGCGCGCGTACACAGGTCCGCGTCAGCCGTTCACCACGCGAACTCGCAGACGACATCGCCGACGCCGCGCGCGCTTATGATGGCGACCGCATCCGCCGCATCCTCGCCGGCCAGGACGCGGAGACGCAGCGCTTCATTCTCGAGACCTGCGCCCGCGGTGTCTGGCCGGATTGCGAGGCCTTCATGGGCGGGTTCGCGGCTATGCACATGGCCTATGCGGGCGATGTGGAGACGCTGGCGGCCCTGGCACGCACCGGGGCGAGCCTGGACTATGTCTCGAATGACGGCACGCTGAACACGCTGATCGGCGCTGTGACCAACGGGCATGGCGCGGCGGTCGACTTTCTTGTCGGCCAGGGGCTAGATCCCGACGCCCTGACGCCCGGCGGAAACTCCGCCATCGTCGTTGCCGCCGCCCGCAACAATCTGGCCCTGGTGCAGCGCCTCCTCGCTGCCGGGGCGGATCCCAATCGCGGTACATTGCAGGACGGCACGCGCGCGCTGCACCACGCCGCCATCCACAATAACCGCGCCATGATCGATGCGCTGCTGAACGCGGGCGCGCGACCGGGTCCGGACGGGTCCGGTCATGCGCCGGGCTATTATGCCTTCTGGCTTCACCAGGACGAGAATCTGGCCGTGCGCCTGGGCTATGGCGATGCGCGCGGCTATGCCGAGCGCGAGCGCCGCCGCAACGAACCCGGTTTCGACTGGGCCGAATTCGCCCGCCGCATGCAGCCGGCCCTGGAACAGACAATGGGCGAGATCCAGACCGCGCAGAGCCAGTACAATGCGGGTATTGCCGCCGCCGACAGCAATTACGACCAGACGATGGCCCAGGCCTTCCGGGATGCCGGACGCCTGGGACAGCCCCTGAACGCCATCGGCAATCCTCCGCCCTACTCTGTACCTTCGGACGCCGGCCTGCAGTCGCCCTATGCCGCGCAGCAATCCTCACCCGGCTCCGGCGCGGCCTCCGCGCAACGCCCCGCAACGGCCGAGCTTCCCCGATGCGAGAGTTTCGGGACGCTTCGCATATTCGGCCGAACACCCGACGACAGGCAGGTCCACGTCAGCAGTGTTGATATCACCCGTGACACGCTGGCCTGCCGGCGCGGTTCGTCGCGCTTCGATGCTGCACGCAATATCGGTGAGTATGTCACCGTATGCGGTGTCCGCTACCTCGCCCACAGACCGCCCCTCACTGACAGGGGCCGTTTCACGCGGCAGGTGGTCGACGTCGTCCAGAACGGACAGACATCCTTCTATATCGACGCCGACGATATCGAGGGCGGGTCCGGCTGCCGGGTCGGCGCGTCAGAGGTCCCGTTCATGCCCATCCTGCGCGATATCGCCAGTCGCGGTCCGATATAGGAGTTCTGCGATGCCCCGCAATTCCCTCATGCTTGTCGCAACCCTGCTGCTCTGCCTCACGGTCTCGCCTGCTGCCCTTGCCCGTCAGGCAGACCCGGCCACACAGGACCTGCACGCCGCGCTTGATGTGGCGGTCGTCACCGGGCTCGATTCTGTGGTCGACCTGGTCCGGATATCGCTGGAAGCGGGCGCCGACCCGCTGGCTCCGGTCGAGGCCCAGGGCCGCCAGGACAGCTATGCCTATCTTATCGCGCTGGCCGAAGATGCCGCCGAACGCGAGGCGCAGGGGCTGATCGCCGGGGGAGACTGGCGGGTCGCCGCCTATCGGGCCTTCGCGCTGATGGAGGCGCGGGCGGCGCCGGCCAGCTGGACGATCTACTATCTCGATGCGGCCGTCACGCGCCCCGGAGAGGACATCGCCTTCTCCCGCGAGAGCGGCGGACTGCGCCGCACACGCGACCGCATGGCCGTCATCGCCCACGTCATGGACTCTACGGCCGAGCCCGACGCGTCAGGCTTCGTGCGGTATGACTGGGCCGAAGCCTATGAAGCCATGCTGGCGGAGAATGGCTAAACCTGCGCCTCAACCAGACCCCTCGTGTGTCCAGAGACACAAACTCATCGGGTTGAGAGGCGTTGCGCGGATGTGTTGCTCGACAATTTCGCGCCAATCCGGTGGCGAAAGGGTGAAGTGTGCGCTCATCCAGCAAATAAGGCCTCGAAGCCGGGATCGTCTTCGCTGGCGCACGCTTCGCTACCAGCGAGCGCGAAGCGCAGGTGCACATCGTCAAAGACAAGTGCATCAACGACATCGACGTGAATACTGGCCACGTCGGATGGCTCGATCGAAAGGTCGGCCCGCTATTTCCGGAGCCATCCCCGCCGCCAACGGGTCACAACGCCCCCGTCATCGGAAACGGACCAGCGAAACGGCGCGTTTCGATCCTCAACCATCCTTCACCACGACCTCGTCCGGCACCGGCATGGTGGTGCGGGAGAAGACGCGGCGGATGGTGAAGCTGGAGACCAGGCGCGCCACGCCGGGCAGGCCCGAGAGCACTTCGCGGTGGACGCGCTCATAATCATTGGCGTCGCGCACCAGGACGCGGACCAGATAGTCCGCATCGCCGCTCATCAGATAGCATTCCATCACTTCGGGCACCGTCTCGACGGCTTCCTCAAAGGCAACGAGCGTCTCGCGCTTCTGGTTGTCCAGCGTCACCTGGACATAAACCGTGATGCCGCGGCCCAGCGCCTTTTCCGATAGAATGGCGACATAGCGGTCGATCACACCGGCCTGCTCGAGCGCCTTCACGCGGCGGTGGCAGGCAGAGGCAGACAGGCCGACACGCTCGGCCAGCTCGGCATTGGTCAGGCGGCCATGGTCCTGAAGTTCCGTCAGAATGGAGATATCTACGCTATCGAGCCGCACAGGACACCCTCCCCAAGTTACGCCCGTTGCCCGCAGATCATTCTGGATTTGGGCAAAAAGTCAGTATATACGTCGCAACCAATGTCGTTTGGTGCACAATAATTCACACTACGCGGCGGCGAATGTCAATTTTATTCGCGCAGGGCTCACCGGATCGAAGAATTCGGCGTTTTCCCGGCGCGATCCAGCAAAACGGGAAACAATCATGCGTATCGGGGTGCCCAAGGAAATCAAGGTCCGTGAATACCGTGTCGGCCTGACGCCGAACAGCGTCACAGAATTCGTCCGCCACGGCCACGAGGTCTTCGTCCAGTCCACCGCCGGCGACGGCATCGGTTTTTCCGACGAGATGTATGAAGCCGCCGGCGCGACCATCCTGCCGGATGCCGCTGCGGTGTTCGAAAAGGGCGAGCTGATCGTCAAGGTGAAGGAGCCCCAGCCGTCCGAAACGGCGATGCTGAAGCCCCACCACACGCTCTACACCTATCTCCACCTGGCCGCCGACGCCGTGCAGGCGGAAGGCCTGCGCAAGGCCGGCTGCCTGTCGATCGCCTATGAGACCGTCACCGATAATGAAGGCCGCCTGCCCCTGCTCACGCCGATGAGCCAGGTCGCCGGCCGCATGTCCGTCTCGGTGGCCGCACACTGCATGCAAAAGGCCCAGGGCGGCCGCGGCCTGATGCTGGGCGGTGTGCCCGGCGTCCTGCCGGCCAAGGTCGTGATCATCGGCGGCGGCGTCGCCGGTACGCATGCGGCGGAAATGGCCATCGGTGCCCGCGCCGACGTCACCGTGTTCGACCGCTCCAACCGCCGCCTGGCCGAGCTGGACGAGCAGTTCTCCGGTGCCGTGAAGACCGCCTACTCCACCGCCGCAGCGCTGGAACAGGCCGTACGCGAAGCTGACGTCGTGATCGGCGCCGTGCTGATCCCGGGAGCCGCCGCGCCGAAGCTGGTCACCCGCGCCATGCTGAAGGAGATGAAGGACGGCGCCGTGCTCGTCGACATCGCCATCGACCAGGGCGGCTGTTTCGAGACCTCCAAGGCCACCACGCACGACGACCCGACCTATATCATCGACAATGTCGTGCACTACTGTGTCGCCAACATGCCGGGCGCCTATGCCCGCACCTCCACGCTGGCGCTGAACAATGCCACCCTGCCGCTCGGCCTGGAGATCGCCAACAAGGGGCCGAAGGAAGCGCTGAACGCCAATCCGCACCTGGCGCGCGGCCTAAACACGGCGGAAGGCGAGATCTGCTACAAGCCGGTCGCCGACGATCTCGACCTGCCCTATGTCAAGCCGTCCTGGCTGACCTCGATCTAGGGCGCAGCCACAGGCTGACACGGCAAGCAAGGGCCGCGCCGGAACGCGCCGGGGCGGCCCTTTTGTTTTGCCTGAAGGCAACCACAGCGGAACCAATGCCGAAGCACGCCCGTTGAAGGGGCATGAAACATCAAGCCCTGACATACACCGCCATCGCCCTGGTCGGCCTTGCCGGCTGCGGCGCTCCCGAGGACGAGCCGGCACCGGCTCCGGCCAATGAGCAATCGGCCACGCCCGGCACCACGCCGGCGAGCCCGGCCCAGCAAGACCGTCGCGATCCCGACGGCACGATGCAGGACCTGCTCGAACACGTTGCAGCATCGAATGACGACACGTTCGAGCCGGAGGTCCAGGCCGGAGAGGGCGACAACCTGCAACTCAACGGTCCGCTTGTCGAAGGCAGCTGGAGCACGGCTGGCGCCGGCGGCATGGAGTACGGCCAAGAGGCCATGGTCGCAGCCGCCGAGCTGCGCTGCGCAGCTGACGGCTCGGCCCTGATTGTGTCGCTTCCCCAGCCGGAAGACACATCCGAGACCGACATGCCGGATGCGAGCGAACCGGCCGAGCCGGATACGGCCGACGCCGAATCGGCCGCCACACAGGACAATGCCGCCACGCGCGCCGGCTCGTTGATCACGCCGGCCGGTACCGTCACAGGCATGTTTGCCCCCGTCGAGGGCCGTGCGGGATGGATCGAAATGCGTATCCCGGCGAGCGAAGACACGCTGCAGGGCCTGCCGCGCGAGGGCCGGATCGGGATCGGCCTTGAAGGTGAGGAAACGCGCCTCCTGCCGATCGAGGCCAGCCTGCTCAGCAGTCTTGAGGTCTGCGTCGAGCCCGCCGGCGAACCGGCTCCGGACAATGATGAAAGCGCCGCTGAAGACGGCGAAGAAAGCCCAGACAACGAGGGCTGACCCCGGGCAGACGGGTGGTGCCAGCGGCGCGCGGACGAAACGGTTCGCGCGCCGTTCGGTTTTTTACACGCCGGTTAGCGGTTACAACGTGCAACCGTCACAAGAATCAGAAAACCCTGTCGTGATTGTGGGCAGCCTGGCTGCCAGGAGCGAATAACCGGACCGGGACACGTTGGCGCGCTACGACCTGATCATCTTCGATTTCGACGGGACCCTGGCCGACAGCCTGACCTGGTTCCGCACCGTGCTGGGCGACGTTGTCGACAAGCATGGGCTGCCGCCGATCGATGACGAAAAAGCCGAAGCCCTGCGCGACCTGCCGCCCAAGGCGATCATGAACGAGCTGGGCATCCCCTCCTGGAAGATCCCCTTTCTCGCCAATGACGTACGCTCTCGCGCCGCCGAGAATGTGGACTGTATCCACCTGTTCGAGGGTATCGACACGCTGATCCGGCAATTGTCGGACGCCGGTGTGAAGCTCGCCGTCGTCAGCTCCAATGGCGAGACGGCCGTCCGGGCGGTGCTGGGCGAAGCCCTGTGCGAGCGGATCGACCTGTTCGCCTGCGGCGCGGCCCTGTTCGGCAAGGCCTCCATCTTCCGCAAGGTGATCCGCAAGGCCGGCACCACGCCGGACCGCACGCTGAGTGTGGGCGACGAGGTCCGCGATATCGATGCCGCCCGCGAGACCGGCTGTATTGCCGGCGCAGTCAATTGGGGCTTCGCCACACAGGGCATTCTCGACGCCCAGTCTCCGGACGTGATGTTCGAGTGCCCCGAAGAGATTGCCGCGCACTCTCTGGACGAGATTCCGAACCTCAAACTCGCCGGTTCCTGACGATTCCTCCCCAGAAACCAGCGCGTCCCAGGCGAAGGCCTGCCCCGGCGACCCAGCCTAGCCAGGCACCATCTGGATCCGATCGAAACGCACCTCCTCGGCCAGGGGCCCGGACACCAGCGCCGCCGTTACGACACCGTCTGCTCCGCGCTCGAAACGCACCCGGAGCATGCCGGTCCTCGTCCCTGCGAAGGTATCGGCCTGGTAAGGTGTCAGCGGCGTGTCTGACAGCCGGATATTGCGGGCGACCAGCACACCGTCGCCGACCGCAAGCTCATAGAGGGTATCGAGTTCCGGGCTGTAGTAGATACCCGTATAGGCCTGCAGATCGACGGCAGCCGGATCGAACGGAGCAAGAGAAATGCGCTCGGCCGGAATGACGCCGTGCAGGCCGACGACCTGGTCCAACCCCACGACACGTCCCTCCGGCCCGGTCCGGAACCGCAGCGACACGCTTTGTGCCGGATCGGCACTGAATGTCGCAGGCCCAACCTGTTGCAAGGACGTGCCCTGCCCGCCCCCGCGCGGCGCATACTGCAAGGCGCCGTCGCTCACCGAAACCGTATAGATGAGGCCAGGAAAGAACTCGTAATGGCCGGCATAGCTTTCAAGCTCCGGCAACGAAGCGGGTTGCCAGGCGGGCGGTTCGTCGATCCGATATCCATCGGCAGCACCAAGGAAGATATCGAGCACAGTGAAGGCGAGTTCGGCGAGATCGACATCTGTCCGATTTGCCAGAACGGACACAGCAAAGCTTTCCGATGGCACCCGAAGCAGGAAGGCGCGATAACCGGCGTCCCGGCCGCCATGTGACCAGGTTTCCAGCCCGTGATACCGGCGCAATTCCTGTCCCCGTCCGAAGACCGAAGGCTGCCCGTTTGCAGCGGTGGCGCGCTCAGCGAGAATATTGAAGACCTCGGTATCGCCAACCCTGCGCGTTTCGAAATTGCTGGCCCATCGCAGAAGGTCGGCCGTGGTCGTCACCAGACCTGTCGAGCCGGTCGTTTCCGCATTGTAGACCTGGGTCACAAACCCGTCGCCCGCAGGTGCATAAGACAAGGCTCGCCCCGGCACCGGGTCGCTGATGTCCACCCGGAAATGCGTCGACGACATTCCCAGCGGCTCGAATATCCGTGTCCTGGTGAAGGCAGCGAAACTCTGCCCGGACACTTCTTCGACAATCCGGGCGAGCATCGCATAGCCCGAATTCGAGTATTCCACGCGCGCACCAGGCGCGAAATTCCGCCCGGTCTGCCGCGTGAGTAACCGCCATTGTTGTGCCTGGGTCATCACATCGCTAGACGACCAGCCGGCCATCTCGAACAGGGTCCATTGTTCGCGATACCCGCCCATATGATCCAGCAGATGTCGCACGGTCACGACCTCCGGGCCCGGCTGGAGTTCGGGGAGATAGGTGCGGATGTCGGCATCCGGATCGATGAGACCATCTGCGGCAAGGAGCGCGATCGAGAAGGCTGTGAACTGTTTGGACACCGACGCGGCGTGGACCGGCGTATCCGGCCCCATCGGCGACGCGTGCTCCAGATGGGCCTGCCCGGCTCCTGCGCCGAACACGACCTCACTGTCCACCATCACCGATAGAGCAAGACCGGGCACGTCGTCGCCGTGCCAGGGTGTCAGCAACGCCTCGGTTGCCGCGATTTCAGAGGCAAGGCCGGCATCCTCCACCTGTCCCAGAGCGCCTGCAGGCGCAAAAAGGCTGGACGCAGCGAGCGCCAGGGCCCGCCAGAACTGTCTGCGTGGTCGCATGATTACTCCATTGAACAACTGCCCGTCCGTCCTCGCCCGGACACGCGATTCCGATCGACCGACTTCACGAAGTCGGTCGTTTTTCCCGCTATCGGCGATGGAAGACGGGGTTAGCCGGCGAGTTTGCTGGTGGAGCGGGCGGCGCGGAACTCCGTCGGACTCATGACGGCATGGCGCCGAAAGGCGGCATTGAACGAGGATTTGGAGTTGAATCCCGACGCAAAGGCCACCTCAAGCACGGTTTTACGCGGTGCGGCGAGCAACATATCCTTTGCATATTCAACGCGATAGCGGTTCACGAAGTCGAAAAAGTGGACGCTGAAGGCACGGTTTATCAGGCCGGACAGCTCGCGCGGTGTCATGGCCATACCGTGAGCCAGGCCAGCCAGCGAGATATCCGGCTCGAGATAGGGCTGTTTCGCTTTCATGTAAGCTTCAAGCTGTGCACGCGCCACCTGGTCGTCTCTGGCCTGATCCGCCGCATTCCGGTCGAGACGCGCAGCCTCCAGTGACCGGTCGACCCGGCGGAACATGTCCGGATGCAAGAGTGCGATCAGTGTCAGCCAGGTGAGCACGCCCAGAACCAGCACGGCACCGCTCACCGCAAGCAGCGTAAAGAGGGCTGTATGACCGCCAAACCCCGCAAACGACCGGATGAAGACCAGCGTGTGAAGGAGGACGGACAGGACGACCAGTTGCATCAGCACGCGGTATACGGTCGGCAGTGAGCCGGAATGTTGCTGTCGATGAAGGCGCTCAAACCGGTAGAGCCCCCAGGCCGACACCGCGATGTAGACGTAATATTGAAGATGGAGCCCCGTGACCGTGAGTATCAGCTCGATATCGGTGAGAAGCCGTGAAGCGTCTTCTCCCTGCGCATTCTGGAAAAGCGAAAGCTGATTGCCTGGCAGGGCCAGAACAAGCGCGACGAAGAATGGCAGGATATGAAGCCAGGCGGTTCGGCCAGGCCGGAAGTCGCGATAAAGGGTTCCAAGTACAAAGGCCGTGAAAAAGGGCATCTGCAGATAGGCCAGGTCGATACGCAGTACCTCCAGCCAGGCCCAGCTCGAATCGAGTCCCGGCGAAATCCAGCCCGCCATATCGACCGCCGTCAGGATCAGAAAAACTGCCAGATAGATATTGGCGGTCCGCCGGTCTGACGGCGCAACGATCAGAAAGCAGGCCAGCAAACAGCATACGAAGCACGACAGGACGGTGGCCGTAGCGAGAAAACCGTATGTCGTAAGCAAGTCCATCTTGGCCGCATCCCGTCTGGAAGGTTGCCTGCATTTCAATGGGCCAATTCAGGGGGCCGCTGCGATCCTGATGGTTTTGGCCTCCATATGCGACGCGTTTTTCAGCTCACGCCCGTCCCCGGCACACGCGCAGCGTCGTCACACGCCCCTTGACGAACTCATATCCCTCCAGTTATGGATCAAATCATAACCCGTGGGATATACGTTGCATGTCCGAACCGCATGACCTGCTTTTCCGCACCCTCGCCGATCCGACGCGCCGGGCCCTGTTTGAACGCCTGTGCCGCGACGGAGACCTGACTGTCACTGCTCTGACGGCGCAGGCCGGCGTGTCCCAGCCCGCCGTTTCCAAGCATCTGCGCGTGCTCAAACAGGCCGGCCTGGTGCGTGACCGGCAGGCGGGGCGGCAGACGCATTACAGCGCACGGCTGGACGCTCTCGCCCCGCTGACCGACTGGACCCGGCAGATGACCGGTTTCTGGCAAGCCCGTTTCGACGATCTCGATGACCTGCTCAACAGGATGGACCAATGAACGATGCCCAGCCCCGCTCCGTTGTTGTGGAACGGGAATTTCCCCATGCCCCGGAAAAGATCTGGCGCGCCCTGACCCAGCCGCACCTGATCGAGGAATGGCTGATGAAGAATAATTTCAAGCCGGTTCCGGACCACCGTTTCGAGCTCGCCTTCGACTGGGGCACGGTGGAATGCGTCGTGCGCGAGATCGAGCCGCAATCGACGCTGTCCTACACCTGGACATCCGGCACACTGGACAGTGTCGTCACCTGGACGCTGGAACCGACATCATCCGGTACGCGCCTGCGCATGGAACAGACCGGCTTCCCGGAAGATCAGCCGCGCTACCTGATGGGCGCGACGGCCGGCTGGCCGCGCTTCCTCGATGCGATGGAAGCCGTGCTGGCGCGCATCGACTGACCCGCCCCTCGAACCTCACAAAGGAAAACCCATGAGATTCAGCCTGTTCATTCGCAAGAGCCATCGCTGGCTGTCGATCGCCTTCACCGCACTGGTGCTCGCCAATATCGTCATCAACATCACCGGCATGGGCGGTGAAAGCCTGGCACTGGCGATCGGCCTGACGACACTCGTGCCGCTGATCCTGTTGATGATCTCCGGCCTCTACCTGTTCGCCCTGCCCTATCTGGGCAGCGGACGCGGTCAGGCGGCAGAATAGTATTGTGGCGGGCAGCGTCCTGCCCGCCACCGAGCAGACCCGGCTAGCGGCAGAGGCGGGCCTTGGCAGCCTCGTATTCTTCGGCCAGCTGGGCGATGAACTCGCCCGCGGGACGGACAGCCTTGACCGCACCGATACCCTGGCCGGAACCCCAGATATCCTTCCAGGCCTTGGCCTTGGAGCCGCCGCCGGAACCGAAATCCATTTTCGACGGATCGCTCTCGGGCAGATCGTCCGGATCCAGCCCGGCATCGACGATCGACTTGCGCAGATAATTGCCGTGCACGCCGGTGAAGAGATTGGTGTAGACGATGTCCTCGGCCGAGCCCTCGACAATACCCTGTTTGTAGGCCTCGTCGGCGCGGGCTTCCTCGGTCGCGATGAAGGCCGAGCCGATATAGGCATAGTCGGCGCCCATGGCCTGGGCCGCCAGCACGCCGCCACCCGTGCCGATCGAGCCGGAGCACAGGATCGGCCCGTCGAACCATTCCCGCGTTTCCGCCACGAAGCCGAAGGGCGAGAGCGAGCCGGCATGGCCACCAGCGCCGGCCGAGACGCAGATCAGGCCGGTTGCCCCCTTCTCGATCGCCTTGTGGGCAAAGCGCTGGTTGATGACGTCGTGCAGCGTGATACCGCCCCAGGACTTCACCGCCGTATTCACATCCTCACGCGCGCCGAGCGAGGTGATGACGACCGGCACCTTGTATTTCTCGCACAGCGCCATGTCCTCTTCGAGGCGGGCATTCGAGCGGTGTACGATCTGGTTCACGGCAAAGGGCGCCGCCGGCTTGTCCGGATTGGCGCGGTTATAGCTGTCCAGTTCCGAGGTGATCCGGTCGAGCCATTCGTCCAGCTGGCTGACGGGGCGTGCATTGAGCGCCGGGAAAGAGCCGACAATGCCGGCCTTGCACTGGGCCAGGACGAGATCCGGATTGGAAATGATGAAGAGCGGCGCGCCGATCACGGGCAGGCGGAGCTTGCCCTTCAGGGCTTCGGGTTCGGCCATGGGTTCTTCCCCTTGTCGTTTGAAATTCATCGACCAAGCGCATGTCCGCTCTTGGTGACGGCGCATGCGTAAACAGTGTTCAGGGCGACGTTAGAGGGAGGGGTATGGGATGTCGAGCCGGCGATGAAGTGACGTCCACGGCAATTTGCGGCTGCTAGCGGCCCGAACCGAACAGGCCCTCGACATCCATATGACCGTGGAGAATGCGGACGATTTCTATCCTGTCGTCTGCCAGACGGTATACGATCAGGTGATCCCCGGATTGCAGAATGCGAATGCCGGGACGCCAGTCGCCAAAGAGCCGGCCGGACTGCGGAAACAGAGAAAGCCGCGCGATGGCCTCCTGTATGGTGCGGGTATAGGCGTTGGCCTGCCGGACACCCCAGTTTCGAGCCGAAAAACGCCAGATCGAGTCCAGATCGTCCCTCGCAGCCCTGGTGAGATGCGGCTTAGCCGCCATCCCGGAATTCCCGGTTCTTGCGTTCCAGAAACTCGTCAAAATCAAAGGGCTCGGCGCGGCCACTCGCCAGTCCTTCATCAATGGCTGCCCGCAGTGCCCGGATTTTCTCCTCTTCTACCTGCAGCAGGCGCAGGCCGGCGCGCACCACCTCGCTGGCGGATGCATAGCGGCCGCTTTCGACCTGCTCATGGATGAATTCGGCGAAATGCTCGCCAACGGCAAAACTGGTATTCTTGGCCATCCGGGATCTCCTCGTCCCATTGTACCAAAAATTGGTACCGGAAGAAATCCACTCCATAATTTCCGGTCGGACCGCCCCGGCACTATCCAACCGCCTCCCCGTCCGGCGGAGCGTCCACATGGGCCCACATGTAGAGCGCAAGCCAGGAACGGTAGGGTTTGAAACGCTCGGCGGTGCGCACGGTCTTGCGGCGTCTGGAGGTGAGACGTTCCAGCGTCTTGCGGGCGGCAACATCGCCATCGGGCCAGATGTCCGGCTCGCCGAAATAGAACATGTTCATCATGTCGGCCGTCCACTGCCCGACGCCCCACATCGCCGTCAAACGGGCCGAGCGCTCCGCAATGCCGAGCGCGCGCAGCTCGTCGGCGTCGAGGCCGATGGTGCGATGTGTGTCGGCAATGGCGATGATGGTTTTCGTCTTGGCACCGGACAGGCCGCAGCCGCGCAGGATCTCGGTATTCGCCTCGGTGAAATGATCCAGCAGCGGAAGTTCGCCGGCGCTGGCCTCGACGCGTCCCCAGATGCTGGCGGCCGCTTTCACCGAGATCTGCTGGCCGGCAATGGCGCGGCAGAGATAGTGGGGAAAGGGCGTGCCCTCGCGGTTGGGAAACTCCAGCGGGCCGAGTTTGGCGATGGCGCCATGCAGGTCCGGGAAGAGCGGTTCGGCCGCTTCGAGGAGGTGGGCGTGGACTTTTTCGTGCGACATAAGCGTAACCTTGAAGCGACATTGATGCATCATTGATGCGTCATGGCCGCAACATGAATGCACCGGGATTCGCCATTCCTGCGACAGACTGAAAATGTCGCATGGCCCTCCTGACAGCGTGATGATAACAGCTCGCTCATGCTTGGGGATATCCGAAATGGCCGGGGCCTTCTGGCCCAGTGGCTGACGGCGCTGGCGCTGATCGCGGCCGGTCTGCAATCGGGCATCCCGTCAGGCTATATGCTCGATCGCGACGAGACGACGGGCCGCCTGTCGGTCGTCTTCTGTACCGGCCAGGGTCCGTCTGCACGGTGGATAGACCTCGCCAGCGGCGAGATCAGCGATCATGCCGGAACCGGCGAAAACGGCCAGGCCGGCACCGCCCAGCCCTGCGCCTTCGCCATGGCGTCGGCAAGCGCTCCGCTGCCGGTCATCGAGGCCTGGCAAGCCCCGCGGCCCGTGCACCAGGCCAACCCCGTTCCGGACACGCATCAGCTGGCGGCCCTGCCGGCCATCCGCGCGCGTCATCCGGCCCGCGCCCCACCCGCAACGCTCTGAAATCCAAAAAACCCTGTTGACTGGATACCCCGCCGGCGGTGCGCCGCCTGCGGGTCTGGAGCGTTCTTTCATGACCCGAATTTTCCTGGCGCGCACACGCTGCGCCGTCTTCGCCCTGCCGGCCGGCGCGGCGCTTGCCCTTTCACCTGCCCTGGCCCAGGAGCCTGCCCCGGCCCTCACGGATGTGATCACCATCACCGGCCAGCGGCCCGATACCACCGGCACCGACCGGATCGATCCCGACACCCTGCCCCCGGCCAGCGGCCCGGACGCGACCCGGCTGGTCGCCCGTCTGCCCGGTGCGGCGGGGCTGAGCAATGGCGCCCTGTCGGGCC
The DNA here is from genome assembly GCF_039978735.1 of Maricaulis sp. Classification (GTDB taxonomy): domain Bacteria; phylum Pseudomonadota; class Alphaproteobacteria; order Caulobacterales; family Maricaulaceae; genus Maricaulis. The sequence continues at coordinate 16,300 of NZ_JBDWAS010000041.1, forward strand.
AGGTCCAGTATCGCGGCCTGGCCGGCGCGCGGATCAATATCCGGATCGACGGCCAGAACTTCGCCTCCGGCGGCCCGAACCTGATGGACCCGCCCCTGCACTACGCGTCGCTGCCGCTGGTGGCGCGGATGGAAGTCGATCGCGGCGTCAGCCCGGTGAGCGGCGGTCCCGGCCTGGCGGGCGGTGTGGATGCGGTGTTCAAATCCATGCCCTTCAATGACGGGCCCGGCCTGCGCACCGGTTATGACATCACCCTCGCAGCCCGCTCGGCCGACAGCAGTTATGCGGCGGGCGGCATGGCCGGTATCGCCAGCGACACGCTGCGCCTGCACATGCTGGCCTCGCATGAGAGCGGCGGCGATATCGAGACGGCGTCCGGCACGATCGGCGGATCGGAGCATGAACGCTCGGCCTGGGGCCTCGGCGCCGGCTGGCGTTCGGGCGCGCACACGCTCTCGCTGGACCTGCGCCGCAACGAGACCGGACCGACGGGCAATCCGCCCTTTGCCATGGATATCCGCTATTTCAATACCGACATGGCCCGCCTCGCCTATACCGGCGATTTCGACACGATGCGTCTCGAGCTGGAAGCCGGCTGGGTGGATGTGGCCCATGCCATGAATAATTACGATCTGCGTCCGGCACCCGCGATGATGATGGCGTGGCGCGAGACCCTGGCCTTTGCGGAGACGCGGACAGTCTCGGCCGCCCTGGCCTTCGACGCGATGGGCGGCGAGCTGCGCACCGGGATCGACCGGGCAAGCAGCGATCATGATGTCACCATCACCAACCCGTCCAATACCGGCTTCTACCTCAACTCCCTGCCCGATATCGACATTGCCCGCACCGGCGCCTTTATCGAGTGGACCGGCGGCCTGCCCGCGCAATGGCAGGGCGAGCTGGGCCTGCGGGCGGATTATCACGAGGCGGAAGCGGGCCTCGCCAGCACGGGACCGGCCGTGCCCGCCATGCCGGGCATGCTGGCCATGGCCTTCAATGCGGGCGACCGCAGCTGGGACGACACCACGCTGGACGCGGTGGCGCGCCTGTGGCGGCCGGTGAGCGAGACGGCGACGCTGCGCGTTACCCTGGCCCGCAAGACCCGTGTGCCGACCTATCTGGAGCGCTTTGCCTGGCTGCCGACGGCGGCGAGCGGCGGCCTGGCCGACGGCAATACCTATGTCGGCGATGTCGATCTGCGGCCGGAAACCGCCTGGATCGCCGAGGCCGGTTTCGACTGGCAGTCCGGTTCTGTCTATGCCCGGCCGACCGTCTTTTACCGCCGCGTCGACGACTACATCCAGGGCGTGCCTTTCGACGCCACGCCGGGCGTGATCGACACGCCGGTCGAGATGGTCTCGAACATGAATGGCGATCCGACGCCGCTGCGCTTTGCCAATACCGATGCCGAACTCTACGGGTTCGACGCGGATTTCGGCTGGCGCATCGACGCCAACTGGCGGCTGGACGGCACGCTGAGCTGGGTGCGCGGCGAGCGGCGCGACACCGGCGACACTCTCTCTGGCGACAATCTCTACCGCATCGCCCCGCCCAGCCTGCGCCTGGGGGCCAGCTATGACGCTGCCGACTGGTCGGTGACACTGGAAACGCTGGCCGTGGCCGAGCAGGACCGGGTTTCCCAGACCCTGAGCGAGGCGGAAACGCCGGGTCATGTCCTGGTCAACGCCTATGGGCGCTGGGCCGTGCGGCCGGGCGTCGAGATCGCGGCCGGGGTGGAAAATCTCCTCGACCAGCCCTGGCGCGATCACCTGGCCGGCTACAATCGCAATGCCGGGTCCGACATTGCGCTGGGCCAGCGTTTGCCGGGTAATGGAATCTCCGCGGGTATCAGGATCAGCCTGCGGGGCTAGCATGTACCGGCGCGCCGGGCCCGGATCCGGCGCGCCGGTCATGCGCATGGGGAGAGTGACATGAGATTTTTAAGACTGATGAGCCAGGTCCATCTGTGGCTGGGCATCGCCATCGGCATCCAGGTCATGCTGTGGCTGGTCTCGGGTCTGGTGATGGTGCTGTGGCCGATCGAGACCGTGCGCGGCGAACATCTGCGTCATGCCGAAGCGGAGATCGCGATCGACTGGGCGGACGACGCCCTGCCGCTCGCTACCCTCCTCGCCGGCCAGGACACCGAGGTCCTGTCGGCCCGCACTGGCCGGCTGGCCGGACGTCCGGTCTGGCGGCTGGAGACGGCACAGGGGCCGCAAATGATCGATGCCCGAACGGGCGAGGATCTGACACCGGTCGATGAAGACCTGGCCCGCGAGATCGCCCTTGGCCGCTATGCCGGCTCAGGCGCGCTGACAGACCAGCTCCTGGTGGAAACCCCGCCGCGCGAAGCCGGCCTCGCCGTGCCCGCCTGGCGGTTCGAATTCGGGCCGCAGGACCCCGCGACGCTCTACATCAACAGCCGGACCGGCGAGCTGCGCGCCGTGCGCACCACGCTGTGGCGCGTCTATGATTTCTTCTGGGGCCTGCACATCATGGACTGGTCGACGCGCGAGAACTTCAATTCCTGGTGGATCAAGGCGACGTCCGTGATCGCCATCCTGTTCGGCCTCGCCGGCGTCGTGCTCACCGTCTACCGCATCCGCTGGATGCTGCGGCCGAAACGGCGCCCCGCCTGACGGATCGCCTCCAGCTTCATCCTTACCCCTCACCGGCAGGGCTATCGCATATGGGCGATGGCGTTGAGGAGGTAGTCGTTTTCCCAGGCGCAACGTTTCATGCGTCTTCGTATGGATGTTTTGGGGTCGTCGATGCGCTGCAGGAGGCTCATGGCGAGGCGGGTGATGAGGGCG
>NZ_JBDWAS010000042.1:0-12925 GCF_039978735.1 Maricaulis sp.
AGCGGCGAAACAATCGCCCACTCCTCGTCACTCAAATCATAGCGCGCCATCTTCGCCTCCTGGCTCAAACGCCCACGCCAAGAGTGAATCATGCGTCGCTCAATCTGAGAATCCCCGAATTGGGTACAGACTCTAGCGGGCCGGGCACCGGCGGGAACCCTTGCCCCGCCGAATACGTTCTTTCAACGCAGCCACACGAAGGAGGCTCCCATGGCCACGCTTCAAGCGCGCGAACTCAGGACCACCTGGCGACGCCGGCTCTTCACCTTCGAGATCGGCGCCCTCATCGCCCTTGCCATCCTGCTGGCGGTCGGCAGCCCGATCGTCGCGGAAGTCTGGCAGCCGGGCTATCTCGCCCCGCTCGTCGTCGCCACGGAAATCGTCGTGGTCTTCACCGGCATCACCTGGCTGGCGCTCTTCGCCCTGTCGAAGCGCCGGCGCGATCGGCCCGGGGCCGAATAGCCCGGCGGTTTACAGCCCGCGATAATAGCGTCGGGCGACACCGACCGAGATCGGGCTCGCCAGGAAGGCGTACCAGGCCCCTGCAATGGCTGCCGCAAACAGCGAGAAGAAAACAATGCTCGCGGCACTGTCATAGGCTCCGTTTGCAGCGCTTGCCGACAGGAGGGCGCCACTCAGACCGCACAGTGTGGACAGCCCGATTGCCGGTCCTCCGACGAGAAAGCGCTGCCATTTGAACGCCATGCCCGGTGGCTGGCCGAGCCTTCGCGCCCACCAGGTCGAGAGGGCGAAGTCCGCCATCCAGATCACGGCAAAGCCGGCCGACAATCCGATCAGAATTGCGGCCGGTGCGCCGCCGGGACCGGACAGCGCTGTTGCGGCCCGAAGGAGCGCAACGCAGACCGCCACGCCCCCGGCGAGGACGACAGGCCGGCTGGGGCGGAGAGCCACCCCTAGCCCAGCAGCTTCTTCTGCAGGATCTCGTTCACGGCCTGGGGATTGGCCTTGCCCTGCATGGCCTTCATCACCTGACCGACGAACCAGCCCATCGCCTTGGGCTTTTCCTTCACCGAAGCGGCCTGGTCGGGATTGTCGGCGATCAGCTGGTCGACCACGGCCTCGATAGCGCCGGTATCGGTGACCTGCTTGAGGCCCCGTTCCTCGACGATCTTCGCCGGATCGCCGCCTTCAGCCCACAGGATCTCGAACACGTCCTTGGCGATCTTGCCGGAAATGGTCTCGTCCTCGATGAGGGCGACCAGACCACCCAGCTGCGCGGCGGAAACCGGGCAATCGGTGATGGTCAGGCCTTCCTTGTTGAGGCGGCCATAGAGCTCGTTATTGACCCAGTTCGAGGCCAGCTTGGCATCGCGCCCTTCGGCCACTTCCTCGAAATAGGCCGCACGGTCCTTGTCGGCCGCCAGCACGGAGGCGTCATAGTCCGACAGGCCGAGTACGGAGACAAAGCGCTCGCGCTTGGCGTCGGGCAGTTCCGGCAGGCCGGCCTTGATCTCGTCCACCCAGGTTTGCTGCAGTTCAAGCGGCAGCAGATCAGGATCGGGGAAGTAGCGGTAATCATGCGCTTCTTCCTTGGACCGCATGGAGCGCGTCACACCGGTATTGGCGTCGAACAGGCGGGTCTCCTGGTCGACCTTGCCGCCTTCCTCGATGATGTCGATCTGGCGCTGGGCCTCATACTCGATCGCCTGGCGGATGAAGCGCAGCGAGTTGACGTTCTTGATCTCGCAACGCGTGCCCAGATGCTTGAAATCACCCGTTTCGCGGAATTTCTCGTAGGCGCCCGGCTTGCACACCGACACGTTCACGTCGGCGCGCAGCTGGCCCTTTTCCATGTCGCCGCCACACGTCCCCAGATAACGCAGGATGGTGCGCAGTTTGGAGACATAGGCCGAAGCCTCTTCCGGCGAGCGGATGTCCGGCTTGGAGACGATCTCCATCAGCGCCACACCCGAACGGTTGAGGTCGACATAGGTGGAGTTGGGATCAAGGTCGTGGATCGACTTGCCGGCATCCTGTTCCAGGTGCAGGCGTTCGATACGCACGGTGAAGCGCGAACCATCGTCGCGCTCACACTCGATGGCGCCCTCACCCACGATCGGGAACTGGAATTGCGAGATCTGATAGCCCTGAGGCAGATCGGGGTAGAAATAATTCTTCCGGTCAAAGCGCGACCAGTTATTGATCTTCGCATTGAGGCCGAGGCCGGTCTTCACCGCCTGTTCGACGACGTGCTCGTTGATCACGGGCAGCATGCCCGGCATCGCTGCATCGACCAGCGAGACCTGGGAATTGGGTGCCGCACCGAAGGCCGTCGCCGCGCCGGAGAACAGCTTGGCGTTGGAAACCACCTGGGCGTGGATTTCCAGACCCATGACGACTTCCCAATCGCCGGTCACGCCCGGCAGTGTGTAGCTATGTTCGGTCATCTTGCGCCCTTGCCTCGCAGATACTCGCCGATGGCTTCCATGACGCCATCGAAATTGTCGTTCACCTCGTGGTTCCACACACGGTGGACCGCAAATCCCTGCCCTGCCAGCCACCGGTCGCGTTCCAAATCGCGACGCGCATGCCCGTCGAGCGTATGTTGTCCACCATCGACCTCGATGACCAGCTTCGGGTCGAAGCAGGCAAAATCGACGATGTATTGCCCCAGCGGCACTTGCCGTCTGAATCTATACCCTTGGCGCTTCAGGGCTCGAAGCGCGCTCCACATCTTCACTTCCTGCGGCGTCATCAGCTTTCGCAGAGACCGCGCAATCTTCACCGGCCGGCCCGTCATGGCTATCTCCATCCGACCGGAGCAGCCTGCCTCTGTGGTGGCGCTCCAGGCCGTGACGGCCGTTACAGCCATCCTTCCCCTTGATGGGGAAGGGGGACCACGCCAGAGGCGTGGTGGATGGGGTGGGGGTGAGGTGTCTGCAGCTTCGCAGCGAACCCGCAAGCGCCGGGATTCACCCCTTCCGGCCCGAGGCTTCGCCTCGGCCCACCTTCCCCATCAAGGGGAAGGATGGTGTTTACTCACCTCTTCAACTTCGTCCTCATCCTCGTCGTCCCAGGTCGGACGCTCTTCTTCCGGCGTATTCATCGCCGCGACCAGTACCCGGCCCGCCATCATCACGGTCAGACCGAAAAACAGGAAACCGACGCCGGGTGTCACCAGCAGTACGGTCCAGAGATTGCGCGGCTCCAGCGGGGCGATGCCGCGGAACACGACCACGCCGGCCAGCACCAGCAGCGCGCCGACCAGGAAGGCCGGCCGCGACAGCTTCATCGCCGGGTGCGCGGGTTCAGTCATTGCCCGTATCCCCGCCATCCGCGCGCTTGCGACTGCCCGGCGCCGGCACGAAGGCCCGCCAGGCCGTACCCAGACCAATGACGCACAGGGCCAGCCCGATCAGCAGCACCACGATCACCCACAGCGAGGGCAGCGTGCCCGCCCCCAGCGTGGCGATCAGCCCGTCGACACCGCTTAGCACCAGCGGCACGGCAAACATCAGGCACATGAGTGCGATGGCCAGCACGATGATCCGCGTCGTCCAGACATTGGCGGCGCCGGTTTCGCGCGTATCGGGTCCGGGAGCGTCGCTCATCCCTTCGCTCCTGGCACCAGTGCGCTCCATCCGATCACGACACCGAAGGCGTTGAAGGCCATGCCCATGCCGAAAAGCAGCACCGCCGTGACGGTGGACAGATCCGACGACGTCATCTGGCCCGACAGGCTCAGAAAGCCCCAGAGTGCCAGCGGCACGCCCAGAACCAGTCCCATCAATGCGATCAAAAGCACGATGACCCGGTTGAACCAGTCATTCGCCGTCCTGTACGGCGCCTTATGCTCCAGCGGCGCGTCGCTCATCGCCCTACCACCACTTCTCCGCCTTGAAGCCGAAGCCGGCACTGTCCTCGATCGCCGCACCGACCTTGAACATAGTCTCTTCGTCCAGCGCGCGCGTGATCACCTGCAGCCCAAGCGGCAGGCCCGACTTGTCGAGACCCGCCGGCACCGACATGGCCGGCACACCGGCCAGGTTCGCCGTTACGGTGAAGACGTCGTTGAGATACATCGCGATCGGATCGTCCGACTTGGTGCCCAGACCGAAGGCGGCCGACGGTGCGGCCGGCGTCAGGATAGCGTCGACCTTCTCGAAGGCCTGGTCGAAGTCCTGCAGGATGCGCGTACGCACTTTCTGGGCGCGCAGGTAGTAAGCGTCGTAATAACCGGCCGAGAGCACATAGGTGCCGATCATGATGCGTCGCTGCACCTCATGGCCGAAGCCGGCGGCGCGGGTCTTCTCATAGGTATCGTTGAGATCCTTGCCCTCGACCCGGTTGCCATAGCGCATGCCGTCATAGCGCGCGAGATTGGACGAGGCTTCCGCCGGCGCAACGATGTAATAGGCCGGCAGGGCGTATTTCGTGTGCGGCAGGGAGATGTCGACGATCTCGCAACCGGCGGCCTTGAGCCAGTCGATGCCCTTCTGCCAGACCTCGTCGATCTCGGCGGGCATGCCGTCGACCCGGTATTCCTTCGGAACGCCGATCTTCAGCCCCTTCACCGACTGGCCGACAGCCGCGGCAAAATCCGGCACGTCATTGGGCAGCGAGGTGGAGTCCTTGGGGTCGTGTCCCGACATCGCCTGCAACAGCAGGGCCGAGTCCTTCACCGTCTTGGCGAACGGGCCCGGATGGTCCAGCGAGGAGGCGAAGGCCACGACACCCCAGCGCGAGGTGCGGCCATAGGTGCCCTTCACGCCGACCGTGCCCGTGAAAGATGCCGGCTGGCGGATCGAACCGCCCGTATCGGTGCCCGTGGCACCGAAGCACAGATCGGCGGCCACGGCGGCGGCCGAACCGCCGGACGAACCGCCCGGTGTCAGGCTCTCATTGCTGTCCTTGGCCTTCCACGGATTGACCACCGGACCGGTGTTCGACGTCTCGTTCGACGAGCCCATGGCGAATTCGTCCATCGAGGTCTTGGCCACGAAGACGGCGCCGGCCTCCCAGAGCTTCGACGTCACCGTCGACTCATAGGTCGGCTTGAAACCCTTGAGGATGTTCGAGGAAGCGGAGGTGTCGACACCCTCGACGGCGAACAGATCCTTGATGGCCAGCGGCACGCCTTCCAGAAGACCGCCCTCGCCCCTGGCCAGGCGCGCATCGGCAGCCTTGGCCATGGCCATGGTCTTTTCCTCGTCGAACGCCGTGAAGGCATTCAGCGCCGGCTGGGCCGCCTGGCAGGCCGCAAAGGCCTCCTGCGCAAGCTCGGTCGCGGAGACCTCCTTGCCCTTCAGCTTGGCGGAAACCTCGTCGAGGGAGAGTTTGAGAAGATCGCTCATATGCCCCTACTCCACCGATTTCGGCACGACGAAGAAGCCCTCATCGGACTTCGGTGCATTGGCGAGAACCTTGTCGCGGATACCGCCATCGGTGATCTTGTCCTCGCGCATCGGCAGCGGGAAGGCGACGGGCGTCGTCATGGCCTGCACGCCCTCGACATCGACCTCGTCGAGCTGCTCGATCCATTTCAGGATACCATTGAGCTCACCCACCAGGGTGTCGATACGGTCTTCCGGCTCGGCGAGGCGCGCGAGGCGCGCAATACGCCGGACGTCGTCAGCGGTCACGGACATTGGAAATCACTCCGGATAGTCGAAGCCGACTGAGTACCAACCCGGTTTCGCAGGTGCAAGAAAGCTTGACGGCTGCGCCTGCACGGCGCATTGGCGGCGCATGCCCGTTATCGCCCTGGAAGACCTGCCGAACGGCCCCCTGATCGCGCTCGATCCGGGCACCAAGACGATCGGCGTGGCCTCTTCCGGCGCCTCGCGCGGGCTCGCCACACCGGTTGAAACCATTGTGCGCACCAAGTTCACCGCCGATGCCGAGCGCATCTTCGCCCTCTATGACGAGCGCAACGCCGTGGCCATCGTAATGGGCCTGCCGGTCAATATGGACGGGTCCGAAGGTCCGCGCGTCCAGTCGGTCCGCGCCCTGGCCCGCAACCTTCTGCGCCTGCGCGATATTCCCGTCGTCTTCCAGGATGAGCGCCTGTCGACCTTCGAGGCCGAGGAAAAGCTGATTGCCGCCGGCGTGCGCCGCGACAGGCGCAAGGCCGTCATCGATGCCCACGCCGCCGCCAACATCCTGCAAAGCGCGCTCGACCGTCTGGCGCAGCTGGGCGGATAGCCCGAACCTCTTTCTTCCCCACGGAAGTGGGGAAGTGGGCCGAGGCAAAGCCTCGGGTCGAAGGGGTCGCGGCCGCAGGTCGCGAACGACCGTCGAGTGAGGCACCAACATTCCGCCGCTATAGCGGCGGCCCCTCCCCCGTTTCACGGGTCCCCCTCCCCACGCCGTGGGGAGGAAAGGCAAAAAGGCAAAGCGGTGGATGACCTTGCGGACAAAGCGCAATAAAGAGACTCATCATGCAGGCTTCGATCGTCTCCGCTCTCGTCCCCGTATTCGGCGTCATCTTCGTCGGATGGCTGTTGCGCCGGTCCAGCCTTCTGCCCGATGACAGCTGGGCCCCGATCTCGCGGCTGGCCTATCTGGGCCTGTCGCCCGCCCTGCTCTTCTCCTCGATCAGCCATGCCGATCTGAGCAATATCCAGCTGGGCAGCTTCATCCTGGCAGCCATGCTGGGCTTTCTGGGCATGGCGGCGATCACGCTGGCGCTGAAGCCCTTCCTGCGCATTCCCGATCCGACCTATACCAGCCTCTTCCAGGCCACTTGCCGCTGGAACGGCCTCCTCATCCTGGCCTTGGGCATTGCCCTGTTCGGCGATGAGGGCGAGATCCTGGTGGCGCTGGTCATGGTCGTGTCGATCCCGCTGGTGAACATGGAGTGCGTGGCGGCCCTGTCGGTCTGGGGCGATGGCGCCAAGCCGAAATGGGATTCGATCCTCTATCGCATCCTGACCAATCCGCTGATCCTGGGCTCGGCCGCGGGCGGGATCGTCAATCTGGGCAATATCCCCCTGCCCGGCATGGTAACCGACACGGTCGACCTCCTCGGCCAGGCCGCCCTGCCGCTGATTCTCCTGTCCGTGGGCGCCGGTCTCAACTTCACCGCCATGAAGGCCCGGCCGCGGCTGCTGGCGCTGTCAGTCTTCATCAAGCTGATGATCGGGCCGCTGGTCTTCTATGGCATCGGCCGGGCGCTGGGCGTCGAGGGCGTGCCGCTGACCATCCTCCTGCTCACCGGCGCTTCACCCGGCGCCGCCTCGGCCTATGTGCTGGCCAAACAGATGGGCGGCGATGCGCCCTATTCGGCCGGAGACATCACGGCATCAGCGCTGTTCTGCTTCGTGACCATCCCGTTCTGGCTGTGGGCGTTGGGGTGAACGGCTCAACGCTTGATCAACAAGCGTCACCCTGACACCCGCCTTCGCGGGCGCAGGCTTCGATCAGGGCCCAGTTCACAGAACACGATCATGCCAGGCTTGGCTCAAATCAGCTCTGAGACCTGGGTCCCGACTTTCGTCGGGATGACGGTGTTGAGGGCTCAATCCCCCAGACAATACCGCTCACCCTCATCCGCCAGACCGAAGCCGGCGTCGAAGACCTGCTGGCGTTCCGGCGCATCGGGGAAGCGGACCGGATTGGTGTGATTGAAATGGATGAAGCGGATCTTGGCTTTCTCTTCGTCCGGCAGGTCCGCGAAACGCGCCATGGAATGTGTGATGAAGGGATGCGGGAAGCCGGACATGTCACGGCCGGGGATCTCGCCATTGGCAAAGAAGGTGGCGTCGAGATAGGCGACATCCACCGAGGCCAGCGCCTGTTCGATCATGCCGGGCGCGCCATCCTCGACGTCACCCCAGACATCCCACTCCTCCCAGCTGTCGATATCCGGGAGGAAGAGCGCCGAGCGGTCCGGTCCCTCAATCCGGAAGCCGACAACCTCGGTGTATTCCTGGCGATGGGGCACCTCGAAGGGCGTCACGGTGAGCGAGCCCGCCACAGCCGGCTCGCCGGCCTGCAGGTCTTCCAGCACGATATTGCCCAGACGCACCAGCTGGTCCCAGGGCCCGTTAGAAAACAGGAAGGCCGCCATGGACGGCATGGCGTAAACCGGCACACCCTGGGCGCCCATGCTTTCAAAACCGAGATACATCAGCCCGGTATAGTGACCGATATGCCCATGGGTGAGGAAAATACCGTCCAGCCCGGGCCCCTCGCCTGTCGACGGGGCGAACGCGTCCAGCCGCTGCAGCTGTTCGCGCATGTCCGGCGTCGCTTCGAACAGGTAGCGGGCATCGTACGGCCGGTCGACGATGGCGAGCGAGGTCGCCAGCCGCCTCAGCGACGGATCGGCCCAGGCCGGATCATCCGGATTGCCCATCTGCGGCGCACCGCCATCCTGGGCCACGCCCAGCACGAGGAGTTCGACCGCACAGCGTGGTGGTGGCGAAGCATCGGACTGGGCTGTCGATGCAAGAAGCGCGAGCGCAAGCGCTCCGGAAAGAGTCGTCATGTACGAACGAGAAGCGAAGCCGTGCGGCGGGTCAAGCCTCGCGATTACCAGGGCTCACCCCGTTTACGGGGGAGCTGTCCGCGCCAGCGGACTGAGGGGGCGGTGCGAAAGCGCCATGGAGCGCGTCAGCGCGCATGACGCTCCCCCATCGCCTCACTACGCTCGGCACTTCCCCCGCTCACACAGGGGAAGCCTTGGTGTCACGTCTTGCCCGTTGCCGCGACTGCCCCTATACCGCCGCAGACATCTTTCCGGGGCCTGACGAAACGGGAGGCGGGATGACCCGCGCCGCATTTTCCTACGACTTCCCCCACCGCCACCTGATCTCGGTGGCCGATCTCAATCCCGTCGACATCCGCATCATCTTCGAGCGCGCTGCCCACTGGCTGGCGGTGAACCGCACGCCGGACAAGTCGAGCGATGTGCTCAAGGGGCTGACGGTGCTGAACCTCTTCTTCGAGGCTTCGACCCGCACCCAGGGCTCGTTCGAGATGGCCGGCAAGCGGCTGGGCGCCGATGTGGTGAATTTCGCCGTGGCGCACTCCTCGGCCTCCAAGGGCGAGAGCCTGTCGGACACGGCGCGCACGCTGGCCGCCATGCGTCCGGACATCATGGTGGTGCGCCATTCGGCCACCGGCGCGCCGCGCTTCCTGGCCGAACGCACCGGGCTGGCGGTGGTCAATGCGGGCGACGGCATGCACGAGCACCCGACCCAGGCGCTCCTGGACAGTTTCACCCTGGCCCAGCACTGGGGCGAGGTCGGCGGCAAGCGCATCCTGATTGTCGGCGACATCCTCCACTCGCGCGTCGCCCGCTCGAATATCGGCCTTCTGAACATTCTCGGCGCGGAAATCCGCCTGTGCGCCCCGCCCACCCTGCTGCCCTCCGATGTCGACCAGTGGGGCTGCGACGTCTTCCACGATCTCGACGAAGCCCTTCAGGACTGCGACGCCGTCATGGCGCTGCGTCAGCAGAAGGAGCGCATGTCCGGCGGCTTCGTGCCCTCGGCGCGCGAATTCTTCCACCTGTTCGGCCTGACGCATGAACGGCTGGAAGCCTGCTCGCCCGACGTTCTGGTCATGCATCCCGGACCGATGAACCGGGGCACCGAGATCCACACCAAGCTGGCCGACGATCCGGAGAAGAGCGTGATCCTGGAACAGGTCGAAAGCGGCGTGGCCGTGCGCATGGCGGTGCTCGAGCTGATCGGCGAGACCATCCGCCGCGACTTCGGCAACCGGGAGGCCGGACAATGAGCGAGACCAGCCTGGCCATCATCAATGCCCGCCTTGTCGACCCGGCCTCCGGTCATGACGGCCCCAGCGGGGTACTGATCGAGGACGGTGTCATCGTCCAGACCGGCGGCGAGATCGATGTCGATGCGGCCGACGAAGTGATCGACGCGAAGGGCTGCATCCTCGCGCCCGCGCTGATCGACCTGCGCTGTGCCAAGGAACCGGCGCTCACGCCGGACGGCGAAACGCTGGACACGCTGACGGCCGGGGCAGCGGCCGGCGGTTTCGGCACCATCGTGCTGGCTCCGAACGCCCGCGCCCCGCTCGACAAGGCCGACGGGTTTGCCGGCATGAATCGCGGCCTCGCAAAGCGCGGCGTCAATGTGCTCTCCGCCTGCGGCGCGACCCAGGGCCTGGCCGGCGAGCAAATGGCCGAGATCGGGCTGATGGTGCGCGGCGGGGCGGTCTATGCCGGCCAGGGCGACCGGCCCATTGCCGACACCCGCACCATGCGCCGGCTGCTGGCCTATACCAGCCAGTTCGATATCTGGCTCTCGGTGCGCCCGGCCGATGCTGACCTGTCCGAAGGCACCGTGGCGCTGGAGAGCGACTGGTCGGCCCGCATGGGCCTGCCAGCGGAACCCGCGCTCTCCGAACGCATCGCCATCGAACGCGATGCCGCTTTGGCCGAGCTGTCCGGCGGCAAGCTGATGATCGACCGCCTGTCGACGGCTGACGGTCTGGCCGCCCTGCGGCGCGCCCGTACGCGCGACCAGGAAATCGCCGCAACCGTGGCCGTCGCCCACCTCACCCTCAACGAGGTCGATGCCGGCGGGCTGGACAGCGCTTTCCGCATGGATCCGCCGCTGCGTGCCGAGGCCGACCGCCGCGCCCTGGTCGAGGCGGTTACCAGCGGCGAGATCGATGCCGTGGTCACCGACCACCGCCCCACCCCGTTCGACGACAAGGGCGAGCCCTTTGCGCTCGCCATCGCCGGCACGATGAGCCTGGAAACCGCGCTCGGTGCGATGCTGGGCCTGGTTCATGACGGCCAGCTGGAACTGATCGACGCCCTGCGCGTGATAACCTGCGGCCCCGCCGATCTTCTGGGCCTGCCGCAGGGCCGGATTGCCGAAGGCGCACCGGCCGACCTGATCCTGATCGATGGCGACAAGCCCTGGGTCTGCGATCCGGACCGTTTCCACTCCGCCCGCGGCAATTGCGCCTGGGCCGGACGCCGTTTCCAGGGACAGGTCTTGCAAACCCTCGTCGGCGGAGTCACGATATACAACCAAAAGGCGTAAACCGGTCATGCAACCTCTTTATCTGGCAATCGCGGCCATCGGTGGCTATCTGTTCGGCTCCATCCCCTTCGGCCTCGTGCTGGTGCGGCTAGCCGGGCTGGGCGATATCCGTGCGATCGGGTCCGGGAATATCGGCGCCACGAATGTGCTGCGCACCGGACGCAAGGACCTCGCTGCCGCCACACTTCTCCTCGACGCGGGCAAGGCGGGCATCGCCGCTGCCGTGTTCGGCCTGCTGCTGGGCACCACGGCCGGCCTGATCGCCGGTGCTGCCGCCTTTGTCGGCCACTGCTTCCCGGTCTGGCTGAAATTCAAGGGCGGCAAGGGTGTCGCGACCTTTGTCGGCACGATGCTAGTCGTGTTCTGGCCGGTCGGCCTCGTGGTGATCGGTACCTGGCTGCTGATGGCCGCGATCTTCCGGATTTCCTCACTCGCCGCCCTCACCGCCGCGCTCGCCGCTCCGGCCGCGGCCTGGTTCCTGGGCCGGCCGGACGTGGCGATCATGGCCGGCGTGCTCACCGTGCTGATCTATATCCTGCACCGCGCCAATATCGCCCGCCTTCTCAAGGGCGAGGAGCCGCGCATCGGCGCCAGGAAGGATGCCGCCCCGGCCACGGACGATCCCGGAGACACGGCCGCATGAGCGAAGCCGGGCCCGGCCACACCGAAAGGGTGATGTGGCTGCGCCTGGCGCGCACAGAAGGGCTGGGTGCCGTCGGCTTCGCCCGGCTGATCGCCCGCTATGAAACGGCTGAGGCAGCGCTCGACGCCCTGCCCGGACGCTGCCGCAAGGCGGGCAAGCCGACTCCCGTCATTCCCTCCCGCGAGATGATCGAAGCCGAACTGGATGCGGTGGACCGGGTGGGCGGTGTGATACTCACCGGCATCGATCCCGATTTCCCGCCGCTCCTCGCGGCTATTCCCGCACCACCGCCGGCCCTGGTCGTCAAGGGTGATCTCGCCCTGCTTGACCGACCGGCCTGTGCCATGGTCGGCGCCCGCAACGCCTCGGCAGCCGGCCTGCGCTTCGCGCGCGAGCTGGCGCACGGGCTGGGCGGTGAAGGTATCATCGTGGTCTCGGGTCTGGCCCGCGGCATCGATGGCGCCGCCCATGCCGGCGCACTGGAGACCGGCACTATTGCCGTCGTCGCAGGCGGTATCGATCACATCTACCCGCCTGAACACGCCGATCTGCACAATGCCATCGCCGAACGCGGTCTTGTCATCTCCGAACGCCCGCTCGGCCGCATCCCGACAGCCCGCGACTTTCCCCGCCGCAACCGGCTGATCTCGGGCCTGTCCCGCGGCACGGTCGTCGTCGAGGCCGCACTGCGCTCGGGCTCGCTGATCACCGCACGCTTTGCCGCCGAACAGGGACGCGAAGTGATGGCTGTCCCCGGCTCGCCGATCGATCCGCGCGCCCGCGGCTCGAACCAACTCCTGCGGGACGGCGCCCATCTGATCGAAACCGTCGAGGATGTGACCGGTATACTCGCCGGCCTGCAGTCCCTGCCGCAGGTGCGCGAAACGGACCCACAGTCCGGCAGCGACCTTTTCGACGAGGACTGGCCGGACGCACCCGTGGAAGAAGGCCCGGATTCCGGCGATGACGACATCGGCGGCACCGGCCGCATTCGCGGCCTGGTATCGCCAACCCCGGTCTCGGTCGACGAGATTGCCCGGCAGAGCGGCCTGCCAGCCGGAACAGTGTCCGCGATGCTGATGGAGTTGGAGCTGACAGGAGAAGTCGCGCGTCTGCCGGGTGGTCTGGTCCAGCGCGTCGCAAGCGCACGCTAGGCTGAATCGACATTCATCGCATCCAGAGCATGGCTGCAGCGATCTGCAGGAAGCCCAGGAAGTAGACAGCGCGACGGTCGAAGCGGGTAGCGATGCGGCGGAAGTGTTTGAGTTTGTTGAAGCCGCGCTCGACGGTG
>NZ_JBDWAS010000043.1:0-212639 GCF_039978735.1 Maricaulis sp.
GGAGCGGCGAAACAATCGCCCACTCCTCGTCACTCAAATCATAGCGCGCCATCTTCGCCTCCTGGCTCAAACGCCCACGCCAAGAGTGAATCATGCGTCGCTCAATCTGAGAATCCCCGAATTGGGTACAGACTCTAGTCGCCGAAGCTTCCAGCCGGTCCCGGGAAGACGACCGGGGTTTCCGAACCGTCCGTCGCAACCGCGCTGACGCCGAAATAATAATTGTCGATCACGACATTCTCGAGCGTGTACTCGCCCACCCGGCCGACAAACCGGCTCCATTGCCATTGCGGCTGATCGGTCAGGCGCCAATGGACGCGATAGCCGGCCAGATTTCCCGCGGCCTCGCCCTCGGCCATATCCCAGCGCAGCGTCGTCGAAGGCTGCACAGCCCCTTCGATCTCGACATTCGCCGGGAAAGGCGGCGCGCCGGCCATCTGGGCCATCACGGCGATATTCAGCGCGGTCAGCTTGGCGGCATGGCCCGCATCCACGCCGTCCATCGTATCGCCATAGACGCGGCCGTCCTCGGTGCGCAGATCCTGGTGCTGGCGGTCATAATGCTCGTTCGTCTCCATGATCCGAACGCCCGGCATGCCCGCCTCGTTGAAGGGGCGGTGATGCCCGCCTCGGCCGAACCGGTCTAGCCGGTAGACCATCATAACATCGAGATTGGGAATGTACTGGTCGGCCGTGCGATCGACGAAGCGGGCCAGGTTACGCGAGGGGCTGTCGACCTCGCCGCCGGTGAAACGGCGCTGGCGGGCCTCTTCCTCGGTCTCCACATAACGCGTCCCTTCGGAGAAGACCCGCGCCGTGGTGTTGTCGATCACGCCATTGATCCCGGCAATGTTGGAGATCATGTCATTGTTCAGCACGCCCTTGATGCGCCAGCCCTGCTCCAGCGCATGGGCCGCGACGATGCGCCCGCCGAACAGGCCCTGCTCCTCGCCCGACAGGCCGGCATAGATGATCGAACCGGCAAACTCGTGCTGCGACAGCACGCGGGCCGCCTCGATGACACCGGCCATGCCGGAGGCATTGTCATTGGCGCCGGGGCTGTCGGATGTGCCGTCGAGCGGATCGGAGACCCGGCTGTCGATATCACCGGACATCATCACGAAACGGTCCGGGTCCAGCGTGCCGCGCTGGATGGCGATCACGGAGACGACCTCGGTCGGTTCAGGAATACGACGCTCGCCGGAGATTGTGTCGGAGACGTAGATGACCTCGAGACATCCCCCGCACTCGGCCGAGATGCGCTCGAATTCGTCATGGATCCAGCGGCGGGCGGCACCGATGCCGCGCGTATCGCTTTGCGTTTCCGACAGCGTGTGACGGGTACCGAAATCCACCAGGGTCTGGATATCCTGCCCGATCCGGTCGGCAGAGACTGCCGCAACATAATCGTGCACGGCGAGGACTTCAGCCGGCGGCGCGTGCTCCTGGGCCAGCACCGGCATGGACAGGAGCGCCGCCGCGGCAGCAGAGGTCAGAATACGCATGAAAGACTCCCCAATTCGTCTTGCCGCCAGTGTGGCGGCGATGCCGCGCGGGTCAAGCGAACTGGGGAGCGCGTTGAGCAATAATCTTGCTCGGACCTAGGGCACCAGCACGACCTTGCCGATCGCCTTGCGGCCGGAGAGCGAATTGAAGGCGTCGAGGAAGTCCTCGATCTTGTAGGTGCCCGCCACATAAGGCTTGATCTTGCCTGCTTCGAACATGTCGAAGAGCTCCTGCATGTTCTTGCGGTGCTCATGCGGCATCGCGCCGGCCCAGGCGCCCCAGAACACGCCGACCACACTCGCTACCTTCAGGAGCGGCAGGTTGAGCGGGAGTTTCGGGATATCGCCGGCCGCAAATCCGATCACCAGATGCTTGCCGCCGAAGGCGATGCCACGGAAAGCCGCTTCGGTATATTCGCCGCCGACCGGGTCGTAGATCACATCCACACCCTTGCCGCCGGTCAGTTCCTTGATGCGGGCCTTCAGGTCCTCGGTGGAGTAGTTGATCAGCTCGTCCGCACCGTGCTCCTTGCACACGGCCAGCTTCTCGTCCGAGGAAGCTGCGGCGATCACCTTCGCGCCCATCGCCTTGCCCAGCTCCACCGTCGCCAGGCCGACACCACCGGCAGCGCCGAGCACGAGGAGCGTCTGGCCCGGCTTCAGCTCGGCCCGCTGCTTCAGCGCGTGATAGGAGGTGCCGTAGACGATGGTCAGGCCGGCCGCCGCCTCGAACGGCATGCTGTCGGGGATCTTCGTCAGCGCGGGCGCCGGCAGGACGGCCTCGGCCGCAAAGGCGCCGGTCGGCGTGTTGAACATCACGCGGTCGCCGACCGCGAAACCGTCGACGCCCTCGCCCAGCTCGCGGATCACACCGGCACCTTCCGTACCGGGAACGAAGGGCAGTTCGGGTTTGAACTGGTACTGACCCCGCACACACAACAGGTCCGGGAAGTTGAGACCGCCCGCCTTCACATCGACCAGGACATGGCCCGGCTTGAGTTCCGGCGTGTCGATCTCCTCGACCTTCATGTTCGCTTCGGGTCCGAATTCGCGGCACAGGAGCGCTTTCATGGATGTCCTCCCCGGACTTGCGTGTGTGAGTTTGAAACCTAACCGAGCTTCACGCCGTGATAGGCGGCCGCCTTGGTCAGGAATTTGATCGTCTGTTCGCCGCCGGCCTGGAATTCCTTCTGGGCGGCAGGGTCCTTGATGGCATCGAACTGCGCCGCGACATTTTCCGGCGTCAGCTCTTCCGGCGGCAGGTAGATGCCGTCGGTCTCGTAGATTTTCGTCGCGGCGAAACCGCCGGCGCCGGCGCACAGTATGGTGCGCGAGGGACCGTCTTCGGATACGAGGTAGACGAGGCCCGTCGACACGGTTTCCGGCTTCATCAGCTCGAGCGCGGCCGGCGGCAGCAGGCCTTCGGTCATGCGCGTGGCTGCGGTCGGTGCCAGGCAGTTGACGCGGATGTCGTATTTCTGACCTTCCAGATGCAGCGTGTTCATGAACCCCACGACGGCCATCTTGGCGGCGCCATAGTTGGACTGTCCGAAATTGCCGTAGAGGCCGGACGAGGACGAGGTCATCGCGATACGGCCGTAATTCTGCTCGCGCATGATGTCCCAGACGGCCTTGGTGCAGACGACAGAGCCCATCAGATGCACATCGACCACGGTCTGGAAGTCGGCAATGTCCATCTTGGCGAAGGATTTGTCGCGCAGGATGCCGGCATTGTTCACCAGCACGTCGACCCGGCCCCAGCTGTCCATGGCCTGCTTGACCATGTCCGCGACCTCATCGGCCTTGGTGACATTGGCGGTGTGCGAGATCGCCTCGCCACCCGCAGCGCGGATCTCGTTGGCCACGTCTTCGGCGGCCGAACCCGTGCCCGTACCATCCACCGAACCGCCCAGATCATTGACCACCACCTTGGCACCGCGTGCCGCCAGCGCCATGGCGTGGCAACGTCCCAGACCCAGGCCGGCGCCGGTGACAATGGCCACACGGCCGTCATAACGAATCTCACTCATAACCAGTCTCTTCTCTTGAACGTGTCCGGATCAGCCGACGATCTGCAGGGTCAGCCAGTGCGCCATCAGGGCCGGCTTCTCCTCGCCCTCGATCTCGACGGTGACAGCGTATTTCAGCATCCATTGCCCCGGATTGCGCTCGGTCGCGTCTTCCAGGACGAAACGGCCGCGGATCTTCTTTCCGGCCCGCACGGGCTGCAGGAAGCGCACCTTGTCGAAGCCGTAATTGATGCCCATCGCGATACCGTCGAGCACCAGCGTCGTGTTGGCGGCGAGCGCGGACAGCATGGACAGCGACAGGAAGCCGTGGGCGATGGTGCCACCGAACGGTGTTTCCTTCGCGGCCCGCTCCGGGTCGATATGGATGAATTGATGGTCTTCGGTCACATCGGCGAAGACATCGATGCGCGACTGGTCGATCTCGATCCAGTCGGACACACCGATTTCCTGTCCGATATGGTCCTTCAGCGTGTCGGCCTTGATCACCGGCATCAGGCAGTCTCCTCGTCGCTCAGCAGCATTTTGCGCAGGCCCGGCTTGTCGATCTTGCTCGTGCCGCCACGCGGCAGCGGGCCGTCCATGCGCCAGATGCGATCGGGCAGCTTGAAGGCTGCCAGGTGCGGTTTCAGGAAGTCGATAATGTCCTGGT
Organism: Maricaulis sp.; assembly: GCF_039978735.1. GTDB lineage: Bacteria > Pseudomonadota > Alphaproteobacteria > Caulobacterales > Maricaulaceae > Maricaulis. Next base: position 4,185 of record NZ_JBDWAS010000043.1, read on the forward strand.
CGGACAGGTTCGCCCCGTCACGCAGCAGGAGCGCCGCGCCGACGCGCTCGCCCAGGCGCTCGTCGGGAATACCGATCACGGCCGCTTCCAGAATGTCCGGATGCTTGGCCAGAGCGCCTTCGACCTCGAGGCAGGACACATTCTCGCCGCCGCGGATCACCATGTCCTTGATGCGGTCGACGATGAACAGGAAGCCGTCCTCGTCGATGATCCCGACATCGCCGGTCTTGAACCAGCGGTCCTCGGTCAGCACGGCCGCCGTGGCTTCCGGCTGGTTGAGATAACCGCGGAACACCGCCGGCGACTTGATCCACACCTCGCCCGGCTCGCCGGTCGGGGTCTCGTTGCCGGATTCGTCGACCGTCTTGATGAAGGTCACGGCCGGCAGCGGCAGACCGCAGGAGCCCGGCTTGGCCTGGTATTCCGAATAGCCGTTATACGTGCCCAGTGCATTGGTCTCGGTGAGACCGTAGCCGGACGACGACCAGGCTTTCGGGAAGACCTGGTTGATCTTCTCGACATGCGCCTCGGGACGTTTGGCACCGCCCGTGCCCATGCCCTGCAGCGTGTCCAGCGTGACGCCGCGGCGCTCGGCCTCCAGCGTCAGCTCGTGCGACATGGTCGGCACGCCCACCATGTCGGTCAGCTTCTCGCGCTGGATGATCTCGACCGCTTCGCCCGCATCCCATTTGCGCATCAACACCATCTTGCGGCCGGAGAAGAGCGACAGCAGGAAAACGGCGTGTGAGCCGGTGCAGTGGAAGAGCGGCAGGCACACCAGCACACCCGGATCGCCCTCGGTGAAGTCCTCGTCATTATTGGCCAGGCGCAGGGATGCACCGAGCAGCGCAAAGGACAGGATCGTCGTCACAGCTCCGCGATGGGTGAGCACGGCGCCCTTGGGCGAGCCCGTTGATCCCGAGGTATAGAAAATGGCGAAGTCGCTGTCCGGATCGATGGCGATGGCCGGCGGCTCCTGCCCTGCCCAGGCCGCGACCATGGCGTCGAACGTGTCGGCGACATCGTCGAGCTCACCACGGCCGGCAATCAGTGTGAGGCCCAGGCTCGCCTGGTGCGGCCGCAGCCGCTCGATCTGCCGCGCCCCGGCAATGACGATCTTGGCCCCGCAATCGGACAGGCCGAAACCCATCTCTTCGCTGGTCCACCAGCCATTGAGCGGCACCACGACACCACCGGCGGCGATGACGCCGAGAAAGGCCGCCATCCATTCCGGCGAATTGCGCATCGCCAGGGCGATGCGCGTGCCGGGCGTCACGCCGTGACGCTGGATCAGCGCGTTGGCAAAGGCCACGGAGCGGCCGACCAGTTCGCCGAAGGTCCAGCGCTGATCCTCGAAGATCACGCCTTCCTTCTCGGCGTGCTCCATTGCCTTCATCAGCAGGAAGCGCAGATCGCCAGGTGCATTCACATAGGCCGGCTGGCGAACACCGAGAATTTCGGTTTCACCAACATTGAGGACTTCCTCGGCCTGGGTGATCTGGCGGGCAATCGCTTCCAGCTGCGCGCGGGCGGGCGCCTGCTTGCGCTGAGCCATGATCAGCCCTCCAGGGTTTCGTTGACGTAGCGCTTGAGCTCCTTGCGGGCGATGACCATGCGGTGCACCGCGTCCGGACCGTCAGCGAAGCGCAGCGTGCGCAGACCGGTGAACATCATGGCCAGCGGCGTGTCCTGGGAGATACCCGTACCACCATGCATCTGCATGGCTTCGTCGACGGTATCGAGGGCCACACGCGGTGCGATGACCTTGATCTGGGAGATCCACGGCGCGGCCGCGCGCGGGTCGCCCTGGTCCATCATCCAGGCCGCCTTGAGGCAAAGGAGGCGCGCCTGTTCGATCGCCATGCGGCGTTCGGCGATGATGTCACGATTGGCGCCCAGCTTGGCCAGCGGCTGGCCGAAAGCGGTGCGCGAGACCGAGCGGCGGCACAGGAGTTCCAGCGCCCGCTCGGCCTGGCCGATAGCCCGCATGCAGTGGTGGATGCGGCCCGGTCCGAGGCGCCCTTGGGAAATCTCGAACCCGCGGCCACGGCCGAGGATCAGCGCATCCTTGGGCACGCGGACATTGGTGAACTTGATATGCATGTGGCCGTGCGGCGCATCGTCATGGCCGAACACCGTCATCGGACGCAGGATCTCGATACCCGGCAGGCCGGCCTCGACGAGGAATTGCGAATGGCGGCCGTGACGCGGGGCATCATCACCCTCGGTCTTGGTCATCAGGACATAGACCGAACAGCGCGGATCGCCGGCGCCGGAGGCCCAGTATTTCTCGCCATTGAGCACCCATTCATCGCCATCCAGCTCGGCCTTGAAGGCGATATTGGTGGCGTCCGAGGAGGCGACATCCGGCTCGGTCATCAGATAGGCCGAGCGGATCTTGCCCTCGAGCAGCGGCTCCAGCCATTTCTTCTTCTGCTCGGCATTCCCGTAGCGCTCGATGACTTCCATATTGCCGGTGTCCGGCGCGGAGCAGTTGAAAGTCTCGGCGGCCAGGTGGGACCAGCCCATTTCCTCGGCGAGATAGGCATACTCGACCGTGCTGAGGCCGTAGCCGCGATCCGAACCCGTCAGCCAGAAATTCCACAGGCCGCGCTCGCGCGCCTTTACCTTGAGGCTTTCCAGGATCTCGGTCTGGCGGTCGGTAAAGGCGAAACGGTCGCCCGCCTTGCCGATCTCTGCGTGATACTCCGCTTCCAGCGGCATCACCTCGTCGCGAATCATCGCGCGAACCTGTTCCACCAGCGGGCGTACCCGCTCCGTCATACCCAGATCCATCATTACTCCCCTTTATCGTCCTGGCTGTTGTCGTTTCTCGTTGAATTGTCAGACCGGCCGGCCGCGCTCGGCAACCATCATCCGGCGGAATTTCCGCATCCCGCCGAGCCAGCGGTCACGCTGGGTTGCGCGGGCAGCCTCATAACCGGCGACACTGGCGTGCGGCAGGGCGAGGAAGCGCTTCTCCTCGATCGCCGCGATCGCCTCGGCCGCGACATCGGACGGCTCAACGACGCCGTCGGCGCCAGCAATACCACCGTCCGAGGAATTCTCGCCCAGCATAGCCGTACGGACCGCCTGCGGGCAGACACAGACCACCTGCAGCCCGTCATCGCCATGGGTGATCGCCAGGCTCTCCGCGAAGGAGACGGCGGCGTGCTTGCTGGCCGTGTAGGAGGACGCCCCGATCTGGGCGAGCAGGCCGGCCGCCGAGGCGACCAGGATGAACACGCCGCCGCCGCGCGGTTTCATGCGCGGCCAGACCTGGCGCGCACCGCGCACGGCGCCCATCACATTGACCTCGAAACTGTCCAGCCAGTCCTTGTCCGACGCGCCTGCCGCATCCCAGCTGGGCGCATCGGCGCGCAGGATGCCGGCATTGGAGACATAGATATCGACCGGTCCGAGCTCGGCCTCGGTGCGGTCGAGAAAGGCCGCGATATCGGCCTCCTTGGTTACATCGACCGTCGCGCCGATCCCGCCGAAGGCCTGGGCCGCCTCTTCAGCGCCCTGGAGATCGGCGAGCGCGATCTTTGCGCCGCGGGCATGGAAGGCTTGCGCCATGGCGAGGCCGATGCCGCGCGCACCACCGGTGATCGCGACAACCTTGTTCGTGTAGTCCATCTTGTCCTCCCGGTGGACCGGCCTCAATACTTCCGCATGCGGGCAAACTTGTCAGCGTGGTAATTGGCATCACCGTAGAGCGCCTCGGCCACGCGGACCCGCTTCATGTAGAAGCCGATGTCGAACTCGTCGGTCATGCCCATGCCGCCATGCATCTGCACGCCCTCACGCGCCGCCAGCTGGGCGACCTGGCCCAGCTTGGCCTTGGCTGCGCTGACCATCATGGCGGCATGATCCGGCGCGGCATCGAGCGTCTGCAGGGCTTTCAGCACGATCGACTTGCCCAGCTCGACCTCGGAATAGAGGTGTGCCGCGCGGTGCTGCAACGCCTGAAACGTGCCGATGATCTGGCCGAACTGCTTGCGCTCTTTCAGATAGCCGACCGTGCTGTCGAGGCATTGCTGGGCAGAGCCCGACATCTCGGCCGACAGACCGGCACGGCCCGCGTCCAGAACCGCTTCCAGCGCGCCCAGACCATTGTCGACCTCACCCAGAACGGCGTCGGCCGTCACCTCGACATTGTCGAGCACGATGTCGGCGGCATGACGGCTGTCGACCGTATCCTTGCGCTCCACCGTGACACCGGCGGCATCCCGCGGCACCAGGAAGAGCGTGATGCCCTCGGCCTCGTTTTCGCTGCCACCGGTCCGGGCGGACACGATCAGCATGTCGGCGACATGACCTTCGGCAACGAAAGTCTTGCGGCCGTTCAGCTTGAAACCATTGCCCGAACGCTCGGCCGAGACCGCCACGCCGGACGGGTTGTGCTTGCGGCCTTCGTCGGCGGCGAGTGCGGTGATCGCCTCGCCGGCCGCGATCCGCGGCAGCCATTCCGATTTCTGACCGTCGGATCCGAAACGCGACAGCGCGGTCGCGCCCATGATGGCGGTCGAGATATAGGGCGACGCCGTCAGCGTGCGGCCCATTTCCTCGGCGATCACGCCGGCGGCGACATGACCCATTTCCACGCCGCCATGGGCTTCGGGCACCAGAACACCCGTCCAGCCCATTTCCGCCATGTCGGCCCACGTCTTGCGGTCAAATCCGTCTTCCGAGCCGCTGTCGCGCAGCTTGCGCAGCTGACTCACCGGCGCACTCGTCGAGAGATAACCCCGGGCGGCATCCTTCAGCATGCCGGCTTCTTCATTCAGCACCATGGCCATGATGTTTTACTCCTTGGGTGCCCGGCTCAAGCAGACGGCAGTTCGAGAATGCGCTTGGCGATGATGTTGAGCTGCACTTCCGACGTGCCGCCCTCGATGGAATTACCCTTGGACCGCAGCCACATGCGGGCAACGTCATCGTCGGCATCCCATTCCAGGCCGGTCGAACCGGCGCTGTCCATCATCAGCTCCATGCGGCGCTTGTTCAGCTCGGTGCCATAGTATTTCAGCATCGAGGAATTGGCGCCGACGCCCTGCCCCGCCTTGGCCTCGTCAGCCACCCGTTCCATGGTCGACATGAAGGCCAGACCGTCGATCTCGGCCCGCACCACATCGGCCCGCAGGATCGGATCGGCCAGCATTCCATGCTCGTTCAGCCCGATCTGCTGCACCGCGACATCGCCCATCGGGCGCATCGCGCCTGAGCCCATGCCGCCAATCATCTCGCGCTCATGGGTCAGGAGATATTTGGCGACGGACCAGCCCTTGTTCAGCTCGCCGACGAGATTGTGCTTCTCGGCCCGGGCATCGTCGAAGAAGGTCTCGCAGAAGGGCGACTTGCCCGAGATCAGCTTGATCGGCTTGGTCGTCACGCCCGGTTGATCCATGTCGACGAGAATGAAGGAGATGCCTTCGTGCTTGGACGCCTGGAAGTCGGTTCTCACGAGCACGAAGATCCAGTCGGCCTTGTCGGCATAGGAGGTCCAGATCTTCTGGCCATTGACCAGATAATGGTCGCCCTTGTCCTCGCACTTGGTCATCAGCGCGGCGAGGTCGGAGCCGGCATTCGGCTCGGAATAGCCCTGAGCCCAGCGGATCTCGCCGCGGGCGATCTTCGGCAGGTGTTCCAGCTTCTGCTCGTGCGTGCCGTATTTCAGAAGTGCCGGGCCGAGCATCCAGATCCCGAAGGACTGAACCGGTGCACGGGCACCGATCTTGCGCATTTCCTCGCGCAGCACCTTGGCGTGCGCCTTGTCGAGACCGCCCCCGCCATATTCCACAGGCCATTCCGGCACCGTCCAGCCTTTTTCGGCCATCCGGTCAAGCCACAGTTTTTGCGGTTCGGTGAAGTTGAACGTCCTGCCGCCCCAGACGACGTCTTCCTCGTCCTGGATGGGCTGGCGCATTTCCTCGGGACAATTGGCTTCGAGCCAATCCCTCACATCGGCACGGAAGGCGTCTAGATCGGCCATGCTCTCCCCTTTATCGATCATTTTCGAGCATTCGGTATGATGCACTTGCGAAGACGTTAGCGCCCTTGCAGCAACGCGTCCATGGGGCTGTGCGGCGATTTCAGGGGAAAATTGGTCGCAGGCCAGCTCTTATGCGGGTGCGAAACCGGATACGAAAAAGCCCCGGCCGTGTGGCCGGGGCTTCCGTTCAGCGATGGGACCCGCCCTAAGCAAATTGCGGCGCAATCTGCAGATTCTTGGCCAGGCCGAGCCGGTGCAGGACCAGCAGCATGGTGCCGTTATAGTCGACAATCCGGTTCCAGATGCCCTTGCGCGGCAGGTGCAGCGCGGATTGCGGGAATTCGTGGTGATGGTCATGCAGGGCCTCGCCGCCGGTCAGCAGGGCCAGCAGATAGTCGACCCATTTGGGCGTTTGCATGTGACCGAACACGTTCACGCCCAGCGTCGTGGCGTGGAACTGGATCGCCCGGCCGATCACGGCACTGGCGTGCAGCAGCGCGGTGAGAATCAGCGAACCGCCGCTCAGCGCAACGATGAGATAGATGATCGCGGGAATGATCAGGTGCATCACCAGCGACAGGGTGATGTGGAAACGGTCGGCGAAACGCACGACCGCGTTTTCCTTGAGCCACAGCGGCATCGGCCGGGCGAGATCCTTCTCGTCGCGCCACAGGATCCAGCCGACCCAGGCCCAGGCCTTGCTTTCGAGCGGATTGTGCGGATCGCCCGGCTTGTCGGCAAAACGGTGATGCTGGGAGTGATAGTTCACCCAGTCCTTCAGGGAGCCCTGCATCGCCAGGATGCAGTTGAACATGATGATCACCTGGGCCGGCCATTTGATCTCGCCGGCGCGGTGCTGCCAGATCCGGTGCAGCGGGCCGATGCCCTGGTTGCACAAGAAGATCGACAGACCGATCACGGCCAGGCAAAGCGGCGCATACCACCAGTGCAGGGTCAGCCCGTTCAGCGCCAGGCCGAGCACGACCATGGTGATCATCATCGCCACGCCGAGTGCGGGATAGATGAAGGCGGAAAAGGCGCTGGCCCAGTTCAGGGTACGCCAGGATTTCAGGATGGCCTCGGAACGCGAAAGGATCCGCTGGTCAAGATTCATGGGGTCTACTCATCGATAAATGGGGCCCCCGGAGGGACTCGTCGCGAGGAATGTCCGCATTGCGGGGCGCCGGGTCAATCTCGGAATGCCCGCAGTACGGTTTTCAATTATTGCTCCGTGGTCGGCAGATGGACGTGGAAAGCTGCGCCCTCACCCGGCCGCCCCTCGGCCCAGATGCGTCCGCCATGACGCTCGGCGATACGCTGGCAAAGGGCCAGACCGACCCCGGTACCGGGATAATCGCCGCGTGAATGCAAACGGGTGAATATCTCGAAAATGCGCGTCGCATGCTCGGGCGGAAACCCGATGCCATTGTCGCGAACGCTCAGGACGGCATTCCCGGCTTCGTCATTCACCAGCGACAATTCGATCCGCTGCGGCCGCTTCGGGTCGCGGTATTTCACCGCATTGCCGATAAGGTTGGCGAGGAGCTGGCGCATCAGCACCGGATCGGCCACCAGCCGTCCCGGCAGGTCCCAACAGATTGTGCCGCCGGTTTCGGCCAGCGCGAGCTCGAAATCGCTGGCCACGTCCAGAACCAGCTTTTCCATGTCCAGTACCTGCATGGCCATTGCGACATGAGAGGAGCGCGAATAGCTCAGCAGATCCTGGATCAGCTTCTGCATCCGCCCGGCGCCGTCGATCATCGTGTCGAGCAGTTTGTGGCCGCGGGCGTCGAGCCGGTCGGAATAGTCGCGATGCAGAAGATCGCCGAAGGCGCGAACCTTGCGCAGAGGTTCCTGCAGATCGTGCGAAGCGACATAGGCAAAGCGCTCCAGCTCGGCATTGGAGGCTTTCAGCGCCTCGGCATGCGCGGCGGCCATCTCCTCGGCGGCGCGGCGATCCGTGATGTCATGGGCCGAGCCTGCCAACCGGACCGGCCGGCCGTCCGCTCCGCGCAGCGAATCACCATGTGCATGCACCCAGATGCTGCGGCCATCCGGCCGGTTCATGCGATGTTCGACATCGAACGGCACCGGTTCCGCGAAATGCCGCACGATCGCGGCCTGGACTGCCGCTTCATCATCCGGATGAACATGAGAAAGGAAACGGTCCAGGGACATGGTCGTCATGGCGGCGTCCAGCCCCATGATCTCGAGAAAGCGCGACGACAGCGCCACCTCACCACGCCGCACGTCGAGATACCAGAAGCCGGCATTCGAGCCCCGCATGGCCAGATCATACCGCTCGTCCGCCCGCCGCAATGCGACATGCTGGCCGATCAGGGCCACGGCGGTTTCGAACACGCCCAGCTCGACGGTGCTGCAGCCTCCGGCGCGCGCTTCGGGCGAGACCAGGCAGACCGTTCCGTGCACCCGGCCGCCGGCCAGCAGGCGCGCGCCGATATACGTCGACAACCCGTCAACCGGCAGGCGCGCCAGCACGGCTTCGTCATTCGGCCGCGTCAGCACGACGGGCCGGTCGCTTTGCATGGATTGCTCGCACGGTGCGCCGGCAATCGGCACGGTAGCGCCCGCGGCTATCCCGCCAGCCTCGCCCGCGACCGCCTCGACCGTTGCAATTCCGTTGAAAATCTCGCTGACAAAGCCGGCCTGGACCCCGAAATAGTCCACAGTGCGCGTCAAAAGGCGCCGAACAGCGAGATCATGATCCCGGCCGGCATCCGCACTGTCTTTTACAAGCGCCAGAACCAGTTCCTGCGCTTGCGCAAGCGCTTCGGCCGGCAGGCCCGTCTTGAACTCTGTCATAACACTATCCCGGCAGGTCCGGGACCCGCCGTACTTCCTTGCCCATCAACAAGATAGCAAACGGGAATGAAAACAGAAGCAGTGTTGAGTGATGCTTTATTAGGTCGTGTGTAGCGAACCGTCGCGCACGCGTACCGGATGCGGGATCCCTTCAAAAAAGAATACTTCTTCGTCCGATTTATCGTTTCTCGGGATAGACCCGCCAGCATTCTTACGTTTTCGTAAGGATACTCTTTGTTCGATTCCTGTGGGGGCGATATGAAAGGTGGATTGCTGCTTCTGGCCGGAACTGTCGGCGCCGCCGCAATGGCGCTAAGTTTTCCGCAATCCGTACGCGACGATGTCGCGGCGCGTACAACGGTGCCGGATCACGTCTACCTTGAAGCCGAGCGGCAACTGGCCCTGTTCGTCAAATGGGCTCGCAGCGAAGACGACCGCCCTGCCCAGAACGATCACCCCGATCGGGATGTCTGGTTGAACCAGGACACCACGGGACGGGACGTCAGCTAGTTGGCGTCAGCCGCCGCAGCGTCCTGCGCTTCCGCTTCCCGAATGCGCGTTTCAAGCATTGACCGGTAGCCCGCGTCTTCCGGCGCCTCGTCCAGCATTGTCTGCCATGCCCGGATGGCTTCCTCCCGCGCGCCATCCTGATAGCGCGCCTCGGCCAGGAAAAAGCGGGCGCGGACATCCTGCGGATCGATATCGAGCGCCCGCGAAAACGCCTCGCGCGCGCGCGGCGACATCTCGCCCCCTTCGGCAAACAGATAGGCCTGGCCCAGGGATGCGAACAGATAGGCACTGTCCGGAGCCCCGTTGATCGCATTCTCGAAGGCAATCGCGGCTTCGTCGAACCGTCCGAGCGTGAGATAGGCCTGCCCCAGCACCGCCCAGCCACGCGGATCGTCCGGATTGGCCATCAGGTCGGCGGCGAGTGCATCCACCTCATCCAGCACGGCCTGCATCTCGTCCGGAATGTCCGCCATCGGCGCCGGCGCAGCCGGGCCTGTGAGTTGTGGCGAGCCGATCTGCATGTAGATCAGCACCGCCCCCATGACCGTGGCCATGCTGGCGATGATGATCGCGAGACGCAGCCGCGGACTGGGCTGTGCGGCCACCTCGCCGGTACGTTCCAGCGCGGCCTGTTCGCGGCGGCGGATGTCGAGCTCTGCAGCGCGCGCTTCGCCGGGCTCGACCAGGCCGAGATCCACATCCCGGCGCAACTCCTCGCGCTGGCCGGAAAACACGCTCAGTCCGGACGCCGCATCCATGGTGTCGCGCCGCATGACCGGCAGGATCAGGCCCAGCGCCACCAGCGTGGCGATCACGGCAATCAGCAACCAGATCATGACAGGCCCTCCTCGTCGGAGAGCGCGCGGGCGCGGGCCTCATCGCCCTCGCCCGTATCGTCACCGGCCATCATTGTGCGGCGCTGACCGCGCACAAACACGAGGATGGCGATCCCGCCGCCAGCAAGCACGACCAAGGGGAACAGCCAGAGCGCGATCGTATTGCCCTGCACCGGCGGCAGCATCAGCACATAATCGCCGTAGCGGTCCTGCAGATAGGCCTTCACCTCGGCATCGCTGTCACCCGCCAGCAGACGCTCGCGCACCACGGCGCGCAGGTCGGCGGCGAGCGGCGCGTTGGAATCGTCGATGCTCTGGCTCTGGCAGACCACGCAGCGCAGCTGGTCGTAGAGCGCCCGTGCGCGGGCTTCCAGCCGGGCGTCTTCCATACGCTCTTCCGGCCCCGGCGATGCAAGGGCGCTGCCGGCCAGCATCAGCCCGGCGAGCATGGCGGCAAGCATCTGCCTCATGGCATGTCCTCCGCCTGCAGGTGTTCGACGAGCGGCAGCAACGTGCGGTCCCAGACCTCTTCCGTGATCACCCCGACATGGCGGTAGCGCACGCGCCCGGCCCGGTCGATGATGAAGGTTTCCGGCGCGCCCGTGATGCCCAGATCGATCGCCACACGACCCTCGGCATCATTGCCGATGCGGACATAGGGATTGCCGTTGCGCTCGAGCCAGCGCGTGCCGGCGCCCGGCGGGTCCTTCCAGTCGATGCCGTAGATCGGCACAATGCCCGAGCGGCTGATCTGCATCAGCATCGGGTGCTCGATCGCACAGGGCGGACACCAGGAACCGAATACGTTCAGCAGGCTCACCTCGCCCGCCAGGTCCGCACTTGCCAGCCCCACCTCATGGCCCTGGATCGGCGGCAGGTCGAAAGCCGGCAGTTCGCGATCGATCAGCTGGGACGGAATCTCGCCCGGATTCTCGCGCAGTCCGAGGGCGAAATAGGCCGCCATCACGGCGAACAGGGCGAGCGGCAGGAAAAGGAAAAGCCGGTTCATGACATCGCCCCCCTGGCAGCATCGGTCGTGTCCGCCGCCTTGCGCGCAGTCAGGGCGCGCCGGCCGCGATCCGCGATCGACAACACACCGCCCAGGGTCAGGATCGCCGAGCCGATCCACAGCCACATCGCGAAGGGGTAGATGTAGACATGTACCGGCCAGCCGCGCTCGCGCGACGGCTCGCCGAAGGAGATGTAGAGATCGCCGGTGCCGCGCGTGCGGATGGCGCTCTCGGTCGTCGACATCTGGCGCACCGGATAGAAGCGGCGCTCGGCCACCAGCTCGCCCAGATCGCGCTGGCCGCGGGAAATGGCAAAACGCCCCTCCTCGGCCACATAATTCGCGCCGTCAAAGCGGCGGACATCGTCGAGCTCGACCGTATAGCCGGCGATCTGCAGGCTCTGGCCCGGCATCAGGAAGGCGCTCGTCTCCTGCTTCCAGGCGCTGACGCCGGTAATGGCAAAGACCGTGATGGCGAGACCGAAATGCGCCACCGCCATGCCCCAGATACCCAGCGGCAGGTTTATCGCCCGGGACAGCGAGGCTTTCAGCGGGATGTCGCCGAGCTTGAGGCGCTGGGCGATGTCGATCAGCACGCCAATCCCCACCCACACGGCCAGCGCCGTGCCCAGCGCGCCGGCGATCCGCGTGCGGTCAGCGATCCACAGCGCCAGCACGCCCGCTGCGAGGGCCGCCGCGAGGGCCGGCATCAGCTTGCGCAAAACCGGTTTCAGCTTGCCGCGCTTCCAGGCCAGCATGCCGGACACCGGAACCAGGATGAACAGCACGCCCATCATCGGGTTGAAGGTAGCGTTGAAGAAGGGCGCACCGACGGTGATCGTCTCGTCCGAGACGGTCGTGATGAACAACGGATAGAACGTACCGAAGAAGACCAGCGCACAGGCCGCACCGATGAAGAGATTATTGATCAGCAGCGTGCTTTCGCGGCTGACTTCGGAGAACACGCCGGTCGGCTTGAGATGCGAGGCCCGCAGCCCGTAAAGCGCCAGCGACCCGCCGATCACCGCGATCAGAATGCCCAGGATGAAGACGCCGCGCTCCGGGTCGACCGCGAAGGCGTGGACCGAGGTCAGCACGCCGGACCGCACCAGAAAGGTGCCGGCCAGCGACAGGGAGAACGTCATCAACGCCAGCAGGATCGTCCAGGCTTTCAGCGTGTCGCGCTTTTCCATCACACGCAGGGAATGGATGAAGGCCGTGCCGGCCAGCCAGGGCATCAGCGAGGCGTTCTCGACCGGATCCCAGGCCCACCAGCCGCCCCAGCCCAGCTCGTAATAGGCCCAGGCCGCGCCCAGCGCGATACCGACCGTCAGGAAGCTCCAGGCCGCCAGCGCCCAGGGCCGCACGATCCGCGCCCAGCGCGCATCAACCCGTCCCTCGATCAGGGCCGCCACGGCGAAGGAGAAGGTGATCGAGAAGCCGACATAGCCGGCATAGAGCATGGGCGGGTGCGAGGCGAGACCGGGGTCCTGCAACAGCGGATTGAGGTCCTGCCCGTTCACCGGTGACGGCCAGAGCCGCGCGAACGGGTTCGACGTGAACAGCAGAAACGCCGTGAACGCCGCCGTCACCAGCGACTGGACCGCGAAGGTCAGCGAGACCAGTCGCGCTTCGACCGGTTTGGCCGACAGGGCCAGAGCCGCCGTGTAGGCCGTCAGGATCAGGCCCCAGAGCAGCATCGAGCCCTCGTGATTCCCCCAGACGCCGGTCAGCTTGTAGAGGAAGGGCTTGTCGGTATGGGAATTCTCCGCGACCACCAGGGCAGAAAAGTCCGACACGGCAAACAGCACGGTCAGACAGGCAAAGGCCGTCAGCATCAGCACGAATTGCGCGATCGATCCGGCGCGCGCGAAACCGTGAATGGCCGGGTCTGCGGTGCGCAGCCCGATGAAAGTCAGGACGGATTGGGCCAGCGCCACGGCAAAGGCCAGGATCAGGGCAAACTGCCCGAGTTCAGCAATCATGCCGGGGAGGTGTTACAGACCGCGCCAAAGGTCAAGGTTCACGGTGTCGCAGGGGTGGCGCGAAATGCCCACAATGGTTCCTTGCGAGCCGTAGCCGCGGAGAGTCCGGAAAAGGAAATCCTCCGACGCGCGCATTGCCATGCAGGACACACAATACTAAACTAACCCGACTTAGTTTACAGAGATCGTCATGCGCATCTTCAACATCCACGAGGCCAAGACCCATCTTTCCCGCCTTATCGCACAGGCCGTCAAAGGCGATGGTTTCGTCATCGCGCGCGCCGGAAAGCCGGTCGTAAAGGTGACCTCCGTCGACTTGCCCGACGCCCCTCCTCCCCGCCGCCTTGGTTTTTTGGAAGGCCGTATCCGCGTACCGGACGATTTCGACACGATGAGCGAGGACGAGATCGGTCGTCTGTTCGGCGGCTCTGCGTGAAGCTGTTGCTGGATACGCATGTCCTGCTCTGGGCGGCCGGCGCGCCGGAACGTCTTTCGGCTGCCAGCCGCAATCTGATGTTAGACCCGCACAACGAACTCGTTTTCAGTGTCGCCAGCATCTGGGAGATCGCCATCAAAAGCGGTCTTGGCCGCAGCGACTTCGAAGCGGACGCGCATCTGCTCCGCCGCGGTCTGCTCGACAATGGCTATCTGGAACTACCGATCGCAAGCGATCACGCCGTTGCGGTGCAAGACCTGCCCCCGATCCACAAGGACCCGTTCGACAGGATGCTGGTGGCTCAGGCCGTGGTGGAGGGGTTTCTCCTGCTGACCGCCGACGAGCGGCTGCTGGACTATCCGGGGCCGGTACAACGGGTGTGAGGCAAGGTGGAGCCTGCTAATCGGCTATCGCCGCGCGCCCCACCACAACACCAGCAGGGCCGGCACCCAGGGCAGCACCCGTTCGGCCGGGTCGCCGGGGGCCCGGGCCCAATCGCCGAGCATGCCCAGAATTCCCGGTTCCATGGCTCCCAGGGCGTTGAAGAACACCGTCAGCCCGAAGCCGAGACACATCGCCGTCCCGATGGCCCAGGCCTTCGGCTCCAGGCCCAGAACCCGCACCACGATGATCGGACCGAAAGCAGCCCCCAGGGCCGACCAGGCGAAGAGCACACGGGCGAAGATCGTCGCCGGCAGGCTCAACGTCATCCAGACGGCGACACCGGCGATCACGGCCATGACGATGCGCGAGACCAGCACTTCCTTGCCGGCAAAGCGCCGCGAGAGGCGCATGTCGTGGGAGACGGCTGCCGAGGCCGAGAGCAGGATCGAGTCGACCGTCGACATCACCGCCGACAGGACGGCCGCGATGACCAGCCCGGCCAGGACCGGCGGCAGGAGCTGGTCTGCCAGTGTGTAGAAGAGAGCCTCGCCATCGGCTGCCCCGCCGACAATGGCCCGTCCGGCCAGGCCCAGTATCGTCATGCCGGTGAACACGGCGACCGCCCAGACAATGGCGATGGTGAAGCCGCGCATGCGCGCGCCCTCATCCTTCACCGCCATCAGGCGCGAGATCAGCTGCGGCTGGCCCATCGCATTGACGCCGACGCCCCATACGCCAAGGACAAATCCGATCAGCACGAAGCCCGCATGCCCGCCGGTGATGTCGAGATAGCCTTCCGGGGCCGTTGCCGAGAGCGCGTCTGCGATGCCGCCGAAACCGCCTGCGGCGATCAGCGCTGTCACGGGCAGCGCCACCGCGACCACGGCCATCAGCGCGCCCTGCAGCATGTCGGTGACACTGACCGCCCAGAAACCACCGAGCAGCGAATAGAGCAGGACGATGGCGGCCCCGATCAGGACGGATTCGGTGACACCCAGGCCGAACTGGGTCTCGAAGGCGACCGCGGCAGCGCCGAACTGGGCCGCGATATAGAAAATGAAGCAGAACAGGATGAAGACCGATGCCAGAATACCGATCAGCGCGCGGGAACGGTCCGCCAGCCCCGCGGTCAGGAAATCCGTCGGCGTGACATGGCCACGCTCGGCGGTTTCCGCCCGCAAGCGGCGGCCGAAGAACAGCCAGACGGCGACATAACCGCCCCAGATCCCCGGCACCATCCACAGCGCCGACAGCCCGTTGGCATAGACGAAGCCGGAAAAGCCCAGCAACACCCAGGCCGAGGATGTCGAGGCGGCATAGGACAGGCCCGCCACCCAGGCACCCAGCCCCTGGCTCGCCAGGAAGAAATCGCCCTCGGTGCGATTGCGCCGCGAGGCCCAGACACCGACGCCGACAAGGACCAGCTTGTAGGCGACGAGCGTCGCCAGAACGATCAGATTATCCCCGTTCATCCTGCCCTCCCCGGCAAGATGTGCGGCGCCGACGCAAAACGCAGCCCGCACATTTCAACTCCCCCGTGAGCCGGTTTAAGCTGGTTTGCAAGCCAGTACAAAGCCGCCGTCTGGCGGTGCTCCTTATCGACTGCAACGGGCCCGATGGAAACCGAACCGCTCCTGATCCGGCATGATGGCGATATCGCCGAACTCGTGCTCAACCGCCCGGGCAAGCGCAACGCCTTTACCGAAGCCATGTGGGCCGGCCTGCCGGACCTGCTCGATACGCTGGCCGAGCGCTGCCGCGTGCTGATCGTGCGCGGCCAGGGCGATCATTTTGCCTCCGGCGCCGACATTTCCGAGTTCGAGGATATCTACGCCACGCGCGAGCGCGGCGAGGCCTATTCGGCCAGCATTGCCCGCGCCCTCGATGCGCTGGCCGAATTTCCCCATCCCACCATCGCGATGATCCGCGGCTCCTGCATCGGCGGCGGCTGCGGCCTGGCCCTGGCCTGCGATCTGCGCTTTGCCGACGACACGGTGCGCATCGCCATCACGCCCGCCAAGATGGGACTGCTCTACCCGTTCAACGACACCAAAAGGCTGGTCGATGCCGTCGGCGGATCGATGGCGAAGGACCTGCTGTTTTCCGCGCGCCAGCTCGATGCGGCCGAAGCGCTAAGCACCGGCCTTCTCGACCGCCGCTTCGAACCGGCGCGGCTGGAGCCGGAAACGCGCGCCTACTGCACGCGTCTTCTGGACATGTCGCCCCTGTCCGCCACATACACCAAGAAGATGATTTCACGCGTCCTGGAGGGCCAGGACCACGACACGGACGAAACCCGCGCCTGGTTCGCCAACGCCTTTACCAGTGCGGATTTCAAGGAGGGCTATCGCGCCTTCCTCGACAAGCGCAAACCGGACTTCTCGCAAGGAGGAGCCGACATCCATAAGGGGACGGACGAGCGATGACTGACAGACCCGCCATCAAGGCCAAGGATGCACCCGATCTGGCCGGTTTCGACTGGCAGGATCCGTTCCGCCTCGACGACCAGCTGACCGAGGAAGAACGCCTGGTCCGCGATACGGCGCACGCCTACGCCCAGGAAAAACTCCAGCCGCGCGTGATCGAGGCTTTCCGCGAGGAAAAGACCGATCCGGCCATCTTCCGCGAAATGGGCGAACAGGGTCTTCTGGGCTGCACCCTGCCGGAAGAATATGGCGGCGCCGGTCTGGGCTATGTCGCCTACGGGCTGGTGGCGCGCGAGGTCGAGCGGGTCGATTCGGGCTATCGCTCGATGATGTCGGTCCAGTCCTCGCTCGTGATGTATCCGATCTATGCCTATGGCTCGGAAGAGCAGCGCCAGAAATACCTGCCCAAGCTGGCTTCGGGCGAATGGATCGGCTGTTTCGGCCTGACCGAGCCGGATGCCGGGTCCGACCCGGCCGGCATGAAGACCCGGGCGGAAAAGATCGAGGGCGGCTATCGCCTCACCGGCTCGAAGACCTGGATTTCCAATTCGCCGATCGCCGACGTTTTCGTTGTCTGGGCCAAATCGGAAGCCCATGACGGCAAGATCCGCGGCTTCGTGCTCGACAAGGGCATGAAGGGCCTCTCCGCGCCCAAGATCGGCGGCAAGATTTCCCTGCGCGCCTCGGTCACCGGCGAGATTGTCATGGACGGCGTGGAAGTCGGTGAAGATGCGCTGCTGCCGCACGTCTCGGGCCTGAAAGGCCCGTTCGGCTGTCTCAACCGCGCCCGCTACGGCATTTCCTGGGGCGCCATGGGCGCGGCGGAATTCTGCTGGCACGCGGCGCGGCAATACGGGCTGGACCGCAAGCAGTTCAACCGCCCCCTCGCCCAGACCCAGCTCTACCAGAAGAAGCTCGCCGACATGATGACCGAGATCTCGCTCGGTCTGCAGGCCAGCCTGCGGGTCGGCCGGCTGATGGACGAGGCCAGGGCGGCGCCGGAGATGATCTCCATCGTCAAGCGCAATAATTGCGGCAAGGCGCTGGATATCGCCCGCATGTCTCGCGACATGCATGGCGGCAACGGGATTTCCGAGGAATACCAGGTGATCCGCCACATGGTGAACCTGGAAACGGTCAACACCTATGAAGGCGCCCACGACGTGCACGCCCTCATCCTGGGCCGTGCTCAGACGGGACTGCAGGCGTTTTTCTAGCCTCCCGGCCGCAGTCCATATCGCAATACCGACAAAGGGGCGCGCCACCGGGCGCGCCCCTTCTTCGTTGCGGGTTCAGTACGATCAATAGTCGTCGCAATCGCCGGGCATGATTTCCCAGACACCGCCGACTTCGCAGATCACGGCAATGCACTCGCCGGTAAAGGGAGAATACTGGTACCAGCAATTGTCCGGAAGCAGAGAGTCCCGGCCGGCCTCCGTCAGGATGGTGTCGATATCCCTGGCCGACAGACGGTGCTGTACCGTCGTGATCTTTACCGGCTCGCCAGCGAACACGGCCGGTTCAGGGCTCGCAATGCCTCGCGATCCCGGTGCTTCAGCCTCGTCGGCGAACGCTGCAGCACCCAGTCCTGCCGCCGCGATCATGGATGCCAGAATGCCAAGACGCGTCTTCAACATGATATCCCTCCTCACGATTGCGAAGACTGAGAACTTCGCGCGCCAGGGGAAGGTGAGTCAATCCAGAATTGATTGATCGGTCACGGCACCCTCAAGATGCCACGTGCTCGAGGTGCACTGGGATGCACACCAGCCGCACCTCGCACTTGATGCCCCGCCCCGGGCCCTTTAAACCGGCACGTGGAGAGGTGGCCGAGTGGTCGAAGGCGCTCCCCTGCTAAGGGAGTATACGTCAAAAGCGTATCGTGGGTTCGAATCCCATCCTCTCCGCCACTTCCTTCTGAAATGGTTGAGATTTTATCCGCCCGGCGCAGCCCTAGCTGCTGCTCGAACGTGACGTGATCTGACGTTCAATCACCCTCGAAAGCGGAACATTCCCGGATTTTCCGGCTCCTGACGGGGGAGTCCGCGGGGGAGCGTGTTCCACCTCTGTTCGAAGAATCGTCACCGAACGCCGTTCGGCGGCGTGACGGCGGTCATAGCCGCCTCCCCTCCTGCCGGGCGATTCTGGCAGGCATGAACGGATACGAGCGGCATTCCGACGATTACAATGGCGGGAAGTTCCCGGGGCCCTGGACGGTCGCGGCGATCCTCGCAGTCCTGCTCCTCATCGCCGTCGCCCCGGCCGTGTTCAGCGCCTGGGCAGGTTGACCGGCTTCAGGGCAGTGATACCGTCCGGCGCATGCAGACGTTCGCCGAAACTCCAGATGCCATCCGCGCCGACACACCCGCCCTGCCCGACCGGGACGGTTTCGAGCATGGTTTCACCTATCTGGATTTTGGCGATGCGGCACTCAACCAGCCTCTGCGCGTTGCCGCGCTGTCGGCCGGGCCGTTCCATGTGCATCACTTGGTCAACCGGGATGGGCAGCATCTGAAGGACACGGGCTTCGGCATCACGCTCGACCCGGGCGGCTACCTCTTCCACTTCGGCCGTGTCTACTTCCGCGACTTAGACGATGCCCTTGCCATGGCGGCGCGGCTGCTCGAACTGCCGGTGAACTGGTACGAGCCCGCTATCCCCGATGATGTCGCGCTGGGCATCCGGGACTTATGGCAGGCAGCTCTGGATGCTGGCCAGCTGGCCGACGGGTCAGACGCGCCGGCGAACTGGCCGCCGCTTCCCGGCCCACACTAGCCCGGGTCCCGCTCGACAATCTCAAGCTGGTCATCCGGCAGCGGCCGCTGCAGAGCGAGGCTGTCCTCGCCGCCGGCGAGCCAGGCGCGGCATTCGTCCGTATCCGTCAGGATGACGGGCATCGCCTTGGGATGGATCGGCGCGACCACTTCATTCGGCTCGCAGGTCAGGAAGGCGTAGAGGCGCCAGTCGCCTTCCGTCTGTTGGCGCCGGGCCTTGTCCGGCACAGGCGCCAGGCGCTTGCCCTGCCACGGCCGCCAGATGCCGGCGAAGAATGACAGCTCGCGCTCCGGCACCGCAAACCAAGCATTGCGCCGCCCCTGGATCGGCTCCGCAAACCGCGTGAACGGCACCAGGCAGCGGTATTCTGGCTGCATCAGGTATTCACCGTTCACCTTGCGCCACCAGGCGGAAGACAGATTACGGATATTGGTGATGGGGGACTTGCCCTGCCCGGCCGGCGGAAAGCCCCACCGCATCGAGGACAGCTGCGCGGTCTGCCCGCGCGCATGGATGACAACGCCGTCCTGATCCGGATAGAGGCGCGGGACGCCGGCGAAATTGCCGGTGGCCGGTTCGGTCGCGAGATCCAGACCCAGCTGCCGGACGGCGGCGCGAACGGCATCGAGGCCGGTATCCATGGAGTAGAGATTGCACATGGCGGCGAGCCTAGCCCGAAATCAACGGACGCCATACCCCGCCGACATGGCCCTGAAAAACCATGTGCCCGGTACAGTCCCAGCGCTTGCAGCGCGGATGCAGGTCGATCGGCGAGCCCGCCCGGCCGCGCGCCCAGATCAGCACATCCAGGTCGGCCCGCAGGATCACGTCACAGCTGCGGCAGGACAGTCGCAAGGGCAGGCCCCGGCGCTGGATTTCGCCGAAGCTGCGATAGCTTTCCAGCCAGATTTTGGTGACGTTCCGCGGGGCCATGGGCGCGGAACATTCGAGGAACAAACAGACGAAGTCAATAAACCGGTGAGCGGGCAACCCGCGCATGACTACACTGGGCTGTGGTCAATCGATGGAGACTCACTTGCCCGACCACGTCACCCTTGCGATATCCGCTGTCGCTGCAGCCATCACGGCCATCTGCAAGGCCCTCGAATCGGGCTTCAGCCTGGTCTGGAAATTATCAGCTCCCGCGCATCGGTCGCGATCCCCTTCGCCACGCCGTATTTCAGCGAGACCTCCTGCAGGGAAAAAGCGGCGAAGGCTTCGCGGATCTCGGGCACGTCATTGATGGACAGCACAAACCGGCCCTTGATCCCGGCCAGCTGCTGCGCCATCCGCACAAAGTCGGCGCGTTCGAACATGCCCTTGCCGTAGTCATTCTCGCCACCGAAATACGGCGGGTCGAGATAGAACAGCGTTTCCGGCCGGTCATAGCGATCGATGAAGTCCGACCAGGTCAGCCGCTCGATCACGACGCCGGCGAGACGTTCGTGCAGCGCCTCGAGGCGGTTGGCGATCGTCAGCACATTGAACGCACCGCCATGACCCGGCGATACGCCGAATGCGCGCCCGTCCACCTTGCCGCCGAAGGCGCAGGCCTGGAGGTAGAGAAAGCGCGCGGCGCGTTCCAGGTCGGTCAGCGTCGACGGGTCTGTCGCCTGCAGGCGCTCGAATTCCCGGCGCGTGGTCAGCTGAAAACGCAGCATGTCCAGGAAGGCGGTGTAGTGGCGCAGGACGACGCGATAGAAGGTCGACACATCCTGCGACCAGTCATTGATCACTTCGCACGGCCGCTTGATCCGGCGGCGCAGGAAAACCCCGCCCATGCCCACGAAAGGCTCGGCATAGGTATCGTGCTTCTGGCTGTCCAGAATGCGCACCAGGCGCTTGGCCAGGTTGCGCTTGCCGCCCAGATAGGCGGCGGCCGGCTCGACAGGTTCAACATGCAGGGCGCCCAGCAGGTCGGGCATGGAGGTACTAGACACGAGGTTGAGTCTCACTCTTGAATGCACCCGCCGGTTGGCCGGCGGCGGGACTGTGACGCGACCTAGGCACGTCATGGTGCGGGGGAGACACCCGCGGCTCGGCGTGTTGGCGCACGCCAGCCCCCGCCTCTAGAGGCGGAGGAAACAATGAAACGAGATATGGATCTGTGCCGCGAAATACTGTTCGCGGTTCATGAGAGCGACGAGGACCCCCGCCGCTGGGTATCGCTGGACGATCTGGTCGCTAAACACTCACAGCAGGTCATCAGCTACCATGTCGTGCTGTTGGCCGAGGCGGAACTCATAGAAGCGACCAACCTTTCCACGATGGGCCCGAATGGCTATCGGCACCTACCCAGCCGACTCACCTGGAAGGGTCAAGAATTCCTCGACAGCGTGCGGAAAGACACGCTTTGGGAGAAGGCAAAGCAGATGACCCTTGAGAAGACCGGAGGCCTCAGCTTTCAGGCTCTTTCGGCCGCGATCAACGCCGTAGTGATCGGTGCTATTTCGGGCAGCTGAAAGCCTACGTCACCAATGCCCAGATGAGCCCGACAACGAACAAGATCGCAGCCACCACGCGGCCCAGGATGGCAATTGCTGCAGCAGCTATCCAGTCGACCCGCTCGCGCCGCGCGCTGTACTCCGTAATGCCGGCGATCAGCACGGCAGCGATGATCAGAATAAACGGGATCATGACGACTCCTCCTCGGTTCTGGACGCTTCCACGCGCGCCCACCATTCCTGACAGGCCCGGGCGATCCGGGCGTTGGTGATTGCCGCCTCCCCCGCATCAAGCGCGACATCGCGCCAGTCCCGGCCGGGCTGTACCGCGGCCAGGTCATGGGGCGGCATCAGGCAGGTCGAGGGCGGGGTCTCGATCTCCTCACGGACAATCCGCTCGACTTCACGGATCTCCGGCTCGATTGTCGGCGGCGGCGAGACCGAGCGCGGCGTTGAACACGCGGACATCATCAGCGCCAGCAGGACAGCTGCGATCCTGGCTTTCATGGAAGGCCCTCCGGGCGGCGGCCGCATCGGCGGCGAGTTGGCGGGAATCGGCGAGGAAGTCGGCGACGTGCTGGCTGCGCCATTCCCGGTCAGCGGCGAGACGGGTTTCAGCAGTCGTGGCGACTTCGGCCAGACGCGCGGCCTCGACGCCGACGCTGTCGACAACGGCCTGATAGTCGGCTGTCACTTGGGCACCTCGCTCGTGCGAGCGGCCGAGATGGTACGCGGCCGGGATCGCGCCGGCGGCGAAAGCGCCGACGATGGCGGCGCCGATGGCACCGGCACGAATGGAATTCCCGATCATGACCGAAGCTCCGGCGGCAGAGCCAGCGGGTTGCCGCCCGCCATTGCCTGCCAGTGATGGCGAATGCGGACAACATATTGCGTGGTCTCCCGGGCGTGATGACCGGTCACGTCTGGAAGGCAGGGCAGGATATCGTCCCAATCCCGCGCCCCGTCGCACTCACCTTGCGCCCTGATGATATTGCCCGCGCCTGCGTTGTACGAAGCCAGCGCCAACTCCCAGCGTCTGACCTGCGGTCGCGGACTGCGCCACACCGCCATTTGCCGCGCCATGTACCAGGCGCCCGCCTCGATCGCGATATCATCATGCGGGCTCGCGCGGATGCCGAAATGCGCCTGCGCCTCCCGCCAGGTTGCCGGCATGAACTGCGCCAGCCCGGCCGCACCGACCGGAGAGACTGCCCCGGAATCGCACAGCGATTCCTGATAAAGCTGTGCGGCCCAAGCCTCCGGATATTGCCAATCCGGCCAGTAGGTGCGCACCGCGCTCTCGATATCGGCGCGATAGGGCTCACAGGCGGAATAGTGCGCGGGCCAGGCATCCGGCGCGCGGAATTCCGGCGAAACGCTTTCCATGGCCACCGGTGCCGCGGGATCGGGCCATGCGGCCGGCGATGGCGGCTGCCCCCAGACCGGGGCACCGAGAACGGCAATCGACAGCAAGACCAGGCCGAGGAATATCGCGGCCGCCTTCGAGTCCTGCTTGATGGAGTTCAACGTCTCAGACTGAAAGATCGAGAGGGCCCGAATCCAGAGCCAGAGGCGCAGGCAAGCCATCATTACGATGAACGCGAAAAGGACTGTGATGCCTTTCCAGATCAGCCCGCCACCCAGCGCGAGGGCCATCCCTGCAGTTTCGCATGCTGCCCGCTCCGCCGCATCGCCGGCGACACACGCCGCCTCGCCGATGGCGCCGGCCACCATGGCGCCGCCGACAATCATGCCGATGGCCACCAGAACAGCGCCCACAAGCCAGGTAACGGACCCGCTGAAGCGAGCCCGGATAAAATCGAGCATCTTTCTCTCCATGAAAAAGCCCGCTCACGGCGGGCGGGGTTCAGGAACCGCCCGGCGGCATCCTGAAATGGGCGATGATCTGCAGGATCGTCCAGATCGCGGCGCCCGCGCCGCCAATGAAGGCGAACACGCCGCCGGCCACCATGCCGGCGGCACGGGCGAATTTCAGGGGCGCCTCGACCCGGTCGAGGCGCGCGAGGATGCCCTCGCGCGCTTCACTGGCTTTGTCCTGCTGGGCCATCATGTGGGTGATGGCGTCGGACTGCCGGCCGACATGGGCCGACAGATTGTGCACGTCCTCACGGATGCCATCACAGCGCGCATGCACCTTGCCGACGCTGGCGCGGGTCGCCGAAACCTCCTGCCGCAGCCCCTCGACCGCATCCAGGATCGCACGATAGGCGACATCTTCAGCCATGCAGGCTCCCCCTCAGGCACAAAAAAGCCCGCCAGCGGCGGGTTCGGGATCAGCGAACGGCGTTCGGCGGCTACGGCCAGCCGGCCGACACGTCGATGGCGCGAAGGGCGTCCAGGTCGGCTGCCGCGTCGATCGCGTCGGACAGGGCCTTCTCGTGGTCAAAACAGGCTTGAATGTGCGCGTCGATCGCGGCGCCGTAGGTGCGCAGCTGTGTGCGCGTCCAGGAGCGCCAGACCGTTCCGGACAACTTGAAATTCACCGGCGCATCCGATGCCGCCTCATCGAGCGCGAGGATCTTCGCGGCCAGCGGCGCAATGGCCGGGTCGGCGTAGGCGTTGGCCACGCCGTCATAGGCGAAGACCAGCGTCCGCTGCCAGCGCAGCGCCGCGGCCTGCCCGATCATATGCGCCTTTGCCGCCTCAAGCAGATCCGGCACTACCGGCAGATCGGCGAGGCCGGGGAAGATCGCCGCCAAGCGTTCCGGCACATAGTACAAGCCGGGCACCGCCTCGACCGGTTCAAGCCTGCCGGCGTCATAGTCGCCAGCGAGCGCGTCACGCTGGTCTTGCGTCAGGATGATCATTTAGACGGCTCCCACGGCGGTGAGGTAGGTGTTGAGGCGGGTGTGGAGGTTCCCGTGCTCTGTCCCGGTCAGCGACCCGCCGAGGAACGCGGCCGATAGCTGGGCATCGGATTGAGAGCCCGCCGCGCCGCTGCCGTTGGCGGCGAGCAGATAGACTGAATATGGCGAGGGAGAGCCGGAGGCTGCGGAACCGGTATTCTCAAGGGCACCGTTCCGGTAGGTGTGAAAGGCCGTCGCGCCGCTCCGGTCTGCCACCAGCAAGCCGGTCGCGACTTCGGAGTCAGTACCCCCATCCAGCAGCCCGCCATTCGGCCCCCACACCCGCCACTCGACACCATCGCTGCGGCGCTGGATTCGGGTGAAGGTCGAGGATGACGAATTGTCACCGGTGCCTAGATAGATGTCACCATTGTCAGATGCGACTTCTCGCACCCAGATACCGGCGCTCGCGCTGTCCTGCACAAAGTTGACGCCGTCCGTGCCGGGCACAAACTGAGTGTCCAGATGGGTCGACGTGTTGTCGCCCTTGAAGCCTCGGTCTGCCGTGAACACCGGCGCATTGACGGGCAGGATCGGCGAGCCCGCGGGGTCCATCCAGTTCAACGCCGCCGCCTGGCTGTCGTGCGCTGCCAGCACCCACAGCGCATCCAGCTTGGCCCAGATCCCATCCGCCTTCAGCCCGTCGACCAGATCTTCGATCAGAGATTGGCGGGCGCCCGAAGGCGTCGAGGACATGGCGTTGATGATCACTTGCGCGTCCGGGTCCATGAAGACTGCGGCCGTGGTAAAGCTCCCGGCGAGCGACCACGCGCTGTCGCCATAGGTGGCGCCCGTATGCATCACCCACGCATAGAAGCCCGTGGACGGCGTCAGATTGCCAATCGGGACAGTCCAGCTCGTCAGGTTCACGGCGTCGGCAAGCGATTGCACCACAACCGTTTCGCCCGCCGCGTCCGACGTGATTTTCCAACCCGCCGCAATTTGCGTGTCCACGCCGTTGACCACGGCGAAAACGCTGGACTCGATTGTCGGAGATTCCCCCACATCCGTTGCGCCGTTCACTGGGCTGATGATCGAGGGCCGGGCGACATGCTGTTCCAGATAGTCGGCCGGGTCATCGCCGCTCTGGATGTAGATCTGCCAGCCGGTGCCATCGTGCTCGAACATCACGACGCCGCCGACATTGGTCAGCCACGTGTCGTAAGGATCGCCAGGCACGATCACCTTGTTCGTCTCGCCCCAGCTCCGCCCGCTATCGTGCAGCTCGAACCGATCGCCCTGCTCGGCTCCCGCCGGCAGGGCGGTCAGCGTAACCGGGCCACCGGCCGTGGACACCGGATAGGCCATGCCGATCTCCGGTGTAAACGCGGCCGTCTGGATCTCGGCAACCTGCATTCCGCCACCGGTCGGCGGGTCGATCCACTCGATATTGAAATCCGTACCGTCGACCTTCGCGGGGATCTGCCCGGCCGTGCCGCCCGTGGGCAGCCCAGGACCGGTATCGCCTTTCAGATCGGTGAGCGCGATCAGGTTCTGCCAGGCACCGGCGCCAAGCCGCCATTGAATGTGCGTTGCCGTCACCTGCAGGCTGACTTCCTGCCCGTCATCACCGTCCGCGCCAGCCAGATCGGCCAGCGCCACGATATTGACCCAGGCGCCTTCGCCGCGCCGCCACTGGATATGCGTGGCGCTGGCCTGCACGCTGATTTCTTCGGCATCCACTCCGGCCGGGCCCTGGAACGGCACCGCGTCCGACCAGTCGCCGGATGTTCCGCTGTTCTTGATGTAGAGCACGGCAGGACCGCCGCCGCCGGCAGCGCCGTCCAGCGCGAGATAGGCGAAGTCTTCCGCTTCGCCGTCAAAGGCCGACCGGCCGGCATAGGCGCCCGACGCGTCCCAGTCGAACGGATCGCCCTTCTCGCCTTTCAGATCAGCGAGCGCGATCAGGTTCTGCCAGGCCTCCGAGCCGATCCGCCACTGGATATGCGTCGCCGTGACCTGCAGGTCGACTTCCTGCCCGTCTGTGCCGTTGGTGCCATCAGCACCGTCCGCCCCGGTCAGATCGGCCAGCGCCACGATATCGACCCAGGCGCCCTCACCGCGCCGCCACTGGATATGTGTGGCGCTGGCCTGGACACTGATCTCTTCGGCGTCGGCACCGTCCGCTCCGGCCGGGCCGGTGATGGCCGACAGCGCGACCAGATTCTGCCAGGCGCCGGTGCCCAAGCGCCACTGGATATGTGTGGCACTGGCCTGCAGGCTGACCTCTTCGCCGTCCTCACCCGGCGGGCCTTGCAGAACCGCCTGCGCAGCGCCCCATCCGGCCTCGGTTTTCGGGCCGTAAAAGGCCTTGCCCTGCACATCGAAAGCAAACGCGCCGACCTCGCCCGTCTCTTCATCCGGCACGCCGTTGGACAAGAGGATACCGTCGATCCGGGCGAGCACTTCGAGCAGCCGCTGGGCCAGCACGGGATTGGACGTGTAGGCCCCCACCCAATTGCCCAGATCGTCGACAAACGCCTCCACAAAGGCCGACTTGTCCAGGGTCACGCCGGCCGCTTCCAGCTCGTCGGCCAGGGCTTGAGCGAATTGCGTGTGATTGATTGTCGCCATCAGTTGATCCTTGTCGGGCCGGCAAATGTGTGGGTGTTTGGTGAGGCCATGGGTTATCGCTTCAGCTGGATGGCCAGGAGGTTGGCGCCCGCCACCTTGTGGGTACGGGTGCCCGAATGGCTGTTGGCGTTTTCGTAAGGATTGGTGCCGGCAAGAAGGGCTGTCGCCTTCACCCGCACGCGCATCAGATAGACATATCCGGTGGCGTCGAAATCGCCGTCGCCTGTGCCCGGCAGCTGGTCGCCGAACATGTCGTTGTGATTGACTGGAAAGGCCGCGCCGCCAGAAGTGACTGTGGCGGGCTGAAGCACCCGACCGGCCGTAGCGCCCTGCATCTCCTCCGTCGAGGACAAGAGCTTCACCTTGCCGGACGTGCCGGCTCCAGCAGACGGCGCCGAGACAGACCTGCCGTGCCGGTAGAGCTCCCAGCACACATTGCACCAGTCGAAGGCGCCACCATTGATCAGGTGCGTGAAGTTGGCGAAGACTGAAACCGGACGGCCAGGCTCGGCATCGGTGAATTCAACCGACTGGTCAAACACGCGCGTCAGCGGATTGGACGAACTGCCCGGACCATAGCCGGCGCCCCACATGTCGAACTCGCCGACCTGGTTAGCGAACGCCATGCGCGTGGCGGCGTTCTCGATGATGCCCGCCGTGTAGACACCGCCGCCGGCACTGTCGAACTGCAGCGTGCCGTCTGCCTTCCAGATCCGCAGCCGGCCATCATCGTCGAAGTCCAGCTCGAATGTGCGCGTCGTGCCGTCGTCGGCTACGCCATAAACCGCATTGTTTACCGCATCGATGAAGAAGCGCGGGGTGTCGAAATCGGCACCGAAACCGAACAGCTGGGCCGCAAAGCGCAAAACGCTGGAGGCGGTGCCATTGGCCTGCCGGGCCGCCAGCTGGATCGCGGCAAAGGCATCACCGGCGGACACCTGGATGATCCGGGCTGCCATGGCCTCGTCGCGCGTGGAATAGACAGCGACAGTGTCCTGCCCCACGGCACGAAGGGCCGACAGGTCTTCCCAGACCAGCGCCCGGATTTCCATTCGGCCGGTATTGCCGCTGCGGCGGATCACAGGCCGCCAGCTTTCGAGGGCCATCGCTTCGGTTGCCGTGATCTCGTATGAAGCTTCACGCCACTCGCCGGACGCACCGGCGGTCACCGCCGACCAGCGATTGGCGTTCGCCCCGGACCCGTCGGCCGCATCGGCGCGGAACCCGACTTCCACTGTGCCCACCGTGCCGGACACCCAGCGCCACGAGGCCGTGCACCGATAGCGCCTGCCCGGCACCGGCCTGAAGCGCGCGCGTGCGCAGAAATTGGCCGTCGCGTTTTCCGAGTAGACCACTGTGCCGACGCCGGTCACGACCTCCTCGATCCAGTGCGTCAACACGCCATCCGCGAAAGCCAGCGTGTTGAGCGATTGGGTGAAATAGTCGGCCGCGTCGACCACGTCCTGCTTGGCGCTTGCGCCATAAACCGCCGTCACGATGGCCGATTGCGCCGCCTGGGTCGCGCTGCCATCGGCCGCGGCGGCGCTGGTCGACGCGCTGGTGGCATGGCCTTCGGCCGTCTGGGCATGATCCTCCGCCAGGCTCGCAGCCGAGGCAGCGGCGGTCGAGGAATTCGCGGCTTGGGTCGCGCTTGACGATGCCTGATTGGCAGCCGTCTGCGCCTCGGCCTTCAGGGTCAGCGTGGCACTGGAAAATTGCGCGGCTGCATCCGCCCAGCTCTGCGCGTCCAAAACAAACTGCGCCGCCGCCGATGCGCTCTGGCCGGCGTCATTGGCGCTTTCCGCCGCCGCCGTCGCCGACAGGCTCGCCGCGGACGCGCTGTTGCCGGCATTGTCGGCATAGGTCTGCGCCTGCGCCGCCCAGCCGGCCGCGGCACCGGCAGAATTGCCGGCCGCCGTCGCGCTGTCGGCCGCAGCAACCGCTGACAGGTTGGCCGCGGATGCGCTGTTGCCGGCATTGTCGGCATAGGTCTGGGCCTGACCAGCGAAGCCCGCCGCCGCAGACGCGCTGTTGCCGGCGGCCGTCGCGCTCTCAGATGCCGCGATCGAATACAGTTCGGCCTGATCGGTCCATTCGATTACACCGTTGAGAAAACCCTGCGCCGTGCCGAAGGTCGACCAGACATCGGCAATGTTGCGCCGGATATCCGATCGCCGGTCCAGAGCCTCCTGCATCACGGTCAGCGCCAGATTGCCCAGATCGTCGACGAAGTCCTGCACGGATCCCGCCGGCAGCGTGCCGATATGCGTGGCGCGCAATGTATCCGGCACCGTCACGGCCAGCACTTCGGCGGGCTCTGCCGTTTCCGCACCGCGCTCATTGCGGAAGGCCAGCCGGAAGTCATAGGTCTCGCCGGGCGTGAGGCCGCGCACATCGCCGGCGCCGGTGCGCGGCGGTTCGATATCGACCTGCAGGTATTCCGCGCCGCTGCCGGTCACCCGGGCATAGATCAACAGCGCGGCAATGCGCGGATCCTCGACCGACGCCCAGCTGATCGTCACGCCCGGAACGGCGGATCCGGACGGGCCTGCGAAGGTGGCCGGCGTGATCACCACTTCGGCGGGCACGGGCACGGTTTCATCCGCGCCGATCTCCGTGACGATCAGCGGCTCGCCGGCGCGGCCGTTCGTGCCCAGCGCGGTGATTTCCACATCATAGGTGCGGCCCGGCTGGCCGGGCGGCAGCGCCACCACGCGCGCATCGGCGTCCAGATCGGCCAGCGCCTCGAACCGGTTGTCCGACCCTTCCTGCGGCGTCTGGCGCCAGCGCACGCGGAATCCTTCCAGATTATCCGCCCAGGTGTCGGGCACCGTATAGCTGACGAAGATCCCGTCGGCCGTGACGGAGATTGCCGCCAGCGCCGGCGTGGGCGGCGTCTGCACGCGCGGCAGGGTGATGCGGGTATCGAAGGCCGGTACCTCGCCCTGATCGGCCAGGAAGCGCTCCGGCGCATAGGCCACCGCCTCGATCTTGGCGCCGAAATTCCGGCCCGGCCGGATCCGCTTGATCAGGATCTGGGCGGTTTCCTTGCCAAACTCGCCAAAGGCGACCAGCTCGCCCAGGGCGGGTGCTTCGGCCGGATCGACCGGTTCGGGCAGCGTCAGCACATGGGCCGCGCCCGGCACGGTGGCCAGCGGCAGCGCGCTCGAGACCGACACCCGGAAGGATCCCGACCCGGTGCCCGCCTCCGTCACCTGCCGCCAGCGGATGCCATAGGCCTTGCCCGCTTCCATCACCAGGCGGCCCTGGGACAGGTCGGGTTTCTCGTCCAGCACAATGCCGGTGACATCGCCCGCTTCGTCGGTGATCAGTTTTTCAACCCGGCCGGATCCCAGGCCGACCAGCATCACATCGTGGGCAACGGCCGCCAGGTGGCCGACGTGCGAAACCAGGCTTTCGATATCGACATCGAATTCGAAGACTTCGGTCTGGTACAGCGAGGTGTAGAGCCAGAAGCGCGCCAGCTTCCACACCTGATCCGGATCGGTGACGCCGGGCACTTCGAATTGTTCATAGAGGGTGGCCGCCACCGTGCCGGCCGGGCCGCCGCCATCCTCGCCCAGCTCGGAATACCCGTCGGCAAAGACGAGCATTTCATCCGACCGATAGCCCTCATTCTCATTGATGAAGGGCACGCGCAGGCCGTGCACTTCGCCCGGGAAGGTCTTGCGGAAACGAAACCCGCGCGTCGATCGCGGGGTGAACAGCTGGCGCTCGCCCTCGGCTCGTTCGCCATCGATGATGACCGACAGCTTGCCATTGATCTGCACCGGGCGTGCGCGGGCCGCGGCGCACACCTGGCGTGCCGCCTCGCCGCGCGAGATCGGCCGGTCGAACACGCGATTGCATTTATAGTCATTGGCCTTGCACCATTGGTGGAAGGCCGACCAGGCGGGCCAGTCGATCGCATCGTCCGGCCGCGGCTTGGCCGTGTGGCCGCCGCGATAGAGGAAAAGCGCGCCATCGCTGGCATATTGCGTCGGCCCGGCCGGCCAGTCGTCCGGCGTCACAGCCGACAGATCGGCATCCTCATCGTCGGCGATCGCGGGATCCAGCGTCTCGGCAATGCGGGTGACATCCAGATTGATCGTGTCGATCACGCCATTCAGCTGATCCGACGCCTTGATGCGAACGGCCATGTAGGCGAACCCGTCGACCGGCATGGGATTGCGCGAGGAGATCGAGCGCAGGGCCGACCATTGCATCTGGTCGAACAGCGTCTTGTCATCGCCCTGCGGCGTGTCCGTGCGCTGCAGCTCGACCTCGTATTGCCCTTCCGGCACCGCGGCGCGCAGCTGGATGGCAAAGGGCTTGCCGGGCGCCGATCGCGTGATGGTCTCGGCACCGCTCACCGTGCCGCCGGGCAGATTGCCCGTCCAGTTATCCAGGTCCGGCTCGGCATCGAACCAGCCGAACCGGTCGCGACCGGCATCGGCCGCGGCCGCGTTGGCCTGCGGTGCGCTGGCGCGGGCATAGGTCCAGGCGCCGCTGGATCCCGCCGGCCGGTAGCGCATGTTCACGCTGGCCGACAGCGACTTCCATTTCCCCTTGCTGTCGATCTGCCCGAGGCCCTTGGGGAAGAAGACGATAGCGATCAGCTCGGTTGTCTTGGTCTGGCTGGTGCGGCTGACCCAGCCGGCGCCATCCAGCACAACGCCCAGCTCTTCGGTGTAGGGATCGTCACGATAGAGCGAGATCGGCGCATCGCCGGGCTTGGCGCGCACCTCGTATTCCACGCCGGCATACTCATCGATCGGCGTTTCGCCGATGCGGATGTTCGCATAGTCCAGCGGCATCGGGCCGAGGTTCAGCAGATAGCGCAGCCAGACCTGATCGCCCGCCACATCCTTGACCGGCATGCCCTGCAACGGCGGATAGATGCGATGCGTGCCGATGAAGGTGGGAAAGGGCTGGTAGGGCGTGGCGCGATTGCGCGCGCCATCCACTGAATACACCGGATCCGGCGAGGCGATCCCGTCCAGGCTGGGTTGCGGGGGCGGCACCAGCGCATTGATCGCCAGCGAGCCGACCACCACGACAGAAGCGGCCGCCAGCGCAGCGCCGATTGTGCCCTGGGCAAAAGCCTGGCCGAACGTCGCAACCAGCCCGCCTGCACCTATCCAAGAGGCGGCGGCAATCAGGGCGATCTGCAGCACGGTGCGCAGGATCTTGCCGCCATCGCCGCCGGCGGGGCGCACCGACATCAGGACGCGCGCACCTTCGGCCGGGCAGGTTTCGCCCCACACCTCACGCGGCACGGCCACGCCGTCGACATGGGCGACCAGATGCGCGCGGATCACCGGATCGGCAACAAAGGCTTCGGCCATGTCGGCCAGGCTGGCACCGGCCGGAGCCTGCACCTGGTCAACCGACTGCAGGTCGAACGGATGCAGGGCCAGCGTGACGGCCGTGCCCGCCTCGAGCGCCGCGCGGGAACGCGCGCGCAGGGCGGGAACCGTTGGCCGCAAAGACAGACCGGTCGCAGTGTCAGTCATAAAAGCCCTCGACACGCCGGGCCCAGACATGGGCCGACAGGTTTTCGATGATGGTGGCCGGCACCCCGGGCCGGGCCCCGGCCGGGTGATGGGCATGCAGGAAGAGGCCCCGGCCCAGGCACAGGCCGACATGCACGGGGCGCCCCGCCACATTGAACAGGACGACAGCGCCGGGCCGGGGCCGATCCAGCCGCGACCAGCTGCCGACATGGGCGCCGATCAGGCGGGCCTGCAGGTCGAAGCGTTCGGTCTGGCTGGCCGGCATGGCGCCGGAATATAGATCGGCATGATCGGGCGCGGGCCGGCCGAAATGCTGCGGCCGGCACCAGGCGATCAGCCCCCAACAATCCCAGCCGCGCGGATCCCGCCCCCGCCACAGCCAGGGCGTTGCCAGATAGGGCCGATGCCAGCCCGGCTCGGGTTTCACGATCAGAACAGTGCGGGCGCGTGGGCCGGCACGAATGAAAACGACACCAGCTGCTCATTGCTGTCGTCATCCACGGCGAGATCGCCGGAGATCTGCAGCCGGTCGCCCGATGCCGAGACCATGCGCATGTCCGGCAGGGTCATTTCCACGGTGTCGGGATCCGCGGCCAGCACGATCTCGACCGACACATCCAGCGCCGTGGTGAGGCTGCGCAGAACCAGGGCGATGCGCTGATCGACATTGTCGATCGTGATCGAGGCCAGCCCCGCATCGCCCTCGCCCTGGCCGGGCAGGACAAGATCGAAGCCATAGGCGGTAAACGTGTTGCCGCGGCTTTCGATATCGACGGTGTTATTGACGAAGCGCAGGCGGCCGCCGGACACATCCAGTTCCGGAAAGCTCTCGCCCAGATCGGCGAGATCCGGGTGATAGATCGAGACCAGGGCCAGATAGACCTCGTCTGTCTCCTGGGCGACAACGCCCGCGACAAAATCACGCGACGGCATCGATCAGATCCAGTTCAAAGCTGACAGTGAGTTTCGCGCCCGGGCCGGGCCGCACCGACACGCCACCACGGCCGCCGACGATCTTTGCCGAATGGTCCGTGTCCAAAAGGCCGTCATGCCAGTCAAAGCGTTTGTTGCCGTCGGCCAGATCGTCGCGAACCCAGGGCAGGAAGACGTTCTTGTATTGCGCCACGGTCCAGCGGAATTGCAGGCGCACCTTGTCGACCGCGAGCGTGGAGGTGCGGCGGCCCTTGGGCGGGCCGTCATCAGTCTGGCTTTCCTCGCCATTCTTGCCGAGATTATAGCCAAAGCCTTCGCGCGCCGGTTCCGCCGGCAGGCCTGCCGGCCATTCGATCGCCATCAGCGCACCCCCGGGGATGGATTGAAGCCATAGCGGGTGTGCATCTCGTCATCGAACTTGCCGCTGCCCAGCATTCCGGCGACCTGCTCTTCCAGCCAGATGGTCAGCTCGCGCGTGCCGTTCGCCGAACGGCGTTCGCTGGCCCGGGCGCGACCGCCCTGCCCGCCGCCGCGTTCATCCTTCAGCGTGATGTTCAGATCGCCCAGCTCGACCCGCGCCGGCGCCTGCCCGCCCCCGCCGGTCTGGCCGGTCATGTTCGGCAGAATGCGTATCTTCTCGTCGGCCGAGACCCAGGCTGTGGGTTTGTTGTTGATCGACAGGAGATTGTTATCGATGCCGCGATTGCCGCCGATCAGGATATCGGCACCGCGGTCGAAGCCGGGCAGTTTGCCCAGCCCGGCCGTCTTGCCGGCCCCGCCGAAGAAGCCGGAGACAAATGTGTCCAGCGCACCGGCCAGCGGGCCGATGATCGAGCGTTGCAGCTGGATCTCGATAAAGCTCTCCACGATCCGCTGGCCCATGCGCTCGAACGCATCGCCGACACTGTCGGCTCCGGTGATCATGTTCATCAGGCCTTCGTGGATTGAATCGAGCGTATCCACCCCGCCGCGATCCAGCATGTCCATCGTATCGGAATACTCGCGCGCCATCTTGGCGAGGCCCGGCAGGCGGTCTTCCATGCGGATGACATTGCTGTCTTCCTGCCCGTACAGCGCGCTTTTCACCCGCTCGATTTCCGCTGTGATAATGTCGGCGTGTTCCGGGCTGTCGACCCACAGCGCGTAGAGACGGCCCAGCCGCTCGCGCGCCGCATCGGCGGGACCGGTCAGCGCTTCCAGCAATTCCTTCTGCGCTTCCAGCGGATCGTTCGCCGCCGCGGCCGCACCGGCCGCCTTGCGCTCTTCATCGGTCAGCTGTTTGAGCGGTTCCAGCAGGCCCAGCGCGGCGCGCCGGTGGCGCAGGATCGCCTCGATCTGTTCGTCAGTAATGACGATCCCGTTGGCCTGGGCCAGCTGCAGCTCGCTTTCCAGCTCGGCCACCTGTTCCAGCGGCGTCATCAGCGAGCGCAGGGATTGCTCGACCAGATTGCGCAGCTCGGCCTGGCGTTCGGTGCTGATTTCCTGGCCGCCGGGAAGCTCCTCGCCCTGGTTCCGGAACTGGGCCAGCGTGCCAAGGCCGATATCATTCATCATGGCCGCGTGATTGGCAGCGCTGATTTCCTCGAGCCGGACGCGCCGTTCGAGGGCCTCATTCAACCGGTCGTACTCCTGTCCCGCCATCTGGGCAAAACCGGGTAAGACCGCCGCCCAGCGCGCAATGGACCGCATCAGGTCCCGCTGCATCTCCAGCGCTTCGGTTTCCCGCTCACGCTCGTCAACCAGATAGCTAAGGGCCCCGGCAATGCGCTCATCAAGTTCAGCGCGGGCCTCGGCTAGCCTCAGCTCGGTTTCCAGGAAACCGACAGACTGCATATCGCGCGCACGGTCGCGCCGCATCTCTGCCTCACGCAAGGCCGTCGCAGCTTCGGCAAGCCGGGCCAGCGTTCGCTCGGAAAACGCCGCGTTGACATCATCCGCCACAGCCAGCAGGCGGCCCATTTCATCGGCCGACTGCTGCAACAGTGGCGCCGCTTCGCGCAGGCCCAGCTTGTCGGCCAGGGCGAGGCGGCGGGAGGGATCGTCGATCTCGCGCATGCGCTCGAGCACGGCGTCGAGGATGGCCGTGGCATCGGCGCCATTATCGACCAGATCGCGCAGGCCCAGCGCATCGAAGGCATCGCGCGCTTCGCCCTGACCGGTGGCGCGGTATTCGCCGATCCGCTTGGAAAACTCTTCCATGCCGGACAGCACGGCGTTGAAGTCGGCGCCCGCCATCTGGGCCGCACTGCCGATCGACAGGATGCGTTCGGCGGCCAGACCGGATGCGCGTTCGACATTCTCCAGCTCTTCCGCCCACATGGCCGTTTCGCGGCTGCGTTCCATCAGGACGAAGACTTCGCGTACGGCCATGGCCAGCGCACCAATGCCTGCAGCCGCGGCCAGCCCCCACGGCCCCACGGATGTGAGGAAGGAACCCACAGGCCCGGCACGCTGGGCCAGACCGTCCATCCCGTCCTGCAGCTCGCGGGTGGCGCGGTCGACCAGTTTGAAGTCCTGCTGTGTCGGCTTGGCGGCGCGCGAGAGATCGCGGAAGACGCGTTCGCCTTCCGGGCCCAGCTCGCCCAGGCGGCGCTTCAGCTCTTCCTGGCCGCGCAGATCCAGCTTGATCGCGACCGTGCCTGCATTGCGGCTAGCCATCCTGATCTTTCTCCTTGCGTTCGTCGCGTTCGGCGAGGCCGTCGCGAATGCCGGTTTCGGCGTGTTGCAGAAGTTCGATTGCCAGTTCGGCGTCGATATCCGGGCCCAGGCGCCGCAGCGCTTCGCTCGTGTCGATGCGTTCGAAACCGCCCCATCCGGTGCGGAAACACCCGCCCCGCTTCACTGTGTCGAGAACCCGCTGGCCGGTGAGCGTGAGAGGGGCAAATTCCACCTGCGGACACAGATGGCGGGGCGGATCGTCCGGCCCGTCCTTGCGCGGATCGCGCACCCGGCCGCCATGGGCGCAGGCGGCATCGACAGCCAGGCAATCGCGGCAGTTTTCGGCGCCGCCTGCAAACAGGTATTTGCAGACGGCGCTTAGCCGTTTCCCTCGGCCGCGACCTCGCCGACGATCGCATTGATGCGGGCTTCCACTTGCGAGGCTATGTAGGAATTGCGCATCGCAGCGGCGACGGCTTCGAGGCCGGGCTCGACCAGCTCACCGGATGCGCGATCGCCGAAGCCCTCCCAGCTCTCGACCAGCACCACCGCGTGGTAGATCAGGGCCAGCGTGCGGATCCCGCCATCGATCCCGGCTTCCATGCCCAACCGCTGCACCGCGCGCAGCACGCCCAGCGCGTCCAGATCGGCACGGGCTCGCTCGAGGAAAGCCTCATCGCTTTCGCCCTCATTGCGCGACGGCACGGCCCGCCGGGCCGCCGCAAACGCCGCCTTCTCCGTTGCCGTGGTCGGCCGGGAAATGACGATGTGGGGAATGACCGTCTCTTGGCCGGACTTGAATTTCAGCTTCGGCAGGTCAATGCGATGCGTGTCCTGCCGGGCCTTCAGATCGAGCGGGATCATTCGGTTTCCCCCGCATAGGCCGCGATGCCGTTGATCAGGGTCAGGGTTGCGGCGGCGGAGGTTTCGGTCACCTCGCTGCGCACCTGATAGCTTTCCGTGCGCAGGCCTTCGCCGCCGACGGCGCGTTCGGTCGGCACGAAACGCGAGGCGGGCATGGCGATGGTCAGAGAATTGCCGGCGTCGGTCTCGAACACCAGCTTGATGTCCTGCGGCGTCTTGGCGCGCGACACGTCGTACCAGACATTGTTGACGACGCGGAATTGCAGGTTCGACAGGATCGAGGTGTTCACATCCGGCGTGAATTCCTGGGCCACCCGGTTCGGCGACCAGGCGCCGCGGAAGGGCACCAGCGTGCGGGACAGGTTGATATCGCCGCCCATGATGTTGGCCATGATCACATCATCGGCCATGACCTTGCAGCCCTTGGCCGCGGGGAAGGGATTGAGCGCCAGGGCCGTGCCCGGCGTGCCGATCGGGCTGGAGGCGGGCGTGGCGATATCGCCCGCCATGCCCTGCAGGCTGATCTGGCGCCGGCCGCGTTCCGGCGTGAGGCCGATGCGCAGGCTGGACCAGGTCACCGTGTCGGCCAGGCGCCAGTCGCCGCCCTCCTGCCAGGCGAAGGATCCGCCGGCATGCTCGCGCGCACCGGATTTGAAGACATGGGTATAGGGATCGTCGCCGGTGGGGTCCTCGACGCGCAGCAGATGCGGCAGCACCCAGCCCAGCTGATTGAAGCACAGCGGCAGATCGAGATTGAACCCGCCTTCGACCAGATCTTCGGCCGGGGCCTGGGCATCCATCACGTTTTCGGCGGCAACACCGATCAGCGGATCGTCGACCAGATCGTCGCGCCGGCGCGGCGTGAGCGAATAGTAGTTGAGCGGGTTGTAATTGCCCGCCGCGGCCGTGCCGGCGGCCAGCTGGGCAAGCGTGTAGAGTTTGACCTCACGGCCGACCAATTGAGGCATGGGAAGTCTCCTGGATTAGCGGAAAAACAGGCCGCCGAACGGCGTTCGGCGCGCAGAAACTGGCTAGCGGCGGCCGGCGATCGTCAGATCGCGGGCCTTGGCGCGGCGCCAGTGTACGCCTTCCGCGAACCCGGCCGCCTTGAGCGCGTCGGATTCGCGATCGCGAATCTCGCCATGCGAGCCCAGCCCGTCGGCCGTCTTGAGCACGACGATCGCAACGGGTTTTGCGGCGGTCTTGGGCGCAGTTTCGCCCTCGCCGCCCGGTTTGGCAGGCTTTTTGGCCATGCTGGCCTCCTTTCAGGGTGGATCCGGTCAGCCGACCGGGGAGATGCCCGAAAAATCCACTTCGACGGACAGGCCGATCAGCGTGTCGCCGGGCATGCCGTCTTGTTTGAGGTCTTCAGGCTCGCATTGCGCGGCGCTGGCGTAGTTCACGACACCGCCGAGCGTGTAATCAGTACGGATCGCGTCTGAAATCGCGTCATGAATCTGATCCGCCAGGGCAAAGCGGGCTGAATCGTCCTGGCCGAGCACTTCAATGCCGACACCGAAGCGCGCCTGCACATCCCAGCTTTCCGGATCGCCCTGCAGGTATCTCCCGTCCGCGATCGGCTCGAGGTAGAGATTGACCGCGGCCTTCATGCCGGACGGCGCCACGTCTGCAGGGTTGATCAGCCGGTTATCACGAAATTTCAGCTCGACAGGAATGCCCAGCGCTTCGACGGCCGCAGTCACGACATTCCAGAGCGCGTCACGCGCCTGCCGGGCCCGGATCGGGGTCACTGGAAACTCTCCATCTTCGAGAAATTTCGGTCGGCGACATCCTTGAATGCCTCGGTAAAGCGTCTCACACCCTCTTCGCCGATCTCGCGCTCGATACGCGCCGGATTGATCGACTTGGGCATGTTGGCCGACGGGACGAGAATGAACATGACGACGCCATCTTCATAATTGCCCTTCTTGATCGCCGTGGGTGAAGCGCCGGTATAGCGGGTGTGGGCGCGATCCTTGCGCTTGCCGGTGCGCTTGCGAACCTTGTCCGCCACCAGCAGCGCCAGTTCCTTCCCCGGGACAGCGACATAGCGCAATCGCCCGAACCGGCGCTCGGCCTCCGTGATGGCGTGCGCCCGGCCGCGTTTCAATCGGCCGTTGGCGCCAAAAGTGCGACCTGTCTGGGGTGCATTCTGTGTCGGAATCGCGAGCCAGAAGCCTTCGCTGGACCGGATGTTGATCCCCTCGGAGAACGCCCGGACGATGTGAGGAGCGTTCGTCCACCAGGTGACGGACGGCGCTATCGACGCCTGCCCGCGCCGCGAGGGATAGACCTTGGACCGCCAGGTCCGGGCCACACGTGGCCCGAGGCCGCGCTCGGTATCGCTGCGCAGTTTGCGCTTGCCCCAGCTCTCCACGGAATCGGCGGCCGCCATCGCGGCCTGGGCCAGTTCCTCGAGCGTTGCATCGTACTCAGCCGACAGGGAACCGACGATGTTCACATCGATGGAGAAGCCCTTGGCATCGAACACAGACATGGATCAGCCTTTCAGCTCGACGAGGTCGATCATCCATTCACCATTGTCCGAAACTGGGGCGGCATCGACGGTGAACCGCTGGCCGTTGGGGCGTGCGAAGACGCCGCCACGCACCGGCGATACTCCGGCCGCGGCCAGCTTTTCGTCAGCCAGGAGCACCTTGCCGATATAGCGGGGCGCCGTGATCCGCCCCGTGCCCGGAATGCCGGTATCGTACCCGCCGGCCGATACTTCGGCCTCCAGGATCACCTGCACGCCTTCGACGCTGCCGCCACCAGGCGGCGCGTAGGTCATAACCTCGCCGAACTGGCGATAGATCAGCGGATCGGCGGCAACAAACAGGGCGCCGAAGGCGGACAGGTCTGTCATGGATCAGACGCGCTCGAGCTCGCCGGACGCCACACGGGCCGCCGCGCGGGAATTGGCGAGGCGGATTTCCGCGCCGGTTTTGACCACGCGATAGCGGCCGACACCGGAAGCGACCGTTACCGGCGCCGGCGCATCAGCCGCTGCGTCGGGCGGCGCGGCGGCGGTGCCGTCACCCTCGCCGGCCGGTGTCTCTGCCGTGGTTTCGGCTTGGGCTTCAGCCTGGCCATCGGCATTGGCGTCGGCATCGGACTTATCGCCGGCCGGCGGCGTGGCGGCCTGATCGTCAGTCTCCAGGCCCGGATCCACTTCAGTGTTCGCCGCGCCGGCCGCCTTGGGTTTATCGGCTTTGGCGGGCGCCTTGCCCGCACTCTTCTTTGTCTTCATGGGGAATCTCCCGTCTGGCACCCGTCACAAGGCCATAGGCCCTCGACTGAAGCCCTGGCCGGATGCGCACCCAGGACTTGAGAAGAGGGCCGGCGAACACGCCGCCGGCCCTTGTGAGTTGGGGAGGTTCAGGGACTAGCCCGGATCAGCAATATCCTTGCCCAGGACCAGGAGTTCGGGGCGTTTCACATACGGCGTCGGATTGGACTCGGTGTAGATCTCCACGCCCTTGCCGTGATCCAGCTCCTTTGCCGAGGCAAACAGCTGGAAGAAGCCGCCGAAGTCCGGATCCGATTCCAGCGACGGAGGCGTGTTCACCTCCATCATCGTGTCGGGCGGCGAGAAGGCCGTGCGGAACGTGTCCATGGTGCCGTTCGGGAAGAAGTGAGCATCCCCGGCCGTCACACAATCAACCGCACCCGACTTGAGCGGCGCCTTGCCCTTGTATTCGATCAGCTCGATCTGGCCGCTGAAGTCGAACTTGCGGCCCCAGTTGCCGCCCCGCGTGTCGCGATCCGGCTTGTGCAGAGCCATGGCACCCTGGTGCTGCAGATAGTATTTCTCGACCTTGGGATGCTGAACAAAGCGATTGAAGAACCGGGTCGAAACAATGCCGGTCACGCCGGTCATGATCTCGCCGTTGAGGTTGCGGCCGATCGCGTCGCCAACCTGTTCACAGGCTTCCAGCACGTCAGCGTCTTCATTGGTGAGATCGAAGTAAACCGTCTCCTGCTCCTTGCCGAAGAAGGCGTGCATGTCGAGCAGCACCGTGGTGCCGTCGCCGTCCAGGATCTTGCCCTTGAGGGCCCCCAGACGCAGCCACTCGATCGTCTGGTAATGATCGCGTGCCAGCCGCGCGAGCTTTTCGGCCAACACCTGGTCGACCGACTCGTCGACCTTTTCGCGGCCCAGAACCCGCAAGCGGTCCTGAACATCGGCCGGCCGGATCACATCGGGCTTTTCGAAATGCGCGGTGGTGAAAGTGCGGGTCTTGCCACGCGGACGGTCATTGCGATCCTGCGGGCCGCCGCTGCGCTCGGTGCTGTTGAGCACCACGACACCCTCTTCATTCTCGCGGATCTCGACCGTGGTCGAACCGATCGGCTCGTCTTCAAACAGGCCGAGCGCACCGACGAGGCCAAACATGTTGGGCACGCGGTTGATCTGGGTGGTCAGCGCCGTGCTGTTGTAAAGAAAATCGAACATGAGTTCGGGTCCTTTCGTCCTAAGGAGCCGCGGCCCCGGACAGCCGGGACCCGGATCTCACAGATTGTTTGGGAGAGAACGGCCGGCGCGAACGCCGGCCGTCAGGCGGGTCAGGAAACGTCGACCACGTGGATGCCCAGAGCCACCAGCTGGGCTTCGATTGCGGCCTTCTGGGCGGCGGTGGCGCCGGACGGATAGACCAGGCGCTGGCGCGCCACTTCGGCCGGCCCCTTGACCAGGGCCGCAACACGGCCATCGGCACCATCGGCCGCTTCAGCCTTGCGCAGGCAAACGCCTGCTACACGGCCGCCGCCATCGACCGCCGTCAGGTCGAGGGCAATCGCCTTGCCGGCCGCCGACGTGACCGAGATGGTGAACCCATCGCCGATGTCGAATTCGGTGGTCGGCGTGTCGGTGCCGATGGTGAAGGCAATGGCGCCATTGTCGTATGCCACACCCTCGACGGCATCGGCCAGGCGATAGCCATCCGGGTCATAAACGGCGAAGACCGCCGCGCCATTCGACTCGGTGATGCATTCGGCCGAATAGTCGCCCACGATGGCATTGGCCTTCAGCGCGACACCCGACAGGATGCCCGCGCCGACATTTCCGGCATTGGCCGCGCCGGCGATTGCCAGCGACGCCGTGAGGCCGAGAATGGTGCCGATGGCGATGGACCGCACGGCGCCGGAGCCCGCCAGGAGCGGGAGCGTCTTGCGGCAATAAGTCGGGTCGAGTTCATATTTGAGGACGTCCGAGATCGACCGCGGTTCATCGTACGTCTGACCTGCAAGCAGAGACATGGTGTCAGTCCTTTCCGGCTAACGGGTTGAAGGGTGCGCCGGGCGATCAGCGCTTGGTGCGGGCCAGGACACGGTCCATGGCACGGCCCAGGCCGGCATTGCGTTCCGCATCCGGCTTGGGATCGTCGGCCTTGCGGCCCGGCTTCACACCGCCGCCGCGGCCACGCATGGCGTCCTTGAGCGGAGAGCCCTCGCGCGTGGCGGACTTGAGGGTGCGCAGGGCCGTGGCGTAGCGCATCTCGCCGGCGGCCACGTCGGCCGCGAGCGTGCAGCCCAGGGAGGACTTGCCATCGCGTGCGGCGATGCGGCCGATCTTGCGGCCCGCGGCGGCCAGGGATTTGGGCTCTTCCGCATCCGCGGCTTCCGGATCCTCGGCATCGGTTTCCGCATCCGGATCGTCCTCGCCGTTTTCGGCATCCGGATCCGGCTCCTCCTCTTCGGAGACTTCCTCCTGGTCCTCGCCCTCGCCCTTCGGCGCGGCGGCCGAACCGTCGGAACGCGGCGGCTTGACGGAGACACCCAGAGACTGCAGGCGGGCAATCGCCTTTGCGTCCCCTTTCGCGGCTTTGGCACGCAAGGCCGCGATCTCGGCTTCGATACTCATCGACAGCTCCTTTTTGCTGGTCGCGGCCGCGGGATCCGTTTGCGAAGCAGCGCGGCCGGAAGCCGCCTCGCTGGAAGGTGTCAGCCCGGCCAGGGCGCGGGCGGCCTCGAAGGCCTCGTCTTCATTGAGGATGGCATCGAGCAGGCCGGCGGCGACCGGATCGAGATCGCCTTCCGCGCCAGCCGTGAAGGTGCGGGCCTGCCAGCCCTTCACGGTCTCGGTTTCGATCCCGCGGCCGGTGGCGACGGCTTCGAAGAAGAAGCCGGCATGCGCATCGATCTGCGCCTGGAACATACCGCGTTCGGATTCGGTGACTTCGCGGAAGGGCGAGCCCATGTCCTTGTACTCGCCGGACTTGAACTCTTCGCGCTTGACCTTGTCTTCGGCCATCAAGCCGGACCAGTCGAACCAGCCCATGCGAACGCCGATCGAGCCAAGGCCCGCACCGCGCGGCGCGTAACAGGCATCGCAACTGGCTGCGATCTGCTGGGCAGCGGAATAGGCCATGTGACAGAAGGCCACGAGCGGCTTGCCGCCGGAGGCCTGCCGGTTGGCCTGCATCATCTCGGACAATTCGTCAGTGCCGTAGGAGAGGCCGCCCGGGCTGTCGATCAACAGCATGACGGCGGCCACCCGCTCGTCATCGTTTGCGGCCCGGATCGCCTCGGCAATGTCGGCATAGCCGGAGTTGAAGCAATCGTCCCAGAAGTCCCAATAGCCGTTGCGGGCCAGAACGCCCTGCACCTGGATCACCGCGCAATCGCGCGCCAGGTAATAGCCGTGCGGCGTCCATTCGGCCTCTTCGTGGAAACTCAGCATCGACTCGACGCCGCCCGGTTCCCGGCCCCGCAGGACGCGCTGTGCGATATCGCCGGCGCGATCGAGCAGGCCGGGCTGGGCATCCTCGCGATAGCGCCAGTCGGCAACGCGCCCCAGGCGGCCCAGATGGTTTTCATAGCCGGCATGCAGCGCCAGCAGCACGGCGCCCTGCGAGGCATTCATGGACAGACGGCGGCGGAGTGAGCGGGGCATGGCGGATCCTATTCGCTACCGCCGCGCACGGCGGCGATCTGGTCGAATGAACCGGGCGCGACATTGGCGCGTTCGAAGCGGCGCTGGTCGCGCGCCCGTTCGGCGATGACTTCGTCGAGCGGCTTGCCGCGCTCTTCGGCGATGTCGGAGAATGAGGCCTGGAAATTCTCGACCTGCATGCGGTCGCCCTGGGCTTCCTTGACCGGGTCGACATATTCGCGCCGCGGCCCGATCCAGGTGCCTTTCACATAGACGTCCGGCCGCTCCATGATGTCCGGCGCACCGGGCGGCAGGGCCAGCCGTCCGTCGTAGAACGCCTCCTGCAGGATGCAGAGCAGAGCGGGCTGGGCGAAATTGAGCACGTCGACGATCCGCTCGCGCTTGGCCATGCGGAAGGCGTCATTGATGGCGGTGCGGGCCGAGGAGAAATTCTCCTTGGAGAAGTCCCGCAGCATCATGTTTGCCGGCACGCCCGCGCCAGCACCGGCCTGGACCGCGAGCGCGCCGAAGAAGTCGGCATAGGCGTTGGCCGCACGCACCTTGTCATTGATGTCGAAATTATCGCCCGGGAAGGTGCGCAACACCTTGTTGGCGTTGATGTCCGAGCCGGACGCCTCGTAAAAGGCCGCCCGGGCCTCGAGCAGTTTGTCGGCATCGTTTCCGAACAGTTCGACCAGGTATTCGGGATCGAGGTGCGAGGAGATGCTGGCGAAGATCGTCGCGTTGATCAGGCGGGAGCGGGCTTCGGTATCGGTGGCCTCCTGGAAGGCACCGAAGCGGCGCAGCGAGGACGCCAGATCCGAGACACCCCGGGTCTGCCCGATCTCCCGGCGTCGCAGGCTGCGGAAATAGCGCGGCCGGCCGGGCGTCTCGT
The DNA here is from genome assembly GCF_039978735.1 of Maricaulis sp. Classification (GTDB taxonomy): domain Bacteria; phylum Pseudomonadota; class Alphaproteobacteria; order Caulobacterales; family Maricaulaceae; genus Maricaulis. The sequence goes on from NZ_JBDWAS010000043.1 coordinate 48,989, forward strand.
ATCGATCGATCCAGTCGCCCTGCAGCGCCTTGACCGCCGACTTGCCGATATCGACCGGATGGGCCCGCAGGATGTGCAGGGCGATGTTGCGGCCGCGCTCATCGGTGGCCACACCGGCGCGGACATCTTCAGCGTCCAGCGAATAGGACGTGCCGTCCTTCAGCGCGATCTGGATGGTGCCGCCCCACCCGTCTGCCCGGCCCAGGGGATTGGCGAGGCGCGCGGGATGCACCAGTTGAATGGCCGTGTGGAAGGGGAAGCCGTCCCCGCGATCCTCGATCCAGTTGAAAAGGCCGATGCTCTCGCCGTCGACGATGCGGTGACGCACAGACAGGTCCAGCTGCAGGTCGAAGGGCAGCGCCTCTTCGTAATCGAGCCGGAAGAGCGGATCGCCGGTCGCGCGGCGCCAGGCATCTTCGATACTGTCGGTCAGGCGCAGGTATCGATCATCGTCCGGCGTGAGACCAAAGGCCTCCGGCGGCGGAGCGGACGAGAACTTCCAGCCGGTGCCGACGATCAGCGACACTTTCTGTTCAACCGCGCTGTCGGCCAGCGGCTCATTGCGAACCACATCACGGACCCGGGGCAGCACCCGCAGGCGTTCGCCCAACCAGTTGCCATCGGCCGACCGGCGTGAGGCATTGCGCCCGGCAAACACACGGTCGAACGGGTCGGCCGCACGATAGGCCGTACGCCCGGCCCGGCTGGCGCCGCTGACATCCAGGGTGCCGGCGGCGGACTGGACGGCGGCGGGGCCACCGGCGGACATGACGGCGCTATACCGCGCCGCGGCAAGGCGGCGGGAGTCGGGTGACAGTCGCACGGGCGGCTCCTGGTTTAGAGATAGATCGGGCGGCCGGGACCGGCCTCGCCAGTGAGGCGGGCACGTTCGGTGCGCAATTCGAACAGGCGCCGGCGCAGCGGCGCTTCAGGATCACTACCACCGGCGAACTGGATCTCGCGATCGCCGTGACGCATGCGTGACGGCTTGCCGCCTAAAGCGAGCTCATCCAGCGCCTCGCGGAATTTGGCGATGTCGGCATCGATCTCTTCGAGCGTGCGCGGCATGGTCGGCTCCTGTCAGGTGACGGTTCGGCCGCCCGGGCACAACGCACCCGGGCGGCCATGTTTGAAGCGGGCCCGGGGCATGCCCCGGCGGCCGGATCAATTCACCGGCGCTGCCTCGCTTCTCTCTCGGCGGGTATTAGGTGAGGGCGGCGGCCGGTCCGGGCCCCGGCCGCCGCCGGTGCCACGGCTGAACAAGCCGCGGCCATGCTGACCAGGTGAACCCCTTGCACCCGGGCCAGCTCACCGAACGCCGTTCGGCGCCGGTTTTCAGTTTCGATTCTGCTGTGCCATCCGCATGAGCGCGGAAGGCAGCCGCGATTCCTCTTCCGGTGACGGGGAAGGCTCGCTCTGGTCTTCGACCCGTCGGACCTGCCGGTCGAACAAGTCGGCTTGGTCCGGTTCGAGGATGGCGCGGACCCGCGCTTCCGCCTCTTCCCAGTCTTCCTCTGCCCAGGAACCGCGTGACCCGGCACGGGCGCCCAGGTGATGCAGGCCGGCAAAATTGTAGACGTCGCAGTCGAAGAGGTGGTTCTCCTCCGACGCCTTCTTCTTCCAGATCTTGCGGGTCAGGTTGGTCGATTTGACCCGTTCGTCATGGACAAATTCCGACGTCAACTGGCGGAAGAACGGTTCGTCCGCATTGATCGGCCACCAGCAGTAACCGCGCGGCACGCCATCCTCATCGAAGTCGGATGACGCGGCCGTTTTTCCGTAGCGAGAAACCAGAATCGACTTCACGGGGTAAGTGCCGACATGCCACACCCGCAGACCCAGCTTCCGCTTTTTGCCGGACTTTGACACATCGCTCTGATGCGTGTGCGTGATGATGTCCCGGTTCCAACCCGCATCGCCGTTCACGGCCAGCGCCTTTGGCCGGCGGCGCACCCAGGCCTTCACCGCATCGGTATTGTAGTTTGAGTCTACGACCTCCAGGTCGTAGGGGATCCGCTTGCCGCCCGGCAGAGGGGCGCCGCGTTCGACGATCTTGTCGAACGCCTTCCAGGCGCCCTCGCCCATCACAGCGGTTTCACCGGGCAGCAGGTCCCATTCCAGATACCAGGCTTCCTCGTTGGCGTTGTAACCCTTGCCCAGATACCAGATGCCATAGCCCTGCACGTCGGCCGACAGGACGAAGACGGAGGGCCCGTAGGCGCCCTCGCCGCGCTGGAAGTCTTCGCAACGCCGTGCCGACAGGGCCTCCCAGCCCGGCGTCTTCGTCTTGATCTCATATGGCCGGCCCAGCACCGTGTTGACGAACACCATTTCGGTGTGCTGATCGCCGGCCGCGTCGGCTTCCTTCTGGGCGATCGTTTCCCAGCGGCGGAACCGGCTGATTTCGCCCGTAATGTGAAAGCCGACCACACGGTGCAGGCCATCTCCGGCCCACTCCAGGGCTTCCTCCCGGCTGATCGTTTTGGCCGGCGATTTGCCATTGACCGGCCGGGTGGGCACCCACAGACCCAACGCCAGCATCTTCCGCTTGTGACTGTCATCATGCGGCATGCCGCAGGCCGGACAGACAAAGAACGGGCGAAATGGCGCCACGTCACCCTTTTGAACATCCTCCCAGACGAAGTCGGTCAGCATCCCGCACTGCAGACAGCCGAGATAGAACCGCTCCATACTGGAGCGGGCATAACCCTTCATCGAACGCGAGCCGCCCAGCAGCAGCGGCGTCGAGATCTTCAGCGCTTTGGACAAGGCCAGCGCTTCGTATGTCGTCAGCCGCATATCCGCCTGGGTGGCCGGATCGCCTTCGCCATTGTTGGCCACCCAGGCGTCAAGATCATCCTCGACGAGGAAGCGAATAGTGTGGCCGCGAAGCGTTTTCGGGCTCTCCGCACCCGCCAGCAGCAGTGTACCGCCGCGTGTCGATCGGATTTTGTCGGCCTTCGACCCGCCGGTGGCCTTGTTGATCCGGGGCACGATGACGCCGGGCTTTTCCCCTTCGTCCGGGTAGGGCGTCAGTGCCGGTGTCGCCTCGATCAATGGCCAGAACTTGCTGTCCGCCCATTCCTTGGCCTGGCTGACGGTCGGATGCACCGCCATGCAGGGCGCATTCATGCTCGCCAGGATCGAGGCGAGCCAGAGATCACCGACCACCGTGCCGCCCGACTGGGCGCATTTCGGGATCCAGACTTCCTCGCACGGATGGTCCGGCGACAGCACTTCCAGGATCCGCTTCAGATAGGGCGCCGTCGAGTGCTTGAACTTGCCCGGCGCCGGGGACCCTTCCGGGAACCGTGCCTGCTCTGCCCACACAGCCGGGTTCAGTGGTGGTGGCGGCGCGAGCGCGGCCAGGTAAGCCTCCTGCAGGCGCAAGGCATTGAGGCGGAAGTACCGGTCGGCGTCCTCTCCGAATTCTTCCCATCCATTGTAGCCGTCAGGCATGGGCGGGCTCGCCTTCAAGTGCCAGCTGCGAACGTGCTTCCTCGATCGAGCGGCGGGTGTCGGCGTCAAGCTCGGTCAGGATCTGCGTCAGGTGATGCTGGATCGCAGCACGGGCTTTCGCCGGGTCTTCCGGATTCGCCTCCTCGGCCGCCTCCATCGGCAAACGCAGGATGGCCTCCACCGTTCGGCTGGCCAGGCGGCGTTGTTGCTCCATGGCCAGATCGAGCGGTATCAGGCGGCCGATGCGCTCCTCGTAATCAAGGCGCACCGACTTGGCCTTGATCTCCTCCTGGATCGCCTTCGACTGGGCAGCACGCTGCCGGACGCTGTCCTGGACGCTCGCGGCCTTGTCATCAGCACTGTCGTCCCGTTCCTCGCCGACTGGATCGCTGTCAGCAACGGGCTCCGGCGCAACCGGACTGACGGGCCCGGCCCCGATCGCCGCCCCTTCATCGGCCAGGCCTTTGAGCGGGTTCTGCTCGCCCGCTCTCAGCTGGTCACTGGCCAGGGCGTCGACCATCTGCCGGCCGGTGACCGGACATTCGGCGAAGACGATCAATCCGTCCCGGGTGTTCCACTTCGCAGCACACTGCCGGGTAACACCTCTCGCCTTGCCGTACGCGGCCACAGATCGAAAGTACGCCGGCGCCCCATCGGGCAGTTTGCGATCGAGCAGCGGAACATCGGTCATCGGTGATCGGGCCACCGGCAGAGCGGGCTAGCCTCCTGAAATGTCAACGAGTTGAGCCCGAAACGTCAACAATGTTGACGGCCTGTGTATCTTGCGAAGCCCCGCGCTCAGATGCCCCGTATACGGGGAAGCGCTGGGAAGGACCCGCTAAGGCGTGGATTTGTGGGGTTTCGGGCATGAAAAAGCCCCGCGAGGCGGTGGCCGGCGGGGCTTGGCGAGGCGCAATGACCTCATCTAGGACAAATCGATAGTATCCTAGGACCTTGGATGTCAACTAGCCTCGTTCGAAGTGTTGACACAATGTCCCCAGCCCCTGGGCTAGAAGCATTGCCTTGCAGGCCATCTCGGACTTGACACCCCGGCCATGCGGCAGGCTTCCCAGGTCGAAATCCTCCATCGGATGCCCGCCATCGAGGACAATCCAGTCGGTCAGCCTGCGAATCACCCGGCCCCATTCGGGCACGATGGACGCATGCTCAAGCGCGGTGCGGGCCCGGCGGAAGCGGTCGGCGGCGTCCATCCGGTTGAGGACGGCCAGCTCGGTACAGCCCGCGCCGCCACCATCGACGCGGATGTCGGCCGGATCGCGGCTGGCACCGCCGACCTTCAGCTGATCGGAGAGGGCGGCATAGTCGGCCGCGGCCGCAACCTGCTCACGCTTGAGCAGCCCGCCCTTGCCATTGCCCGGGGCGTACAGCCGCGCCACATAGGCATTCGGCGCCAGGATTCGGACCTGCCCGCGCTCGATCTCGATCCCCCGCACCGCGGCCGTGAAGGTGTCGATATCGGCATAGCGCGTTGACGATCGCAGCGCCTCGCCTGCCCGTCGCAGGGCATCGAGACGCCCCATCGCCGCCTGCCCTTCGGCGGAGGCGAGAAAGGCTTCACGCCGCTTGCGCTCGGCTTCCAGCCGCGCCGAACGCCGTTCGTCCGCCCGGGCCTCGTAATCGGCCACATCCGGCCGCTCATCGGCCTTGCGCTGCGCCTGCACCGTCACCCCCTCCCGCATGGCTGGCGTGGCCTCAAGCTTGCCCATGGGCGACCTCCTTCGGTTTGAGACGTTCGGCCGGCGGTTGCGGGCGAACAGTTGTGTTCCAGCCCAGCGCCTTGATGGCGCCGATGAAGACCCGGCCGACTTCGCGACAATTCATGCCGGTGGACTGGACGGCGAAGCCATGCTCCGGATCCGGCACGACGACGAAGCCATCCTCGACGCAGGGCGCCAGATCGGTTTCCGTCCGGCCGCACTCCAGCGCCATGTCAAACAATCGCCCGGCCTCGCCGTCCGGCGGGGTGTAGGGCATGGTGATTTCCGCTGTGAGACGGGCCCAACGGGCCTCGGTCATGACCTGGACACGCGTTCCGGTCCTGTCCGTCAGCGCACTGCCGAGCCCGGCGAGGTGTTGCCGGAAGGCTTCCCACCCGGCCCGATCGGGGCAGACCACGGCCCAGCGCTCCGACCCGTGATGCCGGTAGGCGCGCACATCCACCGGCGACAGGGCGGCTATGGCCCGCGCCTGTCCCAGCCCTTCGACCAGATGCGCCGTCACCGCATCGCGGACCCTGGCCTCGACCAGGGCGGGCATCAGCTCGACATCCGGATCGAACCACACGCCGGCCACCCGCTCGCCGCGGGTCATCCTGCGCGCGCTGGTACTCATAGAACTCTTATCGATAAAAGAATCGACTCTGCTGTGATCGCAGTGATCACACCCCCTGTGATCGCAGTGATCACACCCCCCCTGTGATCCACCCGTCACACCCCCCCCTGTGACGCGTCGATCACAGGGGGTCGCGTCCGGGCCTTGCACGGCAGGGGCATCCGCGGTTTGATCCGGGCCCGGTGGTCCGGCGCGACCGTCCGCGACGGCATCGGCCGGTTCCGCCACCTCGTGCCCGGCCGGATTTGCCGCCTCGCCAGTATCGAGGGCCGCATCAACGTCCGCATCCGGAACGTCTTCCGCCTCCCCCTCACCGGCCCGCGCCTGGCGCTCCTGCTCCAGTGTCAGGACAGCCCGGCGGCGCTTGTAGGTCGGCGACTCCAGCCGCTCGCCGCACGGGCCGAAGGGCGGGTCCAGGATCACGCGATAGCACAGTAGCCCCTTGAGCTTGGCCATGGGGTCACGGCTTTCATAGACCTCGACCCAGCCCATACTCTCCAGCCGGTTCAGCGAACGGTTCACCGTCTCCCGCGTCAGCTTGGCTTTCTTCGCGATCCGGTCCTGCTTGGTGTCATTCGCCCAGCCCCATTTATTGGTACAGGCGCCCAGGCCGCACAGGACGCGCAGATCGGTCGCGGAAATGCGCTTTTCGGCAACATCATCCAGGGCCGCGACCGGAATAACGGACAATCGGCTCACGAAACGGCCTCCTTTCGGCGATAGGCCCGCGCACCCGGCGGGATCGGCCGGTGCGCCACGGGCGGCGCACCGGGATCCCCCTCGCCGCCCAGGGCGGCCCGGAAGGCAGTCAACTGGTCAGGGTGCAGGGCATGCGTGTCGGACAGGCGCGCCGGCCGATCCGCGGGTGTGCCGCTTCGCACCAGCCAGCCCCACTCGATCAGACGATGCGCCAAGGCCGCCACAAGCGCCGCCACGGCGCGCGCATCGTGCGTGCGGCCGTGAATGCCCAGATCCAGCGACATGGCGGCCCGTGCGGCCTCCACGGGCCCGCGCGCCAGGCAATGGGCCAGGATGGCCTGCGGCCGGTCCAGCGCCCATTCCCAGGGCGCGAAGGGCACGGCCGGGTCGGTCAAGGCCTCCAGATGCGCCACACGTTCGCGCAGATCGGCCAGCATGTCGGCTTGGGCACGATAGAGCGGACAATCACACATCGCCGCCCTCCCGCTTCAAGAGGGCCGCATCGGTGCGCAATTCGCCGCCTTCCAATCGGCCCCGCCACCCCGGGCAGCTGCCATGCGGCCGGATCACGATGGGGCCATAGACCGTTGGCGCCAGTATGGTGCCGTCCCAGCGCAACTCGCCGGCGGCGGGCTTCACATGCCCGGCCGGCGCCAGCAGCAGCTCGTGCGCCTTGCCGCATCGCGGGCAGGCCAGCTCGAGGCGGCGGGCATACAGCCGCCCGCGCGTCACATTCCATCGCCCGTCCAGAAACTGAAATTCGCCCGGCGCGCCCACATCCTGATCGTCACAGATCAGCCGGCCCGGGATGGTGGCGCGGATCATGGCTTGCCCCCCTTGAGATATCGGGCAACTAGCGCCTGCAAGCGGGTGCGGTCACTGCTGGCCACCGTCCCCACGCCGCGATCGATGATCCCGGCCGACTGGCTGGCCTTCAGCCCGTTCAATTCCATCATGGGCGGGTCGGACCCGTCGTTTGCGACGGGAAAGATCGCCGTCACGGGCTGGGTCTGCCCTTCCCGGTCCAGCCGGCCGATGATCTGGGTGTGCGTTGCCGGCGACCAGTCGAGCTCGCCGACGATCAGGGTCGAGCATCTGTGCTGCAGCCCGTCGACGCCGGCTCCGGACCGCAAAGACATGAACATCAGGTCGGTCTGGCCGGAAACGAAGCGGTCGACCTCGCGCTGCTTGGCGGCGGCCGTCTCCGTGCCCGTGTAGTACGCGGGCTCGAACTCGCCCAGGGCCTCGGTCCAGATGTCGTACACTTCGCGATGCCACGCCGCCATGATCACCGGCTCGCCGCTCTCCAGCAGCACCCGCGCCATGTTCGCAACCGCCCCGGCCTTCGCCACCCCTGTGGCCTGCCGCAGCTTCAGGTCCAGTTCCATCGCGGCCTGCCCGCGCTCCTGGTATGATTTGGCGGTGGTGGCGGTCACCGCCAGCTGCCGGGCAATATCGTCGATCCGCGCCAGCGCACCGGCATCGTGATCGACGTATTCGACGATCCGGCTGACTTTGGGCAGCTCCTGCCCGATATCGGCCTTCGTCCGTCGCAGGAAGACATGCGCATCGCGCAGGTAATCGCCCAGCGCCACCGGATCATTGACCCAGTAGGACAGGCCGCACCATTCGCGCACAAAGTCCTCGAACGGCCCCAGCACGTCCGGCGAGAGATACTGGTAGATCGTCCAGATCTCGGCGCCCTTGTTATAGATCGGCGTGGCCGACAGGCCGATCTTGATGGCCGCCGGCTTCACTAGCTCCAGCGCGGCGGCACCCTTCGCGGCCTTGTCGCCCGTGCGCAGCTCCTGGATCTCGTCAAAGGCCACCAGCTGCGGCGCCATTTCGGGGAATTGTTCGACCCAGCCGGCCAGCTGGGTATAGCGAAACACCAGCACATCGGCCCGCGGCAGGGTGTAGGGCCGGGTTTTCTTGACGGCGTGCGCCTTCAGACTGGTGAAGGACTCGATCACGCGGCACCACTGCTGCTGCAGGTGCGGCTGACACACCACGACAGCCGGCAGCGCCCCGGGCGTCAGCATGGCCGCACATGTGGTGTAGGTCTTGCCCAGCCCGACATCATCGCCCAGCAGCAAGCCGCCCGACAGGCGCGCCATCTCCACGGCCTGCGCCTGATAGCGCCTCACCTTCTGCCCCGGCTGCAGGCCCGCATAGGCCGGCACCTTGAACCCGTCCAGAAACAGACGCTCTGTCTCCGCCTGCGACTCTTCATGCGCCAGGCGCGACCGGATCAGCGCCTGGTTGTCCGCCGGATCGATCAGCAGCGGATAGCGGTCGCGAAACCAGTCCAGATCGGCGGCCGTGCGATTGTCGGCCGGAAACTCGAACGTGCCCCGGGCGCCCTTGTTGATGCGCGGAAACACCTGTTTCAACCGCAGCGAGACATGCGCCGGCACATCCTCCATGCGCCATCCGGTCTCGGTGCGGATCAATCGGCCATACTTCACAGCCAGGCCCTCCCCAAAGACGCAAAGGCCAGCGGCTTGCCGTCGATTTCGGGCACCAGCCGCATGGCGCGATTGGAGGCCAGCACCAGGCCTTCGACCCGGCCGTGCCCGGCATAGCGGCCCAGCTGGCGCAGCGTGGCCTTCCGGCCGGCGGAATTGCGCTTCACCTCCACGCCCACCGGGCCGACCATGATGTCGATCCGCTCGCCGGGGCCGAGCACCACCTCGCGCTCGACCGGCATGGGGTGAAAGGCCCGGGACAACGCATCGGCCAACGCCTCCTGCGCACGGTCCTCGAGTGATAGGTCCACCCGGGTGGCCTCGATCACGGCCACGACCCGCGCCACCAGATCGCGCGCCGATGGCGATGCAGCCACCGTCATGTCGCCACCTCATCCAGCACGAAGTCCCATCGTGTCGGCAGCGGATCGCCCCGATGGTCCCGCGCCCGGCAATCCCCGTCGGGATGCGCAGCGGCCAGGCTGGGCTTTGCGCCCACCCCCATCCCGCCGGTGACCGAGCGTTTGCGCTTCAGCGGGCCGCGGCTGTTGGCGATCGCCATCAGAACATCGCCATGGCAGGCGCCGTGGTGATCGCAGAAACAGGCCAGGTCGCGCCCTTTCAGCTCGGCGCGGATCATCTCCACCGTCACCGGCCCGCGCGGCCCCTCCACCACGCCCCGCTCGTACAGGTCTTCGCGGAACCGCGAGACGGCCCGCTGGCGCCCCCATTCATCCACCCGATAGGGATTGCCCCATCTGGTGGCACGGGTGACGGTCACCGCCTCTTTCGGCTTGCGAAACCCCTTGGTGCGTTTCAGCTGGATCCGTTGCGGCTTGCGGCGGGCTCTAGGCATGGGGACGCCACTCCTCAGGCGGCCGCCAACACTCCTCACGGTCGAAGCCAAAGCCGGTCAGCTGGCAGCCCCAACCCCACCGCCGCAGGATTCCGGTCATTTCATTGAACGGTTCCACCACGACCGGCCGCATCCGAACGGCGTATATGCCCTTCAGCAAACGGCGGAAGGCGCCACGCCCGGGCGTTGACGCCGCAACGGCAACAATTCTCACCTCTTCAAGGACGGGATCGATGGAAATCACGCTGGCCCGCATCCAGTCCGACACCGTGAACCAGTACCGGTCGCCCGGCCGGAGGACCGTCCGGCCCGCCGCGACCTCACCATCGGCCATCGCATTGGCCGTGATCGTCATCGTGACAGGCTCGCCGATCATGCGCGCCTCCCCGGCAGCGGCGCCAGGTTCAGCTCCCCGCGCTCGATCTGGAGGGCCAGCTGATCCAGCTGGGCTTCCACCAGGGCGCGATAGCTGCCCTGCCATTCCGCCGGCGTTTCGCCCGGCTGTGGATCCCGAACAGGCAAGCGCGCGATCAGCGCGCCGGCATATTGCAGCGCCTTGCCGGCGCCTTCGCGCCGCAGGCCGTCACGTTCGCGGGCGCTGTCAGAAGCGGGGAGAGGCGCCGTCATGCCGGCGCCCCCGCACTTGCGCCGGAGAACAGGGCCATTTTGAGTGCGCAATGCGCCGTCACAGCAGACGTGTGCCAGCCCAACGCCATGATTGCGATGCCATGCTGATCGGCGATCTGCCACAGACTGTCGGGCGCTTCGCGAACGCTGACCGGCTGGATCCATGTCGGCTTGCGGTCACTCGCGGCTGTGCCATGCGGCGCCACGAGGCGGGCCGCGTGGAGGGTGATCATCGGTCCCAGGTTCATCCCCGCCCCTCCCCGTCCAGGAGGCGCCAGACCATCGCCCAGGCGAGGCGCGCGAGACCGGCCAGCCATCCGATCGCCAGCAGTCCCGCCGGCACAGGCCACAGGACAGACCAGACGAGGCGGGCGCGGCAGGGCCGCGGGTAAACCCATGCCAGATGGCGCCAGGCCAGCACGGCCGACACGGCCCAGACCGCCGCGAGAGACACCACCACCAACACACTCACGACCGCACCTGCGCCAACCAGTCTTGGGTGCGGCGTATGTTCTGCTCGGCTTCCAGATGGTGCAGGACTTCCTTGTCCGTGTGTCCCTTGCGCAGAAGGTCAGTGGCAATCTTCCGGGCCGCGACCTCTGCAGGCGATATTTCGGGCTCAAGCCCGGGCACGCTCCGGCCCGCGCGCGCCTTCACCCGTTCAAGCTGCAGGTCCAGCGCACTGCGCACGCCCGCGGATGCAATCCGGTACTCCACCGCCGCGCGGCGGTATTCCTTCATCGGCGCATCGCAGATCCAGCCGACACGCAGCAGGCCGCGCGACTTGTCGGCCGATCCGCCCGGCGGGGTATGCAGCCGGTACCCGCCCAGCGGGTCTGGCTGCAAGCGCAGAAAGACCGCGCGATCCGTGACATGCACCAGCCCGCACGCCCGCTCGCCGATCGACCATCCCAGCTCTTTCAGGATCTCGGCCGCGATCGAAACGGTCACGGACTGGGTGCCCTTATTGTCACTGACGGTGACCGCCACCGGCTCACGCTTGGCGGCCGATGTCGCGCGCTTCACCACCTCGTCAAACACGCCATCCTCTGGCCAGACATCAAGCATCGCTTCTCTCCTTCTGAGATTGATCCACCGAACGCCGTTCGCCGGCGCCGGTCAGGGCGCCCGCTTCCAGGCGGGCCAGAACCTTGACGATTTCCAGAAAGGCCGAAGGCCCGTTCGCCTTCAGCACCACGGCCAGATCGGCCAGTGTCACCAGCGGCCGCGCTTCGCCGCCGCCCTTGCCCGGCGGGTTCAGCGGCGCGGCCAGATATCGATCGACGCTCGCCACCGCTTCGGCCAGGGCGCCCATGGCGGCCGTCTTGCCGCCGCGCCCGCCGGGAAAGCGCACCTCGCCCAGGGCGGTAATGCGCCCGGCGCCATCGCGGAACGCCTCGATCTGCGCCGTCAGCCCGGCCCATTCCACTTCGCACAAGACGGGCGCGTTTCCGGGTGCCGCCGTCATGACAGCCACCCCGCCGCCAGCCACACCAGGCCCGCCGCACACATCGCAACGCACAGCCAGCCGGCCGGCGGCATGTTCAGGCCCAGCACCTGTCCGCGGCGCACCTTCATGGCTCGCCCCTTTCCGGCCGGATGCCGGGAAAGCGCCGCTCCAGATCCTCGTCAAAGGCGAACAGGGCCAGGATCGCCTCGCGCACCTCGCGGCGCACATGCGCCACCTCGTGCCGCTCGACACCCTTGCCCGTGGCCTGCGCCTCGCTGATCGCGGCCACGGCTTCGGCCGCTTCCTTGATCGACTTCATGGCCAGGCCCTCGCCGCGGATCCGGTCGGGCGACGGGATCAGCAGATAGCCGCTGGCCGCGGCCAGTTCGGCCGTCACGAAGGGAAATTCGCAGCGCGGTTCCAGATCGACCAGCTGGTCCACCCCCAGCCAGTTATCCTCCCAGTCATGGCGGATCGCCTTGCGCAGGGTTTCATCGCTGCCGCGCGTGCGCCGCGCCGCCTTCACCGTGCCGCCATTGCGGTCCATCACATCGGCGCTCGCCGATTTCAGCGATTGGTACACGCGCGCGGGGTGCACCCGCTGCTCTGGCGATCTGGCAACACCGCTCATCGGCGGGCCCTCCGGCTGGTGATCGATTGGACGGCCAGCGCCGATTCCACACTCAGGCCCGCATCGCGGCGATAGGCTCGCCGGCAGTTACGCAGAGCATGGAGGCGGTTCTGGCCAGACAGGATGACATGACGGCACCCGGCCCGCTTGCGGCCCTCGCCACGGCGATGGGCCTGCCGGCCGACACCGCGCGCGATGCCCGCATTGCCGCCTGGCTGGACGGCGACGGGCCCAACGCACAGGGCGCGCCCCGGGCGGAACCGGATCGGGGGTCTGCCCTGCACCGCGCGGCCCCGGGCGGCTGTACCCGGCAAGCCGGGACGGCAGAAGCAGACCCCCGCCCCACCCGTGAGACGCGGCAGGCCGGCGCAACGGGCGCAGCGCACGGCCCACACGGGCAGAGACAGGTAATCAAGGACGAAAAGGCGGGGGCATCCGCCGCGCACCCGGCCGGTCAGTCGTGGCCGGGCGTGAACGCCGCAACGGATGCCCCCTCCCCTCGCGTTGTTCGGCTGGCCGGCGGCGTTCATGGGGGCGAACGCCCGGGGGGCACGCGAGGGGTATGGGAATGAACGGACAAGCGCATGACGCCGGACCGCGGGCATGGCAGGCTGCGCCCTCAGAACGGAGCGCCCGCCATGAACTACGAAAGAGAAAACTGGCACATCGCCGAAATCGACGGCCTGCAGGTCCGCACCGATCCGGGCTACGAGGGTATGATGGAAGTCCGGGTCATGCGGCCCGAAGGCCCGGCCAGCCTCACGATCTCCGCCGCCACACTGCAGGCCCTGGCCGATCTGGCCACCCGGGCGGGTGTCTATCCGCCCCGTCATGCCGGCAACCCGCGGGAATAGTCCTGCCAAAGGGCCAGAGACCGGGCGAGATTGCGGGTGAACACGGTCGCACACCCCGGCACAATCCGCCGGCGCACAAACCCTTCTTCGGACGGCGGCAGCTCTTCAACGGCGAGCGCGGCGAGCGCGTCCAATGCCTCGCTACCGGCGTCTTCCGGCAGGCGCACGCGCCCCTCGCCCACTCGCGTCAGCACCAGAGACAGCGGCTCCCAGATGCCCAGCCGCAACACCGGGCCCCCGGCACCGGCACCGGCACCGGCATCGGCACCGGCACACCATGCTTCACGCTCCTCGATCCGCATGCCCGGCAGATCGGCGCCACCCGCCTCACCGGCCGGCACAGCGCAACCGGGCCGCGGCCCGCACGGATCGCACACCCAGTCGCACATCGCCCGGAAGTCCTGATCGTCCGCCACGCCCCAGTCGCAAACCCGCACGACACCCGCCGCGCCCGGCTGCCACTGGCTCACCATCCACGCCCACCCCTGCGGACCGTCTTCCGCCGCCACCACGGGCCACCAGCCGTGCGCACTGGCCACCGGAAAGTCCTGATCCAGACCGCGATTTCGCCAGCCATCGACGCACAACTCACGGACACGGTTTGCATCCAGCCCGGTCATCTAGGCGCCCTCCCCGACCGGAAGAGGGGCGGCCGGGGCCTCAAGACCCAGCGCGCGCTCTACAGCAATGAGGTTTTTGATCGAACGAGGTCGCCACCCGGGGCGCGCCATATCGTACAGAGTGGCGGCCGGCACCCCGGCTTCGGCGGCAACCTCGCCGAGCTTGCGCGCTTTGTTCTTTGCCGCTTCCTGCAGTCTGGCGATGTTCGCTTCGGTCGGTGTCATGACCGTATGAATTACGGTTTTTCGTAATCACGTCAACCGAAATTCGGATTTTCCGCAAATGCTCTATGCAAAAGCGTGTGCTACCTCACATATCATGACGACCTTGGATGATGCTGATACGCGCCGTGAGAGCGTCCGCAACGCAATGCGTCGGGCAGGTATAAACGTAAACAACTGGGCCAAATCGGCTGGCGTGCCGGCATCCACCATTTATTCCTATCTCGACGGAAAAACCCGATCCTTGAGAGAGGACACGGCCCGAAAACTCGCGGCGGCAATTGGCCTTAGCCTTGACCAACTTTATGATGAACACTCACAGTACCACACTCGAAAAGTGTGGGTTAAAGGTCTGGTTGGAGCAGGTGCTGTGGTTCAAGTTATGGATGGCGTCGGGAAAGACGAAGGCATTTACGAGGTCGCACTGCCGCCCGGATTGAACCAAGACCTAGACTACGTTGCCTTCGAGATTAGGGGCTTCTCGATGCCCCCGGCACAAGATCGATGGATCATCTATTGCCTAGATCGCCAGACATTCCAACCGGACGAAGTGCTTGGCAAAGCCTGTATAATCGAGCTGTCTGATCAGAGACTACTGTTCAAAGTCGTGCGCCGCGGATACACCCCCGGCCGCTACAACCTGGAAAGCTGGGATGGCGCACCACTGATTGAAGACGTAGAGATCGTGCGCGCCCTTCCCTTTGTCAGCATCGCGGACCCAAGCGTCGTAGCGCGGCTTTAGCTACACCGCTATCAGATCGTGCACGCTTAGCCCCAGCAGCTCCTCGGCAAGATCATCCAGCATCTCAAGTTCTTCCGGCTTGACCTTCTTGTCGGCACGAACAACTGCCACCGCAGCTATCATGAAGGCCGTCAGCTCTTGAGGTGTTCGGCGGCGAAGATCCTCATAGGCCTCCGCTATTCCGCCACTTGATGGCCTCACCCTGCGTATGCGCGTTTCAATCTGCTTCCACTCGTCATCTGAAATTCTGCTACTAGCCAGCAGCCCAACAAGGTGCCCCCTGATCACCTCCACTTCAGCAACGTGCATATATCGATCGCACTTCGATAACGCGCCGAGCAAAACAACATGCGGCCGAATGAGCTCAAACACGTCTCGCATCTTGCGCGGGTCTATATCGGCAGGATGGGCGCGCTGACTAATATCGAAACCAATGGTTTCGAGGAGGAAAACCCGCGGATCCTCAGTCTCACCGGTTTCCGCATCCCAGCACTCCACGATCCGGTCAACACGAAACTCCCGGTAGGCCCGGCGCTCACAACAGAACACGCATAGATATGGAACCCCGTCAGCGTTGAACTTAACCGCCCTGGCGATAACCGCGCGCGTGCTCTCAAATCCCTCTGGGTCCTGGTAGATGATTCCAAAGTACTGATCTTCTAGCGCCAACGGCTCGCGGGACAGCAATGCCTGATCCCGCACCTCGTCTTCACACGGTAGCACCGCCGCCCTGACGCTTTTGGGAGGATTTGACGCCGTAAGACCCAATACCATCTGCCACCTCCGTCACATATCAACCAGAAATTTTACCAAACCTAGTCGCTATGTCCGCACATAGTAATTACGGTTTTTCGTATTTTTGAGTTGTCATTACGATTTTTCGTGATTACGGTCCCTCCGAACCACGGAGGGCCACATGGCTAACGAACCCGATATTTCCGCATTCTGCCCGCAGGACGGCGATCTGCCGCCGACAGTGCGGGCACTCTTCCATCCGGACGCCGCCGAACGCCGTTCGGCAGCCGCAAATGATGCCGCCAATGATGGGGGCCGCGCGCGCCTGTCCGGCCATCTGGTGGTCGGCCGCCGCGTTGCCTTCCTGCTGCAACGGCGCGAGGTCGAGGGCCGGATCGAGGCGATGGATTTCGCCACCGGCGAAGCGAATGTGCGGCTCACCACGGCGCCTTTCACCGGCCAGCTTCACTTCGAACGCCTCGCCCATCTGGTGCCGATCGACGCCAATGGCGACCCGCTGGATGAAGACGGGGGCGAGCCGTCATGAGCGCCCAGTACATCAACACCAATGCCGCCTCCCTGCGCATGGGGTTTTCCGCTTCAACGCTCAAGCGCATGCGCGACGATGGCACGGGCCCCAATTTCTTCCGGGTCGGCAGCAAGATCATGTATGATGTCGACGATCTCGACCGCTGGGCCGCGGCCCGCAAACGCTCGAAAGCGGCCGCGGGCAGCACGCCGGAACTCAAACCCGGCCGCCTGGTCTCCGCCGCCGATCTGCCCGTGCTTCTGGAACTCTACCGCCAGCGCGCCGACGGGCTGGATTTCCCCGATTATGCCGAAGCCGTCTCCCGCACGGGCAAGTCCGACACGGCCGTGCGCCATGCCGCCCGCCGCATGGCCGAGACCGGCATCATCTCCCTGTCCCCCTTCCGCGTCTGCGGCGTCGAGGCCGACAGCATCCGCCTCGATCAGACCCCCGTCGCGGCCAGCCCTCAAGGAGCCGCGCAATGAACGCCATGACCACACCCTCGGCTGAGGCCTTCCGTCTCTTCGATCCGCAGCTGATCGCCCTTCTGATCGAGCTGGCCGACAACGGTCAGGGCGAAACCGCCCTGCCCTGGACCCAGATGGGCGAACGCCTCGGGCGCGACCCGTCCAATGTCACACGCTCGACGCGGCGCATGGCCGACACCGGCCTGATCTCGCTCTGCCCGCTCACGATCAGCGACAAGGCCCGGTCCATCCTGGCCGCCTGGAATGGCGAGACACGCCCGGTCGCCCCTGCCGGCGCCGCGCCGGCAGACGGCGGCGAGCAGGCCATCCCGCACAATCTCATTCACGCCTCGCCGCTGAACCCGCGCAAGACGTTCGATGCGGCCGAACTCGACGAGCTCGCCGGTTCGATCGCGGAAAAGGGCCTGCTTCAAAACATCGTGCTGCGCCCGCACCCGGGCAAGCCGGGGGAATACGAGATCGCCGCCGGTGAGCGGCGCTGGCGCGCCACCGGCCTCCTCATCGAGCGCGGCGATGTGCCGGCCGATTTCGGCATGCGCGCGCTGGTGCAGGATCTTTCCGACAAGGATCTGTTGCTGGTCGCCCTCGCCGAGAACCGCGACCGCAAGGATCCCCCGCCCATGGAGGAAGCCCGCGGCATCGCCGCCTTCCGCGAATTGCGGGTCGGACAGGTCCTGTCCGAGATCTACAAGGGCGACCCCATCGAAAAGGGTTTCACCGAAGACCAGATCAAGCATGAACGACGCCTCGCCGAAGGTGTGGCCACCAAGGAATTGGCGGCCGCCATGGGCAAGACCGAGCGGTGGGTGCAGATCCGTTTCAACCTGGTCAGCAATCTGGATCCGGAGCTGCAGACCGCGCTGTCCGACAGCCGCATCACCCTCGCCCAGGCCCGCGCCATCTGCACCGCACCGGCCGAGATGCAGCGCAACGCGCTTTCGTCAATGGAGTATGGCTATCACGGATGGTCGACCGCCGACCAGATCGCCAAGAGCCTGCGCCAGAAGGGCCTGCCCGTTTCCGAGGCCCGCTTCGATGTGGCCGACTATTCCGGCCCCACCATGGAAGACCAGGAGACCGGCGAGACGATCCTGCTCGACACGGCTTTGGTCACCACCCTCTCCATGGGCTGGATCAAGCGGCGGCGTAAAGAGCTGCTGGCCGAAGGCTTCGCCTTTGTGGAAATCCTCGACGATCCCTACAAGCGCCATCAATGGCACGACGCACCGGCCGAGGCCGCGCCGGCCGAGTGCGGCGCTCTGCTCTGGCTCGAGTGCGGCCGCATCCACGAGCGCCGCGTCGAGCCGAAAACCAGCGGGCCGGGCGCCCAGCCCATCAAGGCCACCACCGAAACCGCCAGCGGCCAGGTCAGGGAAGAGGCGATCCAGCCCTTTGCCAAGCGCAACTGGCTGGCTGCCAGCCTCGACCTCACGGCCCGCCTGCGCCAGGGCCTGGCCGATGCCGGCCCGCAACTGGCCATGGCGCTCACCATCGCCGGCCTGATCGATCGGGATATGGGCGTTGGCTATGACGCGCCGGGCAGCTGGTTCCAGCGGCCGACGCGCAATTCCCATGATGGCGAGGTGCCGCTCTTTGCCGTGGTCGCCGAACGCATTGCCGCCCTCTCGCCGGACGGCCAGCCGAAAGGCTTCAAGGTCAAGGTTCCGGCCGTGCTGCTGTCCAATTATGCGGCCGCCGTCGACACGTTGATGGAGGCCGAATTTGACGATGTGGCCGCGGTGTTCACCGCCCTCATCGCCGCCCAGGCCGGCGTGTGGCCGGGCTATAATCCCGGGCCGGGCTGTGACGATTTCACCCGCAAGCTGGCCAGGCGGGTCGACCACCTTGTGCCCGAATTCGAATTGACGGCCGACTATCTCGCCGCCTTCACCCTTGCCCAGCTGCGCCAGATCGCCCGGGCCTGCGGCATCGGCGCGGCTGCCGCCGACATGCCGGCGAAAAAGGCCGAGGCCATCGCCTGGATCATGGAACACACCGGCCGCAAGCCCGGCTGGCGCCCGCCCGAAATGACGTTCGACAGCCCCGCCAGGATCAAGAAATCGGTCACGGCCATGCTGGCCGGGAAAGGCGGTGCGGCATGAACCCGCAACCCTACACTACCCGCCCCACCCGCATCCGCGGGCCGTTCGAAACCTTCGAGCGCGGCGACGTGGTCGAGGTGACCGCCCGCGTCATCGTGCCGGATGCCGCCAGTCCCGACCAGGTGGCCGAATGGGTGGCCAGCACCGCCTTCGGCTATGGATCGATGGCCGAACACAATCCGCTCTATGGCGCGGCCTGCACGCTTCTGGACGCGCCCGCGGTACAGTCGGCCGGCCTGCGCACCAACAAGCTCGACGTCATCCGCCGGTTGATGCAGCGCGCCGCACGCCAATGGCGGCAGAATGCGGGAGAGATGGCATGAGCGCCCAGACCCTCGCCTGGCGCCGGAAGCGCGCCTTCTCAAAAGCAATCGATCGCATATGGGATCACTTCAATTCGATTGATCTGCGTTTCGTGATCGCAATCGACCACGAGGTGCGACCGGCCCCGGACAGCCCGCATCTACAAACCGAGCGCGCCGCCCTGATCTGCGAAGAGATGGCGACCGACAGCACCCTCTTCCTGTGCGAGCGAAACAAGCTGCTGGAAGCCGCCCGCCGGATCCGGGAGGCCGGGTGACGCCATGGCCGCCGCTCCCGTAACCCTCTACACGCTGCACGAAATCGCCCGGGTCTTCCGCCTGATCGATGAAACGGGTAACACTAGCGTTGCGCATCCAGAACGGGTGATCCGCGACATGATCCGCAGGCACGGGGCCGCCTTCACCCGCGTCGGCCGGGACGTGTGCATGACGCCCGACCAGCTGAAAGAACTTCAGAGACTTGCGACATGCCGCTCCGACTGCACCAGAACCTCAACAAATCCCCAAACTTCTACATCCGCGGTACGGTTACCCGATTTGTCGACGGCCGCGCCGTTAATGTTCCCTTCCCGGAGCGAAGCACGGGCACTGCTTGCGAAGCGACAGCGCTCGCGATCAAGTCGCGACTCGAAGCCCAGCTGAACCAGCAGAATTTCACGGGCGATTTCTCCACCCGCAAGACGTTCGGCGATGCCGCCGCGCACTATCTCAAATGCGGCGGCTCCGGCCGGTTTCTCGACAAGGTCCTGGACCAGATCGAGCACACCCATCTGGACGCGCTCGACCAGGCCACCGTGGATGCGGCCGCAGTCCGCGCCTACCCCAATGCCGCCCCGGCCACCCGCCGGCGCCAGTTTCACAGCGTCGTCAGCGCCGTCACGCGCAAGTACGGCCAGCCGATCCTGCTCACCCTGCCCCCGCAATCGAAACCGCGCCTGGTCTATTTCCGGCCGGCCCAGGTGGAGGAGTTGATCCGCCGGGCCATGCCGCATGCGCGCTTTCGAAAGGCCGCGCCGCCGCCCTGGCGTGCCGCCCTGATCACCTTCCTTGTCGGCCAGGGCACACGCATGGGAGAGACCCTGTCGATCGACGCCCGGGACGATCTCTTCATGGATTACGGCTATGCCGTGCTGCGTGACACCAAGACCGATGCCGAGCGCGTGGTCTGGCTGCAGCCGCGCGTCAAGGCGGCCCTGTCCCGCCTGCCCAATATCGGCGAACGCGGCCCGCTCTTCCGCCGGCAGGACGGCCAGCCCTATGCCGATCGCGACGATCGCGGCGGCCAGCTCAAGGCCTTCCTCGACCGCACCCTGCCGCAGATGGATCTGGATCCGCGCGTCTTCACCGCGCACGTCACCCGGCATACCTGGGCAACCTGGCATTTCGCCTGCGAGCGCAACCTCCTGCGCCTGCGCAATGAGGGCGGCTGGACCACGGCCGCCATGCCGGAACGCTACGCGAAGATTGCCTCGCCCGGCCTGGCCGATGAAGTGCGAACCCACCGCTGGGAATTCCCCGACCCGCTAACCCTGCAGGGCAAGCGCAACGCCGATGAGGATTTCATCGGCCCGCGGCGCTTGGCGTGGATTTGAGGAGCAAGATGTGGATCTGAACTTTCAGGGGTTGGACCGCCTTGTTCAGCTGGCGGCCGCGGGACGCGCGCTCGCCGGCGATAACGAAAGCACGCTCGCGCTCTTTGTCGATGCCGGGATTCCGCTACTCAGTACGCTTCTGGGCGGCGGCATAGTGATTGCCGCGAACTGGTACACTGAGCTCCGAGCCGACAAGCGCAAGCTCAGTGAAAGCCTCTTCGGCGTAATGTCTGTTACACGCCAACTCTGCAACAACGCCATCGCCGTCCATGGCGCTCTGCAACAGATGCAAGAACAGGCCAAACAATATCCCAAGCACGAGCAGTGGCGCATGATCCAATCTGTTGCCGGTCTAGAGCCAACCCGAGGTCTCACCGACACCGAAACCGCCAGCCTTCTCAGGTGTGACGAAGCCGACCTCTGCAACCTCCTTCACCAACTGCGGGCGAGATGGGTCGCCTTGGAAGATAATCTCGAAGACTACAGCCAGACCCGAAACAGATACCTCGCCGCAACAGACGAAGGCGCAAACTTTACCTATGAGAATGGCCGGAAGATCGGGCTCGCTGTACCTGAGACACAAGGCCACCCCCACTACCCGCTATCCTTAGAGGCCAGAGCTTCGGCCCATCAGCTGTTCGCAATTGCCGAGGACACGATGGCGGTCACCGCCGAAGTTCTGGGCTGCTGCAATGACCGCTTCAAAGCCATATGGAAACGATATCGGCTCCCGCGCCCAGTCCCCCACCTTGGCTCCGCGCCTCCCCCCAACAAAGGGGAAGAATAAGGGGAAGCCTCTCACGGATGTCACCACACGATCTGCGAATGCCTTGATATTTCTAGTTAATTTCCACCAGACCAGACCATCCGACCTCCCCTGCTAAGGGAGTATACGTCAAAAGCGTATCGTGGGTTCGAATCCCATCCTCTCCGCCACTCCTTTCATGGCGGCAAAAGCGCAATAAAAGCTGCGGCACGCAGAGGCCGTGGTGGTCGCCAAGCATGAGGCGATGCAGGCTTTCGTCGCGCACGAGCGTCTGGACCGATCGTCCCAGTATCAGGGCCGCCCTTCGGGGTGGTTTTTTTTGTTGTTGCGCCGCCAGGCCGACGGCGTCTCACCGACAATCTCCTTGAAAGCCCGGTTGAAATTGGACCGGGTCTGAAAACCGCAATCCAGCATGAGCTCGACCAGCGGGCGGTCCGGTTTCCCTGCCATCAGCGCCTGTGCCTCGGAAATGCGGTACTCATTGATCCATCGGCTGGCAGATACGCGCCAATGCGCGTTGATCGTCTCCGATACCGCTCGCTGCGGGGAACCGATCTGCCGGGCCAGACGGGCAACCGTCAGCTCCGGGTCGCGCCAGACCTCCCGTTCGCGCATATGCGTATCCAGACGCTGGGCAAGATCGGAGACCGGTGTGCGGAGCCGCGCGGCCATCCAGGCAATCGGTCCGGTCCTATGCAGGCTGGAAAACAGGAAATAGCCGAGAAAACCGATCAGGCCGATGAGCGCCGCCAGCAGGCTGATGGAACCGGACAAGGGCGTGTCGCCGGCCAGTTCGAGCGCGACGACGATGTCGATCAGGACCAGGGCGAACAGCCACAACGTCACGTTTCGCAGCCAATGCCGGGCCGACGGGTGGAGATCGCGCCGGGTCTGCGCAAAGACGCCACAGCCATAGGCCAGGGTCGAGATCATCACGGCCAGATCGAGCGTCCAGCCATAGGCCGGCGCCCAGCGCATCCCGAAGACCTGCCAAGCCGCCACGAGGGCGGGCCCGGTCAGATGCCACAGGTCGGCGAGGCCCGGCCGGCGCGCCGCGTGCGCCAGGGCTCGCGCGTGGAGAAAGACCAATGGCGGAAAGCCCATGGCAACCACAGGCCGGGCTGCCTGCAAGGCCCCGGCCTGTCCCTGCACGACCAGACCGGTCATCAGGTGCAGGATCGCAAGGATCGCAAACGCTGCCGCGAGCCAGAGATAGGCGAGCCGTCTCTGCCCCGTCAGGGAGGCCAGATAGAGCGCCATCAACGCTGAAAGCGAAATCGAAACGGGGAGCAGCCACGCCATGTCCTAGCTCTACTGCGCCAGGTGCGCGTGTCCAAGATCGCGTTTCAGGAAGCGGCATGCGCCTGCCGGCTGCTAGGCCAGACCTTCCAATGGAGGTTTCCCCGTGTTTCCCAGATCTATTGTTTCCATGACCGCCACCGCCTTGCTTCTGGCATCGGCGAGTATTCCCGAAACGCTGGCACAAGCCTTGGTGCTGACTCACGCGCGGATTGTCGATGTCGAAGCGGGTCGGGTTCGTGAGGGTCTGACTGTAGTGGTCGAGGATGGCCGCATCCGTGCCGTCGGCGAGGCTCCCGACATCCCGGCCGGAGCGGAGATTGTCGACCTGGAAGGCCGCTTCCTGATGCCGGGTCTCATTGACAGCCACGTCCACGTCAATGGCTCTGCCGGTATCCGCGGCGACCAGATCGCAGCCCATCGCGATCTGGTCCTGGCCTATCGCGACCAGGAGCCGCGCAGCTATCTGTATTGGGGTTTCACAACGCTGATCGACCTCAATCAGGATGACGCCACTGTCCGGCGCTGGAACGCTCGCGAGGCCGCACCCTGGCTCTTAGCCTGTCAGGGCGCGCCCTATACCGACGGCTACGGCATGGCCTTCAATCCTGACCCTGCGCGCTATGACGATCCCTACCACATCGTCGACCCCGACCGTCTGGATCACCTCCCCGCGGGTTTCGATGCCGGGGCACATACGCCGGAGGCCGTGATCGAGCGTATCCGCTTCGATACGGACGCGATCTGCGTCAAGCTCTACCATGAGCCGGGATTTGCCGGGCTGTTCGACTTCAACACGGCGGATTCACAGACGCTGCGCCGCGCTGTCGAGGCGGCCGAAACCGCCGGGCTGGTGCCGTTGATCCACGCCAACAGCCTTGCGTCCTGGGAAACAGCCGAGGCTGCCGGTTTTCCGGTTCTCGCCCACGGGTTATGGCATTGGGACGACGAAAATGGCGCCGGCACCGATGCGGGCACCGCGCTGCCTGCCCGCATTGCCGCGCTCCTCGATCGCCTCGCTGCCCGCGGCGCATCCATCCAGCTCACGACGCGCGTCATCGGCGGGGAAATCGATCTCTATCGGCCGGAACTTCTGGCCGGGGACAGCATGGCGCACACGCTGCCCGCAGGTCTGCTGGCCTGGTATGCCAGCCCGCAGGGCGGCTGGTTCCAGGAAGAACTGGAGACCCGGATCGCGGAGCATCCCGAAATCGTGGCCTACTTTCTCGGCGAGGCCCCATCCGGGGAGCCTGCCGAGACATCGCGCCGCGCACTCGAACGATTGGTGCGCCTGAATGAGGGCCTCGAGGCGCGTGGGATCGAGCGATTGTTCGCGTCCGACACCCCTTCGAGCCCGACCTGGACCAACCCGCCCGGTCTGAATGGCTATTGGGAAATGCAACAGATGGTGGCCATGGGCATGAGCCCGCTGGCCGTCCTGCGCTCTGCGACGATCCTCAACGCCGTGCGCTTCGGACTGGCCGGCGAGGTGGGACGTATCCAGCCGGGCCTGCGCGCCAACCTCCTTGTGCTCGAACACAATCCGCTGCAAAGCCTCGACGTGTTCGATGACGGGCTGGTCGAGATCATCCTTGATGGCCAGCGCTTTCCCAGGGCGCTTCTGAGCGCCATGGAGACCGGACAACAAAACACGGACTGACCGCTCAGACGAGCAGACAGGCCGCGCTCCCATGCGGATCAGGGCAGATCCGGTGGGAGCGCCACCTGCGCTATTTGCGTTCCAGCAGCAGGACCGAGAACAGGTCCTTGCTGTCGCGATAGTCATGGCTGATCTGCCACGGGCTGGCGGCCAGCAGACGCTCGATCTGCGCCTGGTCGAACTTGCGGGAGTTTTCCGTATGGATGGTTTCGCCTGCCGCGAAATCGAAGCGCCGCCCGCCGATCGTCACGCTCTGGTCGGCGAGGCTGACGAGATGCATCTCCATCCGGCTCTCCGCCTCGTTCCAGCGCGCCTCGTGCCGGAAGGCATCGAGATTGAAATCGGCACCCAGCTCGCGATTGATCCGCACGAGAAGATTGCGGTTGAAGTCCGCGGTCACGCCCTGGGCATCGTCATAGGCGGGGATCAGGATGTCCGGGCTCTTTTTCAGATCGACGCCGAGTACCAGAAGCCCGTCCGGTCCCAGCTCCTCGGCGGCACCGGCCAGGAAGGTCTCGATATCGGCATCGTCAAGATTGCCGATGGTGGAACCGGGAAAGAAGCCGACCCGGCGCGCCCGCGGATCGATGTCGGGCAGTGGCGGCGGCACGAGGAAATTGCCGACGACGGGATGGATGGGCAGGTCGGGATAATCCTGCTGCAGGAGCGGTTTGGTCTTGGCCAGCATGTCGTCGGACACGTCGATCGGCACATAGCCGGCCGGCGCCTCCAGGGCGTCGAGCAGGATCCGCGTCTTCACCGACGCCCCGGCACCGTATTCCACCAGAACCGCGCCTGCCCCGATCCGCCGCGACAGGTCGGGCGCCGCTTCGGTCAGGATCGCTCTCTCGGTGCGCGTGGGATAGTATTCCGGCAGCACCGTGATGTCCTCGAACAGGTCCGAGCCGCGCGCATCGTAGAGCAGGCGCGAGGGCAGCGTTTTCTGGCGGCCGGAAAGGCCTTCGAGAACATCGTACAGCATGATTTCTCCGCTTGGGGTGGTCTGGATGAAAAGGGAAGACGGGATGGCCCGGCCGCGTCAGCGTGTGTCGCGGGCCAGCCGGAGTCCCGAGAATTGCCAGCGTTTCGCCGGGTGAAAGAAATTGCGATAGCCGGGACGCGCATGGCCCTCGGCGGTGGCGCAGGACGCACCGCGCAGCACCATCGTGCCGCTCATGAACTTGCCATTGTATTCGCCGATCGCGCCGTCCGGCGGGCGATAGCCGGGATAGGCCGCAAAGGCGCTGGACGTCCATTCCCAGACATCCGTGTAAAGCCCGTGCAGCGCGCCCGGCTTTGCCGTGCGGGCGGCATGCTCCCACTCCTGTTCGGTCGGCAGGCGCGCCCCGGCCCAGCGGGCAAAGGCGTCGGCCTCATAGTGGGAGACATGACAGACCGGCGCATCCGGATCGACCGGCTGCGCCCCGCACAGGGTCATCGTGTACCAGCCATCTGGCGTGGAGACCCAGTAGAGCGGCGCCTGCCAGCTCCCGGCCTGGCATTGCGCAAAACCGTCCGACATCCAGAAGGCCGGGCGCGCATAGCCGCCATCGGCCATGAATTCGAGCCACTCGCGATTGGTCACGACGCGGCTGGCCAGTTCGAACGGGTAGAGCCTTGCCTCGTGTACCGGCCCTTCGCAATCATAGTGGAAGCTGTCCGGATCGCTGCCGATTGCGGCCAGCCCGCCCTCGAACGCCACCCACTGCGCCTGGCCCGCGACGGGCCGCGGCTGCGGTGCATCCGCATCGTAAGCCGGCTTCAGCGGATTCTGGGCAAACAGGTGGAGTATGTCCGTCAGGAAAAGTTCCTGGTGCTGTTCCTCATGGGCCAGGCCCAGTTCCAGCATGGCGAGCGCACGGGCATTGCCGGCCGAGAGGAGCGCGTGCATGTGCCGGTCGACATGCCGGCGATACTCAAGCACCGCCTCCAGCGTCGGCCGGGTCAGCATGCCACGATGGGGCCGGGCATGCCGGTCGCCGACGGCGTCGTAATAGGAATTGAACAGGAAGGCATAGTCCGCGTCGAACCGCGCGGTCTCGCCACACTCCGGGGCGATCACGAATTCCTCGAAGAACCAGCCCGTATGCGCCAGATGCCATTTGGCCGGACTGGCATCGGGCATCGACTGGACCGTCGCATCGGCATCACTCAACGGCGCGGCAAGGGCGACGGTCCGGCCGCGCACACGGGCAAACCGGTCAACCGCGCTGGCGGCGCTTGAAGAACGGGCCGGTTCACCGGCCTCGCCACTGCCTGGCCGGAGAGCCTGGATACGGTCTTCGATCGTCTCGGAGATGTCGTGTGCCATCGCCTGCTCCGTCGCGCTCGTTGCGTCCGCATAGCGGAGCGCCGGAGGGATATCCACCCCTTGCAGGCCGCGATGCCGGGATCGGTCTACACAAACAGGTGAGGTCGCGGCGTGCAACCGCAACCTCCTGCAAACCGGGCCTTGTTCGGTCTATCCGGTCACAACGGTGTCAGGAGGTTCCGGTTCCGCTTCCACCGCACGGCAGCGTCGCGCCCGCCCCCGAACGCCGCTAAACAGAAGACATGAGCATGGACGAGACTTTCGAGATTTTCCTGGCAACGGCCCCCGGTCTGGAAACCGCCCTCGCGGCCGAGCTGGACGCAAACGGTTTTGCCGGTGCCACGGCCTCACCGGGCGGTGTCATCCTGCAGGGCGGGTGGCCGGATGTCTGGCGGGCCAATCTTGTGGTGCGCGGCGCCAGCCGCGTCCTGGCTCGCATCGGGGCCTTCCGGGTCGTCCACCTCGCGCAGCTGGACAAGCTGTCGCGCAAGTTCGACTGGGGCCAGGTCCTGCGCAAGGACGTGCCGGTGCGCGTCGAGGCCAGCTGCCGCCGCTCGAAAATCTATCATGCGGGCGCCGCGGCCCAGCGGGTCGAAACCGCGCTGCGCGAAAGCTTCGGCGTGACGGTCGAGGAAACCGCACCGGTCTGCGTACGGGTGCGCATCGAGGACAATGTCTGCACGCTCAGCGTCGACACGTCCGGCGAGCTCCTGCACCGGCGCGGCCAGAAGGAAGCCGTCGCCAAGGCGCCGATGCGCGAAACCCTGGCTGCCCTTTTCCTGCGCGAATGCGGCTATGACGGCCACGAACCCGTGCTTGATCCGATGTGCGGCTCGGGCACTTTCGTGATCGAGGCCGCCGAGATCGCGGCCGGTCTGCCGGCCGGACGTTCGCGCGCCTTTGCTTTCGAGCAATTGGCGACATTCGACCCCGCGGCGTGGGACACAATGAAGTCGCAGGTGCTGGCGGCGGCATCTCCTCCCGGTGCCTTGCGCTTTTCCGGCTCCGATCGCGATCCCGGCGCAGTCCGTATGGCGACGGCCAACGCCGCGCGCGCCGGGGTCGATGGCTGGACGGACTTCTCTCAATGCCCGGTCGCCGACCTGCAGCGCCCGGATGGCCCGCCCGGCCTGGTGATCGTCAATCCGCCCTATGGCGGCCGCATCGGCAAGAAGGCGGCGCTCGTGACCCTGCACGGCACGCTGGGCCAGGTCCTGCGCAGCCGGTTTTCCGGCTGGCGGGTCGGCCTGATCACGACGGATCCCGCTCTGGCGCGCGCCACACGCCTGCCCTTCGGACCGCCCGGCCGGCCGGTCGATCATGGCGGACTGAAGGTGCGTCTTTATACGACCGGCACGCTTAAATAGTCATCGCATCTTCCCTGCCCCCGGGCTTGGCGGATATTCTCCGGCAAAACGGGAGGGGCGCATGCGCTTTGTCATCATCATTGCAGCCATACTGGCCGCCATACTTGGCCTGGCCGCCTGGGGGCCTGGCTCGCTCAATGCCATGCATTTCGAGCCGCCCCTGCCCGATCCGGCACTTGCCACCCGGTTCGAGACCGAGACGGCGCCCCTGCGCCAGGAGCGCGAGGACCTGCATGGCGCGGAAGATCTGGAACCCGGTCCGGACGGCCGTCTCTATGCCAGTCTCGCCGACGGGCGGATCATGGCGCGCGGCCCGTCAGGCGACTGGGAAATGGTGGCGGAAACGGGTGGGCGCCCGCTCGGCCTTGCCTTCGGGCCCGACGGAACCCTGTTCGTGGCCGATGCGCGGCTGGGCCTGTTGCGCCAGACGGAGGGCGGCTGGCAGACCTGGCTCGCGCCCGCACCGGACGGTCCGCTGGTCTTTCCCGACGATCTCACCGTGCTGGAAGACGGGCGGATCGTGCTGACCGACGCCTCGTTGCGTCACGGCTATGGCGATCACATGGCGTCCTTCTTCGAGGGCGACCAGACCGGCCGGGTCCTGCTGGTCACCGGGTCCGGCGCCTATGCGGAGATCGCGGGCGGGCTCGGCTTCATCAATGGTGTCGACCACGACCCGGAGACGGGCCTCGTCTATCTCAACGAGACCTGGACCGGCCGCATCTGGCAACTCGATCCGGATACCGGCGAGATGTCGGTCCTGATCGAGGGCCTGCCGGGCTATCCGGACAATCTGGAATTCGACCCGGAGAGCGGGCTGGTCTGGGCCGCCATGCCCTCGCCGCGCGCCATGGACCTGGAGGCGCTGCATCCGCGCCCCTTCGTCAAACGCCTGGCCTGGCGCTGGATCCAGCTGGCCGGGCCGCCACCCCTGCCCGCACGTCCGCCCATGGCCATCGCCATCGACACGGACGGCCGCCCGGCGCTCGCGCTGCGCGGTCCGGATGACGGGGCCGACGGCATCACGACCGCCCTCGTCTGGAATGACGAACTCTGGACAGCAGGGCTTGCACGCGACGGGATCACGGTGTTTCCGGTACCGGGTGTACCCGACTAGTCTTGCAAGAAGACTCGCTGGCAACAGGGTGATACCGGTACAATCGACGAGTCTTCCAGGAGGGGAAATCATGCGTTTGCCGACACAGCCGGCCCTGGCCGCCGGCCTAGCCTTTGCGCTTTTTGCCTGCAGCCCGGCACCGGACACCGAGACTGCGACGACAGAGGCTGCCGGAACTGCCGCCCAGGCCGCCGAGGCGACCCGCTTCACCGTCATGGTCGGCGGAACGGCGATCGGCGCGCTGGAGGTCACCCCGTCCGGCGACAGCTATTCGCTGGACTATGAGTACCGCAATAATGGCCGCGGACCGACGCTGGCCGAAGAGATCACACTGGACGGCGCCGGCATGCCGCTGAACTGGACGATCGAGGGCGCCACGACCTTCGGCAATCCGGTCGATGAGAGCTTCGAATATGCCGACAGCGAGGCCCGCTGGACCGACACGACCGGGTCCGACCAGGCCATCCCGGCAGAACCGGCCTTCTACGTGCCCCAGAATGCCAGCCCCTACTGGCTCGCCATCGCGGCCCGCGCCCTGATGGACAGCGAGGACATGTCGCTGCCGGCCATCCCCGGCGGCACGCTGCGCCTGGCCGAAATGGAAACGCTGGACGTCTCCAACGGCACGGATACGCGCACGGTGACCAGCTATGCCCTGTCCGGCACCTCGCTCGATCCGACCTATTTCCTGATGGATGGCCGGGCCTTCTTCGGCGTCATCAGCCCGCGTTTCTCGGTGCTGGCCGAAGGGTTCGAGGGCGAGGACGAACGCCTGCGCCAGCGCGCGACGGACTATGGCGCCCAGCGCTATGAGGACATGCAGTCGCGCTACGCTCACAATTACGGTGCGCCGGTGCGGATCCGCAATGTGCGGGTCTTCGACTCGGTGAACGCCACCCTGGGCGAGCCGGTCTCCGTCGTGGTGGTCGACGACACGATTGCCGCCATCGAACCGCTCGATGCCGAGCCTGTCGACAACGAAGTGATCATCGACGGCAATGGCGGCACGCTGGTGCCCGGCCTGTTCGAGATGCACGGCCATGTCGGCGAGGACGACGCGATCCTCAATATCGCTGCCGGCGTCACCTCGATCCGTGACATGGGCAATGACAATGAAGTCCTGGGCGAACTGATCGAGCGCATCCGCGACGGCGAGATCGCAGGCCCGCGCATCTTCCGTTCCGGCTTCATCGAAGGCCGCAGCCAGTACAATTCCAACAATGGCATCATCGTCGAGAGCGAGGCGGAAGCCGTCGCTGCCGTCGAGACCTATGCCGAGGCCGGCGACTTCATCCAGATCAAGATCTACAACTCCATCAATCCGGACTGGGTGCCGGCGATGATCGAGACAGCGCACGCCAACGGGCTGCGCGTGTCGGGCCACGTCCCGGCCTTCACCAACGCCGATGCCATGATCGCGGCCGGCTATGACGAGCTGACCCATATCAACCAGCTCATGCTGGGCTGGGTGCTGGAAGACGGCGAGGATACCCGCACCCTGCTGCGCCTGACGGCCCTGCGCCGCCTGCCCGCCCTCGACCTGCAGAGTGCGCCGGTGCAGTTGACGCTGGATGCGATGGCGGAGCGCGGTGTGGCGATCGATCCCACCCTGGCCATTCACGAAGCCCTGCTGCTGTCGCGCAACGGCCAAGTCTCGCCGGGCACGGTGGACTATATCGACCACATGCCGGTGGGCGTCCAGCGCGCTGCCCGCAGTGCCTGGGCCGATATCGCGACGCCCGAGGACGACGCCAATTACGCCGGCGCCTTCGACCAGGTCCAGGAAACCATCCGCATGATGCACGAGCGCGGCATCTTCATGGTGCCCGGCACCGATCTGGGCGGCGCCTTTGCCTATCATCGCGAGCTGGAACTCTACCAGTCAGCCGGCATGAGCCCGGCTGAAATCCTGGCCTGGGCCAGCCATGGCATGGCCGATTATCTCGGTGTTGCCGACCGTCTCGGCTCGATCGCGCCGGGCATGCGGGCCGACTTCTTCCTGGTGCCCGGAAATCCGGTGGAAGACCTTGCCGACATCAAGACGATCTCGCTCGTCTCGTCCGATGGAACCTTCTACTACCCGACCGAAATCTATCCGGAATTCGGCATTGAACCCTTCACGGAACTGCCCGGCGTGGCCGTTCCGAACTGACCGGTTAGCCCGGACCTCTTCCCGCGCCGGGAAGAGGTCCGGACGGTCATCGCATCGCCAGCAGCGCCTGCAACCTGCAGTGCGCGGGAACGCTCACCCTATATCTGCGTTACATGTTCAGGAGGACGTAGATGGCGAAGCTGGCACTGGTGATCAACCGGACCTCGGGGCGTTTCGTACGCGGCGATGCCGATGCATTGGCCGAAGAACTGACAGCGCACCCGGCGATCGATACGGTCTGGGAGTTCGGCGAGAACGATGTCGAGGCCCGTATCCGCGATGCGGATTCGCAGGGTTTTGACGGGATTGCCATTGCCGGCGGTGACGGCACCATCCAGGCGGTTGCCTGCATGGCGCACCGCAATGGCGCCAAATGCCCGCTGCTGCCGCTGCCTCTGGGCACGGCCAACATGCTGGTCCACCGGCTCTACGGTCACCGCAGCGCCAGCGAGATGCTCGACACGGTCGACGATACACAAATCAAACCGTTCCGGCCGGGACTGGCCGGGGACGAGATCTTTCTGGTCGCGGCCGCGTTGGGCTTCCCGTCGACGGTCGCCCGGGCCCGCGAAATGGTGCGCGAGGCCGACGGCGTTCCGCCCCTGCCCTCCCTGTCACGACGGATCGCGGCGGCGGCGCGTCACGCTTTCCGGCCCCGTATCCGCTACTGGCTGGACGGGGACGACCGCGACCGCAAGCGGGCGAGCGGCATCTATGTCGACCTGGACGGTGAAGCCGAGGACATGGCCTATGTGGCCGTGCACTGGCGCAATATCGGCGATGTCGCCTGGGCCGGCCTGACCCTGCTGACCGATATCCATGATGGCGAGCGGCCCGGCGTCAGCGGCCGGACGGAATGCCTCGAGGCCCGGTCGCGCAAGCCACTGGCCCTGATGCTCGACGGTGAACCCGTCTTCATGCCGCGCAACCTCACCATCTCGCGCTCCGACACCCCTATCCGCTTCCTGAACTGGACAGAATGACCAAGCTTTTCCAGATCGCCGACCTCCATTTCGGTGCCGAGGACAGACATCTGGTCGATGCCTTTGTCGACCTGTGCAACGCCTCCCGGCCCGATGCTGTTATCGCCGCCGGGGACTTCACCCAGAGCGGCCGCAAGAGCGAGTTCGAGACCGCAGCGCGGTTCCTCGGGCGCCTCGAGGCGCCCGTTGTCGGTATTCCCGGCAATCATGATGTGCCCTCGCGCGCGCTGCACCGGCGCTTCACCACACCCTGGCGGCGCTATGAGCGCTCGGTGGGCCGTCACATGACATCCAGCTTGGAAGACGGGCCGCTGCACATTGAAGGCCTTCGAACGGCGCGGCGGGCGCAATGGCAGCCGGACTGGTCTCTGGGACGCATCGGCCGGCCCAGCCTGGGCCGCGCACTCGACCTGCTGGCAGAGCGCGATGCCGACATCCGGGTGCTCACCTGTCATCACCCCATCCTGGCACCGGGCGGAAACCGCGGCCGGGCCCGCACCGCGCGGGCCGGCGCGTCGGTCACCACGATTGCCGAACATTGCGACCTGGTGCTGACCGGCCATCTGCACGAGACCTTCGCCCTCCCTGCCGAGGGGCCGTCACACACCTGCTGGTTCGTCGGCGCGGGCACGACATTCTCGCGCCGCACGCGCGGCGAGCCGGCCGGCTTCAACGTGCTCGACATTTCCGCAGACACGATCCGCGTCACGCACCATATCGCAGACGAGGACCGGCCCGCCTTTATCGTCCGGGACAGCCGGGTCCTGCCCCGGCGTGACGGTCAGTACTGACCGATCTGCATCGCGGCGCGCACCAGCTGGGCCGTGGAATTGAGCCCGAGCTTGGCCATGATATTCTCGCGGTGCTTGCGGACGGTAGAGACGCGGACGGCCAGATTGTCCGCAATCGTGTCGACGGAATGCCCCCGCGCGATCTCGCGCAGCACGTCCCGCTCGCGCACCGTGAGGCTTCCGGCCTTGAGCACGCCCCCCTCTTCTTCATCAGCATCGGGCTGACGTTTCAGGGGCCGGTGCGGCGGCGTTTCAGCCACCGCGTCGATCGCGGCCAGCAGGCTGTCCCGCCCCGCTTCCTTGTGCATGAAACCGTCCGCGACGGCGGCCAAAGCCGCACGCTCGCGCTCATCCATGTGAGAGCCCGTCAGCAACAGGAAGCGCGTGTCCGAACCGGCTTCGCGCACGCGTTCGATCACTTCCAGCCCCGTCATGTCCGGCAGGGCGAAATCCACGACAGCGATATCGGGTTGCTGTTCCAGAAGAAGGGCAATGGCACTCTCGCCATCCTCGGCCGAGCCGGCGAGCTCATAGCCCGCCTGCATGGCGATCGTGCCGCCGACCGCCTCGCGCACGATGGCGTGGTCGTCGACCACCACGACGCGCCTGGAATTTTCCACCTTGCTCATGGTGTTGGCCTGTATCCCCGCTTGCCAGCCCGCGTCATCGACCGGTACACATTCACGCAGGGGATCATTGTACACCGTTAGCGTCTGGAAAAGTATGGATTATCCGCAGATTCGCCGGATCGACGGACGTTTTTCCGACGCCGCGCTCGAACAGGCCTTCCTGGCCGAAAGCTGGAGCGGAATCCGGCTGCAGGCCGGCATCACCCTGCTCGCCTTCTCGCTCGCCTGGCTGATCTCGACCAGTATCGACCTGTCCTACCTGCAGGGCACGGACCGCTTCGCAACGACGATCGCCAGCCGGATCGTGGCCGGAATTCTCGGCGTCACCATAGGCGGCTGGATGCTGATCGCGGCGCCGCGCAACCCGCAGGGCTGGGCCGGCCGGCTTGTGTTTGCCTGGGTCATCACCTCGACCATGGCCGCAGCCCTGGTCGCCTGTGCCTATCCCGCAGTGGAAACCACACCGGACGGTATTTCCGACGTACTGGTCTTCACCAGTTTCTGGATGTCGCTGCACATCATCATTCTGGGCGTCGCGCTCGCGTATTTCCCCTGGGCGATCATGATCTCGGCCACCGGCTATGCGGTGAGCTATCTCACCCTCACCGTGATGTGGTGGAACACCGCCGAACACCCGATGCTCGGCCAGTCGGTGATGATGGTCTCCTGCTGCGTCTTCGGCTGGGTGATGGCGATCATGCTGTCGATCCGCGCGCGACGGCGCTACTTCATCATGCGGCGCTATGAGGAGGCCAAGGAGGCCGCCGAACGGGCGCATGAATTCACCACCTTCCTGTTGGCCGCGACCGGTCATGACATCCGCCAGCCGGTCTTTGCCCTCGACCTCAATGCAGCGCGTCTGACCGAACTCCTCGAGCGCGGCGACACGGCGGCCGCCCTCGATGTCAGCCGCAGCCAGCAAATGGTGACGCGCAATGTCTCGCGCATGATCTCCTCGATCCTGGAAGTGGCGCATCTGGATGCGCGCAAACGCACGGTCAGCCCGGATCGCCTGCCGGTCTCCCGGCTGGCCGGCACGCTGGTCTCGGCCTTTGACGAGATCGCCTCGAACAAGAAGATTGCGCTGACAGCCGCCCGCTCGAGCGCCCATATCCATGCCGACCCGGGCATTGTCGAACACATCCTGGCCAATCTGGTGTCCAACGCCATCGCCCATTCCGGCGGCGACCGGATCGTGATCGGTGCTCGCCGCCGCGGCGAGACCGTCGACCTCATTGTCGCCGACAATGGCAAGGGCCTGCCCGCCGGCGATACCGAACTGACCGCCCGCGGTGCGCCACCAGAGGCCGGTGAAAAGAGCAGCGGAAAGCGCTCCGGCCTGGGGCTGGAGATCGTTTTCCGCCTGGCCGAGCATGGCGGTCTGAAGCTGCGTGTCGCATCGCGGGCGGGGCATGGCGTGATGGCCGTGCTGACCTGTCCGGCGCGCCGGACAGCCCGGTCATAACGACCGGCCGGGACAAGAAATCCGGCCGTCTACGATAATCGTCGAATTCTACCGGTCCGGTGCACCGGCTAAGCATCCCCCGCCTGACGCAGGGGGAAATCATGCCGCGCAACACATGCCTTTCGACCGCCAGCCGGTCGCTGACCGATACATTCCGCAACACGCTTCTGGCCACCTGCGCCGGTCTGGCCTTCATGGCCCCGGCCCTGGCCGACACCGAAGGCGACCCGGCCGATGACGGCCCCATCGCCCGTGGCACACCGCCGGAAGGCGGTACCATCGTCTACACGACCTGGCAGCCCGAACGCCGGATCTGGATGGAATTCTACTGGGTGGTGCCGGAGGGCTATGGCGACGCCCATGGCGTGTGCCTGTCGCAGAGCTATTCCACCTTTTCCTCTGCCGAGCCGGAAGCCCGTGGCAGCCTGCGCAACCAGCCGCTCAGCTTTTGCAACCGCAATGAATACGGCGAGTTGGAGCCCGGCCGCGCGCCCTGGGACCGGGCGAACCGCCAGAGCGCCGAGGCCGAGCAAACAGGGTCGCGTTTCATGCTGGACAATGGCGGCCGCGACGGCGACCTCCATCCGGCCTGCCTTCTGCCCTGGAACTGGTTCAAATGCGTGGCCGATCCCGATGCCGCGTCGGCGGCCAGCGGGGCCGGCGCCAGCACACAGGCCGGCAGCCCCCTCGCCTTCGCCCGCGACATGCCCGTCGCGCCCCACATCATCGCCGGCCCGGACACCACGATCGACGGCATTGTCGACACGGAGAACCAGTTCTCCAACGTGGTGCTGATCACGGTCGAGACGACGAGCGGCGCCTCGGTGTGCACAGGCACGCTGATCAATCGCCGCCAGGTCCTCGCCGCCGCCCACTGCTTTGCCGGCGGCGATGTGACCCGTGTCGAGGTGTCCTTCGATCCGGAAGGCCAGACCGGCTATTTCGGCGCGATGAGCGTGACGATCCACGAGAGCTATGATCCCGATACGTTCGGCGCCGATGTCGCCGTGATCACGCTCGATACCGCCTCGCTGGCCGCCGATCCGGTCACGCTGGAAGGCTCGGACGGCGCCAACACTACGGCCGGCAGCCGTATCGTGCTCGCAGGCTATGGCAGTTTCGGCACAGGCGAGACCGGTCAGCTCTCGATCGACGGCCGCCGGCGCCATGGCGTCAACACGCTCGACCTGATCGGCACCTGGGGCGATTTCTTCAACGAGATCGGCGAACCCCTGCCGCCCATCCTGTCCGGCGAGCCCGGCAATTTCCTGTTCGTCGATTTCGACGGCCCGGGCGGGATCAACCTGCTGGGCGGCGGTGCCATCGATGGCGAGGTCTCCTCGGCCCAGGGCGATAGCGGCGGCCCGCTCTTTGCCGACACGGCCAACGGCCTGATCCAGATCGGTATCGTCTCCAACGGCAATAACCCTTACGGCCCGCTGGGCGGTTACGGCACCTGGGTCGCCTATATCCCGGTCGCCGAATATATCGACTGGATCGAGGGGCTCGATCCCTTTATCGAGCGCCACGCCCTGGCCGGCGACGGCTATTGGCACGACGCCGCGCACTGGGAGTATGGCGATATCCCGGAGAACGACCGCGCCGAACCGGGCACGACCGTCGTCACCGACGAATACATCGTGCCGGAAATCTACGAGGTCTATCTGGACGCGCCGGGCATCACCCGGGTCGCCCAGGACGAATACGTCGATGCGGTCTATGTCTTCGACGGCGCGACCCTGATCGTCGAGGAAGGCGGCCAGCTGGCGCTGGACACCGGGATCGGCATGACCGGCGGCGAAATCCGCATCGAGGGCGATGTCATCGGCCAGGCGCTGGAACTGCATGGCGGCCTGTTCGATATCGCCGAGACCGGCAGCTACACCGACTTCTCGCCCTATTATTCCGGCGGCATGAACCTGACCGGCGCAGCGGTGCGCATCGCCGGCGAGCTGGCCACCGACTGGTTGCACCAGACGGGCGGTTCGCTGTGGGTGGCCGAGACCGGCGTCTTCTTCGACTATCTGGGCACGATGGTCGAAGGCGGCTCGATCGGCATTGACGGGATTTTCGACACCGCCTCCTTCAACCAGTTCGGCGGCTATACCTCGATCTTCTCGAACGGCGTGCTCTACGACGCCTCCGGCTCGACCTTCATTGCCGACAGCGAGCTTTATGTCGGCGGCATACTGGACACGCTGGAACTGCTGATCGCCGACAGCACGGTCATGGGCGACGGCATCATCTACGCGCCCTTCGGCGTCTACCAGCTCGGCGGAACGCTGCTGCCCGGCTACAGCCTCGACCGCGACACGCCCGGCGGATCGCTGATCATCGAGGGCGATTATCTGGCAGACGATGTCCTCTTCGTCGTCTCCACCGACGGCACGGCGACCGATTATCTCCATGTGCTCGGTTCTGCGAATGTCGCCGGCGAGGTCTCGCTCTTCCTGCGCGGCAACGCCCCGCTCGTCCGCAACAGCCGTTTCACCTTCCTGGAGGCGGAAGGCGGTCTGACACTCGGCGATCTCACCGTTGCCGACCCGCAGCTCTCGCCCGTCCTCTCGCTCTCACTCGGTCAGACCGCAAACTCGGCCTATCTCCAGATCGATGCCCGCGCCTATGCCGCGTTCGCCCAGACCGACCAGCAGCGCGCGCTGGCCACGGCGCTCGACGCCGCCGCCGGCGACGATGTGCCGTCCGGCGACTTCGCCGATCTCGTCAACACGCTGGACTACATGCCCAGCGAGGATGCACTACGAACCGCGCTGCAGACCGCCAATCCGGGCGACACCTTCGCCATGGACCGGATGGGTGAAGGCCTGTCACGCGCCATGGGCGATGTCATCGCCGGGCGCATGGCGCTGTTCGCCGAAGGCCGTCATGGCGGCGGAATGGACATGGCCGGCACGGGCGGCAGCGCCATCCAGCTGGCCTCGTCCAATGCCGGCAGCGTCGAGGTGCTCACGGCGCTGCAGGCGGCCACACGGGCGGCAAGCTCCGGCCAGATGGACCGGATCAATGACCGCACGGGCGTCTATTTCTCCGTCGAGGGCGGCTGGGGCGAGACCGACCTGCCCAACGGCACCACGGATCTGGAAAGCCATCACATCGTCGCCGGGGTCGATTTCGAACCGGCCGAGAACTGGCTGATCGGCGCCAATGCCGGCTTCTCGGATTATTCCGCCCACAGCGCGACAACCCATGTGCAGGGCGAATCCGTGTCGCTGGCCGCCTATGCCGGTTATGCCGGGTCATGGCTCTATGGCAGCGCCTATATCGGCGCCAGCCGGCTCGACTACGACCTCACCCGCTCCATCCTGCTGGGCGCGGCGGAGATGCGGGCCACCGCCTCGACGGACGCGAACCAGTTCGATGCCGGCTTCGACATCGGTGCCGACCTGGTCGACGGCGCTGCGGTGTTCGGCCCGGTCCTGCGCCTGCGTCACGGCAATACCGATATCGACGGCTATAGCGAGACCGGTGCGGGCGTGTTCAACGCCACGCTGGCGGCGCGCGAAAACGACCGGACCCTGCTGGGCGCCGGCGGCCGTTTCGCCAGCGGCGGCAAGACCCGCTTCTTCGGCCAGCTGACCTGGGAACAGGATCTCTCCGAGGGCGACGGCCAGACCAGCGCCAGCCTCGCCGGCGCGCCCTCGGCCGGCTTTGCCGTGCTGGACGGCCATCATGATGACGGCTTTGCCTCGCTGGCCCTGGGCATCGATATCGATGCCTCCGACCGGGTCGCGATCTCGGCCCGCGCGCGCAGCGATTTCGGGCGCGACACGGATGAGGACACAGCCCTCAGCCTGGCGATCAACTGGCGTTTCTGACCGCGACGCCCTCGCGGACAGACGGAGCACGGTCCGGCATTGCCGGGCCGTGCTTTTTCGTGCGCAGCGGGATTATCGCCCCGGACGCGGGACATTTGTTCCAACTATCCCCCTAATCGCTCCGCCCGGCTCTGCCTATATCGGCGCCACGAACAGGAGGGCGCCATGCGCTGGACGGGATTAGTCTTGTCACTTGCCATTCTCGGGCTGACGGTCAGCCTGCTTTTTGCCACGGGGTTCACCTCGTCCGGGCACCTGACCGTGCGGTCGGCGCCGGACATGAAGGAAGCCGCCCTGGTGAAACCGGTTATGAGCTGACACGGGAGACGTGCAGATGGATATCGAAATCACGCTTGAGGAAGACGGCTCCAAGGGCCGCTATGTCGCGCATGTCGCCGGACAGGCGGACACCGGCGAGATGACCTTCAGCCGGATCAGCCCGACGCGGGTGATCGTCGATCACACCGGCGTTCCGGACAGTCTGAAAGGCATGGGTGTCGGCTCGGCCCTGGCGCGCCATGTCGTCGCGCAAGCACGCGAAAAGGGATTCACCATCGTGCCGCTCTGCCCCTTCCTGAAAGCCCAGGCCGAACGCCATCCCGACTGGGACGACGTCATCGAGGGCATGAAGCGCTAGTTGTCCTTCGCACCTCCCTCTCCCCGGGGAGCAGGGCTATCGCATATGGGCGATGGCGTTGAGGAGGTAGTCGTTTTCCCAGGCGCAACGTTTCATGCGTCTTCGTATGGATGTTTTGGGGTCGTCGATGCGCTGCAGGAGGCTCATGGCGAGGCGGGTGATGAGGGCGATATTGGCCGGGGCATGGTCTTTTCGGGCGCGTGATCCATCTTCGGCGAAGGTGACGTCGAGGCCCCAGTGGAGTGTGTTCTCGACCGACCAGTGGGCCCTGACCGTGGTCAGGACCTCGGCGGCGCCCATCGGCCGTGAGAGCAGGAAGAGCCGTGTCTGTGGCGGCGCGTCGTCACGCTGGCTGGTCACGCTTGCGACCGCGGCGAGGCCTTCAAAATCGTGTCGTTGCGCCATCGCTCCAGCGGCGACGACGACGGCGCGACGCTGCTCCCGGCGGCCATGGGCCATCTCGTCGGTGGCGGCCCGGTCTGCTTCATCACCGGCTGCGTCCAACAGGGCGCTGGCCTCCCGCTTGAGGCTTGGCCGATTGCCCTTGAGGCTCAGGGCATAATCGCCGCCCTTCGCCCGGATCGCCGCCGCCATGCGGCGATGGCAATGCAGCGCATCGGCGGTGACCGTGGCCCCGTCCAGATCGAGCAGGCCAATCAGCCGGATCGCCGTCTCCGCCTCGCCATCGCCCGCCGGGCCGGCCGTCAGGCACCCCAGCACCAGGCGCATGTCGGCCGCCCAGGCGCTGACCACGATCGGCGGCCAAGCCCGGCCGCCCGCATCATAGGCCCGCCGCATCGCCTTGCCGTCGATGGCCACCACCCCTTCGAGCGCTCCGGCAAAGCCGCGCGCGAAGGCCGCAAACGCCTCGGCGAACGCCGCCGGCTCGAGCAGGCGAAAGACCCGGCTGAACGTATCGTGGCTGGGCGGATCGAACGGCCCGATCACCTCTTCGAGCAGGGCCTGCTTGGAGCGCGCAAACTGGGCGTAGTCCGTCGCGCCTTGTGCGCCGCAAAGACTGGCGGCGAGCGCAATCAACAGCAGGTCACAAAGGCGATGACGGGCATTGGCCGCTCGCGGATCGGGAAGCTCGGAAAACATCGGCAGCACTCCAAAACAAGACACCAACCGAATCCGCAACACCAATCAACGCAACCTCAAATCTCATATGCGATTCCCCTGCTCTCCCAGGGGGAGAGGGATCGAGGGAGAGGGGGGAGACACCGGCCTTTGCGATCAACGCGCCAGCACTCGACTTTCCCCCTCATCCGCCCCTGCGGGGCACCTTCTCCCCGTGGGAGAAGGGGGAGCCGGGGCACAGGGTCGGGGAAAAGGGTGTGAGGAGGGCGGAACACGGCCACCCGCTTGGCGAGGCGGCCGTGTATGCGATCTTCGCCGCTATTCCGCGCTGGCGAGGGCGGCTTTCCTGGCGCCGGCGGCGAGGGTCTCGAAGACGAATTCCGAGGTCGAGCCGGACATGCGCAGCACCTGGGTGGGCAGATTGTTGGAGATCAGCACCAGGTCGGGCTTGCCGTCATTGATCACGTTCTGGCCGCCGATCCACCAGTTATTGGTGGAGGAATAGGAACCCTGGGCCAAATAGAGCGTGATCGGCGCCGCATTGGAGAAGGCCACGGTGACGCCGAACATGAAGTTCAGCTCGTCCGGCGTGCCGCCGCCGCCCTTGGGGGCGTATTCATGATACTCGCCGCCGGCCAGGCTGTTGAATTTCTGGGCCACGGCGTCGGATTTCTTGCGGCCGCAATTGACCGTGATCTCCCAGACGCCCTTGCCCTTGTTCTTGGCCGTCGGGCCTGACTCATAGGGCTGTCCGTCGGTGATCACGAAGGTACCGTCGATATAGCTGATGCTCTCGATCTGGTCGGATTCGAGGGTCACGGTGTTGGAATGGGAAGAAGTCATCTCGTTCGCCTTTTCATTTCTGACAGTCAGAAGAGGGGGAATGCGAACTACACACCCGGAGCGGGCCGGGTTGCATGATGCTACTATAAATTATTCCCGTTCACAACGAATCACGCGTCAGCAATAGACGACATTCACCGCGAGACCGCCTTTCGAGGTCTCCTTGTACTTTTCCTGCATGTCCTCGCCGGTCTGGCGCATCGTCTCGATGACCTGGTCGAGCGAGACTTTCATGTCGGCGGAGGTGGCGCGCAGGGCAAGGCGCGCCGCGTCGATCGCCTTGATGGCGCCGATGGCATTGCGCTCGATACAGGGGATCTGCACCAGACCGCCGACCGGATCGCAGGTCAGGCCCAGATTGTGCTCCATGCCGATCTCGGCGGCATCCTCGATCTGGTGATTATTGGCGCCCATGGCGGCGGCCAGCGCCGCAGCCGCCATCGAACAGGCCACGCCGACCTCGCCCTGACAGCCGGCCTCGGCGCCGGAGATCGAGGCATTCTTCTTGTAGAGCGAGCCGATCGCGGCGGCGGTCAGGAAGAAGCGCTGCAGCGCCTCCTCGTCGTCGGGATCGCGGTGATACTTGTCGAAATAGCGCGCCACGGCGGGGATGATGCCGGCTGCGCCATTGGTCGGTGCGGTGACGACGCGGCCGCCGGCGGCGTTTTCCTCGTTCACCGCCATCGCCCACAGATTGATCCAGTCCATCGGGGCGAGGGGATCCTGTTCCGGGCTGACCGGATTGGCCAGGATATCGCGATGCATTTTGGGCGCGCGCCGCTTGACGCCCAGCCCGCCGGGCAGCACGCCGTCCTCGGTGAGGCCGCGATCGATACAATCCTCCATCGCCCGCCACAGGCCCTCAATGCCGGCGCGGATCGTGTCCTCGGGCAGGAAGGTGCGCTCGTTTGCCAGCATGATGCGGTGGATGGACAGGCCTTCGCGTTCGCCGATCTCCAGCAGCTCGGCCGCGGAGTTGAAGGGGAAGGGTTCGCCCTCCTTTACGTCAGCCGCGGAATTGCGCCCGGCCTCGTGCTCGTCGATCACGAAACCGCCGCCGATCGAATACCAGATCTCCTCGCGCACGACATCGCCATGCTGGTCATAGGCAAAGAATTTCAGCGCGTTGGAGTGGAAGGGCAGGCGCACATCGCCGCGAAAATCCAGATCGGCCTTTTCCTCGAAAGCGATTTGCTGGCCATTGGCCAGTTTCAGCGTCTTCTCGCTGCGGATACGGGCCAGCCGGTCCGGAATCGTGTCCGGATTGATCTTGGCCGGATCGCTGCCCTCAAGGCCCAGCAACACGGCCGTATCGGTGCCATGGCCCAGACCGGTCAGGGCGAGCGAACCGTAGAGCTCGGTTTTCAGGCGCGCGACAGACGCGCCATCAGCCAGACAGCGCTCGACAAAGATTCTCGCCGCCTTCATCGGCCCGACCGTGTGCGAGCTGGAGGGACCGACACCGATCTTGAACAGGTCGAAGACACCGAAATGCATGGCGCGAACTCCTTGAAACCGCTGCGGGGTTGATCAGCGGCGCGACGCGAAACTAGTCGGCCTGACGAGCACGCGAAACCCCGTTTCGCCATTGCCGCAATGTGCGGTCAGGCCGGTGCCAGGGTGCGTTCGCAGATTTCGCGGATCTCGGCGAGCCAGAGGGCCTCGTCGGTCTTCACCGGGTCGGCCAGCAGGCGATAGCGCATGGCGCTCCAGACCAGGAAGATCAGCATGCGCACGCGCTCCGGCGCCGGCTGCGGCACCAGATCCTCCCAGCCCGCCACGGCATCGCACCACACATCGGCCAGCGCGTCGAAGGAGCGCTGATGGTGTTCCGGCGCCGCAATCTGGGCTTCCAGATAGTGCATGTCGGTGTCGAAGAAGGCCGCATCGCCATCGGCGGCGCAGGTGATCGCCACCATGCGGGCCAGTTGCTCGCGCCAGGGACCGTGTCCGGCCTCGACGATCTGTTCGCGGATCCGTGCGCGCAAACCGTCCATCACATGGCGGACATAGCCGGAGTGCAGCGCCGCCTTGTTGGGGAAATACTCGTAGATCGTGCCGATGGCGAAACCGGATTCATCCGCCAGCGCCCGCATGGTCAGCGCCTCCGGACCGTCACGCCGCCAAATCCGAACATAGGCGTCATAGATCGCCTGGACGGTGAAGCGGGCCCGCGCCTGGACCGGGCGTTTTCGCGGGCGGGGCAGGGCATCTGCCGACGGCGTGCGCGCG
Source organism: Maricaulis sp. (assembly GCF_039978735.1). Lineage (GTDB taxonomy): Bacteria > Pseudomonadota > Alphaproteobacteria > Caulobacterales > Maricaulaceae > Maricaulis. The sequence goes on from NZ_JBDWAS010000043.1 coordinate 92,903, forward strand.
GTCGAGAAATCCGAACCCCGTACGGGCCGCGACCTGCTATCACTCATGGCACATCTTCCACTTCCCGACCGGCAGGACCGATATGAGCGAGTATACCCGTCTTCTCACCGACAAGGGCGATCTTGGCAGCACCCGTCTGGAAACCGGTCCCGCACCGCAGGCCGGGCCGGGCGAGATCGTGCTGAAACTCGACCGTTTCTCGCTGACGACCAACAATATCACCTATGCCGCCTTCGGCGACGCCATGCAGTACTGGCATTTCTTCCCGACCGGCCAGGAGGGCTGGGGCCATATGCCGGTCTGGGGTTTTGCCGATATCGTCGCTTCGGATATCCCCGGTCTGGAAGCCGGCGAGCGCTTCTATGGCTATTTCCCGATCGCCAGCCATGTCGTGATGAAGCCGGAGCGGATTTCCGAGCGCGGCTTCTATGACGGCGCCGATCACCGCCAGGCGCTGGTCTCGGCCTATAACCAGTATACGCGCTGCAGCGCCGATACCGTTTATGCGCCGGAGCGCGAGGCCTTCCAGGCGCTCTACCGGCCGCTCTTCATCACCTCTTTCATGCTGGCCGACTATCTCGTCGACAATGATTTCTTCGGCGCGCGCCAGCTGATCATCTCAAGCGCCTCGAGCAAGACCGCCTATGGCACCGCCTTCTGCCTCGGCGCCGACCGCATCCCGGCGACCGGTCTGACCTCGCCGCGCAATGCGGCCTATGTCGAAGGGCTGGGCTGTTATGACGGCGTGGTGGCCTATGGCGATGTCGAAAGCCTCGATGCTGGCATACCGGCCATCTATGTCGACTTTTCCGGCGATAACGGGCTGCGCGAACGCATCCACCGGCATTTCGGCGACAATCTCGTGCATGACTGTTTTGCCGGCTCGGCCGCCAATACCGATTTCATCGGCGAGCAGGATCTGCCCGGGCCCAAGCCGGTCTTCTATTTCGCACCCAACCAGATCAAGAAGCGCAACAAGGACTGGGGACCCGCCGAGGTTACCCGCCGCTACAACCAGGCCGAATCCGACTTCTTCGCCCATCTCGACAGCGCCAGCCCGGCCTGGGTCAGCCTCGATGAAGCCAGCGGTTTTGCCGGCGCCCAGGCCGTCATTGCCGATCTTGCTGCCAATGGCGGCGATCCGGCGGTCGGCCATGTGATTGCGCTGTAGTGTGTTCCTGCCCCTCGATGGGGCAGGGGGACCGCGCCGAAGGCGTGGTGGATGGGGTGGGGGCAAGGTGCCTGCCATTTCGCACCTGGAAGGCTCACACCGGGCTTCACCCCTTCCGACCCGAGGCTGCGCCTCGGCCCACCTTCCCCATCGAGGGGAAGGACGATGGGAACAGCAGCTTATCCCCGCCTAGGTCACGGCAGCACGGGCGTGGAAGTGCGGCTTATCCCACGCCTGCGTGGCCATGATATCCTGCAGAATTTCAACGGCCTGCCACACATCCTCGTAGCTGACATAAAGCGGGGTGAAGCCGAAACGCATGATGCCCGGATCGCGGTAATCGCCGATCACACCGCGATCGATCAGCGCCTGGACGATCGGATAGCCGTGTTCATGGGTGAAGGAGACCTGGCTGCCGCGGATCGAGGCGTCGCGCGGGCTGGCCAGCGTGAAGCCGTGCCCGGCCAGACGCGCTTCGATCTGCTCGATGAAAAGGTCACACAATGCAACAGATTTGGTGCGGATATGGGTCATCTGTGTATCCGCAAAGATGTCCAGACCGCACTCCAATGAGGCCATTGCGAGGATGCTCGGCGAGGAACATCTGAACCGGTCGATGCCGGCAGCCGGCTCATATATGTCATTGAAATCAAATGGCCTTGCATGCCCAAGCCAGCCACTGAGCACCGGCATGACGCGGTCCTGGTGACGCTCGGCGACGAAAATGAAAGCCGGGGCACCCGGTCCGCCATTGAGATATTTATAGCCGCAGCCCACCGCGAAATCGGCATTGCAGCCATTCAGATCGATCGGCAGGGCGCCGGCCGAATGGCACAGATCCCAGATCACCAGCACGCCCTTGTCCTGGGCCGCGCGCGTGATTGCCTGCATGTCGTGCAGATAGCCGGTCTTGTAGTGGGCCTGGGTGATCAGCAGCGCCGCGACCGTCTCGTCGAGCGCATCGACCAGGTCCTCTGTCGCAACCAGCCTGTGTTCCACCCGGCCGCCGGAGGCCGCGGCCAGACCCTGCATCATGTAGACATTGGTCGGGAAATTGCCGGTCTCGGACAGGATGACGGACCGTTCGGGCTGCAATTGAATACAGGCCGACAGCGCCTTGAAAATATTGATGGACGTCGAATCGGCGACAACGACCTCCTCCGGCTTCGCCCCGATCAGCGGGGCCAACTTGCCGCCCAGCCGGCGCGGCATGTCCATCCAGTGATTGGTGTTCCAGGAGCGGATCAGGTCCTGGCCCCATTCGCGTTCGACCACATCGGCCATCCGCGCCGCGGCCGTCTTGGGCCGGGCGCCCAGCGAATTGCCATCCAGATAGATCACCCCGTCGGGCAGGTCGAACCGGTCGCGGAAACTGCGCAGCGGGTCGGCGGCATCGAGGGCGCGGACGTCTTCGAGCGTTTTCATGTGAGGCCTCGTGAAGCTTCAGAGCGTGGTGCGCACGGTCCAGATTTCCGGGAAGAAGCGCAGGTCCAGCGCCTTGACGAGATAGGACACACCCGACGTGCCGCCGGTGCCCTTGCGATAGCCGATAATGCGCTCGACCGTCTTCATGTGGTTGAAGCGCCATTGCTGGAACTTGTGCTCCAGATCGACCAGCTTCTCGCCCAGCTCATAGGCTTCCCAATGGGTCTCGCTGTCGCGATAGATGGTGCGCCAGACATCCTCGACCGCTTCGGACGGCGCATAGGGCTGTGTCCAGTCACGCTCGACCAGCTCGGCCGGAATGGCATAGCCGCGGCGGGCGAGCAGGCGCAGGGTCTCGTCCCACAGGCTAGGCAGTTCCAGCGCCCGCGTCACCATCTTGTGGGCCGGCGGATTGTGCTTGTGCACGCGGGCGAGGGCGGCGTTCTTGTTGCCCAGCCGGTATTCCAGCGTGCGGTACTGGAAGGACTGGAAGCCCGAGCTCTGGCCCAGCGCATCGCGGAAGGCGAGATAGTCGGCCGGGGTCATGGTGGAGAGCACGTCCCAGGCATGGATCAGCTGTTCCTGGATCCGGCTGACGCGGGCAAACATCTTCAGCGCCGGCCCGACCTCGTCACGCTGCAGATGGGCGATCCCGCCCTCGGTCTCGTGCAGCACCAGCTTCATCCACAGCTCGCCGACCTGGTGGATGACGATGAACAGCATCTCGTCATGCTCTTCGGTCAGGCATTTCTGCGAGGTGAGGAGTCGCTCCAGCCCCAGATATCCGCCATAGGACATGGCGTCCTTGAAGTCCCAGTGGATGTCCTCGCCGGACACGTCCACGCTGGACGAGAATTGCTCGCTCATTCTGCCTCTCCCGCGGATCGTTTCGGGCGGATCGGGCCGCCGTCTTGTTCGTGTTGCCCCGGTCTAGCCTGCTTCGCCGCCAACCGCGAGCCGCGCTTGAAGCGGGGTGCGGGTGTGGCTAGCGTCTGCGCGCATCATGCCGGGGGAGACAGCCATGCTTGCCGAAGTCAGCGAACAGACCGTGTGGGACGTGATCGGGCTCTATCTGCAGCTGGGCTATACCCACATCCTGCCCAAGGGGCTGGACCATATCCTGTTCGTCCTGGCGCTGTTTTTCGCCTCGACCCGCCTGAAGCCGCTGGTCTGGCAGATCTCGGCCTTCACGGTGGCCCACACGCTGACCCTGGGCCTGGCAACGCTGGGCCTGGTGACACTGCCGGGTTCGATCGTCGAGCCGATCATCGCCCTGTCGATCGCCTTCGTCGCGGTGGAGAACCTGGTCTTCAAGGACATGACCCGCTGGCGGCCGCTGGTCGTCTTCATTTTCGGTCTCTTCCACGGGCTCGGCTTTGCCGGCGTGCTCTCCGAACTCGGCCTGCCCGCCGGACAACTGGTGCCGGCCCTCTTGAGCTTCAATGTCGGTGTGGAATTGGGACAGTTGACGATTGTGCTCGGCTGCTGGCTCGCGCTGCACCGCTTCCGCGACGCCACCTGGTATCCCTGGCTGGTGCGGATTGTGTCTGTCGGCATTGCACTGATCGCGCTCTGGTGGACGCTGGAGCGGACGGTGCTGGCCGCCGGCTAGCGCACATGAAAAGGGCGGCCCTCAAGCCGCCCTTCCAATCAGCTGAAAGACGGCGCTATTTCCCGCCTGGCGCGTAACCAAGCCGGATTTCGGAAATCCGCAGCGTGGTGTCCGCCCGGCCGGAGCTGTAGGTCCCGACATAGATGTCGTAGACGCCGCGCGTGCCGGCCGTGAAGCTGATACCGGCATCGGTACCGATGGCGTCGTCATTGCAGAACCACTGACCGTCCGGCGCATTGATCGCCAGCGTCGTGTCGGCATTGCCGTCGGTATAGATGTGCAGCGAGCCCGAGCCGTTATAGGTCAGCTGGACCGTCGGCGCGTAATCGACATAGCCGCGGCACTGGCTGGAAATCGCGTCGGCCGCGCGGATATTGCCGCCCGCCTGCAGGTGGATCTGTTCCGGATCCGGCAGGAAGCCGCCATTCAGGGTGACATTGTAGCGGGCCGGCGCCGAGATATCGACGCCGCTCGCGCTTTGCATGTTGAGGCCGCCGCGCACAGTGGCTTCGCCGAGCTCCGAAATGAACAGCGTGGCCGGAACGCCTGATCCCGATGAGTAGGTGCCGACCCAGATGTCATAGCGGCCCGACTGGGGCGTCTGCCAGTGGAGGAGGGGGTTGAACGGTGCATCGGCACCGTCATCGTCGCAATACCAGCGCCCGTCCGGCCCGTTCACCACCAGCGTGGTGTCGGACTCGGAGTCGACATTGATGAAGAGGTCCTGCGAACCGGCCGTGTAGTAGAGCGAGAAGTCCGGTGCATTGGCGATATAGCCGCGGCAGTTGGAAAACCGGTTCTGCGCCCGGATCGATCCGCCGGCGGTCAGGCGCCGCTCATACGGGTCGGGCAAAAAGCCGGAGGACAGGTTGATCGAACCGAAGGACGGCTGAAGCGAGTAGTCCTGGGCTGACACCACCGGCGTGAAGACCAGCGCGGCGGCGATTCCGGCGGCAGCCGGGCGAAGGAAATCCTGGAACATGAGCAACCCCCTGTCTGCTGTTGTAACAGGGTAGTCCGTCGCGCCTGCACGCGGCAATTGCAGAATGGTCAGTTGTGACAATTTGCCGATCTGCGAAACGGCCTTCCGGATACGAAAAAGGCGGCCCCGAAGGACCGCCTTTCCCGATTTGCAATGAAGCGGAGCCTACCAGCCGCAATTGCGGTCGGCATTTTCCTCTTCCAGATAGGTCATGAGCGGCTGGAAGTAGGAGATGATGGCCGAGCCATCCATCTCGCGGGTGCCGGTGAAGGCTTCCAGTGCGTCCGGCCAGGGCTGGGACGCGCCCATTTCCATCATCGCATTGAAGCGTGCGCCGACTTCCTCGTTTCCATAGATCGAGCAGCGGTGCAGCGGGCCTTCCCAACCGGCCATCTCGCAGGCCGCTTCGTGGAACTGGAACTGCATGATGAAGCTCAGGAAATACCGCAGATACGGCACATTGTTCGCAATGTGATATTTCGAGCCCGGATCGAAGGCGTCGCCCGGCCGGTCCGTCGGCGGCACAATGCCCTGATAGCTCTCGCGCAGCGCCCACCACTGCTCGTTATACTCTTCCGGCGTGATCTCGCCGCGCAGGACCTGCCAGCGCCACTGATCCATCATCACCGCGAAGGGCAGGAAGGCGATCTTGTCGAGCGCCGTATCCATCAGCAGTGACAGGTCGGCACTTTCGTCCGGCATGTCGGCCTCGTCGAGCAGACCGATCTGCACCAGATATTCCGGCGTCACGGACAGTGCGATGAAATCACCGATGGCTTCGTGGAAACCGTCATGGGCGCCGGTCTGGAACAGGACATCCTGTTCGTTGTAGGCGCGCTGGTAGAAATTGTGGCCGAGCTCGTGGTGCACGGTGACGAAGTCGTCGCCATTGACGCGGGTGCACATCTTGATGCGCAGATCGTCTTCGTAATCCATGTTCCAGGCCGAGGCGTGGCAGGCCACCTGGCGGTCACGCGGCTGGGTGATCAGCGAGCGTTCCCAGAAGGTGTCGGGCAGCGGTTCCATGCCCAGCGAGGTGAAGAAGCTTTCCGCCGTTTCCACCATCTGGTGCTGGTCATAGCCGGCCTCGACGAGCAGGTCGTCGAGATTATAGGCCGGGCCGCTCTCGCTGACCGAGGCCACATCGCTGAGCGACGCCCAGGACTGGGCCCACATATTGCCCAGAAGGTCGGCCCGGATCGGGCCTTCGGCTGCCTGGATCTCGTCGCCATAGAGTTCGTTCAGATTGGCGCGAACATGGCAGTGCAGCTGCTGGTAAAGCGGCTCCACCTGGCCCCACAGGCGCTCGACTTCCGCTTCCATCTCGTCAGCCGGCATGTCGTAATTGGACAGCCACATCTGGGCGAGGTTGTCGAAGCCCAGGTCGCGCGCGCCCTGATTGGCGATCTCGACCATCTCGGCATAGTCCGTCGACATCTGTTCGGGATCGTAGGCGCGGCGCCAGCCATCCCAGACATGTGCCAGGAATTCCGGGTCGCGGCTGGTCCGCATGATGTTTTCCAGCTCGTTGTGGTCGACCATCTCGCCGTCGATTTCCATCAGGCCGGACGAGTAGGACGAGCCCATGCGCGTCGTCAGCTCGGACAGGCGCGCTGCCGCTGCGCTGTCGGCCGGGGCGGGCAGGGTGATGCCGGCGCGCAGGAAGTTCATTTTCCGCGCCATCGTCTCGGGCAGATCGAGATCGGCATAGCGGGCCGTCTCGCCGGCGGCCGCGACGGACATTTCCGTGGCCTGCGTCGACATGCGTTCGAGCAGCCAGTTGGTGTCGTAGGTGATGAAGTTGTTCTGGACCCAGGCCGTGCGCGAAGCGAATTCGCCGAATTCGCGCATCTCAGCCTCGGTCTCGGCCAGGAAGGCTTCGGCGTCGGCGACGGTCACATCGCCGGTCTCAGCGCCCCCGGCGCCGGAGGCCGCGCTGCCTGTCTCGCTTGCAGCCGGTTCGCTGGCATCCGGCACGGAGCCGAAGCCCGGTGCGAAATAATAGACGCCGGCGCCGGCCAGAATGGCGCCGATCGCGACGCCGCCCAGTAGTGCTCTCATTGGTCTCTCCCCTTCATGCCCGGAACGGGCGATTTGCTTACCCGCGCCCATCCTCGACTTATCGGCTTGCGGGTCAAGCGCCGCGCGCCGAGGCAGCCTGCCGCATGACGCGCTCCATGCCGTCGAGAAAGGCGGATCTGTCCTTCGGTCCGAACGGACGGGCGCCGCTGGTCACGGTTCCCGCCTCGCGCAGATCGCTCATCAGGTTCCGCGTCGCCAAAGAGGCACCGATATTGTCCACGGTCCAGAGCTTGCCGCGCGGATCGATCCCAATGGCCCCCGCCTTGATGCAGCGGTCGGCGAGGGGGATGTCGGCCGTCACGAAGACATCGCCCGGACCGATCTGTTCGGCGATCCAGTTGTCCGCGGCGTCGAGGCCTTCATTGACGATCACCAGCCGCGCCCATTGGGAGTTGGGCCGGCGCAGCCCGCCATCGCACACGAACAGCATTTCGGTGCGGTGGCGTTCACCGACCCGGATGATCTCGTCCTTCACCGGACAGGCATCGGCATCGACATAGATGGTCACCGCAGGCGATCCACCAGGGCCAGCATGGCGTCGAGATTGGCCGCGCCCAGCTTGCGGCAGCGCTCCGGCGACCAGCCATGCTCGCTGTCCGGCAGGTCGGCATTGTCCTTGAAGGGCATTTCCAGCGTCATCGCCAGGCAACGGAATTCGTTGGCAAGATAATTGGTGCAGACGGACAGGTTTGCGGTCCCCGGCGCGTCGACGGCATAGCCATGTGCGGTCTGGAAGTCCGGGCTCGCCGTCTTCAGCGCCGCCTTGTAGGCGTCCAGCAATTCCTGGCCCTTCGCGTCGAAATTCGGCGCGCCTTCGCCGCCAGCGATGAAGTTATAGGGCAGGGCCTCGTCGCCATGGACATCGAGGGCGAGGTCGATCCCGGTCTCGCGCATGTGGTTGAGCACATGGAAGACCTCGGGCGAGTTCTCGACGCTGGCCTTGTCCCATTCGCGATTGAGATTGACGCCTTTGGCATTGGTGCGCAGGTGCCCGCGTTTACTGCCATCCGGGTTCATATTCGGAACGATGTGGAAAACGGCGCGGTCTCGCAGGACACGGGCGACCGGATCCTCATCGTCGAGCAGGCGGCCGATAAACCCTTCCATCCACCATTCCGCCATGGTCTCGCCGGGGTGCTGGCGGGCCGTGACCCAGATCGTGCGCTTGCCGCTGCCCGGCGTGCCGACGCGCAGGAGGTCTATCGCCTGACCGTCGAGGGTCTCGCCGAGGACTTCAAGATCGACATCGACATGGGTCTGCGCCCAGGCAATCAGGTTCTGGTGGCGCTCCATCGAGTAGGGCGCGAAATAGGCATACCAGACCGTGTCGCATTCCGGCGTGTGGCGCAGCGTCAGGACGCCGTCGGCATAATCGGTGTCGATCCGGAACCAGGTCTCCCGGTCATAGGATGCGCAGGCGCGATAGTCCGGCCAGCCTTCCAGATAGGCGGCCCCGCCGGCATTCTCGATCGCCATGGACAGCGCCGAGCCGCGCGCGCCGGTCACCCGGAAATGGAACCATTGATAGAAATCAGACCCGTTATCCTTGCGGATTTCCAGGCGGATGCGTTGCGGATCGGCGGCATCGAGAACCTCGATATTGCCGCTGTCGAAAGCGTCGGTGATGTGAAGGCTCATGGGGTCGTCTCCGGCAGCTCGCGAAAGGGTGACTGGCTTGTGAGGGAGATAGCCCATAATGCCCGTCCGAGATACGGGGCGGCGGCATGTGCCGGTTCGCCAGGAGCCTGGAGGCCTGAATGAAGACCTGGATCTGGCGGATCGTCACGATCGGACTGCCGCTTTTCGTCTGCGCGATCTTTCTCGATTCGCTGCGCTACAAATTCACCGATGCCGCGGAGACGCAGGTGATATTCGGCCTGCTCGACGATTGGGCGGCCAGCTGGGGCGCGGCGGGCCTGTTCGGCCATACCGGCCTGTTCAGCCAGTATGTGATCGGCTCGGCCGAGCTCGTCGCTTCGACGCTCCTGCTGACCGGTTTCCTGCCGGGACTGAAACGCCTGCAGGCGCTGGGCAGTCTTCTCGGTCTCGCCATCATGACCGGCGCGGTGAATTTCCATCTGTTCACGCCGTTGGGCATCGACCCGAACAATGATGGCGGCGGCTTGTTCGTGGCGGCCTGCCTGGTCTGGCTGTCCTGTCTTGCCTTGCTGGTGATCAACCGTCACGAGGCCGCAGGGCTGGGCCGCGATCTGTTGCGGGCACTGCGCACCAGCCGGTAGCCCAGCAGCAGGGCCAGAATGCCGCCATGGATCCAGGGCATCGGCTGATTGCCCTTTTCCATGAAACCGTGATGCAGCACGGCCAGGATCGCGATGGGATAGATCGCCCAGTGCAGCTGCTGCCAGCGCCGGGCACCCAGCCATCGCACCATCGCGTTGAACGAGGTGACGGCCAGCGGGATGAGGCCGACAAAGGCCGCCATGCCCAGCGTGATGTAGATCCGCTTGGCGACATCCTCCCACAGGTCCGCAAACATGCCGGAAACGCTCATATTCGCCGCGATCAGGAGATCGAGCCCCAGATAGGCGGCAACGTGCAGCAGGGCATACCAGAATGCCGCCAGCCCGATGCGCCGGCGCACCTTCATGACGGGTAGCCAGCGCGTGATATCCCGGAACGGCGTTACGGCCAGCGAGATCAGGAGGATCCGCAGCGCCGTATCGCCCAGGAAACGGTGCGTCGTCTCGATCGGATTGAAACCCAGCGCGTGCGGCTGGCCGTTGAGCAGCATCGCCCAATGCCAGCCCAGCCAGAGCCCGGGCAGGGCCAGCAGCCAGAAGGTGAGGGGTTTCAGCCAGTGACGGCCGAAACTGCGCAGAACGGCGCTCTTGGCCATGTTTCAGTGGTTCTCGATCAGATCCATGCCGGCATAGAGATGCGCGACCTGTTCGGAATAGCCGTTGAACATCTCCGTCTCGCGGCGATTGAACAGATTGCCGCCGATCACGCGTTCGGTCTGCTGGCTCCAGCGCGGATGGGCGCGGTTCGGATTGACGTTGGAATAGAAGCCATACTCGTTCGGCGCCGCCTTGTTCCAGGCCGTTTCGGGCTGCTGGGAGACAAAGCTGATCCGGGTGATCGACTTGATCGACTTGTAGCCATACTTCCACGGCACGACGAGCCGCACCGGAGCGCCATTCTGGTTGGGCAGGACATCGCCATAGAGGCCGACCGCCAGGAAGGCGAGCTCGTTCATCGCCTCATCCATGCGCAGGCCTTCGACATAGGGCCAGTCCAGCACCGGGAAGCGCGTACCGCGCATCTCGCGCCGGTCGAGATAGGTTTCGAAGGCGACATAGCGCGCGTCCGCGGTCGGTTCGAACTGCTGCAGCACGCTGGCCAGCGGCACGCCGATCCACGGGATCACCATCGACCAGGCCTCGACACAGCGCAGCCGGTAGATGCGTTCCTCAAGAGCGCCGAAATCGACGACGTCTTCCAGCGCGAAACGTCCCGTTCGTCCGGCATGCCCGTCGACCTCGATCGACCAGGGATCGACCGACATTTCATGCGCGTGGCGGGCAGGGTCCGACTTGTCGACGCCGAACTCGTAGAAATTATTGTAGCCGGTGACGGCATCGACGGGGGTGAGCGGATCGGGAACGCTGTAGCCGGTCTCGGCGTATTGCAGCCCGCCTGAAACCGGTGCCGGCTGACGGGCCGCGGCTGTGCTGGAAGCCGTGGTCGCAGCGCTCGTGGAGGCTTCGGTCTCCGCCCCGCCGCAACCGACCAGGCCGGTCACCGCAGCGGCGCCACCGGCCGCCATGATCTGCCGCCGGTTGATGTAGAGCGCACGCGGCGTCACGTCCGCTTCGCGCCCCTGCCAGGGTTTGGGTTTGCGATAGAAAAACATGGCTTCGGTCCACAGCTGGTGTTGTTGATCCTGATAATAGGGCGCAAACGCGCCGCGTCTTCCCGGTCCACGCGATCGTGATGAGGATGTCAGGCTGTCGTGCGGCCTGAATGCCGGATGGCTTGACGCCGGCACCGGCTTGAGACCAGTTGAAGGAGACAGCAGATCGATCGGTCCCATGCCCCGCCACACATCCCGCTCCGCCCTCAATGTCCGCAATGCCACCTTGCAGGACATTCCCGGCATCGTTGCCCTTTCCGGCAAGGTCTATCCCGTCATGGGGGCCTATTCGGAAAGCGAGATCCAGGGCCAGCTCATCAATTTTCCCGAAGGACAGGTCGTCGTCGAGTATGAGGGCGAGGTCGTCGGCTATGCCGCCAGTTTCATCATCGACGAAGCCGCTGCGCTGTCGCCGCACACCTGGGATGCGATCACGGGCAATGGCTATGCCTCGCGGCACAATCCCAAGGGTGACTGGCTCTATGGCATGGAAATCTGTGTCGATCCGGACCGCCGCCGCCTGCGCATCGGCCAGCGCCTCTATGATGCCCGGCGCGAACTGGCCGAGCGGATGGAGCTGAAGGGCATCGTGTTCGGCGGCCGGATGCCGCACTGGAAACGCCGCCGGAAACAGTATTCGACGCCCCGGGCCTATCTCGCCGCCGTGATGGCCCAGGAAGTCGCCGACCCGGTGATCCGTTTCCAGACCCGCATGGGGTTCGAGCCGATCGGTGTGCTCAAGGCCTATCTGCCGTCGGACCGGGAGTCGGGCGGCTATGCCACCCACATGGTCTGGCGCAATCCCTATGCGATCGAGCAGACCAAGAGCGACAGCGCGCCGCCGGGATCGAAGGACGTCGTGCGCGTCGCCACGGTCCAGTTCCAGCAGCGGCGCGTGTCGAGCTTCGAGGAATTCATCGGCAATATCGAATACTTCGTCTCGGTGACCTCGGATTATCGCTCCGACTTCGTTGTCTTCCCCGAGCTTTTCACCCTCCAGCTCCTCGCGCTGGAGGAGACGCGTCTGACGCATGCCCAGTCGATCGAACGGCTCACCGAGTACACGCCGCGCTTTGTCGAGGAAATGCGGCAGATGGCGATCAGCTACAACATCAACATCATCGGCGGCTCGCACCCGACACGTACAGATGACGGCGACATCCAGAATGTCGCCTATGTCTTCCTGCGCGACGGTTCCGTTCACGCCCAGGAGAAGATCCACCCGACACCGTCCGAACGTCACTGGTGGAATATCAAGGGTGGCGACCAGATCGGCACGATCCAGACCGATTGCGGCCCGGTGGGCATCCTGATCTGCTATGACAGCGAATTCCCCGAGCTCGCCCGCAAGCTGGCGGATGAAGGCGCGAAACTCTTCTTCGTACCGTTCTGCACCGATAACCGGCAGGGCTATATGCGGGTGCGTTACTGCTCCCAGGCCCGGGCCATCGAGAACCAGTGCTATGTCGTAATGTCCGGCAATGTGGGAAATCTGCCGGGTGTGGAAAACATGGACATCCAGTACGCCAAATCCTGCATCCTGACGCCGTGCGACTTCAACTTTGCCCGCGACGGGATCGCCGAGGAATGTTCGGAAAATGTCGAGACGGTGTCGATTGCCGATCTCGATCTGACCGATCTCGACTGGGCGCGCCAGGAAGGCACCGTCCGCAATCTGCGCGATCGCCGCTTCGACCTCTACGCCATTCGATGGAAGCGGTAGCCGTCCGCGAAGCCGGTCCGGGCGATCTCCCGGCAATCGACGCGATCGAAGCCGCCAGCTTCGACCGTGACCGCTTTCCGCGTCGCAACCTCGCCCGGATGCTGAAGGGTGGCCGGACCCGTTTTTTCCTGGCGGACGAAGGCGCCGGCTACCTGGCGCTGAGCCTGCGGCGCGGCGGCCGCACCGGGCGGATTTATTCGCTGGCGGTCCATCCCGACGCGCGCGGACGAGGGGCGGCGAGCGCCCTGATCGCCGCCGCGCGCAAGCTGGCTCTGTGTGAAGGACTGCGCGCGCTGCGCCTTGAGGTCAGGGAGAGCAATCCGGCTGCACGCCGGCTCTATGAACGCGAAGGATTTTGCTTGCGTGAGCGGCGTCCGGCCTATTACGAGGACGGCGAAGCGGCCCTGCAACTCGAAGCGCTCCTTGAACCTCTGGAGCCGGCACGGACCCGGGAGACACCGATCTCGTGAGCGACTGGCTCATTCTCGTCGAACACGCCACCGACGTGGCGCAGCACGAAACGCCGCACAAGGTTCTGCGTGTGCGGGACTATCTGGCGAACCCGCGGCTCTTCATGTCGCGCCGTCCCAACATCATCAACCTCGCCCGCTCCTATGCCTATCAGTCCAACGGCTACTACGCGTCGCTGCTGGCCGAGGCGCGCGGGCACCGGATCGTGCCGACGGCCCAGTCGATGGTCGAGCTGTCGCGCAAGACGCTCTACGCCCAGGCATTGCCGGAACTCGATGCGGCCCTGGCGCGGGAGACCGAAGGGCGGGATATCCCGGCCGGTTCGCTCCTTGTGGCTTTCGGACGTGTGCGTGAACCGGGACTGAAACGGTTCGGGCGCCTGCTGTTCGACTGGTTCCGGGTTCCCGTGCTTGAGGTGAGCCTCAATCCGGGCGGCCGGATCGAACGTATCCGTCCGGTCCCGCCCAACACGCTGAAAGGCGAGGCGCGGGACTTTTTCCTCGAGAGCCTGGATGCCCATACGGGCCGGGCCTGGACGGCCCAGAAGGACCGGGTGCCGGCGCGCTGGTCCCTGGCAGTACTGGCCGACCCAAAGGAAGCTCTGCCGCCCTCAAGCCCGGCCTCGCTGAAACGCCTCGCGGCGGTTGCTGCGAAAATGGGCGTTGAAGTTGCCCCCATCGGTCCCAACGACCTGTCCAGCCTGGCCGAATACGACGCGCTGTTTATCCGGGCGACGACGGCGATCGACAATTACACCTACCGGTTCGCACGGCGTGCAGAGCAGGAAGGCATGCCGGTCATCGATGACACGGCCTCAATGATCCGCTGCACCAACAAGGTCTTCCTGAAGGAGCTGATGGAGCTTGGCGGTGTGCCGTGTCCGCGCACCGAAGTGCTGGACGAAAACCAATCCCTGGACGGGCTGATCGAGCGGCTGGGCAGCCCGGTCGTGCTCAAGGCGCCGGATGGCTCCTTCAGCCGCTCTGTCCACAAGGTTTCGAGTGAAGCCGAGCTCAAGGAGCGCGCAAAAGCGCTGTTCAAGGACACGGCCCTGATCATCGCCCAGGAATACATGCCCACCGCCTATGACTGGCGCGTCGGCGTACTGGATGGCAAACCCCTCTATGCCTGCAAGTACAAGATGGCGCGCGGCCACTGGCAGATCATCAAGCATGGCGAGGGCGGCAAGGTCACCGAGGGAGGTTCGGAAACCGTCGCCGTGGAGGAGGCCCCGGCCGAGGTCATCGAGGTCGCGGTGAAGGCTGCGCGCATGATCGGGCAGGGGCTTTACGGCATCGACCTCAAGCAGAATGACCGCGGCGTCTTTGTCATCGAGGTCAATGACAATCCCAATCTCGACGGGGAGGTGGAAGGCCTGGTGCTGAAGGACGCGCTCTGGCAGTCCATCATCAGCTGGTTCGCAGACCGGCTGGAGCGCCGTATCGGCGGTGCACCGGGCCAGGCCGCACGGGACCCGGGGGCCTAGCCGTGCCTTACGAAGGTCACTGTCATTGCGGGCGCGTGGGCTGGACGCTGAACGCCGAGCCACAATGGCTGACCCGCTGCAACTGCTCCTATTGCCGGCGAAGCGGTGCGCTCTGGGCGCATGCGAGCCTGGCCGAGATCAGCGTGCATGGAAATCCCGCCGACAGGATCCGCTACACGCACGGCGAGGCAATGCTCGCCTTCGTGTCATGCCGGCATTGCGGCTGCACGACGCATTGGGAAAACCTGTCCGCGGGTTCCGGCGGCCAGAAGCCGGAAGAGACGCGTATGGCCGTCAACGCCGCCATGCTGGACCCTGACCAGATTTCGCATCTGCGGGTCCGGCACTTTGACGGCGCTGACAGCTGGGACTTCCTGGACTAGCGCTGCTTGTTAGTCCGCGGCGTCCTGGACGGCTTCACCCGCGTCCTCGACATCCTGTCCGGCACCACGAACAGTGTTGCAGGCGGCCAGCGAAAGCGTGGTCAGGGCAAGAAGAAGGCCGATCACAAGGTTTTTCATCGCAACAATCTCCATTTGCAGAACATGTGCAGGAGATACGCATAAGTGCAGGAAAGGGTTCCACACCCCATCCCAAAAACCGTGCGAAAACCGTATCGGCCTGCCGGCCGTGCCTAGTTCGAGGCGTCCTGGACGGCCTCGCCGGCGCGTTCGACATCCTGCCCGATCCCGCGGATCGTGTTGCAGGCAGCAAGCGAAAGGGCAGTCAGGGCGATCAGGACGCCGGTAGCAAGCTTTTTCACGGGACGATTTCCTCTTTGGAATACCCCGGGAGATTAGCATGTGCGGGCCGCTTGGGAAGCCGGATAGGCCCGGTTTCACGACGCGATGAAAATCTGGCCCTGCTGGCGCACGCGTGCGTCGGTCTCGCAACGGGAAAACCAGGCAAGCTCCGGGGCGCTGTCATCGAAACGCGGAGCAAAGCGGCGTCCGCCCGATCCTTCCAGGCTGCGAAGGTCGCAGCCGGAAAAACGCGCATGGGCGAGCTTGCAGTTCCGGAAGGACGCGCCGCGCAGGTCGGCGCCAGTAAAATCGGCATCGCGCAAGTCAGCGCCGTCAAAGACCGCTCCGATCAGCCGGGCGCCGGTGAACGGCACCCCGACAGCGCAACAGTTCCGGAAGGAGGCGCCGGCAAGGGCGGTTCCGGAAAAATCCCGGCCGCAAACCCGTAGGTCTTCACCGTCAAAGCGGGGGACTTCTCCCTCGCACCCATGTGTCAGCGTCCACAGATTGCCGGCCCGGATACGGTCCTGCAGGCCGGGCCGCGCGTCGTGCGCCTTCGATGTCGGATCCTGCAACGCGCCTGACAGCGCGTTGGCGTCCAGCCGGGTGTTCGCAAGGGCTACGCCAGTCATGATGGCACCGTCGAAACGGGCACCGAGAAGGTTGGCACCACTGAGATCGGCTTCCGACAGGATCGCGTCCGAAAAGTCAGCCCCCTGAAGCCGCGCACCATTGAGACGGGCGCCTTTCAGCGAGCAGTGTGAAAAATCCACGCTGGCGACCAGGCCGTCCGCTCCGTCATGCGTCTGGCGGTCACTGTGGACGATATGGCGAACGAAACGCTCTTCTTCGTCAATCCGGGCCAACTCCGCGCTCCGGAAATCGGCTTCGTCGAGCCGAGCGCCGTTGAGGCGCGTTCCCCGCAGGGATACGCCCCGGAGGTCGGCACGGGTCAGGTCGCTGCCCCGGAAGTCGCATTGCTCAAGCCGTGAGCAGTAGAACGACGCAAAGCGCAGGTCGCTTTCGGCAAAGCGGCCGCCCGAGAGGTCACAGCCAATAAACTGGATTCCCTCCAGTTTGCGGCGAAGCAGGCGCAGGTCACAAAGCGCGTCGAAGCGGAAGACGGTGCGGCATCCGCCCGGCACGCCCTGCGCGAAATCCTCGTGCGCTGCGATCAGCTCCTCGTTGGAGGTAAGCCCCATATCCCGTCAGTCCCGCGCTTGTGCAGCTGCCAGACATCCGCGGCCAAGCTTAAAACCGGGTCAAGTTCGGGCTGTTTCCTGCTGATATTGCGGCATAATTTATTACGGCGAGCGTGGGCCGGACGAACACGAACACCAGGCGGCAAAGCGCGCCGACGCGGACGCGCTTATGGTCTAGGCAGTCTGTGCAATGCTTGCTACTCCCCGCCGGATGATGGCTTCGCACGGATATGAAAAATGGGCGTTCACCGCGGCTGGCGACGATGACGCGCCTGTCTATCCCGATGGTTGCCGCGACGTCCTCGTGATCGAGACGCAGGGCGGGCCGCCGCGCATCATTCTGACCGATCACGACCTCGTGCCGCGCCAGGCTCGCCTGACAGCGGGAACACGCATCACGGGCTTCCGGCTTCGTCCCGGTTCGCAACTCGACCCGGGTGTCCTGGATGCCATCGCAAGACAGCCCGGGGAGGCGGTGAACATCCTCGCCGAAGCCCGGCGCGATCCCGAAGATCTCGGCGATGCGATCAGGGCGCTGACCCGGCCGGGTGCCAGCCTTCGATCCGTGGCCGCAGCGGCCGGCGTATCGCAACGCACCCTGCAGCGGCGGTTTCGCGAATTCGATCTGCCTGCGCCGGACTATTGGCGCCTGCTGGCGCGGGCGCGCAGCGCGGCCCAACGCCTGGCGTCTGCATGCACGCTCGCCGACATTGCCGGTGAAAGCGGCTATGCCGACCAGGCCCACATGACGCGCGAATGCCTGCGCTGGTTCGGCGCGACGCCGGCCAGCCTGCGCCGGGATCCGCGCCGTCTTGCGTTGATATCTCAGCCGGCGCTGGGCAACTGGACCGGAGAACAGATCTCCACCAGATAGCCGTCCGGATCGCTGACATAGGACGTGATCTGGCCCCAGGGCTCCTCGCGCGCGTCCTGCTTCAGCGTGGCGCCGGCCTTGACGGCGCAGACGAGGGCGGCCGCCACATCGTCCGTCTCGAAGGCCAGTTCGAAGACCGGCGCATCGGCGTCCGGCTTTTTCGGCGACTTGCCGAGCTGCCGCATCAGGGCCGTCGAGGAAAAGGCCAGGCGCGTCTCGCCGGTTTTCAGCTCGCCATAATCCCCGCCCTCATGCAGGAAATTCCGCTCCAGTCCGAAAGCGGCTTCGTAGAAGGTCATCGATGCGGCGACGTTGTCGACATAGAGAATGGTGTAGCGAAAGATCATGCGAGGCTCCGGTGTTGCAAAATCGATCCGGGCGTCTAGCGCATGCCACGCCGGTCTGTCTTGAAGGATCGCGACAAGGGTTCGGCGCAGGTATCACTCCTGCCGGATATGGATCACGATTTCCCGCGAGCCGATTGCGGCTTCAAGCACACCATCAAGCATTCCTGCGACAGGAAAAACACCGACAGGTGTAACCAGCATCGCCTCGATCTCGTCGCCGATCTGACCACGCACGAGCAGAACCATGTGATCGGTGTCGGACTGGTCAAAGCCATTGAACCAGGTTTGCAGCCTGCCTCTGACAGCGAGTGTGACACGGCATATCTCTCCGGACTGCATGGCACGCGATCGCGCGCTTGCCGTCTCTTCTTCGAAGCCGATCGTGACCTCACCCTCGAACAAGCTGCAGTCCGCGAAGGGTTCGAGTGCCGGGATACTGTCGCTGGCCCGAGCAAGCGTCATCGCTGTGGCTTCGATCGCCGACGTCCAGGCAGAATTGGTCAGAAGCGCGACGGCTTGCCCGCTATCGGGAAAGACAACCAGCGCAGAGCGTCCCCCCGGAGAAAGGCCGGAGTGATGCCAAACCCGTTCTCCCCAAGGGGACTCGGAAAGGCGCCAGCCCAAACCGATCCGGGAGCCCGAGGTCTCGATCAGGCTTCCATCGGCCACTCGGCCAGGCGTTGTCATCTCTGTCAGAGTCGACGCTGAAACCAGGTGCCCCGCAGCAAAGTTCTGTCCGAACCGGGCGAGCCCCAGCGCACTCGCGGTCAAACCGCCGCCCGACCAGGTATAGCTGTAGTCATGGGGCGGAACCGCTTGCGGGCGGCCCTGCGAGAACTCAAACAGATTGCCTGTCAGGCGATACGTGCCCCAATCCGCTCGCGGACCGTCATCGCGCGGGAAGCCTGCGGCCATCTGTTCAGGAAAGGGCGTGTTCGTCACGGTTTCCAGAACGGCTGCAATCACCGTGTAGCCATAGCTCGAGTAGATGTACTCCGCGCCGGGCTCGCTATTGCCGGCCCTGTCCTGGAACAGGGAAAATGCATCGCGTGACCGGTCATAGTGTTCCTGGCCGAGCGTCGCGCGTTCCACGCCGTAGTGCGGCAGGCCCGACGTGTGGGCGAGCAATTGCCTTAGCGTCAGCTGGCGCAGGGACGCCGGCAGGTCCGGGAGGTAGAGCTCGATCGGCTGGTCGAGTTGCAGGCGGCCGGCATCGATTTCCCGGCCGACAAGCACCGCTGTGACCGGCTTTGAAATACTGCCGATTCTGAAACGCGTCCGCGGCTCCACAGCAGTGCCAGATTGCAGGTCGACGATCCCGGCTTCGGCATGGAGTTCGCGTCCATCTGCGGCGACAACCGCCAGCGCCATTCCGGGCACGCCGGTCATCTCCTGAAGCGTCTCCAGCGCGATTTCGGCCACATCCGGAGTATCCGGGTTCGATTGGCAGACCGCTATGCCGGTCGCGCCGAGAGCAAGCGAAACAGCGGATATCGCCAGGCGGGAGGAGTTCAAGCCTCGCCGCGTCATGGCGCCAGCACCTCGCCATTGAGGTCGAAACGCTGGACAGCGTCAGCGAACCCGAACTCGCCATAGATGTAGGCGATGCGAGCGACACCGGTCTGCCGATCCTCAACCGGATTTCCAGCCGCATCGACATACTCGCGCGCGATCAGGCGGCCGCGGCCGTCATAGGTCTGAAGCACCCGGGCATAGCCGGTGTCGTGCCGGGCAATGACAGCGCCATCCGTGTCGAGATAGCGGATCTCGATGACATTCCCGTCTGCGTCATGATCGAACTCCGTGCGCGCCCAGCCCTGATCGGCACGCGCGACCGGCGCTCCGGTTTCGTCGAACAGCTCCAGGCTTGTTCGCATTAGTCCCGTGGGATCGAACTCCATGCGATATCCGGCATAGCCGTCAGCGCGCGCCTGCAAATGAGCACCGTCGAGGGTGTAATTGGCCCGTTCGATGCGGTTTCCGAAACGGTCATAGCTGGCGCGTGTATACCCAAAACCATAGGCGCTGTGCATCGCGGCACCCGACGCGTCGGCATATCGTTCAACGCTTTCATAGCCGTATGCGTCCCGCTCGATGATGCCATGGGCGACGGCGGGGCCATTACCCTCGGCGGGCCGACCCTCGGCATCCAGCACATTCCAGGACAGAAGATCGCCGGCGGCGGTGTATTCCAGCCTGTCCTGGGCGGCATTCAGTTCATTCACGACCGGATTACCCTCGGCGTCGACGTTTCGCATGACGGCAAGCCAGCCATCCGCGCCATAGTGGAAATGGACGGTGTAGAATGGCAGGCCCGGGCGCAGCGGCAGAAGGCTGCCGTCCGCCGCATGACGCGTTTCCACGACAACGCCGTCCTCGCGGCGCAGCCATTCATAGCGGACCACGCCCCAGCTGTTGGCTGCAGGCTGGCCATCCTCGTCGAAGAAATCGAGCCGTTCCGGATAACCGTGCTCGTCGAGTGTGTAGACTTCCGTGAAGACATCGCCGTCGCTGCGGATGCCGTTGCCATGACGATCGAAGAAGCGCCTGATTTCCTGACCGTCCCGGTATTGAACCTCGACCTGTGGCGCGTGGTGATAGTAGTTCGCCGTATCATTGAGGCCGCGAACCGTCTCGCCGAGGCGGAACCGGATCCAGGTCACGCGGCCGCACCCGTCATAGTCGAACCGGTAATGATTGCGGTTGGCCGCCATTTCGGCCGTCATGGGATGAATGCCGCGCTGCGGGGCGAACGGAGTTTCGCGGAAGGGCAGGGTCGCAAAGTATTGCGGCTCCATCATGCCTGTCGAAGCGGTGCATCCTTCATCCCCCGATGCCGCGGCATTGAGCGCACAAACCAGCCCGCCGGCGATCACTGCGTTGTGAAGTATTCGAGTATCCATGAGGTGCTTCCCTGCCTATTCTCTCGAGCAATCCGACTCTATCGCCGGTCCGGACGAGCGCTTTCACGAGATGCCGCGACGCGACAGCAAATACGGGTGAAAAAGGGTGAAAAATGGTAGGGGCTGACACCCATGGCACAGGCATCCCCGTGTTGCGGCTTGATCCGGTCGCGATGACTGCGGAGTGGGGCGGCAAAGCCGTCAGCTTGCCGGATCTCTCGTTCAAACTGCTGGCACTTCTCAGCGAGCGAAGCCCGGAACCGGTTGCCTTTTCGGAGATCGAAGCGGCTGTCTGGGGGCATTCTGTCACTCGCGAGACACTCAAGCAGCGTGCCCGCCTTGTCCGCAGCGCGCTCAAGGAGACCGGCGCACCGGACGACCTCATCCGGCCCGTTCATGCCAGAGGTTACAGGCTCGCTGTCGCCTCGCAGCCCGCGACGGCCATGCCGGCGCCGGCGAACTCCAGGCTCGTCCTGCGGATCGCCGCAGGCCTGGCCGGTATGCTGCTGATATGCGCCGGGCTCGCGACCGGAATCTGGAACAAGGCCAGCAGCGCATCGGAACGTGATGCTCGCGTCATCGTGCTCGACACCGGATCCTTTGCGCGCTCAACGCCCGAACAACGCATCCGGCGGAATGAGATCAACCGCGACCTGACGTCCCGCCTGTCGCGCCTGCAGCGGGTTCATGGCCTGATCGCGCTTTCAGAAGCCCAGGGCAGTGTCGCGGATCAGGCCCGGCAAGCCGGTGCGGACTATCTCGTTGATATGCGGGTTACCGGCGGTGAGGGCGGAGATGCCGGATCTGTCGATCTCCGGCTGGTTTCAGTTCGTGACGCCCGGATACTCCATACGGCGCGCTACGGGCTGGCTGACGCGTCGATGGGGCGAGTACTGGATCACTTCGCCCTGGATGTTCAGGCTGCCCTGGAGAGCGATCGTCGCCTGCGGCGTGCGGACCTTCAGAACGACCCGGCTGCGCGCGCCTATTTCTCAGCGCTTGAACTTAGCGAAGCGCCCACACGAACCAATCTTGAGCAGGCGATCGCCTTGCTGTCCGCCGTCGAACCGGACGAGAGCCAGGCCTTCATCCTGTCGCTACGCGCACGCCTGCGGGCCGATCTGGTGCTCAGGCATGGGGCCAATGCCCAGCTGGCGGCTACGGCCTTGCAGGACGCCGAGACCGCCATTGCCGCGGCACCGGAACTTGCCGAATTCCGCTATAGTCTTGCACGGGCGCAACTCGCATCGGGTCAGCGGGAGGCGGCCCTGGAAACCCTGCGATCGATCGAGCCCCACATGCCGGGCGTGGCACGTGACATTGCAGCGCTGGATGCGGGTCAGGAAGGGTAGTGAGCCTGGTGGCGGTGCTCGACGAACTGATATCGATCACTGGGTTCGCAAGCGCGGCGGCGCGCCGCCCCATCGGAGGCATCTGCGAAGCAAATCGCCGTGAGATCGAGACAATGGCGGGCCGCGCCCGATAAAGATGAGCACTACGACATTGTCATAACCCTTTGACGATCATGAAGATACTTCGTGTTGTGCGGTTATCGGCGGGTTTCTGCGGCATTTGGGTGGCTAACGGCGCCCATTTCGGGCGTTTGACGGGGTATTTCCGTTTCGTCGGCGGATTACCGCCATGCACTTGCTCCTTGGATCTGCCGGTCTGGCAAACCTGCGCGACCGCTTAATCAAACGGCAATAACTGGGACCAAGCCGTCATTCCGGTCTCGCCCGTTGAAGGGCGGCTTCCGGCGAGAGCTGACGCTCCCTCCACCGGAGCAGGCAGCTTAACGCGTTAGGCATCAGCGGGGAGTCCGTCGGTATGAGAGTACAAGTGCTGATCTCGGCAGGAACTCGACGTTCCAGATACGAGCGGAGCTCCGAGATACAAAAGTTTACAATGTATACTAGGGCGCGTTAAATACTGATTTTGGATGAAACGTTAGGTGTACGCCTCCATGGAACTGGAATCGATCTGCTTCTCGTCGGACTGCCGCAGCCGGGGCGTTTTCGATCAGATCGCCGACAAATGGTCGGCAATGGTATTGGCGATCCTGTCCGCTCGGCCGCATCGGTTCAACGTAATTCGCAGGCGATTGGAGGGCGTTAGCCAGAAGGCGTTGACACAATGTCTCCGCCGGCTTGAACGCAACGGGTTGGTCAACCGTCGCGTCGTCTCCCTCTCACCGGTGGCCGTCGAGTACGAGATCACTCCGCTGGGACGCAGCCTACAAAAGCCGCTGGGCGCATTGCACCAGTGGACGCTGGACAATCTCGCGGAGGTCGATGCGGCACGCGAGGCCTTCGATGATCGACAATCGGACGACGCTTTCGGCGGCGTCCAGGTGGGGAATCGTACGGACTAGGACCCGGCGGGTCGGATGTCAGGTTACCTCAGCCCTACCAAGTCACCTTATGGTTCCTAATTGACACTTGGTCTACAAGTTATACCTAGACGTCCAGATTAACTGGAGTGTCAAATGACCGACCTGAAACTACTGTCCCCGCTGAAAACCGACGCGTTCGAATTCAAGAACCGCGTCTTCATGGCTCCCATGTCGCGAGGCAGGTCGCCCGACCGCGTCGCGAATGAACTGACCGCACACTACTACGCCCAACGCGCCACGGCTGGCCTGATCATCACAGAAGGCACGCAGATCAGCGAGCAAGCGATCGGCTGGACGAATTCGCCCGGGATCCACACCGAAGACCAGATTAAAGGATGGCGAAAGGTCACCCATGCCGTGCACGAGGCCGGCGGCCTCATCTTCGCGCAACTCTGGCATACGGGCCGGGCGTCACATCCGGACTTTCACGGCGGTGCCCTGCCCGTCGCGCCATCGGCGGTACCCTTTGACAGCCAGGTCTTCACGCCCGAAGGACCGAAGCCTGCCGTCACTCCCCGGGCGATGACTTTGGAGGAGATCCAAAGCACGATCCTGGACTATGAGACGGCCGCACGCGCAGCAAAGGCTGCGGGTTTTGACGGTGTGGAGGTGCATGGTGCCAATGGCTATCTGCCGGCTCAGTTCCTTGAAGACGGGCCCAACAAACGAACCGACGCCTATGGTGGGCCGATCGAGAACCGCGCCCGCTTCCTGCTCGAAGCGACCGATTCCGCCATCCGGGTCTTTGGGCCATCCCGCGTGTCCGTCCGGCTTTCGCCCCGCATCCCCTATAACGACATGGGCGATAGCGACCTGGAAGGCACGTACATGTTTGCCGTCGAAGCCCTTGAGGCGAGGAAGGTAGGGATGCTCCACTTCATGGAGCCGGCCCAGCTTCCGGACGGTCTCAAGCTGCTGGCACCCGAAGCAAGAAAGCGGTTTACCGGTAAGTTCATCGTGAACGTTGGATATGATCGCGACACTGCCGAACGGGCGATAGCCACCGGTCTGGCCGATGCGGTGACGTTCGGAACGCTCTTCATCAGCAACCCTGATCTCCCCGAACGCTTCCGTCGCGACGCCGCCTTGGCTCCTTCCGACACCGCCACATACTATGTGGGTGGCGAGCAGGGTTACACGGACTACCCGCTTCTCGGCTGAGGCTTCTGCCCAGGCAGCCTTCTCGATCCAGCCGCCCCGTTGCAAAAGGATAAAGCGAGCGGCCGGATCGAGATTTTTACAAGTCTTGTCCCGCTGTCACGTTCTGCCCAGAACATTTCCGCTCTGGGGAAAGGCTAAGCTGTTGGCTCATATTTGGCGTCAACCGACCGGGAGGACGGCAAGGCGCGGACGGCCGGTTTCATCAGAAGAGGTCGTTCGCTCGGACGTAAAGGGAGGTCTTGATCTGGTCGAAAGCTACCGCGCTGTCGGTCTGGGCACGGAAGTATCGGACAATAGCGTGGAAACGGCGGTTCGCTATACCGCATGGTGGTGTGCGGTGATCGGCGGCGATATCGGGTCATAGAGGGACCCTGGGTGGGTATGGCGGAGGGGGAGGGATTCGAACCCCCGGAACCTCGCGGTTCAACGGTTTTCAAGACCGCCGCAATCGACCACTCTGCCACCCCTCCGGTCCCGTGCAGATAACGGCGATGCGTTCTGCAGTGCAAGTGCGGATGCAGAACGCATGGCAGCCGAGGAGCCTGCCCAAGACAGTCGCGACATGAAACAGGGTTACCCTCCCTTCACCAATCCGGGATAATCTCGCAGGAACTTCGTCAGCGGAAATCCGGTTCAGCCTTGTCCAGACTGTCTCTCGCTCTTGTTGGCCTCGCCGCTGCGTCGCTCGCAGCGTGTGCATCCTCGCCCGAACGCTATTCCAGCTATCCGGCTTCGGTACCGTCTACACCGCCACAGACGAGCGGGACAGCGACGCCGGTCGATATCGATGTGGCAGGACTGATTGCGACAGACAGCGGTCACCAGAAGGTCGGCAACCCCTATCGCGTGGGAAGCCGGACCTATAGACCGCAGCGCGACGATCGCTATGACCGCACCGGCATTGCGTCCTGGTACGGTCCAAATTTCCATGGAAGGCCAACGGCTAATGGCGAAGTCTTCGACCAGTACGCGATGACGGCCGCGCACACGACCCTGCCGATTCCCTCGATCGCGGAAGTCACCAATCTGGAGAACGGGCGCAGCATTATCGTTCGCGTCAATGATCGCGGCCCCTTCGTGGACGACCGGATTATCGACCTGTCACGGGCCGCGGCAACCGAGCTCGACTATGTCGGCTCGGGCCTTGCCCGCGTACGGGTCCGCTATCTCGGCCCGGCCCATCCCGACGCGCCGCCGCCTCAGCGCAATGTCCGGGTCGCCGGCGCGCCGCCGGCCGCCGCGCCCGCCATGCAACCATCCAGCCCGGCCACAGCGCAGACCGTAGCTGCCGTCGAGAACATCCCGGTCCGCGCGGGACGGGATGTGACGCTGCAGCTCGGGGCTTTCAGCGATGCGGACAATGCCGACCGGCTGGTCCGGCGTGTCGCCGGAGCGGGCGAGGTGTGGGTCGAGCCCGGCCAGTCCGACCATGGCCCGATATACCGGGTCTTCTTCGGACGCTGGGCCGATCGCAGCGGCGCCGATGCGGCACGGGCCAGCCTGGCCGACTGGGGCGTTTTCGGCGCCCGGATCGTCGCCCTCGACTGAGCCTGCTGCGTCCGTGACGCTGGACGCCATGGTCTTGCCGCGCTTTGATGCTTCCTGTTGCCAAGCCGCCCCATCTGATTCCGGCCAGGGAGTTCCTCCGTGCGCAGTCTTCTTGCGATTCTTCTTCTCGCCATTCCGGTTGCAGCCGCACCGGCCGTCGCCCAGAACACCTATGAGACCGATGCCAGCCATGCGGTGATCATGGATTTCGAGACCGGCACGATCCTGTTCTCGAAAAATGGCGACGAGCCCATGCCGCCGGCCTCAATGTCCAAGATGATGACGGTGCTGATGACGCTCGAGGCTATCGAGTCGGGCTCGCTGTCGCTGGATGACGAATTGCCCGTCTCCGAAGAGGCCTGGCGCCGCGGCGGCGCGGCTTCGGGGTCGTCGACCATGTTCCTGGACGTGAACAGCCGGGCGCGGGTCGAGGACCTGCTGCGCGGTGTCATCATCCAGTCCGGCAATGATGCCTGCATCGTTCTGGCCGAGGCGATCGGCGGCAGCGAGGCGGCCTTTGCCGACATGATGACCCAGCGTGCCCGTGAACTGGGCCTGGAGAACGCGCATTTTGCCAATGCGACCGGCTGGCCTGATCCCGGCCACATGGTCAGCGCGGAAGACCTTGCCCGCATTGCCCAAATCCTGATCCGCGATCACCCGGATTTCTATGGCATCTGGGCCGAACGGGAATTCACCTATAACGGCATCCGCCAGTATAATCGCAACCCGCTGCTGGGCGTGTTTTCGGGTGCTGACGGTCTGAAGACCGGCCATACGGAAGACAGCGGCTATGGCCTCGTCGGGTCTGCCGAACGCGATGGCGAACGCCGTATTATCGTGTTCAACGGCATGGACTCGAATGCGGCCCGCGCCGCCGAGGCCGAACGCATGATGCGCGCGGCGCTGACCGATTACGGCGTCTACGATCTTTTCGCGGCCGGTGACACCGTCGAGCATGAAGCCGAGGTCTTCATGGGCACGGCGTCCACCGTCGCGCTTCGTGTCGATGAGGACATTGCCGTCGGCCTGCATCGCCGGGCCCGCCGCGACATGACGGTTTCGGTGAACTATGACGGCCCCGTTTCCGCGCCGATCGTGGAAGGCGATGTCATCGCCACGCTGACCGTCGAAGCGCCCGGCATGGAGCCGCAGGATTTCCCGCTGGTCGCAGCGAATGACGTTCCCCGCAAGGGGCTGATGGGCCGTATCGGGGCTGCACTTGTCCACATGATCCGGGGCTGATTGGCGTGCGGGGCAAGTTCATCACACTTGAAGGCGGCGAGGGCGCCGGCAAGACGACGCTGATCAAGGCCTTGCAGGCCGCTCTTGCGGCAAAAGGCCTGGATGTGGTCGTCACCCGGGAGCCCGGCGGCACGCCCGGCGCCGAAGTCTTGCGCGACATCCTGCTCAAGGGCGCGACGGATCGCTGGTCCCCGGTCACCGAAGCGCTGTTGATGTATGCCGCCCGTGTGGATCATGTCGAACGGTTGATCGAGCCCGCGCTGGCCCGGGGTGCCTGGGTGATTTCCGACCGCTTTGCCGATTCCACCATGGCCTATCAGGGCACGGCAGGTGGCGTTCCGCTCGACCGTATCCGTCAGCTTCATGGCGCCGCATTGGGCGATTTCCGGCCGGATCTGACCCTGGTGCTCGATCTCGACCCGCGGACCGGGCTGGAGCGGACGGTCGCGCGCGGCGAGGATGCGACACGCTTTGAGCGTTTCGACGCGGACTTTCATGCGCGCCTGCGCCAGGCCTTTCTGGATATCGCTGCGCGCGAGCCTGAGCGCTGCGTTGTGCTGGATGCGGGGTCCGATGCGGATGCCGTTGCCGCGGCGGCCCTTCAGGCCATCGAGACGCGGCTCGGCGCCCCGGCATGAGTACGGATCCCGACATCGGGTCCGACGTCCAGCCGGGCTGTCTGCCGCCGCGCGAGCGCTATGACCTGTTCGGCCACGAGGCCGCAGAACAGGCTTTTGCAAAAGCCTGGCAGAGCGGGCGCCTGCATCACGCCTGGATGATCACCGGACCGCGCGGCGTCGGCAAGGCCAGCTTCGCCTGGCGGGCCGCACGCCGGGTTCTCGGGGCCGCGCCGATGGACGAGGGCGGCCCGCTCGGTTCCAGCCCGCAGGACCCTGTCTGCAAGCTGCTGGAAGCCCAGGCCAATCCGGACCTCCTGCTGCTGCGGCGTCCATGGGACGAGAAGCGCAAGCGCTGGCGTGCCGAGATCACCGTGGAAGAGGCGCGCCGGGCGCCGCATTTTTTCGAGATGAGTTCCGGTGCCAAGGGTGGTTGGCGTGTCTGTATCGTCGATAGCGCCGACGAGATGAATACCAATGCCGCCAACGCCTTGTTGAAAACTCTTGAGGAGCCACCCAAACGCGGTGTCCTGTTTCTGGTGACCCATACACCGGGCCGCCTTCCGGCGACGATCCGTTCACGCTGCCGCCGTCTCGATCTGCGCGCGCCATCCGTTGAGGCGACAGCCGGGTGGCTTGCCGGAATCAGCGATGCCGGTGCCGGCGATGCGCTGGCTGCGTCCAGGCTGGCTGCGGGCGCACCGGGCCGGGCGCTGTCCCTGCATGTCTCTGGCGGCGTCGGTCTGGCCCGCGATGTCGAAGCCATCGTCGAGAAAGGGCGGTCCGCGGGTGAGCCGGAGATGCGCCGTCTGGCCGACCGGATTTCCACCAAGGCCGGCGAGGATCTGCGCGGCCTGTTCTACGAGGCGCTTGCCGGCGCCCTGCGCAATCAGGCGCGCCGCCGCGCCGCCAATGGCGAGGATGTGA
The DNA here is from genome assembly GCF_039978735.1 of Maricaulis sp. GTDB lineage: Bacteria > Pseudomonadota > Alphaproteobacteria > Caulobacterales > Maricaulaceae > Maricaulis. The sequence continues at coordinate 121,688 of NZ_JBDWAS010000043.1, forward strand.
CGGCCTGGCTTGCTGCCTGGCGGGAGCTTGGTTCGCTTGTCCGCGATGCCGAGGCACTTTATCTCGACCCGAAACAGAGCGCGCTTGCAGCCCTCTCGCTCGCCCGGGATGCCGCGCGCAAGGAAACCGCCTGAGACCTGCCATGTTCATCGACACACACGTCAATCTTCACGGCGAGCAATTTGCCGACGATCTGGACGCCGTCATTGAACGGGCCCGTGCGGCGGGCGTTGAGCGCATGATCGCGATCTGCTGCCGCCTGAGCGATTTCGAAGCCGTCTCCGCCATCGCCGAGGCCCATGACGACATCTACTGTACGATCGGCGCCCATCCGCACCACGCCAAGGACCGGCCGGACATCACCGCCGGCGAACTGATCGAGATCGCCCGCCATCCCAAGGTCGTCGGCATCGGCGAGACGGGGCTGGACTTCCACTACGGCTATTCCCCGCGTGAGGACCAGTTCGCCAGCCTGAAAGCGCATATCGAGGCGGCGCGCCAGACGGATCTGCCGCTCGTGCTGCATACCCGCGAAGCGGATGAGGCGATGGCGGACCTTCTGGAAGAGGAAATGGGGAAGGGGGCCTTCCGGCCCTTGCTGCACTGTTATACCGGCGGTGCCGATCTGGCCCGCCGGGCCGCCCGTCTGGGCGCGTATTTTTCGGCGTCCGGGATTGTCACCTTCAAGAAGGCCGAAGATGTGCGGGCCGTGTTCCGCGACGAGGTGCCGGATGACCGGGTGATCCTGGAAACCGACTGCCCCTATCTCGCCCCCGTGCCGCATCGCGGCAAGCGCTGCGAACCGGCCTTCCTGCCCGATGTTGCGGCCGGACTTGCCACGGTGAAGGGCTGGACGATCGAGGAGTGCGCGACCCGGACTACACAAGCCGCGCTCAACCTGTTCGACCGGATCGTGAAACCGTGACGGGCCTGGTCCGGATAACCCTGCTGGGCACGGGATCCTCGGGCGGTGTGCCGCGTGCAAACGGTGACTGGGGCGACTGCAATCCGAACAATCCCCGCAACCGCCGCCGCCGCTGTTCTGCCCTGGTGGAGCGGGCGCACACCCGTGCCGACCTGGACGGCGGGGAGGCGGTGACGCGGGTCGTCATCGACACCTCGCCGGACTTCCGCGAGCAGATGTTGTCGGCCCGGGTGACGCGGATCGATGGTGTCGTCCTTACCCATGACCATGCCGACCAGACCCACGGCATCGACGACCTGCGGGCCTTTGCATACCTGCAACGTCAGCGCATCCCTGTGTGGATGGACAGCCCCACAGCAGCAACATTGGTGTCGCGTTTCGGCTACACATTCGACACACCGCCGGGCTCCAGCTATCCGGCCATTCTCGATCGCCGCGACATGCCGCATTTCGGCGAGCCGGTGACGATTAACGGGCCGGGCGGTGAGGTTTCGCTCATTCCGGTCGACCAGGAGCACGGATCGATCCGCTCGCTCGGCTTCCGGATCGGCGACATCGCCTATTCGCCGGACATCAACGCCCTGCCGGAGGCGAGCGTACCGCTGCTGGACGGTGTGGGCTGCTGGATTGTCGATGCCCTGCGCCGCGAACCGCATCCCACCCATTTCACCGTCGACGATGCCCTGGCCGCGCTGGAGCGGGTTGGCGCCCGCTTCGGCGTGCTGACGAATATGCACATCACGCTGGATTACGACGTTCTGGTCGACACGCTGCCCGAGCATGTCTGGCCCGGCTATGACGGGATGCGGCTGATCTGGGATGGCGAGCGCGTGCGGTTCGACGACCTGCCGGAATAGGGCGCCTCAGCCCTCATGGCTGGCAAAAACCGACAGGTTGTCGCCGGAAAAGGCATAGACATCATAGGGTTCACTATAGCCCGGGACTTCCATGCCCGGCGATCCGGCCGGCATGCCCGGCACCGCGATACCGGCAATCTGCGGCCGGGTGTCCAGCATCCGCAGGATATCCTCGGCCGGGACATGTCCCTCGATCGTATAGTCGCCGATCCGGGCCGTGTGACAGGACCACAAGGCCTGCGGCACGCCGAACTCGGTCTTGACCGGCACCACATCCGGCATGTTGCGGACCGCAACCCGGAAACCGGCCGCCTCGACATGCTCGATCCATGCACCACAGCAGCCGCAGGTCGGTGACTTGTAGACCACCATGACAGGGTGATCCTCTGCGCGGGCGCGACCGGCGAGCGCCAGGCAGGCCAGACCGGTCAGGACAAGGGTGCGGCGGTCGATCATGAGAGGCTCCGGATTTTCGCGTTTCTTCGACATAATTAGCAGATGAGCGCCGGCAGGACGATGCGGCGTTCTGCGCGTTCCAGTTTGGCGGTGCTAGTTCGGCGGGCAGACGATCTGGCTTTCACCGTCACGCTCGGCCCGGACGCAATCGGGCTCAAGCCCGCCACGGACCTCGCCGGAGAAGTTCGCGGTCACCGTCAGGCCATTGGCGAAGCTTGTGCGCTGGACCAGGCGGTCATCGCTGACCCATTCGAAGCCGGTCATTGCAGCAGGCGCATCCGTGCCGTGAACTGCGCGGAAAGCGGTCTCGGCAGCGCGCAGCTGAGGTGCGATCCGCGCCAGCTCCCGCCGGTCGAGATGCCAGAGCGTGGGTGTGCCGTACAGGAGGGCGAGGGCAAAGCGGCGCGGGGCGAGGGCGGGGAATTTCGCCTGTCCGAACTCCCAGCGATCCGTGGAAATCATCGCATCGTGGAAGACCGCCTCGAACAGCGGCAGGCGCCGGGCTGGCGAGAACAGGGCTTCGGCTTCCGCATCCGTCAACTCGGCCGGCTGGAAATAGCGACGAGGGCGGTCTTCCGGCCAGTAGCCGCCAAACCGCTCACGCTGGCGCAGCAGCGGCCAGATGGCGTCGAGATTGACGCTGTTGCCACCATGCGAGTAATGCGTCACGCCATGGGCCCAGCCGCCGACATGCTCGGACCCCAGGACAAGATCGTGATCGTCGATCGCGCTTCGCATCCGCTCGAGCCGGTTCTGCCGGTCGCGGACGCGGTCCATGGGGTGATCGGGGTGATGGTCGGCATAAAAACTGCCGAAAGCATCGACATCGAGGAAGACATGGCGCGCGCCGGCTGACGCATGACCGGCATAGCGCGAGGCCACATTCGGTGCGCCTTCACGGCGGCGCAGGGCCTCGCTGGAGAGCTCGCAGCCGCGACCGGCAAAGCCTGTGTGACGCGCGCCGTCTTCTCCGGTGATACAGCCGGCCGGGAAAAGATCGCCCCAGTCGGCCGTGACGGTATCGGCCTCGCCGGAGGGCTGGGCGTTGGCAAAGCTTTCATAGGGGCCGGCCAGCCATCCTGCAGCATCCGCAGCCGCCAGATAGGCCGGACGCAGGGCTTCATCCCAGCCATCGGCCTCATAGGCCAGCAGGATGCGCTCAATGCCGGCGGCTCCCAGATCGTCCAGAAAGGCCGGACTACGGCCATCGCCCCAGACATAGGCGTGCGGCGCTCCGAAAAGCCGCTCGATCGGCGCGGTGGCCGGCTGCTTGTCCGCAAAGGTGACCAGGCCGTCCCGCATCTGCAGACGTTCACGATAGAGCCGGGCCGCGGCGAGCGGGTCGGCCGGCCCGGCGGACAGGGCCAGTTCCAGGGCCGGCGCATCCGGCGTGAAGCTGTAATGCAGACGAACGCGGCCATCAGCGTCTTCGGGCCAGCAGATTTCCGCCTGCAGCCCGTCCGACAGGGCGTATGCGCCGCTGTGCTCCGCGGTCAGATAGGCCCAGGCGGGATAGGACAGGGCGCCCGTGCCCGCCCGGCATCCGGCCAGATCCGCGTGTCCGGCCGGCAAAATCACACCCTGGCCATCGGGTAGGGCCCATTCCGCTGCCGCCGGTGACGCCAGCGGCCAGTCCAGCTCCGTCACGTCATGCGATGTGACACGCAGAACCAGTTTCTCATGTTCGATCCGGACAAGGAACGCCAGGCCGGTCCCGGGCCATTGCCAGCTCGCGCTCGCACCTGACGTTTCAAGCGAGCCGACCACACCGGCGGTTTCGACCGCGGACATCAGCGGGACCGGAGGTCCGTCCGGCAATATCCGGACGACGGCCAGTGTCGCGGTGTCGATCCTGTAGTGCGCGTCACCCTCGGCCAGCTGGACCTCGGTGCCGGTGATCGCCGCGACGCCCTGAAGGCCGGTCAGGGTGCTGAGGATGACAAGAGCGGGAAACGACATGAGGAACCTCTAGAGACGCGATACCAGGAGCACTTCGTTACAAGTGTAGCATCGATTCCCGCCATGTTTTCGTGACATCACTGCCGGATGCGAAATCTGTGGTCTTCAAGAAGTCGAGAACCCGACTGAGCGCCCTGAACTCCGGTCACGGGGCGACAGAGTCCGCCGAGGAAAGAAAGGCCGATGGCACCGTCAAGCGATGCCCGCCGACGCCGGGGGCGGTAGTTCGTGTCGCGCGCGCTCAAGGAGGGGCAAGAGCGAGCCATGCACCGCCTGCCCGATCCGCGGTGTAAAGTCCGAGACTTCGCGAGATCAATTGTAATTCCATAAAAAACGGATCATATCTAGTATTCATAAAAACACATTATGGAGTGAAAAATGTTGCCTCCTGAATCTCCGATAAAAAACAAGAAAAATATTTCAGAAAACCTCAAAGAAGCAGAAAGATACGGAATAAAGTGTCTTCCTGTAGATTGTTTTCATTATCGCGAATTTCGATATACGAGCCTGACGGATGCTATTGCGCAAGCCAGGCGCGATGAGGAAAGCCGTGAACGGGAGGCTTGTCATGCCAACCGCACGACCTAACCCGCCGGAAATAACCGAACTGGAGCGCCGCGTTCTGGCACACGAGCGTATTCTTCAGTCACTCATCGCCTACATGTCCAGAACCGAGCCGCGCTTTCTGGACCACCTGCGGGATCGGTTTGTCGAGCCCATGAAGATGGCCCGACACGAGCACAACTACAGGGAGGTGGATGATTTCGCTGAAGAATTCATCCGCGCGATCATGTTGATCGGGGAGACAGGCAAACCCGCCCGTCCGGTAGAATACGCTGCTCGAACCGCGGGGACACCGGCTGCGACTCGCGAACAAACCTGCGGCCCCGCCAAGCTGCCGGCCGACCGGATACAGCTCAAGGAGACGGGCGGAATCTGGCGCGTCACCGTTGATGGCGCGTTTTGGGGTGACTTTCACAGGGAAGAGCAGGCGCTTGCCGGCATGGCGTTGGCCAAGCTTTCTCTTCGCTGACCCCCGGCCACAGCGACGACCTACGGTCGACGCACTGCGGACCGGAAAGCCAAGTACCGTTCATGGGCCGATCCGGAAACCGGGGCTTCATGACCGATCGGATCCAGCCAGAAAGGCCTTGTGACGCCGCCGGTCGGATCACGAAGTCGTTCGCGCGATTTCAGAAGATTAGGGCGGCGGCATGCGGCTCGCTGTTGGCGAACGCGCTCGGGGTGTCCGGAGTGGAACTCAGGTGTGTCAAACGTCCGATGGTTTCCCGGACTCGGTGGCCATGCTCGCGTCTTTTGATGGCGCTTTCCAAAAATCCTGAGAATTGAACCGCTGATTCCCCACAGATTTTTGGAAAGTTTTGGTCAAAAATGCTGAGAATATCGAGCATCGTTGATCAAAAATATTGAGAATCCCGTTCTCAGCCGTTTTGACAAAATTCCATATAAACAATGAGTAACAGTCTTTTTTGCGCGACCCGGATATTTACCTGCTTTCAATTTTAGCGAATAATAGAAACAATTCTTATTTGAGGATTCGAAAGCGCCTGCGTTGTTAGAATAGATTTCGTATAGTTCGCGCGCATCACAAACAGGTAGCGCGATTCATGAAGTCATCGCGAAACGAGTACGAAAAGCATCCGGGATGGAAGTTCGCTCAGAAGGCCTTTGCGGCGCTCAGGCCTTGTCTGAGCTCGGGGAAGCTGGCGGAAGACGTTCGTGCTGAACTGATGGAAGAGCTGGGTATCAGTGAAGCCACCCTGTACCGCTATCTCGATAGGCTTCGCGCACGGCCTGTTGCTTCTTCTCTCTTGCCCAAGCGGGCAAGCACTGGTTCAGGGCGAAATATAGACGGGGGCGTTTCCGCTGAGGCGCTCATGCAAACCGTCATAGAGAAATACTACCTCGCGGCGCAGAAGCGCACCGTGGCTGCTGCCTACAAGCAGCTCCTAAGGGTTTGTGTCGAGGAAAACGTCGACGTGCCCAGCTACTCCACCTTTCACCGCCGCGTTCGCGCATTGTCGAAGGCAGCTGCCAGCGAGCGCCGGCTTGGTGCACGCGCGCACCGTAGTAAGTATTCACCCAAGACAACCCATTTCGAAACCAGCGCTCCGATGGAGATTGTCCAGATCGACAGCACCATCATGGATGTCATGCTTGTCGATCGGAACCACCGCGAGGAAATTGGCCGCCCCGTCCTCACCGTTGCCGTCGATGTCTACACGCGGATGATCGTCGGTTTTCACATCGACTTCATCGGGCCCTCGACCGAGAGTATTGCTGCGACTTTGCGCCAGCTGGCTTTCCCGAAAGACGATTTTCTGCGTCGATACGGCATCACCGGAGACTGGCCGACACTGGGTTTGCCTAAAGCCCTGCACATGGACAATGGCAAAGAGTTTCGGTCGACAGCTATGAGCCGGGGGGCAGGGGAGCACGGCATCGAGCTGCTCTATCGGCCGGTCGGGACCCCACACTTCGGGGGGCACGTCGAAAGCGTCATACGTACCTTGATGCTCAAGACGCACGAATTGCCGGGCACGACCTTCTCCAATATCACCGACAAAGGGCGATACGACAGCAGCGCTAAAGCGTCTCTGACCATGCCTGAGCTGCTGACGTTCATCGGCCGCTATATCGTCTGCCAGTACCATCATACGGTCCACTCGCGCACCGGCATGACTCCGATCGCTCGGTATCAAGTAGCTCTGGAGAACGGCTTCGCGCCTCTTATTCCGGCCAAGGAAGCCGCACTCTTCGAGGCGGACTTTCGTACGCGAGTTGTACGGATGACGGGACGCGGCGGCATTCAGTTCGAGCGGATCGAGTACTGGAGCCCAGACGTGCAGGCTTGGTACGACAACAACGTTCGGAAAATCAGCGTCCTCCCGGTTTCCTACGATGTCAGCGTGATCGATGTCATCGGTCCCGACGGCGCTCTCTACACCGTGCCGGCCAAGAGCGATCGAGTTCCAAACATCAGTCGAGCCGAGTGGAGGGCATATCGCGACACTATCGACAAACGCCAACCCCTAAACGCTCTCACAGATCGAGAGCTCGCGAAACTGATTGAGCAGGAACATCAACATGTTCAGCGGGCAAAGGAGCTGACGCGCAAGGCAAAACGCTCGCGAGATCGACAAGCCTACTACAGCGAGGTGGCAACATCCTCTCCAGCGATACACTCGTCAAAAGCGAGCCTGGACAGCGAGGTTACGTTCGACGCTTCCGACATGCTGCCCATCAGGCTTCGCCGAGAGGGAATGATCGACGATGACTGATCTCCAACATCTCGAGCTCAAGGCCAGCGACGAAGTTCTCAGAGAGTTCTTCGCGGACCGTTTCGTCGAACATCCGTCCGCCACGGCGATCATGGAGGAAATGAGGTTTATTTACGAGACTGGCGCGCTAAAACGGCGCCCGTACAACCTCATGGTCGTCGGCGATTCCGGTGCCGGAAAAACCGCGTTGCTTGAAGAATTTGTGCGTCGCTATGCAAAAGTCGATCTCGCAGAAGGGATCGTGAACCAGGTACGCACGATTGCGATCACCGAAATGCCGGTGAACCCATCTGAGGGAACTCTCCTATCGGCGATCTCGGAAGCCGGCGGCCTGGGGCCTATGGACAAACCCAATCTCGGACGGTTCGTCACTGGAGCGGACCGCAGCGGCCTAAGGCTCATCATCATCGACGAGTTTCACAATCTTGATGCCGCCACCCGCAATCACAAGCTCGCCTGCCTCAACCTTCTGAAATGGCTAGGCAACCAGACCGGGCTCTCGCTGATTATTGCGGGCACCCAGAACATCTCGAGAATCATGTCCTACGACGAACAGTTCGAGAAAAGATTTCGAGCTCTTAAGCTGCCCAATTGGCGATCCGACAGACATCTTGAGCGTTTCGTCTACAGCTATCTCGCCTCGCTTCCGATCGAGACACCCAAATCGCTTCCGCGCCGGTTATTCGTCGCGCTTCTTAAGGGGCCCAGCCCACGAACGGTGGATATCGCCTTTACGCTGTCTCAGGCCGCCTACGAAGCACAGCGATCGGGCGATCCCGGACGATTGACCGAAATCGTCGAGGAAATAATTGGGCGGAGCGGATATGTCTCCTGACATGGGCTATGCCAGCGCTCGAGAGCTTCAGCCTCATCCCGGGCAGAGGCTTACGGAGTGGGCCCGGCGGGTGGATGATCGCCGGCCGGAATCCAAAATAAAAGTGACGCCCCTGCCGTGTTTCGAAGTCACTTGGGACGGCGATGGGAAGCGCAGCGTGAAGAACCCAGACGCTGCGGGCGAGATGGCCGCACTGACGGGCGTCGCCGCAATGGCTGTACTTGAAATGCTTGAGCGGGAACTTAGGGTTTTTGACCGATACGCACCATGGATACGGCTCAGCGCCGAATACGGATATCTGACGACGACCTTTCCAAGGAAAGAAGTGCGAATTTGCCCGCTGTGTGCTCTGGGAAATGTCGAACGCAAAGCGCTTCCGGTGGCGCGGCCAGAACATCAACTCCCGCTATCCACGGTATGTCTGAAGCATAACACCTCCTTATTCGCAATCGGATCCGAACGCCGGGGCTCGGAGTGGGAACCGGATGTCCTGACTCCGCCATTTCCGGGCGAGATATGGACGACCATCGAGCGGCTCACCGGCGGACGGGGCAGGGATCTCGATCGGCGAAAGGGCACCATCACTCCGAACGCAGTCAGGATGAACGGGCTCTTCGGAGATGATCGGCGGGCCGCCTCAACCGCTCGGGACCTCGGCTTTGCCGGCGTGGCGGAGGCTCGAGAAGCTTTCTTTGGAATGCTATTTTTGCTAACCCGCAAGCGGCCGGAGGGAAACGGTGTCGTGGCTGACCTGTTTCACCCGTCGCATCGTCAACACCGCATCTTTTTCTACCCCGGCGCGACGAGCCTCGATAATTTCGGGATCGGCGACGACGATCCCAACACCGCGCTCGACATTATTGGTGCGCTATTGTGTCGAAATCCAAACCTCTTCCCGTATCGCCTGAGCGGGATCTCCGGCGTATCGCGAACCCGTTTCATCAATCGCTATCGCAAAGACCTCGGCGAATTGTCGACGGAGCCGTTGCTGCTGCTTGCTAGCTTGTTCGACCAGCATGTCGGTCAATTCTTCGAGACTTCGATCTCGAAGTACTTCCCATTGTTTGCGAGTAGCTGGCACGAGGCAGTGCGACGATACTACGAGGCCAAATAGGACCTCCTGGGTGCGCGACGCTCCTGCAGCGCCCGAGGGGCCAATGCCCGAGTTGGATCTCTCAGGCAGACGAACAGAGCTCGGCGTCCAGGTAGTTCCGCACGCGCATCAGATCGGTGATGTAGCCGTTCATCATGAGGTCGAGCGCGGACCTTCCTCCGAATGTGTCGTTAGGCTTCTTGATCCAGGCGTCGCCGCGAGAGGGATCGCGAAACAAGGTGCGCAAGGCCTTGTGGATGCCGAGTAGAATGCCCAAGCGCATGCCGCGATCACGTGATATGCGGCCAGGGCCCGCACTGCACCAACGACGGTAGGTCGACTTCGGCATGTCGAGCAATGCCGCCGCTTGAGCCTCCGACAACTCCCACCGGGTGAACAGCTTCGTCGCCGCGCGAAACCCCGCGGCGGCCTCCTCGGGGGAAATCGGCCCGGGCGTGAACTCTCGCGGCGCGGTGTTGATCGGAACGAAACGGACCATGATTGCTGCTCCAGACCGTGTGATTATAGCGGCGCGAAAGGACAAAGCGAAGAGAAGGCAGAGCGTATGTCGGAACAAGGAAGCTAATGGGTGGGCACGCGGCTCCAAGCTGCGTTCGACATCCACGGAAAGGTGCCTCAGATGACGCTGGACGAGTTGGATTGGCCGACATTACCAGAACTCAGCCAAGAGGAGGCCGAGTAGCTGATACCGACGGAGAACATACGAAATGCTGAGCCTCAATCGGGTTCTGCCGCCCCGACAATAAGGCGCTCGATTTCCCGCGCTGGAGACTCGGGGTAGCTTCCCGCTCCGATCGGGAAGGACGATGATGAAGCTGTATAGACATGCGGACTGGCTACTCTTCCGCCAGGAAGTCATCAAGCTCGATGGTGGTCGGTGTGTGCGCTGTGCCCGCGGTCCCGAAGATGGCGCTGTACTGCAGGTGCATCACAAGGCTTATGTGCCGGGCCGCGCGCCTTGGGATTATCCTTACCGCGAGTGCGAAACTCTGTGTAAAGGTTGCCACGCCAGAGAGCACGGGCTCATCATGCCGCAGTTCGGGTGGAGCCATCTCGGTACAGACGATCTGGAGGATATCTCCGGAAATTGTGAGCTTTGCGGCAACAAGATTCGCTACGTCTACGCGATTGGACATCCCACATGGGGCGCCATGGTAGTTGGCACTGACTGCTGCGACAAGCTGACGGGAACGACGAATGCTAGCGAATTCCACGACCGTCGCATTAGCCAGTGCGAAAAGCGCAAACGCTTCGTCGACAGCCCCCGATGGAAGCCAGACGGTAACGATGCCCTGGCGATCACTAGGGCGGGTATCGAGGTCCGGATCTCATCCGACGATGGCACCTTTCAGCTCGCCATCGACGGCATCCGAGGCAGGGCATCCTATCCGACCATCCTCGACGCCAAAATGAAGGCCTTCGAGTTCATCGAATCTGGCGACGCTGCGGCCTATCTTGCAACGCGTTTAGTACGCCGTAGCCGGGAGCGGCGGCAGGGGCACCCTTCTTAAGCAGGGCCGGCAGTGATTGGGCCATGAGCATAGTTTGTCTCGGATGGGGTTCGCTCTGCTGGACCCGAGTAATCTCCCGGTAGTCGGGCCGTGGCAAGCGGATCGCCGGACATTGCCATTGAACTTGCGCGCGTGTCGGGCAAAAAGCAGGGACGCCCCCATCGCCTCCTCCAGGCCATGCTTCCAGGTGAAGCCTCAACTAGGTGAAGAATATCGTCCGCTTTATCCCGAAAGCGGACGAAGTCTTCCTTTAAGCCGGATTCGATACGCCGGAGGCATCCCCCTCGCAACAGGTGCCCATCCATAGCGTCAACGGAGCAGGACGGGTGTGGCCAAGGCTGCGAGAACGGCGAGCAGCAGCCGGACAGCCACGTCGCGGGTCACCGAATAGTCCTGCAGCAACGCTTCGAGGTCCTCCGGGACCGGCATGGGCTTGATGGCGGAGACATCGGCGCCGCCGGTATTGCCCTTCGGTACCCAGCCGGAGATATAGCCGGGAATGACGGCAATGAGTCGCAGCATCTGCCCATGGATCTCCCGCCGGTCGGCCCGGCGGATGCCGAGTTTCAGCATCCACCAGTGCGTGACCCAATGGGCAGCAAAGTAGCGTTGGCTGAGAATGTGCGCACGCTCGAAATGACACAATGCCACCTCGTCGTCCCGGGCCGCATAGGCCGCGCGCGCATTTCCCATTTCTTCGGCCAGGGCTGTTTTGAGGCACCGATTCACGATCGGCCTCGGCCTTGTTCCCGGCACATGTGTCGTCACGGTCCGTCGGGGTTTCGGTAAACATCAGTGTCCTCCTGTTCAGCCGGCTCGTGGTGACCGTAGAGGCCGGCATTTTCGTGCGCGCGATCGGCATGCTCGAACTCAAGGGTGGAATGCGCAATGCCGAAACGGCTTTTCAGCCTGTCTTTGAGATCCGCCTTGACGGCCTCGATGCGCGTCCAGCCCTTCTCGGTCAGGACGACATGGCAGTCGAGCGCTGCCGTGTGCTCCTGCATCTGCCAGAGATGCACGTGGTGAACGTCCGTCACACCCTCGATGGTTCGCATCGCGTCGATGACGGCGGCACCGTCTATGCCGGACGGGCTGCCCAGCATCAGCGTGCGGATCGGTGCGCCGATCTCGGTGACGGCCAGATAGAGAATGTAGAGCGCGATGGCGATCGTAATAGCCGGATCGACCCAGCGCATGTCGTAGAGCACGATCAGCACTCCGCCGGCGACCACGGCGACCGAGGCGAGCGCGTCCGACAGATTGTGCAGGAAGAGCGCGCGGATGTTCACGCTGCCTTTCTGCATCGAATAGGTTAGCAGCGCCGTCAGCGTGTCGATCGTGATCGCGACACCGCCCAGGATCACCACGGTCCAGCCGGCGACCTCCGGCGGATCGATCATCCGCATGCCGCCCTCGTAGATGAGATAGAGGCTCAAGAGAATCAGCGTCGTATAGTTGATGAGTGCGGCCACGATCTCGATCCGGCCGTACCCGAAGGTCATCCTCTCGTCCGCAGGCCGACGCGCGATCTTGCGTGCGGCATAGGCGATAGCCAGCGCGGCCATGTCGGAAAAATTATGAAGCGCATCGGCGATCAGGGCGAGGCTGCCCGACAGGATGCCGCCCACGATTTGCGCGACTGTCAGGAGGGCGTTGGCCCAGATTGCAATGGAGACGCGGCGGTCGCCGGATTGCGGATCGATAGGGGTGTGTCCATGATCGTGTGGCACGGGACATCTCCTCGATTGGCCCAGAGTGGTCGCGTGATCAGGTGAAGTGGAAACCGGTGCACCTGATCAAGCTTTGGAACCTGGCGTAATTCCTATAGTCCCTAGAGGGTCAAGGCCCTGTTTCGTGGCCAAGGCCGAGGCGGCGACCTTCGTCAACTAGCCCGACCAGGTTCCGGACCGGCGCACCGGTCCGGAACCATGGTGTCGAACGCCGTTCTACGGCTAGGCCTGCTCCTCCTGTTCCGGCAGCACCGGCCGCGGCGCAAACCATTTATAGACGGCCGGCAGGACCAGCAGCGTCAGCACGGTCGATGTCACCAGTCCGCCGATCACCACCGCCGCCAGTGGACGCTGCACCTCCGAGCCGATCCCGCTGGCGAAGAGGAGCGGCATCAGGCCAAGTCCGGTCGTCGTGGCGGTCATCAGCACCGGCTGGGCCCGCATCACCGCGGCCTCGACACTGAAGGCATCGACATCCCGCCGCGTCCGCGCAAAGCGGTCGAGGAAGGAGACCAGCACCATGCCATTGCCCAGGGCGATGCCGAACAGGGCGATGAAGCCGACCGAGGCCGGCACGGACAGGTTCTGGCCGGTCAGCCAGAGCGCCGCGATACCGCCGACCAGGGCCAGCGGAATGTTGGCCACGATCAGCAGGGCGCTTTTCAGGCGGCCGAAGCTGAACAGGAGCAAGAGCAACACGATGCCCAGCGTGACCGGGATCACCACGGCGAAGCGGGCATTGGCCTGCTGCTGCAGTTCGAACTGGCCGCCCCACTCGACGTAATAGCCGGGCGGCAGGTCGATTTCGGTGTCGACGGCCGCTTGCCCCTCAGCCACGAAGGAACCGATATCACGGCCGCGGACATTGGTCTGGATGGTGATGAAGCGCCGCCCGTTCTCGCGGGTGACCTGGCGCGGCCCCTCGATCCGCTCGATGCCGGCCACCTGGCTCAGCGGGATCAGCTCCCCGCCAGGTCCGTTGAGCACGATGCGCCCGATGCGTTCGGCGTTGGCGCGGTCGGCCTCGGGATAGCGCACGACGATATTGAATCGCCGGATGCCCTCGAAGACCTGCCCGGCGGTCTCGCCACCCACCGCACTGCGTACAACCGACAGGATGTCCTCGACATTGAGGCCAAAGCGGCTGATCGCGTCGCGATCCACCGTGATGCGCAATTGCGGCGCACCGGTCACCTGATCGGCCTGCACATCGGCCGAGCCGTCGATACCCCGGATCACGCGGGATATCTCCGCCGCTTCCCGTTCCAGAACGGCCATGTCCTCGCCGAACAGTTTGATGGCGAGGTCCGCCTTGGTGCCGGTGAGGAGTTCGTCCGTCGCGGCCGCGATCGGCTGGGTGATGTTGAACCGGGCCCCGGGGAAGTCCTCGAAGCGCTCGCTCATGCGGGCCAGGAGGTCTGCCTGGGTCCGCGCCGTCGTCCATTCCGATCTTGGCCTCAAGGCGACGAAGGCCTCGCCGCTGTTGACCGGGTCGGCATGGGCGCCGACTTCGCCGCGGCCGACCCGTGTCACCACGCGCTCGACCTCCGGGAAATCGTCGAGCAGGGTCTGCTCGAACCGGGTGACCGTATTGCGGGCCTCCGGCAGGCTGATGGAGGGTGCCATCGTCAAACGGATGAGCAGGTCGCCCTCATTCATGCGCGGTGTGAACTCCGAACCCAGACGCGGAAAGATCAGCGCGCCCGCGGCCAGCATGACGCCGGCGAGCAGGACGGCTGCCCAGCGCCGCGCCACGAAGAAGCCGACCGCCGGGCCGAACCAGCGCGCATAGAGGCCACCACCTTCCGCACTGGCCGGTCTTGGCCGCAGGCCCAGAAAGGCCGCGGCCGGCGCCAGCAGGACGGCGAAGATCAGCGAGCCCGCCATGGCGAAGACCACGGCAAAGGCAAGCGGCCGGAACGTCTTCCCCTCGACGCCATCGAGCGTGAGGATCGGCAGGAAGACGACCACGACGATGAGGATGGCGAAAACCAGCGGCTGCAGCACCTCGGCGCAGGCCTGTGCCACCACATTGCGCCGGTCTGCGTCCGCTTCGGCCTCGCGCAGGCGCCGATTGGCGTTCTCCACCATGACCACCGCCCCGTCGACCATCATGCCGATAGCGATAGCGATCCCGCCCAGCGACATCAGATTGGCCGACACGCCGAAGATTTGCATCGCGACGAGAGCAAAGCCGACCGAGAAGGGTATGGACGCCACCACGATCAGACTCGGCCGCCAGCCGCGCAGGAAGGCGAACAGGATCGCCGCAACCAGCAGGGCGCCCTGCCAGAGCGCTGTCGTCATAGTCGAGACAGCGGCACCGACCAGTTCGGACTGGTCGTAATAGGGCACGGCCTCGACACCGTCGGGCAGGGTCTCGTTGATGCGGTCCAGCCGGTCATGGACGCGGCCGATCACTTCGTTGGTATTGGCCCCGATCAGCTTGAGCACCAGCCCGGCGACAATCTCGCCCTGGCCGTTCATCGTGGCCAGGCCTTGGCGGGGCGCGCCGCCGATTTCGATCCCGGCGATATCCCGAACGCGCACCGGCACGCCGTCGACGACCTTGACGACGATATCGCCCAGATCGTGCTCGCCTTCGGCCAGGCCAACCGCCCGCACCGTATACTGTTCGGAGTTCTCGACCAGGAATTGTGCACCGGCATTGGCGTTGTTGGCCTCGACGGCTGCCACCACATCTGCGACTGTGAGGTCGTAGCGCAGGAGTGCGTCCGGCCGCACATCGATCTGGTATTGCCGTTCGAACCCGCCCAGCGAGAGCACTTCCGTCACGCCGCGCACGGTTTGCAGGTCGAACTTCACCAGCCAGTCCTGGATGGTGCGCAGTTCGACACCGTTCAGGGGGCCGTCGGCGCTGTCGAGGAAGTAGAAGAGGATCTGTCCGAGCCCAGTGGTGATCGGCCCCATGGCCGGTTCGCCAAAGCCGTTCGGTATGTCGTCGCGCGCCAGCCGGAGACGTTCGCCGACAAGCTGGCGGGCCCAGTAGATGTCGGTTCCGTCCTCGAAATAGATGTTCACCACCGACAGACCGAAATTCGAGGTGGAGCGGACTTCCGTCAGCCGCGGCAGACCGTTCATCGCCGTCTCGACCGGGAAGGTGACATAGCGCTCGACCTCTTCGGGGGCGAGGCCTTCGGTTTCGGTGAAGACCTGCACTAGGGTCGGCGTCACGTCCGGGAAAGCGTCGACCGGCATGGATCTAAAGGTGATCCCGCCCGCCAGGATGACCGCGACGAAGCCGAGTACCGCCAGGAGGCGACCGCCGGCGATGCGGTGCAGAAGCCGCGTTGCCGCCCCCTGGTTTTGCGGGGAGAGGTTGTCAGTGGGCGTGTCCATCTTCGAACTCCCCTTTTTGAAGTTCCGACTTGAGGGCGAAGGCGCCGGCAGTCGCGATCCGTTCGCCCGGCTCGACCCCCGCGAGGATTTCCGCGAAACGGTCGGAGCGCCGTCCGATCCGGACCGGACGAACTTCGAAACCGTGATCGGTGCGAACAAAGACGACATCGGCGCCGTCGACCGTCTGCAGTGCGGTCGCCGGAACGCGGGTACCTGCCTGGGCGGCGAGCGCCTCGGCGTGGACCGTGACGAACATGCCCGGACGCAAGCGTTCGCCGGCATTGTCGATGACGATCCGCGCCCGGCCCGTGCGCGTGCTTTCGCCGAGTTGCGGGCTGACGAAGGCGATCTCGCTGACGATTTCGGGGCCGCCATCGCCTGGATCGATACGGACAGGACTGCCGGCCCGCAGCCGGTCGAGATCGGCGCCGTAGATGGCCGCATCGACCCAGACCGTGGACGTATCGGCAATAATGAAGGCGGGTGGCTGCGCGCCTTCCTCGATCACCTCGCCCAGCACGGCGTGGCGCTCGATGACGTTACCGGAGATCGGTGCCGCGAGCGCGTAGCGTGTCAGGGGCTGATCGGTTTCCGAGGCAAGGGTGGCGCGCGCCGCCTCGTCAATGCCCAGCGCCTCCAATTGCTGGCGGGCGCTGCGCACCTCGATGCGCGATTCCTCCAGCGCCTGGCGGGCGTCGAGGAAGTCCTGCTCCGCCGAGATCTGCTGCTCCCACAGCCGGTTCTCACGCTCGAAGCGCGATCGGTCTAGGTCAAGGCGGGCCAGGGCGGACAGGTATCCGGCCTTGGCGTCCGCCAGGGCGCGACTGTCGAGCACGGCGAGGAGTTGACCCGCGTCGACGGTGTCGCCCTCGGTGACGTGGACAGCATGCACGATGCCCGATACGCGTGGCGAGACATGCGCCAGCCGCGTCTGGTCGAACCGGACCTCGGCGGGCAATTCCACCTCGCCGTCGACCGGACCGGTATCGGCCTGGCCGATCGTTACGCCCAGCGCGTCGATGTCGCCGTCGGTCACCTCCACGTATCCGGCTCCATCGGCGTGATTATCCCCTGCACGACCGGTCTCGGCCGTGCTCTCGTAGGTGTCCGTGCCCGCAGGAGCCTCACGGGCGGGCGCTTGCGCCGACGGTTCCGAGCAGGCGGACAAGAGCGCCAGTGTCGCCGTGCTGGCGAGGAGTGTCTTGGTCAGCGTCATTGTCATGGGTTGGCCTCCGCGCCGGCGAGTTGTTTCAGGCGTGGTGCGCCAAGGAGCACGTCGAGTTCGATGGCCGCGCGGGCGAGCTGCGCCCGGGCCTCAATCGCCTGGATACGGGTGTCAAAATAGGTGCGCTGGACGTCCAGCAGGTCGAGAAGCTGCAGCGCGCCCTCGCGATAGGCGAGACTGGTACGGGAGAAGGCGTTCTCCGCGGCCGGCAGCACGCGTTCGCTCAGTGCTGCATAACGCTGCTGCGCGTCGCTCCACCGACGGTAGGCGGCTGCATGTCGCGCCAGCAATTGCCGCCGCAGAGCCTCCTCGTCCAGTCGGGCCCCGGTCTCGCGCGCCGCGGCTGCGGCGATGGCGCCCTGATTCCGGTCGATCACCGGGATCGGCATTTCGACCATGGCGAGATACGCCGTCTCGTTATCGCTGCCGTACCGCCTGATCCCGGCACCGAGTGTGATATCCGGGATGGCTTCGGCCCGTTCTCTGGCAATCTCTTCGCTTCGCGCGCGGGATGTCTGCTGTGCGACCGCCAGATCCGGATTGCGCCGCATCATCGCCTCCGGCGTCAGTGCCGACAGTTCCGGATTGTTCACGAACACGGACGGGGGCGCGACCTCGCCCGCCGTCGCGCCGCCCCATATCGCGGCCAGCGCAAGACCTGCACGCCGCGCCTCGGTCAACGCCGATGCCGCCTCGATGCCGGCCGTGGCGGTCAGAATGTCGGCCCGCTCGAGATTGATCGGCGAGGACCGCCCCGCCTCGACGCGCTGGCGTATGGCCGACGCGGCGGTTTCCGCGAGATCCTGGAGTTCCGCCCTGACGCGAGCGGTTTCCTGGGCCGCACGGGCGTCCACGAACGCCGTGGCAGCGTCGCCGAGCAGGCTGGCGATCTCCGCGTTCAGCTGCGCGGTCTCGACACCGGCCCAGGCCTCGGCCGCCTCGCGGGCGCGGCGCCGGTCGCCGCCCAGCGGGATAGTCTGGCGCACGGCGACGGTCACATCGCCGTCGCCGATATCGCTGCGGTCGCCGCCGAAGTCCTCGGCTTCGGCTTCCAGGGAGGGGTTGTCCCAAAGGCCCGCTTGACGGGCTTCGCCAAGCCGTGCGGACACGTCCGCCCGGGCCGCCCCGATGCGCGGGTTGGATTGCGCGGCCCACTGCAGGGCCGTCGCGAGATCGAGCGGGGCGTCCCGCGGAGCCGGCTGTGCCAGCGCCGCAGACGCGAGGAGAGCACTGCAGGCCACGCCTGCAAGTCCTCGGCCCGGCCATCTCGGCCGGGAAGATTTGTCTGAATACATCCAGATATCCCGATTGTCTGAAGAGAACGAAGGGTTCGAACGCTCTCGTCAGGCAATGGGAGGCTGGTGGGGCGGCGCGAGCGCCCGGCCCGGGCCACGTTCGTGGCGGAGGCGGTATGTGACGCGGTTCGCGGGCACGCTCAGGGACGGCGCGCCGGTTTGAGCGGCGATCGCGTGATGGCAGGCGCCGCAGGCATGTACCGGATGCTGGGCGTGGCGGTGCTCGCTCTGCCCGGAACCGCCCGTTGCGAGGTCCTCATGGCCGACATGGTGGTCGTGTCCCGGCACAGCCGCTTCTGCCGCCTCTCCAGCGAAGGATAGGACGGTCAGGACGGCCAGTAATGTGCGCAGCAGGGTGAGCACGAACACCTCCGGTTCGACAGGGGACCTACAGGGGCAGACCTTTTCGATCAAGTCCTCAAGCGCCGGGAACAGCCTAATTCCTCTAGCTGCTAGAGGTTCAAGCCTGAATTTGCAGTATCTCCCGCGAGGCGAAAATCGCTTGTCTGATTTTGCGCCTGGCCGGTTTCCCGATAGCGGTCATGCCGGCGAACAGCTTAGGCAGGCCGCGCTGAAACATGAATGCGCGGTTCGCGAGCAAGTTGCCGTCGGGGCTTAGATCTGAGACGCTGCGCTTGCGTACCAGATCGGTGACATAGTCCTTCATCATGATTCGAGGGTGGATTTCCCGTCGAAACGCGGCTGGACCGCGCGGCCTGGCAGTTGCGGGCGGGCTGAAGCCTCGCAGCGTGCGCGATCGGCAGGGCAATAATGGCGATACGCCATTGCTTGACCCGGCGGTGCTCGGCAGGTACGAGTTCTGCCTCGAAAAGCGCCTTGGGGACGATGCGACAGGCTCTGACTCTTCTCCTGATTGCCATGCTGGCTTGTCTCGGACCCGTGTCCGGGGCGGCAGCGCATGCGCATGCGGTTGATGCGGACCACCATCATTCGATCCCGTCGCCCGACCTTCACGAGGATATTCATGTCCACCGGGGGACGGACCGCGAGATCGATCTGGAGCGGGGTCTGGCCGGTGCCGATACCGAGGCTCCCGAATCCGGCGATATCGTGCTTCACGCCCACGTCCATATGGACGGCGCTCCGATCGCCACGACCGACGGCCGTGGCATGCCGCAACGCGTCGGCATGATCCGGGAGCTGACCAATTCCGCACCTTTACGCGATCCCGGCTCGACCGGACCGCAACGCCCGCCTCGAACGATCCTGTAGCGACCAGACCGTGCCGCCGGCCTTGACCGGCGGCTTGTCCGCATTCGTTTTCGGGATCGAGTCCATGAAACCGCCATTCTGCCTGCTCGCGCTTGCCGCGACGCATTTCGCCCTGGTGCCGGCCGCGGCCGGCGCCCAGGAGGTGTCGCCTCCAAGCCTTACAATCGACGAGGCCATCGTCCGCGCGCTCGACAGCGCTCCGGAACTCACTGCTGCCGGCGCCCGTGTCGATGCGAGTGAACAGCGTATCGACGGCGCGTCCCGCCGGCCCAACCCCACGCTCGACTTCACGTCCGAAGGCGTGCTGGGCAGCGGGGATCACAATCTGTTCAACGAAGCCGAAGCCGCCGTGGGGGTGATGCAGCCCTGGGAACGCGGTGGCGATCTTGACGCCCGGCGCTCGCTGGCCGAACGCGAACGCGACGTGACCGCCGTCGAGGCCGAGATCGCCTGGCGCGACCTGATCCGGGCAGTGGAACTGGCTTATCTCGACATCCAGGCCGCCCGGATACGTCAGACCATTGCCGAAGCCCGCGTCGCAGCACTGCAGGCGCTGGCTGGGATCGTCGACCGTCGGGTCCAGGCTGCCCGCGATCCGGTGATGGCCCGCGACCGGATCGGAGCCCGCCTCGCCGAAGCGGAGATCGAGGCCGGTCTGGCCCGACGGCAGGTTGTCACGAGTGCCACGATCCTGGCCTCCTACTGGGGCGGCCTGCCGGACTTCACGGTAGAGACGGAGAGCTTTCTGAGCCTCGGCGGGTTGGGGAATGCCTCTGCCGATGCCGCCGCCCCGGAACTCGCACTGCTGCGCGCTCGCCGGGCCCGCAGCGATGCCGAGATCGAGCTGGAGACCGCCCGTGCCGTGCCGGACGCCAATGTCGGGCTCGAGCTGCGCCACTATCAGGCTTCCAACGATGTCGCGCTCGGCGTGCGGTTCTCAATTCCGCTGCAGGTGTGGAACGCGAACCGGGCCAATATAGCCTCGGCCCGCTCGGAAGCCGCCGCCATCGACGCCGATTTTGCCGCGCGGCAACGGCAAGTGCAGCGGGATGTCCAGGCGCTTGCCCTGCGGCGCCAGGCTGCGGCTGGGGAGCTGGCCGCGCTCGACGAAAGCGTCCTGCCGCGCCTCGAAACCGCGCTCGAACAGGCCCGGACCGGATTTGCCCGTGGCAGTTTCTCCTTCCTGGAAATCTACGACGTCCAGCAGGCGCTCATCGAGGCCCGCCTTCGTCGGACCGATGCGCTCTTCGCCATCCACCAGGCCGATATCCAGCTGCGCCGCCTGACCGGCGCGCCCCGCACTACGCTCCAGCGCCCGGGAACTCAACAATGACAAGATACAAGCTTTCTTCTTTCCTCCTCCTGTCCTCTATCGCCTTTGCATTCGCGGGCTGCTCCGCTGAGACTCCGCAGGGCGAGAGCGGCTCCGGCCATGGTGAAATTGCCGCCGGCGACGAGTATGAGCGCGGCCCGCATCGCGGCCGCATGCTCCGCGAGGGCGATTTCGCGCTTGAACTGACCATCTTCGAGGACGGCGTCGACCCGGAATTCCGCCTTTACCCCTATCTTGACGGCCAGCCGGTGGATCCGTCCCGCGTGACGGCCGCGGTGGAACTGACCCGTCTGGGCGGGCAGGTCGACCGGTTCGCGTTTGCACCGCAGGAGGATTTCCTCCGCGGCGATGGCGTGGTCACCGAACCGCATTCTTTCGACGTCGCCGTGACGGCCTCGATGCCGGGTTTGAATGCGCGCTGGCAGTACGAGTCCTATGAAGGCCGCACGACCATCTCTCCGGCACAGGCCGAGGCCGGTGGCATCGCCGTCGACCGGGCGAGGCCGGCCACGCTCGACGAGACGATCGAGGTCTATGGCGAGATGGAGCTGTTGCCGGAGGGTCGCGCCGAGCTGCGCGGCTGGCTGCCGGGGCGCATCGTGGCGCTCAATGCCAGCATCGGCGATGTGGTGGAGGCCGGGCAGACGCTCGCCCGCATCACCGCGACGGACAGCCTGCAGACCTATTCCGTCACAAGCCCGATCGGCGGCGTCGTGGTGGAACGCCGGGCCACGCTTAATGCGCCGGCCGGCAGCGAACCGCTCTACGTGATCGCCGACCCCTCCCAGCTGCATGCCGAGCTCTTAGTCTATCCGGGTGATCTGCCGGATCTCGCGCCAGGCCAGCCGGTCCGGGTGACCAGTACCGATGGACGCCGTGCGGTGGAGAGCGAGATCGAATTCCTCTCGCCGATGATCGACCCCGACAGCCAGCGCGCCATCGCGCATGTGGAGATTCCCAACCAGGACGGGCAATGGCGTCCCGGCGAGCGGATCCGGGCGCGGGTCGAGATCGGCGAGTTCGAGGTGCCGCTCGCCGTACGCACCGGTGCGCTCCAGCGCTTCCGCGACTTTACGGTGGTCTATGCCCGCGTGGGCGATACCTATGAGGTGCGCATGCTGGAACTGGGCCGCCAGACGCCGGAATGGACGGAAGTCCTCGGCGGCATCGAGCCGGGCGCGACCTATGTCAGCGAGAACGCCTTCCTGATCACCGCCGACGTGCTGAAGTCCGGCGCGAGCCACGATCACTAGGAGCGGATCATGCTGAAATCGATCATCTATCAGTCGATCCGCTACAGATGGCTGGTTCTCTTCCTCGTTATCGCCCTGGCGGCGCTCGGGGTGTGGAACTTCCAGCGCCTGCCGATCGACGCCACGCCGGATATCACCAATGTCCAGGTCCAGATCAATACCGAAGCGGAAGGCTTTTCGCCGCTCGAGGCCGAACAGAGGATCACCTTTCCCATCGAGACGGCCATTTCCGGCATTCCGGGACTGGACTACACCCGCTCGGTGTCGCGCTACGGCCTGTCCCAGGTGACCGTGGTCTTTCAGGACGGCACCGACATCTATTTCGCCCGCCAGCTCGTGAATGAACGGCTGCAGGCGGTGCGAGAGGAATTGCCCGAAGGCGTTACGCCGGAGATGGGACCTATCGCCACGGGGCTCGGCGAGATCTTCATGTACACGCTGGAGATCGAACCGGGCGCAACCCGCGACGACGGCACGCCGTGGACCGCAGAGGATTTGCGTACCCTGCAGGACTGGGTGATCCGGCCGCAGCTCCTGCGCACACCCGGCGTGGTGGAGGTCAACACGATCGGCGGCTATGTGCGCCAGTATCATGTGACGCCGCATCCCGACCGGCTCGCGGCCTACGGGCTGACCCTGGACGATGTCGTCGAGGCGCTGGCCCGCAACAATGCCAATACCGGCGCAGGCTATGTCGAGCACAGTGGCGAACAGCTCCTGATCCGGTCGTCCGGTCAGGCGCAGAGTATCGCCGATCTGGAAGCTTCGGTAATCGCCAACCGCAACGGCCAGCCCATCCTCGTGCGTGATGTCGCGGACGTGATCATGGGCGAGGAATTGCGGACCGGAGCCGCGACCGAAAACGGCGAGGAAGTCGTTCTCGGCACGGTCTTCATGCTGATGGGCGAGAACAGCCGCCAAGTCGCGCACGACGTGGCGATCCGTCTGGAGGAGGCTGCAGAAGCGCTTCCGTCCGGCATCCGCGCAGCGGCGATCTACAACCGGACCGAACTCGTGGACCGCACCATCGAAACGGTCGAAAAGAACCTCGTCGAAGGGGCTCTGCTGGTCATCGTCGTGCTCTTCCTGTTGCTCGGCAATGTGCGGGCGGCGATCCTGACGGCGCTGGTCATTCCCTTGTCCATGCTGATGACCATCACCGGCATGGTGGAAAATCGCGTCTCGGGCAATCTGATGAGCCTGGGCGCCCTGGATTTCGGCCTGATCGTCGATGGCGCGGTGATCATCGTCGAGAATTGTCTGCGGCGGCTGGGACTGAAACAGCACGAACTCGGACGCCTGCTGACCCGCCAGGAGCGCTTCCACGAGACCGCAGAAGCGGCGGCGGAAGTGATCCGCCCGTCGCTGTTCGGCGTGCTGATCATCACCCTGGTCTACGTTCCGATCTTCACGCTGACAGGTGTGGAAGGAAAAATGTTTCACCCGATGGCCTTCACGGTGATCTTCGCGCTGACCTCGGCGATGATCCTTTCGCTCACCTTCGTTCCCGCCGCAGTCGCCATGATCGTGACGGGCAAGGTCGAGGAAAAGCCGAATCTTGTGATGCGGGGCGCGGCGAAACTCTATGCGCCGCTGCTCGGCTTCGCCCTGCGGCTACGCTGGGTCGTGGTGGCGGGTGCGGTGGTGCTGGTCGTCATGGCCGGCCTGGCCGCCTCGCGCATGGGCTCGGAATTCATTCCGCAGCTCGACGAGGGCGATATCGCCCTGCACGCGCTGCGCATTCCGGGCACCAGTCTCAGTCAGGCCCTGGAGATGCAGACCCATCTGGAAGACGAGCTTCGCGATTTCCCGCAGATCGAACGCATCGTTTCCAAGATCGGCACGGCGGACGTCGCCACCGATCCGATGCCGCCGAGCGTGGCCGATACCTTCATCCTGCTCAAACCGCGGGAGGAATGGCCCGATCCACGCATGCCTCGGGACGCGCTGGTCGCCCAGCTGAACGACGCCGTCCAGCAGGTTCCGGGCAATCGCTACGAATTCACCCAGCCGATCGAGATGCGGTTCAACGAACTGCTCTCCGGCGTCCGGGCGGATGTTGCGGTGAAAGTGTTCGGGGACGATCTCGACGCGCTGCTGGCGATCGGCCAGCGGATTGAGGGCCTGATGGGGCAGGTCGACGGCGCCCAGGACATCTCCCTGGAACAGGCCACCGGACTGCCGATGATGCAGATCGAGCCCCGGCGCGAAGCGCTGGCCCGTTACGGGCTGACCATCGACGATGTCCAGTCCGTGATCCGGACTTCGCTGGCCGGAACACGTGCGGGTCTGATCTTCGAGGGCGACCGGCGGTTCGACGTCATCGTCCGCCTGCCGGAGGAGCTCCGGTCGAATGTGGCGCTGCTGGAACGGCTCCATATTCCGCTGCCGGCCGAGGCCGGAGCGCGGGTGGAGACCATACCGCTGCGCGAACTGGCCGATATCGAACTGGTCATCGGCCCCAACCAGATCAGCCGCGAGAACGGCAAACGGCGCATCGTCGTCACGGCGAATGTCCGCGGCCGCGATCTCGGCTCCTTCATCGCTGAGGTGCAGGATCTGGTGCGCAACGAGGCCGAGATCCCGCCCGGCTACTGGGTGGAGTATGGCGGCACGTTCGAACAGCTGATCTCGGCGGCCAACCGGCTCAGCCTTGTGGTGCCGGTCGCGCTGGCCATGATCTTCCTGCTTCTGCTGGCGCTGTTCCGATCCGTCGGCGATGCGGCGGTCGTCTTCTCGGGCGTTCCGCTGGCCCTGACAGGTGGTGTCGCAGCCCTCCTGCTGAGGGATCTGCCGCTGTCGATTTCCGCGGGTGTCGGCTTTATCGCCCTGTCGGGTGTGGCCGTGCTCAACGGGGTCGTGCTGGTCACCTTCATCCGCTCCCTGATGGATGAGGGCAAGCCGCTGGACGAGGCGATCCGGGAAGGGGCGCTGACGCGTCTGCGACCGGTGCTGATGACAGCGCTGGTGGCGAGTCTCGGCTTCGTGCCGATGGCCTTCAATGTCGGCGCCGGCGCCGAGGTCCAGCGCCCGCTGGCCACGGTGGTCATCGGCGGTATCGTCTCCTCCACCCTGCTGACCCTGCTGGTCCTGCCTGCCCTGCTGCGCATCGTGCGGGGCATGCTGGGCGAGAGCGCCGAACGGGCCCGGCACCTCGCGGACGAGGAACCGGCCTGATCGCACGACCTGCCCCGGCCGCCGCAGGCCGGGACAGTACTTTTCATTTCACGCGGAGTCATTCATGAAATTTCCCGATCTGACCGGCCCCACGGGCCGCATCGGCACACTCCTGTTTGCCGCCCTTGCCATCGCCCTCGTGACGGGAAGCGAGGCGCTCGCCCACGGCGTCACAGAAGGCGACAAGGGCTACATCCAGGAGATCACGGGCATCCATCTCCTGCCCTTCCTCTATCTCGGCGCCAAGCACATGGTGACCGGCTACGATCACATCCTCTTTCTGTTCGGCGTGGTCTTCTTCCTCTACCGGCTCAAGTATATCGGCATCTATGTCAGCTTGTTTGCGATCGGGCACTCCACCACGATGCTGGCCGGTGTCTTCTTCGATATCGGTCTGAACGCCTATCTGATCGACGCCGTTATCGGCCTCTCAGTCGTCTACAAGGCCCTCGACAATCTCGGCGCGTTCCAGCGCTGGTTCGGAGTGCAGCCCTCTACCAAGGCGGCAACCCTGGTTTTCGGGCTCTTCCACGGCTTCGGCCTGTCGACCAAGCTGATCGACTACGACATCGCTCCGGACGGTCTGCTGCCCAATCTCCTGGCTTTCAATGTCGGCGTCGAGGCGGGCCAGTTCCTCGCCCTCGCTGCCATTCTCATCGCCATGGGCTTCTGGCGCCGGACGGCAAGTTTCGCCCGCCATGTCTATGCCGCCAATGTCATCCTGATGGCCGCAGGCTTCATCCTCATGGGTTACCAGCTCACCGGCTATATCGTCGCGTGACCCCGAATTCCGGAGATACACAATGTTCAATTCCCAACTCCCGCCCCGCGACGATCTGCCGTCCAGCGAGAGCCTCCTGAAAGCCACCGCGATCGCGCTGCTGGCCGCCATCGTCATCCTCGTGACCATCGTGCTACCGGCCGAATACGGTGTCGATCCCACCCGTATCGGCCGCGTGCTGGGCCTCACGGAAATGGGCGAGATCAAGATGCAGCTTGCTGCCGAAGCCGAGGCCGACCGTCAGGGCGAGACCGCGGCTGTAGCGGCACGGGCCCCCGCATCCGAAACCGCCGCTGCCGCGCCCGACGAGGCCGATCCCACAGATACTCCGTCCGAAGCGGCGGAGGCATCCCCGATCGAGGAAACCGCAGCTGCGACAGACACCAATGAGCCGGTCGCCGCACAATGGCGCGACACAATCTCGATTACCCTGCAGCCCGGCGAAGCGACAGAAGTGAAACTGACGATGAGCGCCGGCGAGATTGCCGTCTACGAATGGACCACCGACCGGGCCGGCCTCAATTCGGACCTGCACGGCGACAATCCCCAGGACGCTTTCATCAGCTACCGGCAAGGGCGCAACGAACCTGGCGACAGCGGCGAATTCACGGCCGAATTTGACGGTGCGCATGGGTGGTTCTGGCGCAACCGTTCGGATGTCACCGTGAGGGTGACGCTGCGGGCGCGTGGTGCCTACAGCGAATTCAACCGGCTGTTCTGAAGGGGTGAGGGCTCGGCATTTGCGTCGGGCCTTCTCCTTTGGGGGAGATTGCCATGACCCGCATCGGCGAGGCCTTTCAGGGCCGCAATAACCGCTTCACGCCGGTCCGGATGGTTCTGGCGAGCCTTGTCATTCTGGAGCACGTGTTCGTCGTCGCCTATGGAACGGGCAGTCAGGGCCTCGTAAGCATCCAGGGCTGGTCGCCCGGCTATCTGGCGGTCAATGGCTTCTTCATCCTGTCCGGCTTCCTCATCGCCGGCAGTCTGGAACGGCGGCAAGACCTGGTCCGCTTCGTGATAGCCCGAATGCTGAGACTTTGGCCTGCGCTCATCGTGCTGGCTCTCGCGGCCGTATTGATCATCGGGCCGGTCGCGACCGGTCTGTCGCCCGCGGCCTACTGGCAGGACCCGCAGACCTGGCTCTTTATTCCCAACATTGTCTTCTTCGCCGACACATCGGGCGGTCCGGCGGCGGTCTTTCCGGACAATGCGGTGCCGGGCGAGTTCTCCGCCTCGCTGTGGACTCTGCGCTATGAGGCTCTGGCCTATGCGGCGGCGGCCCTGTTGTTTTTCACGCGCGTACTGTGGAGCCCGCTGGGCGGCGTGCTGTTGTGGGTGGCGGTATCAGCACTTACAGTCTGTCTCGCCACCCGCTTTCCCGAGGCGCCATCCATGCTCGTTGAGGGGACTCGGCTCGCTGCAGCCTTTCTCCTCGGTGTGGCGGCTTACATGCTGAGAGGGCGCATCGCGTTGACGCTGATACCGCTTGCCGCCCTTTTACCTGCTGCCTGGCTACTGGGCGAACACCCGGCGGCGCAGATACCCTGGAACCTCGCCCTGGCGAGCATCATCCTGTGGATCGGCCTGGTCCGGCTGGACCGTGTGCCGACCGGTGCCGGGCTGCCGGACTGGTCGTACGGCGTGTATATCTGGCACTATCCGCTGTTCCAGCTGGTCTGGCACTGGGGTTGGGCCTCGTCGCCCTTGCAGCTAGCCATCCTTGGAATACCTGTCACCGCAGTGATTGCTGCCATCTCGTGGCATATCGTGGAGAAGCCGTCGCTCGGGTTGCAAGCGCGGCTGTTCAAACCACGCATAGGCTGAAAGCAGCGCGACGCGGTCGTACACTTTTTGGTTCATGGAGAAGGCAATGTTCTGGCTGATCGTCAAATCCCTCCTGTCCGGCGTACTGGTCGGCATTGTTTCGGAGACCGCCAAGCGCAGCGCTGCCTTCGGTGCCCTGATCGCGTCGCTGCCCATCGTTTCCGTCCTCGGCATGCTGTGGCTCTGGCACGATACGCGTGACGCGGACCGGCTCGCCGATCATGCCGAGGCGACCTTCTGGTACGTTCTGCCCTCTCTGCCCATGTTCCTCATTCTTCCCGCTCTCCTGCGGCGAGGCATGGGTTTCTGGCCGTCCCTCGGCATCGGCTGCGCCATCACGATAGCGCTCTATTTCGCCATGACGGTATTCGGACCGAAACTGGGCCTGCGCCTGCCGATCTGAGCACGCTTGCAACGGCGCAGTGGCCGGTTCAGGACTTTTGAACGCACATCCCGTGATGTGCGGCAGGACGGGGACTTTTGGGAAGAGCGCTGGTTCTTGGGGCAGCGGCATCCCGTCCTGCGTCTGATCGGCGAGCACACGGCACCGACACGCCGGATTCGTGCTGGATATCCGACTTGGGAGTGTTCAGCGCCCTTCAGCGTCACAGCTCGATGCTCTCCGCCAGTTCCAGCGCATCCTCCAGCTCGACGCCAAGGTACCGCACCGTGCTGTCGAGCTTTGTATGGCCGAGCAGGAGCTGGACCGCCCGGACATTGCCGGTCTTGCGGTAGATGAGCGTCGCCTTGGTCCGGCGCAGGGAGTGCGTGCCATAGGCGGATATCGGCAGCCCGATCATGCCGACCCAGCGGTTGACGATGCGGCCGTATTGCCGCGTGCTGATAGGCCGGGCCGGGTCCTTGCGGCTGGGGAACAGCCAATCCTGCGGGTTCAGTCCCTTGAAGCGTCGCCAGGCCTCGAGGGCGTCTCGCGTCTGCTGGGTAACCTCGAACTGGACCGGCGCACCGGTCTTGCTCTGAACCAGCTTGGCGCGATGGCGGATCTCGCCGCCGATCCAGAGGTCGTTGACGCGCAGCCGTACCAGGTCGCAGCCGCGCAGCTTGCTGTCGATCGCCAGGTCGAACAAAGCCAGATCCCGCTTGTGGTCGGCGATCTGAAGACGAATCCGGATCGACCAGACCTCCTTCGCCTTGAACGGCGGCTTCTGCCCGATCAGCTTGCCCTTGTTCCAGGGCTCCGGCCGCGTGCGGTCCGAAAGATAGATCGTGTCCATAGTGGCCTCCATGTTGGGAAGCCGTGGATTATGCGCCTGGGGTGACCTGGGGCCAAAAGCGCCACAGATCCTGTGAGCTGACGTGACTGACCCAGCCCCGTGATCCGGGCCTTGTATGTCCCCTCCTGCGCCTGACCGTCCGATCTCCGAAAGCGGACAAAGTCTTCCCTTAAGTCGGGTTCGATACTCCGGAGGCGTCCCCCTCGCCACTAGTGCCCACCCTGCAGCGTCAACGGAGCAAGAGGAGTGTGGCCAAGACGGCGAGGGCCGTGAGCACCAGTATCCGGACAGTCACGTCTCGGGTCACCGAATAGTGCTGCAGCAGCGCTTCAAGGTCTGCCGGAATCGGCATGGGCTTGATGGCGGAGACGTCGGCCCCACCTGTATTGCCCTTGGGGACCCAGCCGAAGACATAGCCCGGTATGACGGCGACGAGCCTCACGATCTGTCCGCGAATCTCCCGCCGGTCGGCCCGCCGGAGGCCGAGTTTCAGCATCCACCAGTGCGTGGCCCAATGAGTGAGGAAATATCGCTGGCCGAGGATGTGCGCCCGCTCAAGATGGCGAAACGCCTCGGCGTCGTCGCGGGCCGCGCAGGCGGCCCGCGCCAGGCTCATTTCCGCCCTCCAGGCGGCCTTGAGGGTTCGCTTCATGGCCGCGCCTCCGCTTCTTTGTCGGCTGGCGTGTGCCGTGGTGGCCGGAGCCCCGAAAGAGCCAGCGAGGTGCCGTGCACCAGCCGGTAGAGGGCCGGCAGAACGACAAGCGTCAAAAGTGTCGAGGACAGGATGCCGCCGATCACCACGGTCGCCAGCGGACGCTGGACCTCGCTGCCGGTGCCTACATTGAAGGCCATCGGCACGAAGCCAAGGCTTGCCACCAGCGCCGTCATCAGCACCGGACGCAGGCGCTGCAGCGCTCCGTCGCGTATGGCGTCAACAAGGCTTGCGCCGCGATCCCTCAGCGCCTTGATGAAGGTGACCATGACAACCCCGTTCAGCACCGCCACGCCGGACAGCGCGATGAAGCCGACACCCGCGGAGATCGACAGGGGCATATCGCGAAGCGCCAGGGCCGCGACACCGCCGGTGAGCGCCAGCGGCACGCCGGTAAAGACGATTGCGGAATCCCGGACGGTACCGAACAGCATCATCAAAAGACCGAAGATCAGTGCCAAGGCGACGGGCACGACGACGGTCAGACGCTGGCTGGCCGAGATCAGCTGCTCGAACGTGCCTCCGTAATCGATCCAGTAGCCGGCGGGGATGTCCACCCGTTCGTCAACCGCCGCCCGTACATCTGCAACGAACGACCCCAGGTCGCGGTCACGAACGTTCGCGGTGACGACGACGCGCCGCTTGCCATTCTCGCGGCTGATCTGGTTGGGGCCGGTGACGATATCCACGCGTGCTACCTCGCTGAGTGGAACGAACAGCAGACCTTCCGGATCGGCCCGACCGCCGTCCAGCGGGACCGGAAGGCGTTCGATGGCGCGAATGTCCTCCCGCACCGCATCGGGAAAGCGCACGACGATGTCGAACCGCCGGTCGCCCTCGTAGAACTGACCGGCTCTCCTGCCGCCGATGGCGGCGCCGACGACGTCCTGGACATCCGAAACGCTCAACCCGTAACGCGCCACGGCCTGCCGGTCCGGCGTGATAGACAGGATCGGCAGGCCGGTGATCTGTTCGGTCCGCACATCCTGCGCGCCCTCGATGGACGCGACGACGGATTCGATGTCCTCGGCGGTCGCCAGGAGCTGATCGAGATCGTCGCCATAGACCTTGATGGCCAGATCGCTGCGGACGCCGGAAATCAGTTCGTTGAACCGCATCTCGATCGGTTGCGTGAACTCGTAATTGTTTCCGGGGACGCTCTGGGCCACCGCCTCGATCTCGGCGATGAGGCGGGATTTCGGCTTCCGGGAATCCGGCCACTCGCTGCGGGGCCTGAGGATCAGGAATGTGTCGGAGAGGCTGGGCGGCATCGGATCGGTGGCGATGTCCGGCGTACCGATACGCGAGAACACACGCTCGACTTCCGGTACCGTTCTGAGCCGGGCTTCGAGCTGCAGCTGCATTTCGATCGACTGGTTGAGGCCTGTGCCGGGAATCCGCATCGCATGCATCGCGATGTCGCCTTCGTCGAGGCTGGGAATAAATTCCGTACCCATGCGTGTGGCCCCCAGGCCCGCCATCACGACCAGGACGGCGCCCAGCATGGCCGGAATGAGCGGCCAGCGGAGCGAGGCGTCCAGAACGGGCCGATAGAGCCAGCTTGCACCGCGCACCACGCGGCTTTCCTTCTCGTCGATTTTGCCGGTGACGAATGTCGCCACGGCGGCCGGAACGAAGGTCAGGGACAGGATGAGCGCCGAAGTGAGGGCCAGCACGACCGTGAAGGCCATCGGGTGGAACATTTTTCCTTCCACACCGGTGAGGGCGAAGATCGGCAGATAGACCACCGTGATAATGACCACGCCGAAAATTGAGGGTTTGATCACTTCCGATGCGGCCGAGGCGGTGAGATCGAAACGCTCCTCCCGGCTGAGGAGCCGCCCCAGTTCGCGCTGAGCAATCGAAAATCGTCGCAGACAATTCTCGACGATGATCACCGCCCCGTCGACGATCAGTCCGAAATCGAGCGCGCCCAGGCTCATGAGATTGCCCGATACGCGGTTCTCGACCATGCCCGTCACCGTCATCAGCATGGAGAGCGGAATAACCAGCGCCGTCAGGATCGCCGCCCGGACATTGCCGAGCAGCAGGAAGAGCACAACGATTACGAGAAGGGCACCTTCGGCAAGGTTCTTCTCGACAGTCGCGATGGTCCGCTCGACCAGGGTGGTGCGATTGTAGACCGTCTCCAGAACGACGCCATCGGGCAGACTCGGGCGGATTTGGTCGATCCGTTCGTCGACAGCGTGAGCCACGGCACGGCTGTTTTCGCCGATCAACATGAAGGCGATGCCCAGAACGACCTCCTCGCCATTCTGCGTCGCCGCGCCGGTGCGAAGCTCTTCGCCGGGACCCACGCGCGCAATGTCGCCCAGCCGGATCTGCGTTTCGCCGGTATCGCGGACCACGATAGTCCGCAGTGCATCCAGGCTTTCCGCCTGGCCCGGCACGCGCACCAGGTTCTGCGCGCCATGGCGTTCGATGTAGCCGGCGCCGACATTCTCGTTGTTGCGCTCTACGGCTTCGACGATGTCGCGCAGGGAAATGCCGAACCCGGCGAGCTGCGCGGGGTCGGGGACGATGTGGATTTCCTTGGTGAACCCACCGAATGTATTGACCTCGGTCACACCGTCCACCGTGCGCAGCTGCGGCAGGACCACCCAGTCGTTCAGGGTGCGCAGGTCCATCGGCGTCCACGGCTCGCCGTCATCCCGGACAGCGCCCGGTTCCGCGGCGATCGTATAGAGGTATATCTCGCCCAGCCCCGTTGCGATGGGACCCAACTGCGGGGTGATACCCGGCGGCAGGGTGTCCGCGATCGATTGCAGCCGTTCCGAAATCAGCTGGCGGGCGCGGTAAAGATCGCTCCCGTCCTCGAACACGACGGTGACCTGGCTGAGACCGTAGCGCGAGATCGATCGCGTATAGTCGAGCCCGGGCAGACCGGAAATTGCAGTCTCGATGGGAAAGGTCAGACGCTGCTCGGCTTCAAGTGGCGAATAGCCAGGCGCTTCGGTGTTGATCTGGACCTGGACATTGGTGATGTCCGGTACGGCGTCGATCGGCAGCCTGGTGAAATTCCAGACACCGATGCCGGCGATGACCGCCGTCAGCACCAGGACGACCCAGCGGTAGCGGATGGACAGGCGGATGAGGTTTTCCAGCATGGCGCGGTCCTAGTGATTGTGTCCCGCACCGGCCTTTTCGATATCGGCCAGGATGAGGAAGGAATTCTCGACGACATAGGTCTCGCCGGGTTCGAGACCGGACAGGACTTCGGCGAAGACCCCGTCGCGACGTCCCAGTTCGAGCAGGCGCGCTTCGTAGACAGCTCCCTCCTGCACGAATACGGCCTGCCCGTTGCGATAGCGCTGGATGCCGCTTTCGCGCACGGCGAGCGGGACGTCGTATTCCGCCGTCGCCACGCGCGCCTCAACGCGCATTCCAGGCCTGAAACCGCTGCCCTCGGGCAGTTCCACACGCGCGATCAGCGACTGTGTCGCTGTTTCCGAAAGCGGCAGGAAGGCAGTAATCCGGCCATCGGCTTCTATGTCGCCGCCCGCCAGGCGGACGGTGACGGACTGGCCGGCCTCGATCCGGGCGGCATCGCGCGGGAAGACGTGCAGTTCGGCCTGGAGCGCATTCAGGTCTGCCAGGCGGTAGAGCGGCCGATCGTTTGCGACATCGCCAGGATTGGAGAACCGCTCGAGCACAGTCCCCGAAATCGGGGCCGGCACGCGATAGGCCTGCAGACTGCTCGCGTTCTCGACGACGGCCAGCGTATCGCCGGCCTCGACGGTGTCGCCTACGGTGGCCGTCGCCTCAAGCACGCGTCCCGGATAAACCGCCCTCACATCGGCCCGTGCCGACGGCTTGAGCCGGACGATGCCGAATAGTGCAGCGGTTTCGCGCATGACGGCGGGCCCGGCCGGCTCCGCTACCACCCCCAAAGCCAGCGCGACATCGGGAGCAATGCGCGTACGGCCTTCCTCATGTTCGTCGTCATGCTCGTCGTCTTGACCGTCTTCGCCATGGCCCGCCTCGTCGCCATGACCGTGGTCGTCGTCCTCATGAGCCTGCGCCCGCAATGTCGTCCCGCTATCGCCGCAGGCCGGCAGAGCCGCGCTGCAAGCCATCGCGAGCAGGACGGCAAGGAGTTTACGTTCGTGCATCATCGCTGGGACTCCGGGAGAGGCCGGGACCGTGACTCGATGCCCAGACGGGCGAGCGAGGCCTGGGCCTGGAAATAGGTTTCGAGAAGATCGATGCGGCGGGCATGGAGGTCGAACAGCGTGCGCCGCGCCTCAATGACGTCGAGATAGGTGAAGGCGCCGCGCTCATAGCCGTCGGTGGCAAGGTCGAGCGCGTCTCGGGCGTCGGCAATGGCGCTGGTTTCGAGCCGGCGCCAGGCCTGTCGCGCCGTCTCGGCTCTTTGGCGCAGGAAACGACGCTGCCGTTCGGCGCCCTGCACCAGGGCGTCGGCTTCGGCGGTGATCCGCGCCTGTTGTGCCCGGTCGCGGGCGACGCGGGCGCTGGACCGCGGCGGGGTGCCCAGGGGGATCGAGACGCTGCCGACCAGCGCGACATCGTCGTCGAGCCCGAAACTGCGTACGCCCATTCCCCAGGTTACGTCAGGCACGGCCTCGGCCTGCGACAGGCGCATGCGGGCCCGGTTTTCCGTCTGCTGCGCTTCGTAGCGGGCCAGCTCGGGCGGCTGAACCGCGCCAGCTGACGCGCCTGTTTCAGGTGCACGGGGGTGGAAGGAACAGGTGTCGAAATTCCCGCTGTCCTCGTTCCAAAACGCCGCAATGGCGGCGCTGAGTGTGTCGCGCTGCATCTCCAGCGTGACGATATCGCTCTCGGCAAGCGACACCTCGGTCGCCGCGCGCCGCGCAGCCAGCTCCGGATCCCGCGCCGCCGCAACCCGGCGCGTGACGAGAGCCTGGACGTCGCGCGCGACCGCCAGCCGCTCCTGCGCAAGTTCCAGGCGGGTCCGGGTGCTCCACAGCGACACGAACAGGGTCTCGATTTCGTAAGCGATGTCGGCCTCGACCACAGCCATGTCCGCCTGCGCGACCCCAACGCCGGCATCGGCCAGGGCCTCGCGTGCTTCGCGCTTGCCGCCACGTTCCCAGACGCGGGTATAGCGGCCGGTGATGTCGAGGTTCTCGATATCGCTACCCAGGCCGAAGCCCGGATAATTCTCGGTGGACAGCTCGAAACGGTCCTGCGGGCGAAAGCCGG
Organism: Maricaulis sp.; assembly: GCF_039978735.1. Taxonomy (GTDB): domain Bacteria; phylum Pseudomonadota; class Alphaproteobacteria; order Caulobacterales; family Maricaulaceae; genus Maricaulis. The sequence goes on from NZ_JBDWAS010000043.1 coordinate 157,010, forward strand.
CGATCGCGCGCTCCGCCCGGGCCGCATCGATCGCCGCGCGTATCGCATCGGGCCGCAGGTCGGCGGTTCGGGCCAGCGTGACGGCCTGATCGAGGCCGATGCCGCCGGGCGAGCAGGTCTGAGCCGCCGCAGGCATGGCCACGAGCAGCCCGCCCAGCGCGGCGAGCGCACCCATAGATTTGATTTTCATGTCTCGATTGTCCTCATCTCATTCCGAACGGGAGCCGTCGCGCTGCGACAGCCCGGGTTTCGAAATCAGATGCGGGGCGGGCGAAAATGGCCGCAATCGGTCCGGGTCGGTCCCGCGATGACTTCCAGCCTGGGACGATCCTGCGGCTCAGCGGCGATTGTCAGCGCGGTGTCGTGGGACGATGCCAGGAGACAAAGATGGCAGCCTCCGCACTGGACCGCCGCGGAGTGGTGCCCCGCCGACGGCTCGGCCGGTGCTTCGCCGTCAAACTGCCCACGGTCCGCGAGCGCGCAGATATCCCGCTCAGTGCCGCATCCATCGCCTTGTTCAGCCAGCGCACTCACAGGCACAGCCATGACAATCATCGTCATGAAAATGGCGATGACGGCCCTGGCCCGACTGAAGAGTCCGCGTCCTGTCATGCGCATACCAACGTCCCCCCGGGAGCGTTCGACCAAGCTACCGCTCGTCTCTAACACCTAAAGTCGCTAGAGGGTCAAGCCCGGTTATGGTTTTCATCAATCGAGAGCCAGCCCGAGCGCGGGTTCGGCTACCCGGGTATTCCGACACAAGGGAATTCCAATGTCCGCTGCTGCGCCAAAGCGGCAGTGCGCCGTCAAGCTGGGCCCGTAACGAGTTATCATTGAAATTTGTCAGAAATTCGCATATATTTCTGACAGGAGATTGAGATGACACGGCTTGCTGAGCAGATTCTTGCCTATGCGAAAGGCCTACCCGAAGGCACACCGATCACGGCGAAAGGCCTGCTCCACCTCGGCAACCGGGCCGCGGTGGACCAGGCCTTGTCACGTTTGGCTGAGCGGGGCCACCTCGTCCGGGCTGGTCGGGGTGTCTATCTGCACCCGGTAGAGAGCCGTTTCGGGACTCGCTCGCCGTCGGTCGAGCAAGCGATCCACGCATTCGCCACGCAGCGCGGCGAAGTGATCGTGCCGACGGGGGCGGCTGCTGCGAACATGCTGGGCCTGACGACACAGGTGCCCGTGCGGTCGGTCTATCTGACATCGGGCCGCAGTCGAAAGATGACGATCGGTAAGCAGAACGTTGAGCTGCATCATGCGCCACACTGGCAGTTGTCGATGGCCGACCGGCCGGCGGGACGGGCTGTTCGGGCGCTGGCTTGGCTTGGGCCGGAAAAGGCCGAGGCGGCGTTGAAGGCCCTGAAGCGCAAGCTGCCGCCAACGGCTTTTGGCGAACTCGTTGCCGCTGCCCCGCAATATCCGACCTGGCTGGCGCAAAGCGTGGGCAAGGTCGCCTATGGCTGATCCATTTCTTGCCCTCACAGCCGAGGACCGGCGCGATGCTTTGGGCGTGGCGGCGGATCGATCCGGACGGCCTGCCCATCTGCTTGAGAAGGATGTCTGGGTCGTCTGGGCCCTCGCCACGCTGTTCGGTTCTAAGTTGGGCGAGCACCTCGTTTTCAAGGGTGGAACCTCGCTGTCGAAGGTCTATGGGGCGATCCGACGCTTTTCCGAAGATGTGGATCTGACCTACGATATTCGGGCTATCGCGCCGGATCTGGTCGATGCGCAGGGCGAGCCCTTGCCGAAAGCCCGGAGCGAGGAGAGGCGATGGTCGAAGGCCGTGCGCCAGCGTCTGCCGGCCTGGATTGCAGACACGGTGCAACCCCTGATCGCCGACGCGCTCACGCGTGAAAGCTTGCCGGCGACACTGCGCCTCGACGGCGACAAGCTGTTCATTGACTATGACGCGACGGCCAGCGGGTCAGGCTATGTGGCGCCGAGCGTGATGCTCGAATTCGGGGGCCGCTCCACGGGCGAACCCGCCAGCGTGCGGGATGTGGTCTGCAATGCGGCCGATCATGTGGACGGAGTAGCCTTCCCGACAGCACGGCCCCGCGTGATGCATGCCGAGCGCACGTTTTGGGAAAAGGCGACGGCGATCCATGTCTATTGCCGGCAGGCGCGGCTTCGCGGCGACCGGTTTGCCCGTCACTGGCACGACCTCGTCCGGCTGGACGCGGCCGGTATCGTCGCGGCGGCCATCGCCGATCCGGCGCTCGCTCAAGCTGTCGCCCAGCACAAGACCATGTTCTTCGCTGAGAAGGCGGCGGACGGTGTCGCGATCAACTATGCGGCGGCGGTGGGCGGCGATCTTCAACTTGTCCCGACCGGAGAGGCACGCGCCGTTCTGGAGGATGACTATCGACGCATGGTGGAGGATGGCTTGTTGCACGACGATGCGGAACCCTTCGCCGTGCTCATGGCGCGATGCGCCGAGATTGCCGATCGAGTAAATCAGGCGGCACATTCTAGAGGATAGACCCGGCGTCTGGCAAAGGGCCGTGCAATGCTGCCGTCAGGCGGTTTTCGGCTCCACGTCCTGCAGGACCTCTTTCGTCAGCGTTTTCCCCTTTGCCAGCCGCCGGCCGAGTGTTTCCACAAACCCCTCATAGCGCTCGCGGCCCTTGGCCCGGGCGGCGTCGCGCATCGTCTCCGGCAGGGGCGAGGTCGTGGTCAGCCAGAACTGAATGAAGAGCGCCAGCGCTTCGGCGGTGATGGTCTGATCGCGCTCGAGCCGTTCGATGGCACGGGTCAGCCGATCGAGGCGCCGGACAAAAGCGGCCTCGCGCTGATCGGCGCCATCGGGTGAGAGATAAGCAGCCAAAGCCGCCTCGACGATGCGGGATTTCGACACGTTGCGGCGCGCCGCCAGCGCATCGAGTTCGGTCGTCAATGCACCGTCGAAATAGACATTCAGCCGGTCCTTCTTCATTGGGCGCCTCTTTTTTAAAGCTCGATACCGTCGTCGGGATCCAGGGCGGCCTGCCGCGCGACGGTCTTGGATTGCCGCTGCATCTGACGGGCGCGCAGCGACTCGTCGTCCGAGTCCGCGTCCAGATCCGCAAACTCCGTGCGCGCCGGTGTGGGCGGTTCGGGCGTCACCGCCTCGTGATCGGGAAGGTCCGGTTCGCGGCGCACGCCGCCCTCGCTGTCCTCATCGACCGTCTGCGTTGGCGGCTCCGGCTTCGGAGCCGAGACCGGCGGACGGCCACTCCAGTCGTCGGCTGGCGATGAGGGCGTCTCTCTCATAGTCTGCGTCTGCCGCGGCGGTGCCAGAATGCGCCCGGCCAGCTGCCGGTCCTCATAATAGCGGACCTTCTTGGCCCGGATGGGTGGCGTGCCCGAGACCAGCACGATCGCGTCGTCCGGCGGGAGTTGCATGATCTCGCCGGGAGTGAGGAGGGCGCGGGCCGTCTCCTGGCGCGAGACCATGAGATGCCCCAGCCAAGGCGAGAGCCGGTGACCGGCATAATTCTTCATCGCCCGCATCTCGGTGGCCGTGCCCAGGGCGTCCGAGACGCGCTTGGCCGTGCGCTCGTCATTGGTCGCGAAGGCAATGCGGACATGGCAGTTGTCGAGAATGGCGTTGTTGGGCCCGTAGGCCTTTTCGATCTGGTTGAGCGATTGCGCGATCAGGAAGGCTTTGAGCCCATAGCCGGCCATGAAGGCCAGCTGGCTTTCGAAAAAATCGAGTCGGCCGAGGGCGGGAAACTCGTCGAGCATGAGGAGGAGACGATGTCGCCGGTTCGCATCGCCGAGTGTCTCGGTGAGACGGCGGCCGATCTGGTTGAGGATGAGGCGGAGGAGCGGTTTGGTGCGGGCGATATCCGAGGGCGGCACGATCAAATAGAGCGTGACCGGCCTGTTGCCGGTGACGAGATCGTCGATGCGCCAGTCGCATTGCCGGGTGACCCGGGCGACGATGGGATCGCGATAAAGACCCAGAAAGCTCATCGCGGTCGAGAGCACGCCCGAGCGTTCGTTCTCGGACTTGTTGAGCAGTTCGCGCGCCGCCTGGGCAACGACCGGATGCGGGCGATCGCCCAGGTGCGGCGTCGTCATCATCGCCGCCAGTGTTGCGGCAATCGGCCGGTTCGGATCGGACAGGAAGCCGGCCACGCCGGCGAGCGTCTTGTCCGCTTCCGCATAGAGCACGTGCAAAATCGCGCCGACGAGGAGGGCGTGGCTGGTCTTTTCCCAATGATTGCGGTGTTCGAGCCGGCCATCCGGATCGACCAGGAGGTCGGCAATGTTCTGAACATCGCGCACCTCAGTATCACCGCGGCGCACTTCGAGCAGGGGATTATAGGCGGCGCTCGTCGGATCGGTTGGATCGAAGCGCAGGACGCGTGAATGCTGCGCCCGCCAGCCGGCTGTGAGATCCCAGTTTTCGCCCTTGATGTCGTGGACGATGGCCGAGTCCGGCCAGGTCAGAAGACTGGGCACGACCAGGCCGACGCCCTTGCCCGACCGTGTGGGCGCAAAACACAGCACATGTTCAGGCCCATCATGGCGCAGATAGCGGGTCTCGACCCGGCCCAGCACGACCCCGTCGGGGCCGAGCAGACCGGACGCGGCGAGATCGCGTCGATTGGCCCAGCGCGCCGATCCGTAGGTGATGACATCGTGTGCTTCGCGAGCCCGCAGCGTCGACAGAAAAATGGCCACGGCGATCGCGGCGATCCCGCCGCTGGCGGCGATGATAGCGCCCTCGACGAAAACTCGCGGCGCATAGGCTTCATAGCCATACCACCAGATGAAGACCCTCCAGGGCGTATAGACCGGCCAACCGAAGAGTTCGGTGAGGGGTTGGCCGAGCTGGGGTTGATATCCCAGCTGCCAGGCCACCCATTGTGTCGCCGCCCAGACGAACAACACGGCGACACTGCAGACCAACAAGATCTGCCCCCAGAGGATGGTGGTAATCGGCGACGGGCGCGGTGGGGTTGGCATAGTACAGTCTCTGCGAAATGGGGTTTAGCGGCTGGGTCCGCGCGTGCGGCCAAAAGTCCAATCGACCCGGCCACCGGGGATGAGCGTCCCGGTCACGCTCTGGCCGAGATGCTTGTCCAGCGGCGGGGTCCAGGGCACGAGGTAAAACCCCAGCCCGTCATCGATCATGGCGAACCGGCCCGAGGCGAGATCGAGGCGCCGGCGATAGGTGCCGGCGAGAGGCTCGCCTGGCTCCGGTGTGCGGGACGTCAGGCCGGTCTCGGCCGCCAGGCGCCGCGCCGTGGCGTCGAGCTCGCGTTGGCGCAGCGTGGTCAGGAGATCGCGCGCGAAGGTGACCCGATTGCCGCGGCGCGTGGCGAGGCCCTCGGCGATCAGATGCTCGGCCCGGCGATCCAACGCTGCGCGCACCTCGGCGCCAAATCCGCCCGTGCTGAGCGGCGCGCGAGCCGGCGCGAGGGCGAGCCGGTCGAGCCAGGTGGCGCCGGTCGCACCGATCTGGGCCTCCAAACTGAGATCGGACCGCCCGGCGAGGGTGAGGCGCGTCCGCCCGCCGGTCTTGGGTTGCCATGTGCGGGTTTCGACGATGCCGCCCTGCGGTGTGTCGCCGGTCGCATCGATTTGGGCGAAACGCAGATGATGGACCCGGCCATCGACCCCATCGATCACGGCATAGGCTTGCCCCGAGAGCTCGTCGTGCAGCCCGCGCTCGACCAGGCGGCCGAGCACGGGGTCGGCGGGAATATCCTCGATGGCAAAATCCGCTTGGGCGCGTTCGGGTTCGCCGGCGAGCGCGCGATGCATCGTCTTGATGATGTCGTGACGCGTGCCCATGGCGCGCAGCGTTGTTTCCAGACCGGGTTTCAAGCGCCAGACGGCCGGGGCGAGTTGTTCGGCGAGCCCCAAGCGTTCAAGCGTCTGCGCGCGGCCGATCATCAGGCGGTGCAGTGACGGATCTCCCGATTCGGCCGCCTTCAAGGCCGGAGCGTTCGGCCGCAGATCCACCGCGCCGGCGCCGTCATCGCAAAGAACCCGCAGGGCTCGATCCAGGCCGGTCCAGCGTTCCGCGCTCACCTCGGCCTCAAGGCCGGTGGCGATTTCACGGCTTGTGCGCGGGCCGAGTTCGAGCGCGACAAGATGTTCGGCCCGGACCCGCAGCCCGTGGCTGATATAATCGCGGGCGATCACCAAATCGGACCCGTCCTCGGCCCGGCCGCGCACGAGGATATGGATGTGTGGATTGTCGGTGTTCCAATGGTCGGCGGCGATCCAGTCGAGCCGCGTGCCCAGATCGCGCTCGGCCTGGCGCATCAGGTCGCGGGTGAAGCCGCGCAGATCTTGCATCCGGTCGGCGTCTTCCGGTGAGACCGTGAAGCGGAAATGATGCCGGTCCGTCTCGCAGGCGGTGGCAAAGGCATGGTCGTCGGCCCTGTCGGTGTCCGGGCCGAACATCGTCGCCTCGCGCCCGTCCCGAGTGACGCCCTCGCGTTTGAGATAGACGATATGCTTGGCCAGCGGCGCGGACCGGAAGCGCGCGCCGCGATGGCGCACCACGCGGGCTTTCACGATCACGCGCCGTCGGGACCGCGTGAGTCCGCGCACCGCGCCGGCAAACCGGCCGCGCCCGAAAGACGATCCGCCACCGCGTCCGCCCGCCCTTCCAAACCGGTAGCCGGTATGGCCGGCCTGGCGCGCCGCCCGCAGCACCTGCCCGACGAAACTCTTGGGCTTGCGCACCGAGCCCCGATCGCGAATGCGGCCCGGCCGGATGTGGAATTTCTCCTCGCGCTCGCTCATCGGCCGGCCTCACGGTTTTCGTGCGCGGCACGGTGAAAACGTCGCGAAGTCAAGCGCGTAACCAGGAGTGTGGCACGCCGACCGACCGCGCGGCGTGCAAAATCTTCAACACCAACAACACCATAGCGCACCGTAGTGCCGCGCCTTTTATCTTGCCCTCCCGTTGTTGTGGGCTCCGCTCCCGGTCGGTTCCTGGCCAGGGCCCCGCCGCCGTGCGACGGACGACGACGTTGTGCGATGGCGGCGATCATGGCGTGTCCGCCCTGTTGGCTGGCACGAACAGGTGTTCGGACGGTGCGGGCTCGGTCACTCGATCGACATCGGATGCATGTCCGGCTTGCGGCGGCCACAGCCTTGTCGTCGTGTCGGATGCATCACCGGTCCGGTTGTCATGCGACACAGCGAAGAGGCGCGCGCGGCGCCAATCGCGGACCGCCGGGATGTCGGGCGCAGGCGAATCCGCTGCCATGTCGATCCCGAGCCGCTGCGCGAGGGCGGCGAGATATCGGCGCGTCTCGCGCGGCAGCGGCCGTCCGGTGTCGCGATGGTCGCGATAGCGATCGGGTCCGGCATTGTAGGCGGCAAAGGCGCCGGGCACGCCGAAGCGATCATAGAGTTCGCGCAGATAGGCCGTGCCGGCGAATACATTCTCGCGCGGATCGAAAGGATCGTGTCCGAGGCCGTAGCGGGCCCGAAGGTCGCGCCAGGTGGCGGGCATGATCTGCAGCAGCCCCCTCGCGCCTTTGACACTAATGGCAGCCGCGTCACCGTCGCTTTCGACCGCGATTACGGCGTCGATCCAGCGCGCTGGAATGTCGAAGCGCTGCGCGGCTTCGACGATATGGCGCTCAAATGGTGTCTCCACGACTGACGGGCCCGATGCGTACGGCTGAACAGCCATGGCTGCCGACGTCGAGTCCAGCGCGAACACGCTGGACAGCAGTGACGCTGCAACGGGGCGCCAGGCGGGAACGACGCGGATGCGCGCGATGAGATCGAACCGGGTCACCACATCCCCCGTCAGCGCTCATGTGAGGGCAAACGGGGAGCCTCGTCGCGGCCGAACCCGTGCCAATCATAATGGCCGTCCGCATCGTCATCGGTGTAGATCGCGCGCACCCGGCCAAGGACGGCGCGCGCCGGCACCGGCCCGAAATACCGCCCGTCGAGACTGTCGGGATGATCGCGATTGAGCAGGAAGAGCATGCCGTCGGCGAGCCGCCGGCAGCCCGCCCAGCGGGGCAGGACGCGACCCCTCCGGTCACGCGCCTGGGCCCGCGCGACGGCCTTACCGTCGATCGACACAATGGCGCCGTGGCGACAGACACGCTGGCCGGGCCCGGCGGCGATACGTTTGATCAGCGGGACGCCGCGCGGCAGGTATCCGCGGCGCTCGAGCCAGGCGGCCAGTGGGCCGGGCGGCGCGACGGCGACCCACTCGCCGACCGCCAGATCGTCGCGCGATCCCACGGTATAAAGACCCACCGGCGCACTCGCCGAGGTATTCCAGATCAGTGTCGGGGTAGGGCGAAGGATGGGCAGGCCGCCCAGTGCGATCGCTGCGACCGCCGCCGCCAGGAGGTAGCTGAACCGGATCATGGCGCATCTCCAGGGCGTGGGCGGAGCGCCTTTGACCCCCGATCCGCGCCAGGCGGTGGGAGCGGCCGGCGCAGACACCAGGCCCGGTGTTGCGCGCGCGTATAGCGGCGCGGCGTCATGCCGACGCTCAGCCGGTTGTGGACATGATGCCAATAATCCGGCGCGGCCTCGGCCGGATCGAGGCCCAGCGCTTCGATCGCATCGATCCGCTGCAGCACCTGCTCAACTTTCGGCCAGCCCGAGAGATGCAGAAGAAGTTCACCGCCGGGTGTGACATGCGGCAGCGTCGAATAGGCCGCGCCTGCGCTGCACGTGCGCACGATGTCGATCCGGCTGAGCGCGGTGCCATAGGCATTGGCTGTCCAGCGCACGAGCGCGAACACCGCATCCGGATCGAAGGCCACGATGCGCCGGGTGCGGCTGACGATCGTCGCCTCGACGATCGCGCCGAACCGGATCCAGCGTTCTTGCCGGCCGTCGATCCAGATGAGATCCACCTGCGTGCGCATGGCGTTCAGCGGGGCTTGTGCGTATAGGCGGGCGAGATGGCGGCGTGCCGCTTGGCCGGAAGGACCGTGTCGCCGGTGAGGTCGGAGGTGGAATGTTTTTCGCCGCGGCTGACCCAGGCCTGCAGATCGTCCAGCGCGTAGACGACCCTTCCGCCGATCTTAGAATAGCGCGGGCCGGTGCCGTAGGTGCGGTGCTTTTCCAGCGTACGGCCGGACAGGCCGAGAAAGCGGGCGGCTTCGGGGGTTCTTAAATAGCGCGGCGGCAGGCCGGCATTGGGATCGGGCATGGTCAGGTCTCCGGTCGTTATGGGCCGCCGCGACCTGCGGCGGACCGAGGTCGACGAGGAAAGCGGCAAAGCCCGGCCGGGAGGGATGACGATGTTGGGACGACGAGACCGTCACTCCTGCGGCGGCGGCGCGAATGCGGCCCGACATCGGCGCTGGCATCGATACGTGGCAATAGCGCACACGACGGCGAGGGGGGATCAGCGGGATTTGCCCTTGAGCAGCGTGCGATAGCCCTGCGCGATCATCTTGCGTCCATATGCGGCCAGCCGGGCCATCTGCGCTTTGAGCGAACTCGTTTTCCAGGCCTCCTGGGCGACGCGATGCGCGCCGAAGACATGGGTCGCGATGGTGCGATAGCTCGCACCATCGCCTTGCGCATCGATTGTGCGCAGGGCGCGTTTGAGGCGCGCGCGGCGCTGCGGTGAGAGCGGAGGCGCTGCGTCCTCGCTGCCGGTCAGGCGACGATACAGTCGATCGGCGGCGGCAAGCCGGATGGCCCACTTGTCGTCGAGCGGCAACACCAGGCCGACCGGTTCGGTCTGTGTGGGATCGATCGGACCAACTAGCACTGTGCCGTCGCGCAGACGAACCCAGGACAGACCGTTGGCATCGGTGTGGTGTGCGACGATGCGCTCGGTCAGCGGGAGCGACGGCAGGCCGATATCGGGGAGGGGCGCGATGAGATGAACGGCCGCCGGCGCAGCGGCGGGTAGCCAGAAAACCGGCGCCTCGGGCGCCTCAAGCGCAGGATCGACCGCGAAATCGAAGCCCCCAATCGGCGGGTGTGCCGATACCCTCCTTCAGCAAGGGATAGGCCTCGCGATAGCGGTCGTTCCGCCTAAGACACTCCCAGGCGAAACCCGCAAGACTCAGCGTGTCGAAATGTTCGTAGGCGTCGTCGTCGCGCCAGTCCTTCGCCATGGCGAAGCCTCCGGGGCAGGGCTCAAACACAACATGACGTCCCACGCGCCGGATCATTCCCGGCGAGCGTGTGTCTGTACAGCGCAGCCACATGCATCGCTTGATGCGCGCCGTGCATCACGAAGTGAGTGGAGATTCTGGGCGAGGCGCGGTCTTGAGGAGCTCGCGATAGCCGTGTTCGGTCATCCAGCGCGCACGATTGAGGTGGCGTTTATGCACTTGGCGCGCGCGGTCCGGCTCGGCCTTGGCGTCGATACCGAGCAGAACCGGCGCGATCTCCTCCAGCGCGGCACCCGCTTTTTCCGCGTCGAGCAGGCGCGCATAGAGCTTTGCCTGATGGCGGTCGTAGTCGGTCACCGCATCGCCATTGGGCGGGATGTCGAGGATGGGTGCTTCGCTGGATGCGGACATGAAAGATCCTGATGCGGAGACCGTGACCATTGATGACTCTGAAACCCTGACCGCTGCAAGGGATATCCCCGTTGCAGCGCGCGCTTCTGTTTCCGCGTATTATAATACGTCGCATTAAAATGCGCGATCCGCATTTTTCTGGCGGATGGATATCCGCGACGTTTTTGGCCGCAATCTCAAACGCTATCGGTCGCAGGCGGGCCTGAGTCAGGATGTCCTCGCCGCGAAGATGGGCGTCGACCGCGCTCATGTCAGTGCGATGGAGCGCGGCCAACAGAATGTCACGATCATCACGCTTTGGCATGCTGCGCTGGCGCTGGAGGTGAAACCGGCCGCGTTGCTGGAGGATGGTGACGAGCAGTGAGCATGCCGACTTGGATTGCCCCTCATGTCGGCACAGCGTCTTCGGGAAATCCGGTTTTGAGCAGATCGCGATAGCCGTGCTGGACCATCCAGCGGGCGCGATTGAGATGGCGCCTATGCACGTGGCGTGCCCGGTCCGGCTCAATCTTGGCGTCGATGCCCAGCAGGATCGGTGAGATTTCTTCGAGCGGTGCACCGGCCTGTTCTGCGTCGAGCAGGCGTATGTAGAGCGCCAGATGATCGCGGTCGTAGGCGGTGATGGCATCCCCGTCCGGCGGTTTGTCATCGACGGACAAGTCGTTTCTGGTAGCCATGAGATATCCCGCGGCAACGGTTCGGATGCGGATTGTAGAGTATACTCCGTGGTAAGATACTCTGCAAACGCGGCCTCTCCTCGTCATGACGATACGAGAGGTTCTTGCCGCCAATCTGAGACGGTACCGGCAGTCTGCGGGGCTTTCTCAAGAAGAGCTGGCGCATCGCGCGGGCATCGACCGCACCTATGTCAGCGCGCTGGAGCGCTGCCAGTATGCGGCCAGTATCGATGTCGTCGACGGTCTGGCGCGGGCGTTGGCCGTGCAGGCCTACATGCTGGTCAAGGACGACGGGAAGGGCGATGGCGCCGAGTAAGACCCACGCCGTCAACCGGCAGCCGGTTCAGACAGCGCAACAACGTCATGAGAAACGACAATCAGATATCATGCCCCGGTCATGGCGACGACGGGGCGTCGATAGCCGACGCTTCGACTAAGATGACCCGTTTAAGCGTTTGCGACTCAGCTCCACATCGACGCAAACGGGACCGCAGTGAGCCGATCCCCAAAACTAAGCACCTCGTCACCGGCGTAGATGACGATGCCTTGGAACGGGAAATCTCCGGCGAGATTGTCGCGGAACCAGGCCAGATGTTTGAAGTCCTCAGCCCGAACGGTCGCCGAAGCCTTTACCTCTACGCCCAAGCGGGCGCCATCCTCAACCCGCTCAACCAGGAAGTCGATCTCTCTCTTCTCCCAATCGCGATAGTGATAGAGCAGGTAATCACTCGTCGTGTCGATCTGTGCGGAGAGCTCACCGAACACCAATGTTTCAGCCAGTTTCCCCGAACGGTCAGCATCCAGCTTCATTTGTGCGGGACGCCAGTCGAGTATCGATCCCATTAGACCGCTGTCGGTCATGAAGACCTTCGGATGCTTGGCGACACGGGCATAGTCGTTTTTGGTCCAGGCCGGTACGCGCTCCAAAAGATAGAGCGCTTCCAGCGCGTTGAGATAGGACTCGACGGTGGGACGTTTGATGGCCAAGCTGGATGTGATGCCGGCAACATCGAGCAGCTTCGAAGACCACGCCGCCGTCACTTGGACGAGTTTGTGCATCGCATCGGCACGTCGGATGTGCAGAATGTCTTTGAGATCGCGGTCAAGCAGAGTGCTGACATAATCTCGGTGCCATTGCCGCCGTTCGGTGAACGCAGACGACAGCACTTCAGGGTAACCGCCGCGAAGGCCGATCTCCAGAAGGGCGTCTCGGTCGACTTTGCTCGTCGGACGGCCAATGCCGGCATTCAGGGCCCGTTTCAAAAAATCTGGCTTGGCCCCGGAGATTTCCGCCTGAGACAGAGGGCGCAGGCGGACCTTTGCGATGCGGCCGGCCAATGATTCCTGGACACTCGGAAGTGCGTTCAGATTGGCGGATCCGGTGAGAAGGTATTGTCCGGGGCGGGTATCTTCGTCCACCACCATTTTTATCGAGGAGAGAAGTTCCGGTTCTCTTTGCACCTCATCGATTATCAAGGTGTCGGCGTCGTGTTTGACGAAGCTAACCGGATCAGCCGAAGCGGCATCGCGCTGCGTTTTATTGTCTAGCGTGCGATATTCGAATTGAGCGCCATTGAGCGATCTGGCGAGCGTTGTTTTTCCGCATTGGCGTGGCCCGGATAGCATCACGACTCGCCTTTGGCGGAGCATTTCCTCAATTCGGTCTTTTTGCCAACGCTCGATATATGAACACATAAATTTGCTTCGGAGTTACAATTTCCATTTTGGACGCGAAATTCGCATTCCGGGAAATTGTAACTAATTTACCCGGGAAATAGCAAATGCCCTTTTCGGGGAATTCTAATTTTAGATGTCGGGAAAATGTAAGTTAGAGCATCGGGAAAATCCTATTAGCGTTAAAGAGGGCGCGAACCGGGAAATTGGTCCTCAAAAGCACAAACCCGAATTTGTTCCGTTCGCGCGTGAGAAGAGAGACCGAAAATTTAGGCGCTCATTGCTGCAAGCGGGCGACAAAGACGGAGCCTCGAAACGTCGGGAACATGCCCCGCCCGACGGATCGAGCGGGGCATCGAGGGCATGTCAGTCGCCATTGCGGCGGCTGGGGCGCGACCAGATCAGGCTGTAGCTGGTCTCGTCGTCGCCCGTTGCATCGTCGAAAAGGTTGGCGTAGATCGGTGCGACGAAGCTCGGATCGTCGAGCTTGAGGCTGAGATAATCGCGGCCCTCGTTCGAGCGCTTCGACCAGGCGGCGCCAATCTCGGCGCGGCCGACGAAGACGCGGTGGCTCGGGGCATTCTCGCCGGACGAACCGGTCTCGGGAACGATGCGAACGCTCTTCGCCTGAACGCTCAAGGTGACAATTTCACCGACGAACTCGTTGCCGGATTTCTTGAAGGTACCGATGGTGGCCATGTCAGTTCTCCTTTGGCTCTCGAGCCCGCGCCCGTCGCGGCCTCGATGGCGATCGACCCGGCCGGGACGGCCGCCGGCGCAGCCCCTTGGGCCCGTAGCGGCAGCGGAGGAGGGCGCGCTCGGGCTTTCTTGTGTTTCGCGAGGAATGGGCTTCGCCCAGGGGAAGAAAGCGCGCGCGCGCCATTGCGCTAAAGGCGGCCGAGGCGTCCGCCGGTCCCGGCCAGATCCGGCCATGAGAGGCCGCAACGGACGCGGATATCGAACAGGAAGACACCAGACGGCCACCGATCCGACCCGGCAAGGTCCCGGCCGTGTGTGTCGTGCAAGGACAGGACGGCGCGCGCGGATCGGCGGGAATGCCCGGCACCGTCATCCCGGGCGCGGCTGTTGCCGAGGATGGCCGCCACTCGTCACGGGGTCTGCATGACGGCGCGGCTACGGGATCGATGTCCGAGGTCGCCGCGCTCAGCGGGGTGCCGGTTCGTGGGGCAGCCTTAGCAATCGGTGACGGGAGGCGATCCGCACCCAGGCGGTCCCACCGATGACGAGCGCACCGGCACTGGCAAGGATCGCCGTCCAGATCTCGCTGGACCCGCCCAAGGCGAAGACGCCTTTGACCATGTGGAAGCCGGCAAGACCGGCCGGCAGGGCGTAGAGCATGGCGAGCGACACGCGCAACAGCCTCGACCGGAGTGTGGCGATGGCGGTCTGGCCGAGCCGCCATATTATTGCCCCGCCGAGGACGGCGCAGGCCCCCGCGCCGAGGGGCCCCGCGCCGCGATCGAGCGCGATGTGTCCGGCGGTGACCGCAATGAAGACGGGAAACGCGTAGACGGCGAGATTGAAGAGCCATCGGCAAACGAGGCCCAGGCCGAGCAGGCCGAAGAGGGTGGGTAGCATTACGGGCGATCTCCTATTGAGGGTGAACGCGCCTCCACCGCCGCCACGGCGCTATCAAAATATAGCAAACACGATCCCACCCCGGAAGGTCCGGGGCGAGATCGCGCGATGTCGACATTGCATCGCCGCTCAGGTGGATGCGCGGGGTCCGCCCCGAAAATCGAAGAGCGGCACGCCCATCTGTCGGGCCTTGTCGGCGAGATTGTCGGTGATACCGGAACCGGCAAAGACGATGAGGCCGATCGGCCCGGTGTCGAGCAATTGGTCATTGCGCTTGAAGGGGGCTGCCTTGCCATGCCGGGTCCAGTCCGGCTTGAAGACGATCTGGGGGCATCCGCGATCTTCGGCCCAGCAGGCGGCGATCCGGTCCGCGCCGCGCGGGGCGCCCCCGTGCAGCAAGACCATGTCGGCATGTTTGGCGTGAACGCGATCGAGAGCCGTCCAGATGGCATGATGATCGGTGCAGTCCAGACCGCCGGCAAATGCGATCCGCGGACCGGACGGAAGCAGGGGTTCGATCTCGGCCTTTCGCTTGGCCTGGAGAAAATCGCGGCTGTCGATCAGTGCCGCCGTGAGGGCGCGCCGGTGGGTGTGTGAGCCGGCGCGCGGCCGCCAGGCCTGCCCGGTCTGCGTTTCAAAGAGGTCTGCGGCCAGATCGCGCATGTCTTCATAGCTGTCGCGCCGTGCGATGAGGGTACGGCCCGCATCGATCAGGGTTTCCAATTCGACCGAGCGGATTTCCGACCCGTCCTGCGCCCGCTGGGACTGGCGTTGCGCCTGTTCGTTGGCGTCCAGTTCGCGGTCGAGACGCACGGTCTGCCGGTGAAAGAGATTGACCGTCGACCAGAGCAGAGCGTCCAGATCCGGTTCGAGCCCGGTATCGGTGACCAGGGTGACAAGACTGTCGAACATGTCGCCGAGCGCGCCCTTGAGCGCTTCGGTCTCGGGCAGGGGGCGGGGATCGGCCTCGTCGGCGGTGTGGCGATGGCCATAGAGTCGCAAGGCCTCAAGGGCGTGTGCGGTCGGGGTGTCGGTCGTGTCGACTGTCATGATGATCTCTCCTGGATGATGCGCGCCGCGCCGGTCGCGGCCTGTCCGGGCGGATCCCAAGCGGGGGCCGTCCGGGCCGGCATGGCCACAGCCGCCGCAGCGTGAGCGAAGGACGGCGACGGCGCCGCCGGAGCCGTTGCCGGACCGGAGGGGCGCCGCTCTTTGCCGCCCCTCTTGGACAGGCCGACGGCGCGGTGTCATGCAAAGAGACGGCGTGTGACGAGGTCGAGGAGCGGACCGACCGGTCAGAGCGAAGAGGATGTGAGCCCCTGCCGGATATCGTCGGGCGCGAGTTGCGGCCGCAGATGGCGGCGAAGACGCGCCACGCCGTGGGCCTGAAGATCGTCGTTGAAATCCGGCTTGTGCGGCCAGAGCCGGATCGTCTCGATGCCGTCCCGTTCCGCCTGCGCCGCGAGATGACCGGCCGCTGCGATGCCGGCCTTATCGGCATCGACAGCGATATAGAGGCGTTTGAGGCCAGCGGGCAGGATCAGGGCGGCGAGATGCGGGGCGGAGAGGGCGGCGACGGCCGGCAGATGGGGCAAGGCTTTGCGCAGCGAGAGCACGGTTTCCAGCCCTTCGCCGGCGACCACCCGGTCCACCACCCGACCGAAGTGTACGCCGTGACCGCGCCAGGCCCCCATCGCCTTGCGCGGATTGTCGAGCGGGGCCTTGCCCGCTGTTGCCGGATCGAGCCAGGTCCGGTGCAGACCGGTGATGTGGCCCTCGATATCGGTGATCTGGGCGAGTAGGGCCGGCCAGGCCTCCGGGCGGGCGGTCTTTGGCCGGCCGTCGCGCCGATAATAGCAATGCGAATGAAAGCGCAGGGCCGGTAGTGGCCCCAGGTCCGACAAGTGGCGGCCGGCGAGATAGCGGTCGGCGAGCGTGCCGGCGATCGGTTGACCCCCGGCCCAAAGCCGCCGGGCGGCCGCGATCGATCCGGTGCGCGTCGGGGCGGTGCGCCCCGGCGTCGTCCACGCCGGAGCGGGATGCGGCTGGTTGAGAAAGCGGCGGGCCTCGTCGAGCGTGTCGCCGAGCGACGTCAGCCCCAGTTGCGCGGCGATAAGATCGAGAAGATCGCCATGATCGCCCGTGGCGGCATCGGTCCATTTGCCGGCCGCGCCGGGACCGTGCGATGGACCGGTCAGGCGCACGAACAGGCTGTGCCCGGGAGCATTTTGGACATTGCCGACGATCCAGTAGCGGCCCTGCTTGCGGCCCTTCGACAGATAGTGCCGGCAGATCGCTTCGGCGTGTCGTGAAAGCTGCCGGGCCATCTTCGATGCCGTGCTGGTCATAGGGGGCCCCCCGGATGGTGTGGGCGAAAAAGGGGGGAGCCCGCCACAGCGGGCGGGCTCCAGGGGAGGGACGGGAGCGTGAGGCGGCTCCCGGTCACGAGGCCGCAAGGGCAGGGGCGGCGTCGATGACAGGTTCATCATCTCCGATCGGGTCGGGATCGCCCATGGCCGTTTCGCCGCCGTCGGCGGCCGATTGCGCTTCGCCATCCTCGACGGCGGCCATCGGCGGCTCGGGTGGGCGCAGAGGCTCGGGCAGCCAACCGGTGCCGTCGAGCAATTGCGCGGCGCGTTCGGCCATCTCCGTCTTCTTGAGATGGTCGATCGTCTGGGCGTCCGCGTCGCCCTTGGCCTCGCGCACGGCTTCCAGGATGCGGGCCTTGGTGACCCTGCCGAGATAGGTATCGACCGTCGCCCGCCAGCCGGCCTCCACCATGTCGAGACTGACGGCGCGCGCCAGCCGATCGGCGTCATGGATGCGCTGCCGGACACCCTGCGCGGTGGGCCCGGCGCCGTAGGGGTTGGTCTTCTCGTAGAGCGCGTTGACGCCGAAAGAGACGCAATGGGCCAGCAGCGCCATGCGGCTTGCCTCGTCAAGCTTGTCGATCCAGTCCCACAGCGTGTCGTCTTCGGCTGGCAGATCGGCCGTCCAGGCATCGTGTCGCTCTGCGATCGCCTTGGCCGAGGAGCTGTCCTTCAGGTCGTCGGCCTGGACGGGGAAGAAGACGTGCCGCACAGACGCCTCCAGGCATCCCGGCGACGCGGCATGCCGGAAGGTCCCGCGCACGAGCGTGTGCAAGAGCGCGGTCAGGGCGACATGGGGATGGATCGCGACCGCATCGCGTAGCGCCAGCGTGCGATGGGCTGTCAGTTCGGCCACCAGCCGGTCGGGCAGGGGCTTGATCGCATCGTCCTCGTCGTCCTGAGACCGGGACTCGCCGTCAGCGCCAATGACGGTGGGCTGGGCGGCGCTATCAGGCTCGCTTTCCGTCTCACCGTCAGGGTCGCCGTTCGTGTCGTCGTCGCCCTCCGGCGCCTCGTCCTCCGGGCGCACATAGCCGCGATCGACCGAGAGACGGCCATCATGACGGATGCTGATGAAGGTGCCGGCCCGCGCGATCTCGGCCGGATCGTAACACATCGGCCGTTCCTCGAAGGCCTCCAGCGCCGTCTCGATTTCGCCGAACCGCGCGTCCACGGCGTCGGGCAGGTCGTCGGCTTCCGCATAGTCCGCTTCCAGACGATCGTACTCCTCGCGCAGCGCCTCGCATGTGGTGCGTTCCTCGTCGGTGAGATCGACGGGCGTCCCGGTCAGGGCGCGCAGGCCGTGGGTGTGGCCGTAAGGGAAGTCGATCGCTACCTCGATCCACGTCCAGCCTTCCAGGGCGACGCTTTCGGCCTCCGCTTTGAGCTTGTCGGTGACAAGACGGTCCAGGAGCGGCACGTCCTCGATCCAGCCGCCATCATCGTCCTGGAAGAGATCGCGCACGACCGTCCCGCCGGCCTCTTCATAGGCTGCGACGGTGACGAACCGCACGCGCCGATCGGAGGCATGCACCGTGTTCTGCGTCAGCATGCGGCGGATCTGGTAGGGCTCCTTGGACCAGCTGTGCTGGATCGCCTCCCAGACCTGTTCCTGGCGAGCGTGGTCGTTGGAGACGGTGAAGGCCATGAGCTGTTCCAGCGTCATGCCGTCCTCGGCATAGACCGCGAGCAATGTCTCCGACACGGCGACGAGCCTCAGGCGTTGTTTGACGACATTGACCGAGACGAAGAAGCGCGCGGCGATCTCCTCCTCGCTGAGCCCCGTCTCGCGCAGGGCGAGGAAGGCGCGGAACTGGTCGAGCGGGTGCAGGGCCATGCGCTGAACATTCTCTACGAGCGAATCCTCCTCGGCCGGAATGTCGGTGCCCGCCTCGCGCACGACGCAGGGCACCGGCGCGGTCTTGGCGAGCCGCTTCTTCCTGGCGAGCAGTTCGAGCGCCCGATAGCGGCGCCCGCCGGCCGGGATCTCGAACAGGCCGGTCTCATTGCCCTCGGCGTCGAGCATCGGCCGGACATTGAGGCTCTGCAGGAGACCGCGCCGGGCGATGTCCTCGGCCAGCTCCTCGACCGAGACGCCGGCCTTGATACGGCGGACGTTCGCCTGGGACAGCACGAGCTTGTTGAAGGGGATGTCGCGCGAGGGCGACAGAGTGATTTTCTTGGCTGCATTTGCCATGATGAGGTTCTCCGTGACGGGCGCCGAGAGCCTCTCTCTCGGCATCCAACCCGTCACAGAGAAGGGCGCAGCCCTCTCACTCTGCGCGCTCCGGCGGGACGTGCCGACCCGACAGGCGGGGCCGGTGTCACCGCTGTATTTCAACGCTCAACGCCGCCTGATCGTCCGCGTCCGCCGTCTCCGGCAGGACGGCGAGCAGCCAGTCCGCCGCCTTGCTGGCCTGGCTCGCCGCGCGGATGATGGCGCGGTTGTCGTCGCGCAGCACCTCGAGCCAGGCCCCGATATAATCGGCATGTCGCACCGTCGGCACGACGCCGAGGGCGGCACAGCAGAAGGCGGCGGATATCTCGGCAACGAGTTCCTCGAAGGCGTATTTCTTCGAGCCGAAGGCGCCTGACAGGTCGCGGCCGAGCCGGGAGGCATGACCCGTCGCGTGCGACAATTCGTGCAAGGCCGTGCGATGCCAATTGATCGGTTCAAAATAGACGTGCGGGGGCGGCACTTGCACATAATCGTCTGCGGGCGCGTAGAAGGCTCGGTCGCCGCCGATGTGAAACGGAATGCCGGTGGCGTCGATCAATGCCTCCACCGTCGGCGCGACCAGCTCTTCCGGACGGCGCGACGACGGGGCTGCGATGTCGCCGGGGAGGTTGTCGCACTGATCGGTATTGAAGACCGTGAAGCGCTTCAGGAAGGGAATGGTCTGGGCATCCTCGCCGGTCTCGGCCGCGCGCCGCTTTTCATCCTCAGGGATGAACCGGTCGGCATAGACGATTGTCGTGCCGTGCATGCCTTGGCGGACGTGCCCGCCGAGCGCGCGGGCTTGGCGGAAGGTGAGCCAGCTCTGACCGGAAAAGCCGCGCTCGATGACGGCGCTCCAGAGCAGGAGGATGTTGATCCCGGAATAGCACCGGCCGGTCGCGGCATTCTGGGGCAGACCGAGCGGCGCCGTCGTCGCCGCTTCCCAGGGCTGGACCCAAGGGAGTTGGCCGGCCTCCAGCTGGGCGATGATCGTGTTGGTGATGCTGGTATAGAGGCTGGTCCGGTCGCGCTGGACGCTGGCGTTATGAGAGCGTCGGGACATGGCGGATCTCCGCGACGGGCGCCGAAGGCCTCTCCCGCGGCTTTCAACCCGTCACGGCTCTCTCCACCGAACTCTCACTCTTAGTGTTGCGGCGCCGCGAGTAGCGCGCCGTTGACTGAAACATCCCGAAAGCGGACATTGGCGAGCTGGATCTCGAATGCCAGAACTTCACCAGAAGTAAAATGCTAAAGACTGTACCGCAATACGATCACCAAAAGTGGGCTTCTCCTTACTGGAGCGCGGCGTCTTTATACCCATCTCTGACCATCTCTGGGGGTGGTGGCCCGCAATCATCCTGAAGAGAACCCGCTTCATCGGTCGATTTGGGCTCGAACTAGCTGCAATTATCAATACACCTTGCGCTCACTTCGCCACCTTTCCCAAAATTTACCAAAGGGTGTTGTCACAAAACATGGAACGGTCTCGAAGTCCGCAGTGAATGCGATCCGGGACAATCACGCCGACCGGGTGACGCGGAAAAGCCAGGCCGCAGGGACTTTCAGGAACAGGCTGGGGCGTTCGACGAAATGCCAGGACGCCGCGGCGATCGGCATCGTGACAACGAGCGCTGCGAGTCCTGTCTCAACCGGGCTTGCCTCCGGTTTCATCACCAGGACGGCCTGCATGACAGGATAGTGCCAGATGTAAACGCCGTAGGACCAGTCTGGCATCCGGTGCCACGCCGGCAAGCCCCCGAGCCGCGCGAAGGCGATCCAGAACAGACCGGTCGCCAACGCCAGATTGAGGAAAGGCTCGGCCAGCGGTGACGCGCCGGCCAGCCACCAGGCCCCCGCAGCAGCGATTGCGGGCCACGGAGACACCGGCCAATGGCGACGCAGGGCATGGATGAGCATGCCAAGCGCGAAGGGGGCCGACAATCGCGCGGACGCGGTCAGCATGCCGGGGATATCCTGATCGGCGCCGGTCAGAGCCGCATGCCCGAGTGTTGTGACCAGATAGAGGCCAAGCGCCGTGCGGAGTGTCCATGGCAGGGGCGACAGCACCAGAACGCCGGCACCGATATAGGCCAGGACTTCGTAGCGCAGCGTCCACAGGGGCGCCGAGAACTCCCCGCTCCAGGGGTTGTCCGCAAAGACGCCTGCCGGACCCTGCGAGGTATCGAGAAAGCCCAGGACATGAAGCGGAAACCGCCATGTCGCCGGAGACGACCAGTATTCGCCCGCCGATACCGTCGTGACCAGCGGTCCAATCACCAGGACTGCGGCCAGCGACAGCACGACAAGTGCCGGCATGATACGCAGGGCTCGGGCCACTGCAAAGGAAACGGCGTCCTTGCGGCGCTCCAGACTGCTGGCGATCAGGAATCCCGATACG
Source organism: Maricaulis sp. (assembly GCF_039978735.1). Classification (GTDB taxonomy): domain Bacteria; phylum Pseudomonadota; class Alphaproteobacteria; order Caulobacterales; family Maricaulaceae; genus Maricaulis. The sequence goes on from NZ_JBDWAS010000043.1 coordinate 178,432, forward strand.
ATGAAAAAGCCATTCACGGCGGCATAGCTGAGCGACCAGCCATGAAGGGCGAGCGGCGGCGGGTATCCAGGCCCCTGCGTCACGATCACAGCATGCTCGATCAGTACAGCGCCAGCCAATATCAGCCGGATGAGCGTGAACCGGTTTCTGGTGCCCTGAAAGGCCTCGGCGATTGTTGTGGCGCGAAAGATTGGCATCCCCATCTCGATTTGATGGGAATACGCAGCGAGCCCCTTTAGCCCTCATGCAAAGACGGGCCCGAAAAAGCCGGGACAGTCAGACCGCGGCCCGACGGCGGGCGAGCTCCATGCGGACCAGTCGCTGAAGGCGCAGGACAAGAAGCACAAGCCCCGCCAGCACGGTCACGAGGGCAAGGGCAGCGGCCGTGATCACCAAGGGATTATTGAAGTTTTCCCGCGCCTTGTAGTCCATGATGTGGAGCATCCAGAAGAAGTCGTAGAAGCGCCAGGCATCATTGCGCCGGGCGCTCACGAGACCGGTCTGCGGGTCGACATAAAGACGTGTGCCTTCACCGTCGGAAAAGCTGATCCGCCAGGCTGGCCCGGCCCGCCGGTATTCCCAGGTTGGCGTCTCGAAATACTCAACCGGGCCGATGTCCGCTCGACCGGCATAATCGCGAAGGGCGACAGCCTGTGCGGTATCGCGATCGAGCGGTGTGAGGCGTTCGCCCGACCGCGCATCTATGAGATCGTGTCCGCCGTCCAACCGGACAAGGCTGTAGACCGGCCGGTCAAGCCAGGTCTCCAGCGTGACCGAGCGGATGCCTTCACCGATGTCCGCAGCGCGAATGGCGGCGTCCAGCGGCATCAGCCCGTCCAGGGCGAGCGGCCGGTCGATCGCCGGCGCGATATTATGCTCGCCGCGCACCCGCTCTATCGGGATTACACTCATCACCACGCCGCCCGTGACCCAGAGAATAATCTGTATTCCCACAGCCAGCGCCAGCCATTTGTGAACACGGATTGTCCAGCGCAGCAAAGCGGTCATCTTTCTATACTCCGGTCATGAAAAGGGGTTCCGGAGTGCCCGGAACCCGGTATGTCTGGAATGCACCGGTTGATGCTAGCCGTTGTGGTGGGACCGGCCGGCTTGCGGCGCGTCGTCAGTGCCGTGATGACCGGAATGCGCCGCGCCGTGGTCATGCTCTTCGTGCATGTGCTGTTCCGCGTGCCCGCCCATGCTGTCGTCAGCATGCATCATGGCGTGACAAGCCTGCATGCGGTTGCGGGCTTCCTCATCCATATCGGCCATGGCCGCGTCATGGGTTTCGGCATCGCCCATATGTTGCTCGTGCAGCGCGTGGCATTCCGCCATGGTGACCTGAGGCGCCTCATTTTGCGCGCCGTGTTCACCGTGCCCGCTGTGCTCCTGCGCGAAAGACGGTGCCGCGGACGAAGCCAGCAGAATGGCCGCAATGGTCGTGTATGCCTGGAAGTGGGTCATGTCAGATCCTTGTTCTGGTTGGCGCAGTACAAGGACTACGTCAGCGGGAAGCATCTCCCTCATCGCCGAACTGCACTTTCAGCGCCTTCCGGGCCCGGTAGATCCGCACTTCGACTGCTTTCGCGGACAGCCCCATCAGCGCTCCGATCCCGGCCAGGCTCATGCCTTCCATCGCAGAAAGGAGCAGGGGGGTGCGCAACCCCTCAGGCAGCTCTGCCACCAGGGCACTGACACGGCGCAAATCGTCACGATCTTCGGTCACACGCTCCGGTCCGGCCTCTGCGGAGGGCATGCCGGAGAAATCCGTCTCCGCGCCGACCCAGCGCAGCACAGCCCGGCGGCGATGGTGATCGCGGATCTTGTTGCGCACAATGGCGAACAGCCAGGTCTCGAAAGGTCGCGCAGAATCGTACCGGTGAAGGTTGCGATGCAGGGCAACGAAGCTTTCCTGGGCAATATCGTCGGCCTCGCTGGCCGATCCCAGGTTCGCCCGGGCAAAACGGACGACCCGGCCCGCATGCCGGGTCATCAGCATGTCGAACGCCCGGCGGTCGCCATCGGCCGCCCGGCTCACGAGTTCAGTATCCGAAGGGGCATGTTGTTCTGCGTTAGTGCCCGGCATTGAAGGCTTGCACCAGTTTCTCGTCGAACCGGGCCTGCTGCTCCGGATCAAGCGTGGCGCGCATCGCCAGGATATGGTTGAGACTGGCGAGCTGCAGCTCGCCCATAACATCGTGAAAACGCGCCGCCTCGGCCCGCACCTCCGGCGACAGGGCCTTGTCGCGCACCAGAACCTCGCCGAGTGCCTGACGAGCGTCGAACACGTCCTGCTCAAGCCGGACGCGTTCGCTTTCAAAGGCAGTTTCCAGCTCGGCGATAGCCGTTTCCTGGCGCGTACTCAGGACGAGTTCGTGATGCACGATCTCATGAAGGCCATCGGCTTTCGCATCTTCGGCTTCGAAGACGTGCAGTCCGGTCCAGACACCGGCCAGTCCGGCAAGAAACCCCAGGATCGAAGCAAAAATACCGGCTCTGATCATCATCGCGCTCCAGCCCCTGTGCCAACGACAACAACGATGGAGTAGGCAGATTCAGGATCGAACACGTCCAGAGCGTCGCCCTGATGTTCGCGAACAATCATCGAACCGGCGACCGTTCCCACAACAAGTGCAAGACATGCGGGGGCCGCACGCCATCCAAGCGCGGGGACGAAATCGTCAAACCACTTTCTGCGGTCCCGTGGCGATCCGTCGATCCGCTGCCAGACAGCGGCATTGAACGCCGGACCGGGCGTCGGCTCGGGCAGACCCGACAGCCGGTCAAGCATGTCGTCGGGTGTTTTTGAATCCATCTTCTCCGAACTCCTTCAACCGCCAATCAGATGACGCAATCCGCCATGGGCCAGGCTCCCGCCCAGAAAGCCGTTCATCGCAACCGCGAGCCCCGCGAGATAAACGCCCGACGGTGCCAGCAGACCAATGATCCGTCCGGGCCAGCGGACGCGCCACTCGACCAGCCCGACAAGACCAAGCGACCCCACGGCCAATGCCGTGCCCAGCACCCGGTGGGCGAACATGACACCGTCTTCGCCAGACGTCATCGGACCGGCATGTGCCCATCCGAGAAACCCCGCTGCGACGCCGCCCAGTGCTCCGATCCAGACCAGGAAGCGGACTGTCTGGACATTGCCGCCGGGAAGGCCGGCCTGCGTCAGGATCTGGGCCAGTGCCGCCGCCATGAGCAGGGCGATGGGGAAATGAACCGCAACACTGTGCAGAACACCCAGGCGCGCCATGGCCCGTTCGAACGCCGTCTGTGGCCCGTTCTCGCCCCAATGGGCATGTCCCGATTCCGCTGCCCCGGCGGGGGCGCCGTGATCGTGCTGATCCTCATGGCGAGCACCCGGCTCCCGGTCCGGACCTGCATGATCATGGGTTACCCCATGGTCGACCGCGCCTTCAGCCCCTTGCTCAGGGGCGGTTGTCTCCTCATGCGCGGCTTCAGCGGGATGCTCGGCCGGCGGATGTGCCTGTGCCGATGGAGCCCAAACGGCGAGGACAAGAAAAAGACCGGCGATAAGCCGAAATATGTTTGGACCCGTCACGCGCTGCTCCCGAATACTGACACGGAGTCTACGCATCGTATTCCGCAATCCCTCGCGGACATGGCAGCAGTTGCGCGGCCCCGCTCTGCCGGCCCGTGGACCGGCAGTCTCAGAGCGCGAGGAAGCCGGGCTCCGCCAGAGCGTCCTGACCGTGGCGGAGCCGTCCGCCGAAAGCCTCGAGCGCCGGCGGATCGACCCATTCACATTCCACTGCGCCCAGGATTTCGGCCATGACCGTCAGACGGGCGCAGCGCTTGTCGTCGGCCGCGACGACACGCCAGGGCAGGTCGTCAGGACCGGTCTCGGCGAGCATGCGGTTGCGGGCCTGCGAATACGCGTCCCACTTGTCGAGCGCGACGGCATCGACCGGGCTGGACTTCCAGGCGGTCAGCGGGCTGGTGCGGCGTTCGGCGAGGCGCCGAGCCTGTTCGTCCCGCGAAATATCGAGATAGAATTTCAGCACTGTCGTGCCGGACGCAGCGATCAGCCGTTCGAAGGCGAGCACATCGCGATAAAAGGCCTCGCACTCGTCTTCCGAACAGAACTCCATCACCCGTTCGACGCCGGCCCGGTTGTACCAGGACCTGTTGAACAGGACGATTTCGCCATCGGCCGGCAGGTGCGGCACGAAGCGCTGAAAGTACCAGGACGCGCGATCGCGCTCGGTCGGCTTTCCCAGGGCGACAACCCGCGTCTCACGCGGGCTCATATGCTGCACGATACGCTTGATCGCACCGTCTTTCCCGGCCGCGTCGCGACCTTCCAGGATCACGACGAGCCGCTGTTCGTGCGCAATGAGGTGGCGCTGCAGCGCCACCAGCTGGATCTGCAGCGCCCGTTTGTGCCGTCTGTACTCAGTGCGATTCATCAGATCTCCCCGCTTGTGAGCGCGCTTCGTCGGGCAAGGGCCCCGGACCGGGGTCGTGCTGACGCCAGCGCGACAGGTAGAGCCGTTCGAGCCCGAAGGTTGCCACAACGCCACCCACCGCGATCACGATGATCCACGGGTCCTGCATCGCCTTGAGGCTCATGAATGCTCCCAGCGCAAGCAGGTCCAGCACGATTGCCGCGACCAAAACAGCCGGGTGTGCGCCGATATCCTCGCGCATCCGCCGCAATACGCCCCAATGAATGATGATGTCCATGACGAGATAGAAAATCGCGCCGAGCGAAGCGATGCGGCCGAGATCGAACAGCGCAGCCAGCAGACCTGCCAGTACTACGGTGTAGACCAGCGTATGGCTCTGGATCCGGCCCGGCATGCCGAAATGCCGGTGCGGGATCAACTTCATGTCGGTCAGCATCGCCAGCATACGCGAGACCGCGAATATGCTGGCTATCACACCAGAGGCTGTCGCGATGATGGCGAGGACCACCGTGAACCAGACGCCTGCATTGCCCAGTGCCGGGCGCGCGGCTTCGGCCAGAGAATAGTCCCGCGCTGCCGAAATCTCCTCGACCGTCAGCGCCGAGCCGACGGCCAGGCTGACGAGCACGTAGATGACGAGGCAGATTCCCAGCGAAATCATGATCGCCCGGCCGACATTGCGCTTCGGATCTACCACCTCGCCGCCGGAATTGGTGATCGTGGTGAAGCCCTTGTAAGCGAGGATTGCCAGCGCAGTGCCCGCCAGGAAACCACCGGCCGAACTGAGCACACTGCTGTCATCACCGCCGGACCCGGACGCTGCATACTCAAAACCGGAGGCCCACAGCGCGATGACGGCGAAGATGAGGACGCCACCCACCTTGGCGATAGCCGCCAGTTTGGAGAGTGTGCCGATCGCCTCGTTTCCGGCGATATTGACCAGGAAAGCCGCCACGATCAGCCCGATCGACAGGACTGGCACTAGCCAGTCCAAACCCTCGGCATCGAAAAGCTGCAGCGTGTATGTGGCGAAGGTTCGTGCGACCAGGCTTTCATTGATCACCATCGAGAAAGCCATCAGCAGTGCTGCGCCGCCAGTCACCGTCACGGGGCCATACGCCTTTTCCAGGATCATCGCGATCCCGCCAGCGGAGGGATATTTGGCTGACATCTTGATGTAGGTGTAGGCACTCAGCGCGCTGATCACCGCCGCTAAGACAAAGGCGAGCGGAAAGAGCGGGCCGGCAAACTCCGCGACCTGTCCGGTCAGTGCGAAGATGCCGGCCCCTATCATCACCCCGGTCCCCATGGCCACGGTTCCTGCCAAGGTCAGACTGCCAGATTTGTAACCGTGTTCCACAGACATCTCCTGCAGGGACTAGAGTTTCACGCGCCTCAGCCGCAGCGCATTGGTGATCACCGAGACCGAGGACAGGCTCATCGCGGCGGCGGCGAACATGGGGGAGATCAGCATGCCCATGACCGGATAGAGCACACCGGCCGCGATCGGCACGCCCGAAGCGTTGTACACCAGGGCAAAGAACAGGTTCTGCCGGATATTGTGCATCGTCGCCGTCGACAACCGGCGTGCCCTGACGATACCCGTGAGGTCACCCTTCACCAGCGTAAAGCCGGCGCTCTCGATGGCAACATCCGCCCCGGTGCCCATGGCGATGCCGACATCGGCCTGGGCGAGAGCGGGCGCATCATTGACGCCGTCGCCGGCCATGGCGACACGGGCGCCATCAGACTGGAGCTCCCGAATAATGCGGGCCTTGTCTTCCGGCAGCACATCGGCCCGTATCTCGTCGATACCCAGCCGGGCAGCAACGGCTCTGGCTGTGCGTTCATTGTCGCCGGTCGCCATGATGATGCGGAAGCCCTGCGCGTGCAGCTGCTTCAGTGCGTCGGGAGTGGTCTGTTTTACGGGGTCGGCAACGCAGACCAGACCGGCTATCCGCCCGCCTATGGCCACGAACATGACCGTCTCACCCTGATCGCGGCGGCGGTCGGCGTCGGCGGCAAGCGGGCCAGGATCGAGGCCGAGCCCTTCCATCAGCCGCACATTGCCCAGGGCAATATCGTGCCCGTCCACCCGGCCTGTCACGCCCTGGCCGGTAACCGCCTCGAAGTCTGCGGCCTTGCCGGGCTCCAGGCCCTTCTCCCGCGCGCCCGCGACGATCGCTTCGGCGAGCGGGTGCTCGGATCCGTTTTCCAGGCCCGCGGCCAGGCGCAACACCGTGTCGGCATCGAAACCGGCCTGCGGGAGCACGCTTTGAAGCTTCGGCCGGCCTTCGGTCAGCGTGCCGGTCTTGTCGACGATCAGCGTGTCGACCTTCGCGAACCGCTCCAGCGCCTCGGCATTCTTGATCAGCACGCCGGCCTGCGCGCCGCGGCCGGTCGCTGTCATGATCGACATCGGCGTGGCCAGGCCCAGCGCACAGGGGCAAGCGATGATCAGCACTGAGACAGCAGCCACCAGGGCGTAGGCCATGGCGGGCTCCGGCCCCCACACCGACCAGCCGATGAAGGCCAGGATGGCGACGCCGATCACGGCCGGCACGAAGCGTCCGGAGATCACATCGGCGAGTTTCTGGATCGGGGCGCGGCTGCGCTGGGCCGCCGCAACCATTTCCACGATCTGGCTGAGGACGGTGTCCTTGCCGACACGTTTTGCCTCGATCACCAGCGAACCGGTGCCATTGATCGTGGCGCCGGTGACGGCGTCGCCGGCTGTCTTCTCCACCGGCACGGGTTCGCCGGAAATCATCGACTCGTCCACCGAGGACCGGCCATCCACAACATCGCCGTCGACCGGGATTTTCTCGCCCGGACGTACGCGCAACCGGTCGCCGACGGCAACGTCTTCCAGCGCGATCTCTTCCTCGCGCCCGTCCTCGCGGATAATGCGGGCCGTCTTCGCAGCGAGATCCATCAGAGCCCGGATCGCCGAACCTGTCCGCTCGCGCGCGCCCAGCTCCATCAGCTGGCCCAGCAGGACGAGGACGGTAATCACAGCACCGGCCTCGAAATAGACGGCGACATGCCCGCCCGCATCCCGGAAACCGTCCGGGAAAATACCGGGCGCGATCGTGGCGGTGACACTGAAGAGATAGGCTGCCCCAACCCCCATCGCGATCAGGGTGAACATGTTGAGATTGCCGCTGATGACGGATTTGTAGCCGCGCACGAAGAAGGGCCAGCCCGACCACAGCACGACCGGGGTCGCCAGAACCAGCTCGACGAGGATTGCCAGCCCTTCGCCAAGCGACTCCCGGATAAATCCGAGCCCCACAAACGGTCCCATAGACAGAACCACCAGCGGCAGGGTCAGGATGGCGCCGACCCAGAAACGCCGCCGGAAGTCCACCAGTTCGGGATTGGGGCCCTGATCCGCAGCCGGCACGCCCATCGGCTCCAGCGCCATACCGCATATCGGACAGTCCTCGGGTTTGTCGCTGACGATCTCCGGATGCATGGGGCAGGTGTATTGCGTACCCGACGGCATGTCCTCATAGGCCTGCCGGTGGGCACCGGACAGATAATGATCCGGATCCGCGGCGAACTTGTCGTGACAGGATTGCGAGCAGAAGTGCCAGGTCTCGCCCCGGCGTTCAAAACTCGGCTTGCCCGCATCGATCCGGACATCCATGCCGCAAACCGGATCCTTTACCGTCTCACTGGTGTGACCGCCGGATTCTGTCTGTGCACGTGTGCTGCAGCACCCCTGTGCGTGTGCCTGGTCAGATGTCATGCCGGACTCCTTTCACCGCTGACACAGACTATCTGGACTTTCCAGTAACTGGAGGGTCAAGCCCCTTCGGGACCGCGCTGCGCATTTGGTGCTGCGGACGGGAATACGGAAACAAGATGGCCATCACCGGTCTCCCGCCGGACCGCTCCGCAGCCGCCAGCGCTGCCAGATCAGGAAAGCCGCCGGCAAGACGAGCAGGGTCAGCACGGTCGCGCTTGTCATGCCGCCGACCATGGGGGCTGCGATGCGCCGCATCACTTCCGACCCGGTGCCCGAGCCGAACATGATCGGCAGGAGGCCGGCGATAACGACCGCGACGGTCATCATGATGGGGCGAACACGCAGGAGCGCCCCCTTCACCACGGCCTCCCGCAGGTCCTCCGACGTAAGGTCCCGTTTCTCCGCCGCAGCCTGTTCCTGCCGGTCCTTCAGCGCCTGTTCGAGATAGACGATCATCAGCACGCCGATCTCCACCGCGACACCGGCGAGCGCGATGAAGCCCACCCCGACCGCCACGGACATGTTGTAGCCCAGAAGGTCGAGCAGCCACAGCCCGCCGACGAGCGCCAGCGGCAACGTGCCCATGATCAGGAGAACCGGAACCAGACGCCGGAAATTGAGGAAGAGCAGCAGAACGATGATCGCCAGGGTGACCGGAACCACGACACTGAGCCGCTCTTTTGCGCGCTCCATGTACTCGTACTGGCCCGACCATGAGAGCGAGTAGCCCGCAGGCAGTTCGATCTGCTCGGCCACGGCGCGCTGCGCCTCGGCGACATAGGACCCGATATCCACGCCGGTGATGTCGACATAGATCCAGCCGTTGAGCCGGGCATTCTCGCTGCGGATCACGCCGGGTCCGTCGGAGATGGATATTTCCGCGACCCGGCCGAGCGGGATTTCTGCGCCGGTCGGCGTAATCAACGGCAGCGCACGCAACTCCTCCACGGAGCCACGGTAGTCGCGCGGATAGCGCAGATTGACGGGATAGCGTTCCAGCCCCTCCACACTCTCGGTGATGGTCATGCCGCCGATGGCGGTGCGCACGACGTCGTGCACATCGGCAACGTTGAGGCCGAAACGGGCCGCCTCACGCCGGTCCACATCGATATCGACGAACCGCCCGCCGGTCACACGTTCGGCATAGACCGAGGCCGTGCCGGGCACCGCACCGATCACGTCCTCGATGCGTTCGCCGATCTCGGCGATGGTTTCCAGATCCGGGCCGGCGACCTTGATCCCGACCGGCGTCTTGATGCCGGTGGCCAGCATGTCGATCCGGTTGCGGATCGGCATGATCCAGACATCGGTGAGGCTGGGCACATCGACCAGGGCGTCGAGCTCGGCGCGGATGTCGTCCATCGTCACGCCGGGCCGCCACTCCTCGCGCGGACGCAGCTGGATCGTGGTCTCGACCATGGTCAGCGGTGCCGGATCCGTCGCGGTTTCGGCGCGGCCCGCCTTGCCGTAGGCGGTCTCCACCTCCGGCACGGTCATGATCAGCCTGTTCGTCTGCTGCAGGATCTCGGCCATCTTGCCGGCGGAGACGGCCGGATAGGCGGAGGGCATGTACAGCAGGTCGCCCTCGTCCAGGTCCGGCATGAACTCGCTGCCCATGCGCGACAGCGGCACCGCCGCACTCACCAGGATCAGCGCGGCCGCCCCGATCACAGCCCAGGGATGGGCCAGCACCAGCCGGATGAAGGGCCGGTAGCCGGCGATCAGGAGACGGTTGACCGGGTTCTTGTGTTCCGGCGTGACCCGGCCGCGGATGAAATAACCCATCAGCACGGGCACCAGCGTCACCGACAGGCCCGCCGCGGCAGCCATTGCATAGGTCTTGGTGAAGGCCAGCGGGTGGAAGAGCCGGCCTTCCTGCGCTTCCAGTGCGAAGATCGGCACGAAGGAGAAAGTGATGATCAGCAACGAGAAGAACAGGGCCGGCCCGACTTCGGTCGCCGCCCGCGTGACGATCTCCCAGCGGTTCTCCCGTGTCACTTCCTCGCGCTCGATATGCTTGTGAAGATTCTCGATCATCACGATCGCCGCATCCACCATCGCACCGATGGCAATCGCGATCCCGCCCAGCGACATGATGTTGGCATTGATGCCCTGGGCGTTCATCACCGCAAAGGCCGCCAGCACGCCAAGGGGAAGACTGAGCACGATCACCAGCGAGGAGCGCAGATGGAAGAGAAAGATCGCGCAGATCAGGGCGACGACGATGAATTCCTCGATCAGCTTTTCCTGCAGCGATTCCACCGCCCGCTCGATCAGTCCGGCCCGGTTGTAGGTGGTGACGATCTCGACACCCTCGGGCAGTGACTCTGCGAGTTCGTGCAGACGCTCTTCGACCCGCTCGATCGTGGCCAGCGCGTTCTCGCCATAGCGCATGACGATGACACCGCCGACCGCCTCGCCCTCGCCATTGAGCTCGCCGATCCCGCGCCGCAACTCGGGGCCCGTTCGGATGTCGGCCACGTCGGAGAGGAGGATGGGCGTTCCGGTATCGGTGACGCCGACCGGGATCGCCTCAAGATCGTCGATGCCTTCGATATAGCCCGAAGCGCGGACCATGTATTCCGCCTCGGCCATCTCGATCACCCGGCCGCCGCTTTCCTGATTGCCGCGCTCGATAGCCTGGCGGACACGGGAGAGCGGGATGGAGAAAGCGCGCAACCGGTCCGGATCCGCGACAACCTGGTATTGCCGCACCATGCCACCGATCGTGGCGACCTCGGACACACCCTCAACCGTCTGCAGCTCGTATTTCAGGAACCAGTCCTGGATCGAGCGCAGCTCGGCCAGGTCGTGCGCACCCGTCCGGTCGACCAGGGCGTACTGGTAGATCCAGCCGACGCCCGTCGCATCCGGCCCGAGCGCCGGCGAGGCACTGTCCGGCAGGGTCGGGGCGACCTGGGAGAGGTATTCCAGCACCCGCGAGCGGGCCCAGTAGAGGTCGGTCCCGTCCTCGAAGATGATGTAGACATAGCTGTCGTTGAAGAAGGAATAGCCCCGCACGGTCACCGCACCCGGCACGGCCAGCATGGCGGTGGTGAGCGGATAGGTGACCTGGTCCTCGACGACCTGAGGTGCCTGGCCCGGATAGGTGGTCTTGATGATCACCTGCACGTCGGACAGGTCCGGAATGGCGTCCAGCGGTGTGCGGGCCAGCGACCACGTGCCGTAGGCCCCCAGCAACGCAGCAAGAATGAGGACGATCAGCCGGTTGCCGACCGACCAGCGGATGATGGCGGCGATCATCGGCGGTGCCCCCCGTGCGGATCGGCATGGCCGGAATGGTCGGTTTCCTCCATCTCCGGCGTCTCCGCCATATCGTCCGGCTCCGCATCGGCTGGCATGTCATCCATCCGGTGCATGTCGTGACCGTTCACGGTCCCGGCCGTTTCAATGTCCGAGATCAGCCAGTCTCCACCCTCCGTCTCGCGCAGGGTGAAGGTGACGCTGTTGCCGGCGGCCAGGCCGGAGAGGTCCACACCGTCGACCGTGCGGAAGGACATGCTCATGGCGGGCCACCCGATCTCGGGGATCGGCGCGTGGTCGAGATCGATCATGCCGTGACCGGCCATCACCGACGTCACGGTTCCGGTGCCATCGACTTCACGGGGTGCGGCCTCTGCCTCGGCTTGCACCGGGCCCGGCGGGCTCATGCGCAGCATGGCACCCTGCAGGCTCGCCTCGGAATCGATCAGGAACTGGCTGGACACGACCACGCGCTCGCCCTCGGCCAAGCCTTCGAGGATCTCGATCCGGTCCTCCGACAAAATCCCCGGCACGACGCGCGCCGGGCGATACTGCCCGTCTCCCTCGGCCAGGATCACCCGGTCGGACCGGCCCGTGCGGATAACGGCCTCGCGCGGCACGGTGAGGACGCCGGAGCGCGGCTGCGCCTTGATGACGACATTGACGAAACTGCCGGGCCTGAGATCGCCCTGCGGGTTGTCGAACCGCATGCGGACCGGCACAGACCGGCTTTGCGGATCGACCGTGGGATAGACGTACTCCACCGTGCCGTTCCATACGCGGCCCGGATAAGCCGGCGAGCGCATTTCGACAGCGAGGCCAGCCGCTACGGCTTGCGCCTCGTCCTCGAACACATCGGCCACGACCCAGACAGACGAGAGATCGGCAATGGTCATCAGCGTGGCGCTGGGGTGCACATGCTGGCCCTCGCGGACCGACAGGTCGATCACGATCCCGCTGCGGGCGGCGTGCACATCGACCAGCCGCGCCGGCTGACCGGCCCGGCCGACCGCTTCGATCTGGCCGGCCGTCATGCCCAGAGCCCTCAACCGTGCCCGGGCGGCCTCGACGAGCTCGTTGCGGCCGATCCGGCGGGCCTGCAGGAATTCCGACTGGGCGGCCACGAGTTCCGGCGAGTACATGCGGAAAAGAAGCTCGCCCGCTGCCACCGCCTCGCCCATGGTGGAGACGCGCAGATCCTCGACCCAGCCCTCGCTGCGCACGTCCACCGCGGATGTCAGCGCGTCGACCGGCCGGACATAGCCGACCGTGGCGATATGGCGGTGGAAGTCCTCGCGGCGCACGAGCGCCGTGCGCACGCCGATATTATTCTCCACGGCAGGATCGATACGAACGATGTCGGCGCCCGCGCCCGCCGGTTCCTCGCCGGCATAGACGGGGACCAGGTCCATGCCCATGGGCGACTTGCCCGGCTCGTCGCGACGGTAGCTCGAATCCATCGGCGCCACCCAGTAGAGGACTTCCCGCTCGGCGGTCCCGCCAGACGCATCGTCACCGGCAAACAGGGCCATCCCGGCCATCCCGGCAGCTGCGCCGGCCAGGAGCGAGAGCGCGGCAATCATGAGGCTTGTGCGGTTCATTGCACGTCTCCCGTGAGAAAGAGGATGTCGGCCAGCGCCTGGCCTGCGTCGACCTGCATGCGTACCAGGGCGAGTTCCGCGTCGAGCAGTGCCAGTTCGGCGCGCACGAGTTCGGCAAAGTCGGCCTGTTCGTTCTCGTAGGCCGCCAGTACCGCTTCCACCGTTTCGCGGGCCCGCGGCAGGACTTCACGTTCATGCAGCGCGATCGTGTCGTCGAGCCAGCGGTGCTGGCGGACAGCACGGTCGAGCTGGCGGCGCAGATCGAGCAGGCTTGCCTGGCGCGCCAGTTCTTCCGCGCTGCGCGCCTGCCGGGCCGCACTCACCCCGGCCTCCCGGCCGGTCCGGTTGAACAGGGGGACTTCCACACTCACGCCGATGCTGGCGACATCGGACCGGCTGCCACGCAGGCCATAGCCCGCATCGAGAGCCCAGGCGGGGCGGAAGGCCTGGCGGGCGATATCCAGCTCGCGCTCGCTCGCCTCGATCCGGGCATTATGCGCCCGGATGCCGGGATGGGCGGCGAGCGCGGCGACAGCATCCGTCCCGTCCGGGAGCGCGGGGAGAGCCGGCATCTGCGCCGTGAGCGGACGATCGGCATCGGTGCCGAGATAGCGCGCGAGATCGGCCCTTATGGTTTCCGACTGGCGCTCGATATCGACGAGCCGCGTTCCCAGCATGGCGGTTTCCAGATCGACCCGGATCACGTCATGGCTGTTGGCCCGGCCGCTGGCGAATACGGCCGTCGCAACCTCGCCCAACCGGTCCATTTCCTCGCGCCGGCGGAGCGTGAGATCGCGGGCCCGCTCCCAGTAGTAGAGTTCCAGCCAGCGCTGGCGGACCGTGCGTCTTATTTCGCGCGCCTCCAATGCCATGCCGGCCCGCGCACCCTCGGCCTCGGCCTCGCGCCGGGCCCGCCGCAATTGCCGCGTTTCGCCGCGCGGGAACATCTGCCGCACCGAGACCTGTGCCTGCGTCATCGCCTCGCGCTCGAGGTCGAAATCGCTCAACGGCACGCTGGCAACCCCGACACGGACCGACGGGTCCGGCAGGGCGCTCTCGGCCTCGCCGCGCGTTTCGAGCGCTTCGGCCCGCGCGCGCCAGGTCTCGATGCCGGGCTCTTCCCGGCTTTCGGCAATGAGAAGGGCTTCCGCCAGGCTCAGCGGCGGCGGACCGGTATCGGCAACCGGCTGGATCGCGCCGGACGCCAGGACGGCTGCAAGCGCAGCCGGCAGTATGGACAGGGACATGAATAACTCCACGAGGTCTCGAACCAGTCGACGGACGTACTGCCGGCGCAAGCCGGCATGTCACAGGTTCAGCCTCGCGGAGGCTGTTCAGGCAGGGACGAGGGGGGAAGCGGAGCCCTGATGCCATCCACCGGGCTGCCGTGTCGTTCCAGGAGGAGGCGAGGCAATTGCACCGCGCGCGACAGCACGGCCTGAGCGGGTGCAGCGCAGGTTGTCATCACCGCACAATCCATATCGGAACAATCATTGTCCGGGACATCGGGGCTCACGGGGCCGGCCATACTGCCGTCGTGAGCCGCGCGGGCATGATCCATCCCGTCGCAGCAATCCGACACCATTTCCGGCATGCAGGACGCCGTGTCGGACGGGCCGGCATGCGCAGGTGCGCTCATCAGGACCATAAGCGCAGCCAGCAACGCAACCAGGCTGTTCATCAGCCTGGCCGGGCTTGTGCGCGCTATCTCTCTGGCTCGTCGCATTCGCTGCAGGTTCCGGCGGTTTCGAACGCATCTGTGAAGAGCAATACGCAGGGCGAGGCATATTCCCTCACGCCTGACCCCGGCTTGTACAGCATCCTCGGCAGCAGCGCCAGAATTGGGATCGGCAATCTCACGGCAGACGATCGCATCTTCCATCGCGCCCCGGAAGTCGGTGGCGCAGGCGATGCAGGACGGTCACGGCAGGCAGACGACGGAATGGTCGTCCCAACCCTTGTTCTTCACGGCAATTCCGAGGGAAGGTTCGACGGCTATCGCTGTTGACATACCCGAAAACCCATCGTCAGCCGGCCCCGCGTCTTCTACCTTGGCTCGCCGTCACTCCTGCGCTAGGTTTCCTTGAAGAGCCGAGGCCCTGCATGTCCCGAGAAACATCACCGAAAGGTGCGAAGAGCAGCGTCGGCGACCGCGTTTACACATCCCAGGCTGAGCTGGATGCCGACATCAAACGCTTCGGCCGGCTTGCATTGAAGGCCCATCAACTTCCCCGGGACTTGCTCGACGAGATAGCGCAGGCGGTGGTGGCGGCCGAATACAACTATCTGGACGAACTGATCGAGGTTTCGGGGGCAGGGGAGTAGTCCACTCTACTCCCGCAGCGGCTTGCGCTTTCCGGACGCGTGCCGCTCGCGGCGATCACTCTCCACGTAACGATCGGTCGTCGCCATGGTCGCGTGGCCGGCATCGTCACGGACATGCTCGCGCGGCCTCAGTTTGACGTCCTCGGAAATACCGGTGTGGCGCAGCCAGTGCACCGTCGCGGCCTGAAGGTCGTCGGCATCGCACTCCAGCCCGTGGGCTTTCATTCGTTCGAAAGCGGCATCGAAACACTCCTGGACCAGGCGCCGGACCTGCCTTGTGCTGGTGAGGGGGCCCCGGCCCTTGGCTTTCGTCAGCAGCGGCGCCGGATCGTTCGGCGAGGGCAGGGGGGAGAGGCCCCGTGAGAGCCTGTAGCGTTTCAGTGCAGACAGCATGTTCTCGGATACCACGATCGTCCGGTCCTTATTGCCCTTACCGGTGACGTGAAACCACCAGTTTTGGTCCTGATCTTTCCGGAAATCGCCCATCAAAGGGCAGGACCGCTCGTCGGCCACCAGTTCGGAGATACGCAGATACATCGCAAAGAGGGCATGCATGACGAACAGGGTGCGCTCGTGACGTTCCGGATCCCGGTCTGCCATCGCGTTGGCGGTATCCAGGACAAATTCCCATTGCAGCCGGGTGATCCGGCGCACGACCGGTGCATTGTGCTGGATCCGCAGGAACTTGCTGCGCTGGCGGATGAGGGCGACCGGGTTGACGTCGACGAGCCCTTCTTCCAGCAGGAAGTCGTAGAAGGAGGACAGGACAGCGAAAGTTGCCCGCACCGACGCCTGCGACGCCTCATAGTGCGTCCGGTCTGCACGGCTTCCATTGCGTACCTCGATCTTCGATACCGTCGCCACAAAAGGCCGCCAATGCGGATTCGGGACCGTCTCGCCGCCGCGTATCAGGAAGCGGGCAACATTCCGGTCTCCCACCCACGCCACCGGTGGCCGCACCGCGAACCGAATGAAGCGCTCGATATCCTCGCGTGCCAGCCGGCATACCGATCGCGATTCGACGCGCCAGGACCATTGAAGCAAACGCTCGATCTCGCGCCGGTAGGCATTGAACGTCGCGGAACTCCCGTCATAGGCCACGAGGAACTTCGCCGCGATCCGGTAGTCTGCCGCCATGTCCGAAACAACGACGAGCCTCGGGTCGGCGATCAGGTGGGCAGGAAGCGGCCGATCCGCTCCGAGACCGTCTCTGAGCTGGCCGAGGCTATCCAGAATAGGCGGTGGGGCGTAGAATTCAGGCATCGTATCCAGGGGCGACTTTTCAGCCTAAGTTATGGATATTCGGGATCTTACACAATGTCCGATAATGCCAGTTATCGGACATTGTACCCATGTCCATCTCGGCGCCCTCTCAGTAGGACCTCGTGTTGACCGCGCGGACATGAGCCTCGTTCAACAGGGGCAAGCTCCTCTCTCGTGACCTTCGTACTTCGTAGGGCTGTCACCTCAAACTGACCACCCTAAAGCTACCGATGGCGCCCAACACGGCTGGCCGGTACCGTTGGGCGTCAGCGACGGTCGCCAGAGCGGGCCGGCTCTGAGCTCGTCGCACAACACTCGACAGACTGATTACTGATCGCGCCATGCTGAGCACCGGACCTGGCGAGTTCACTGATGGCGAAGCCCGGGGAACCTGAGCCGCCAGGCGCGGCAGGCAGCGGGTGCACTCGGCGCTCGCTGCTGTCAGCCTGACAGTAGGGCGTATCCATCTCAGAACCGCTCTCCCGCAGGCCATTCTCAGAACTTTTGACCAATTCTCACGAGTTTGACCAAGGTAATCCCTTGTTTGATGAGGATTCTCACATCTTTTGAATATCGCCATTTGAGCATTCTCGGTTGTCTTGACACACCATGCCGATACCGGTCCAATATTTCTCATAATATTTATTATGCGCTAAATTGATGTCGCAATCCGGCGCTGCGGCTTCGGCGCCCTCGTCGACTTGAAAGTCAAATTCCGAAGCGATTTCAAACTCAAATGCCCGACTGTCAAACCAATGCCTCATTCGGGTTTCTGGTTCGCGTGGTATGGGAGGTGTATTCTGTGTTGCGGCTTGAAGTATCCTGCATCGCGTCGCGCGGCCGTTACGGGCTAGCATCGCGTTCGATTCCCGCGACCGCCGCCACGGAGCCGACATGACCGCGCCATCGCCCGATCTCGCCCCTATCGACCGCCTGCTCGCCATCATGTCGAAACTGCGCGATCCGGATGGCGGCTGCCCCTGGGATCTGGAACAGGATTTCCGCTCGATCGCGCCCTACACGATCGAGGAAGCCTATGAGGTTGCCGACGCGATCGAACGCGGCGCCCATGGCGAGCTGAAGGACGAGCTGGGCGATCTTCTCCTGCAGGTCGTGTTCCATGCCCAGATAGCGCAGGAAGCCGGCCTGTTCGACTTTGCCGATGTCTGCCGGGCCATCAATGACAAGATGATCCGACGCCATCCGCATGTTTTCGGCGACGCGGATACGCGCGACAGCGAGACGCAGACTGTCGAATGGGAGACCATCAAGGCGGCCGAGCGCGCCGGGTCGGCCAAGGGCGATCGCGTGCTGGACGATGTGCCGGTCGCCCTGCCCGCACTCAAGCGCGCCCAGAAGCTTCAGAAGCGCGCAGCCCGCGTCGGGTTCGACTGGCCGGACGCCGAGCGTGTCCTGGACAAGGTGGATGAGGAAATCGCCGAGGTCCGTGAAGCCATCGCTTCGGGCAATGCGGCGCATATCGCCGAGGAGATCGGCGATCTGATGTTCGTGTGCACCAATCTCGGCCGCAAGCTGAAGGTCGATGTGGAGACCGCAACGCGCGATGCCAACGCCAAGTTCGAGCGCCGCTTCCGCCATATCGAGGACCGTCTTGCGGCACAGGGGCGCAAGCCCGAGGATGCCAGCCTGGACGAGATGGAAGCCTTGTGGACCGAGGCAAAGCTCAAGGAAAAGGCTGCGGCACCAGCCTGAATCCCGCCCCTAGAATTCGTCCTCTTCCACCTCGCCAATCCCTTGCGGGATAGCCAGGTCTGGGAATTGCGCCCGGAAGCGTCCGGCCTCGGCCGGCGCGAGACGCACCCTCACCGTCGTCACGCCGGTTTCCGGATCCATCCGGCTGTCGCGGATCTCGCCATGGGAATGCAGCCAGGCCAGCGCGCGCGGCTGTTCCGGCGGCACGCGCACCTCGATCCGCTCGTCATCGGTCGCCAGAGCTCTCTCGATCGCGTCGACCAGCGCATCAACCCCATCGCCCGAGATCGCCGACAGCGGGAGTTTGACCGCCCGGCCCGCCTTCATGTTGGCGATATCCGCCTGGATGGCGAGATCCTCGGCCTCTTCAAGCGACAGATTGTCGGCCTTGTTCCAGGCTTCGATCATCGGCTGTTCGTGCGCGGGGCCGGCCTCGATCGCATCGAGCACGCTCATCACATCGCCGATCCGGCCTTCGTGATCCGGGTCGGAGGCGTCGATGACATGGACCAGAAGGTTGGCTTCGCGCACCTCTTCCAGCGTGGCCCGGAAGGCCGCGATCAGCTCGGTCGGCAGGTCGGTGATGAAGCCCACCGTGTCGGACAGGAGAATGCGCGTGCCGCCGGGCAGGTCCACGGCCCTCACGGTCGGGTCCAGCGTTGCGAAGGGCATGTCCTGTGCGAACACCCCTGCCCCGGTCAGCTTGTTGAAAAGCGTGGACTTTCCGGCATTGGTATAGCCCACCAGCGCGACGGTCGGGAACGGGACCTCCTGGCGCTGCGCGCGGTGCAGGCTGCGTGTGCGCCGGACATCCTCGAGCTGGCGGCGCAGCTTGGCCATTTTCTCGTTGAGCAGGCGCCGGTCGGTCTCGATCTGGGTCTCGCCCGGACCGGCGAGGAAGCCGCGGCCGCCGCGCTGGCGTTCCAGGTGGGTCCAGGTCCGCACCAGGCGCGAGCGTTCATAGGCCAGGCGCGCCAGTTCGACCTGCAGCACACCTTCCTTGGTGCGCGCACGCTGGCCGAAGATTTCAAGGATCAGACCAGTCCGGTCTATCACCTTGACGTTCCAGGCCTTTTCCAGATTTCTCTGCTGAATCGGCGACAAAGCCGTATCGATCACGGCGACATCCGCCGTGTTTTCCTCGATCCGCGCCTTCAATTCATCCAGCTTGCCGCGGCCGAAATAGCGTCCCGCATCGATCTTGCGGATCGGTGCGATGAAGGCCTCCGCCACTTCCAGGTCCAGCGCTTCGGCCAGACCGGTGGCTTCTTCCAGACGCGCCTCGGAACGCGCCACGCCATCGCGGGCAGTGGGATGAATGACAAGGGCGCGCGATACCGGCGCCTCGCGATCAATCAATCCGCGGTGCTTTCATCCGTTGCGTCATCCTCGTCCGCCCTGTCCGTATCGAACAACTGAACCGGCGCAGCCGGCATGATGGTCGAGATGGCGTGTTTGTAGACGAGCTGGGAAAGCCCGTCGCGGCGAAGAAGAACACAGAAGTTGTCGAACCAGGTTACGACGCCCTGAAGCTTCACACCATTGACCAGGAAAATGGTCAGCGGCGTTTTCGTCTTACGCACTGAGTTCAGGAAGACGTCCTGCAGGTTTTGTTTTTTATCGTGCGACATGTCGGCTCCACATGACTCGCTTGAAGCAAGCGATTCGCCAAACAGGGTATACAGCCCCCGCCATGGCCTGCAACCATCTCATCTTTCTGAGAAAGCCGGAATGTTGATCACACGGCAGCCAGATAGGCCTGACGCAGCTCGGCAGAAACCGAACCCGGTTCGCCATTTGCTACCGGACGACCGTCGATCCGCGTCACGGGCATCACGAAATTCGTGGCCGATGTCAGGAAGGCCTCGCGGGCTTCAAGCGCTTCGGCGATCGTGAAGGGCCGCTCTTCCAGACGATAACCGGCAGCCGTCGCGGCGCGGATCAGCGTCGCCCGTGTGATGCCGTGCAGGATGGCGTGATCGGCGGGCCGCGTGACCAGCGCGCCGTCGGCCGTCAGGATCCAGGCGTTGGACGACGTGCCCTCGGTGACGAAGCCGTCAGCATCCACTTGCCAGGCTTCATAGGCGCCGGCATCGCGCGCCGCCTGTTTGGCGAGCGTGTTGGGCAGCAGGTTCACGGTCTTGATATCGCAACGCGCCCAGCGCTGGTCGGGTACGGAGATGACCGAAACCCCCTGCTCTGCCCGTCTGGCCACGGCATCCAGGTCGAGACGCTTGGTCGTGAGGACGAGGGTCGGCCGGGTACCGGGGGGCGGAAATCCATGGTCGCGGCGCGCCCGGCCGCGGCTGATCTGGAGATAGACCAGACCATCGCTGATGCGGTTGCGGCGGATCAGTTCGCGGATCAGGATCGTCAGCGCCGCCCGGGTGACCGGGTGCGCAATGCGCAGCTCGTTCAGGGAGCGGTCGAGCCGGTCGAAATGCCCCTCTGCGTCCAGCAGCTCGCCCTTGCGCACCGCCCAGACCTCATAGATCGCGTCCGCGAACTGGAAACCCCGGTCCTCGATGTGTACGGCGGCGAGGTCGTGGCGCTGGAAGCGGCCGTTGACGTAGGCAATCCTGGACACGCGTTCTCTCTTATTTCCTGATGAAGAGCGCCCATATCGCCGCGACCGCGGCGAGCACCTCCAGACGCCCGAGAATCATGGCTGAAATAAGGATCGGTTTGGCGTTGTCCGCAAGCTCGTCCCACCCATGTCCTGCATTGGTCTCGTGCAGCAGCGGCCCGGCATTCGCCAGCGCGGCTGCATTCGCCAGAAAGGCAGTCTGGAAATCCAGCCCGGTCAGGGTGAGCGCGAGACCACCAATGCCCAGACAGGCCAGAAAACCCAGCACATAGGCCCAGATGCCGATCAGCGCCGTATCGCGCACCGAGCGTCCGCGGAAGGTGACGGGCACCAGGCTGGACGGGTCGGTCAGAACCGCGAGTTCCGATCCCATGCGCCGCCAGAGCAGAAGAATGCGGGAGATTTTCACACCGCCCGTGGTCGATGCCGCCGCCCCGCCCACAAGCGCCACGAAAACCGCCGCCACCGGGACCGGCGATGCCGGCGCGGACACTGTGTAGCCGCTGGTCGAGACGACGAAGAAGGCGTCGATGAAGTGCGAGGGGATGTGCGAGGTGTCGGCGATCACATAGAGCCCGCCCAGGCCGATAACGAGCGCGGCGATACCGGCAAGGTCAGGGTCCCGCAGCACGCCCCGGTCGCGCAAGACATCCCAGAACAGGGCGATATTCACCGAGCCGGCCAAACAGGCCAGCGCCACGATCAGCATCGATACCGTGCCGAAATTCGTCGCCAGCCCCCCGTCGAGCGGCGCATAGCCGGAGGTCGAGATCGCGGACATGGCCAGCACGCTGGCGTCGAAGAAGCCGTTGCCGGCAAACAGCAGCATGAGCCAGGTGACAGCGGTCAGCACGGCATAGACCAGTCCCACCCGCCGTGCCGCGACCGGCAGGTGGGAGAGGATATTGTCGGGCCGGACGGTGAGGAGTGCCGATTTCCGGATCGCCGGAACATCCCGGTCGAGCGCGGCGAAGACGGCAATCGCCAGCAAGAGGGTCGCATACCCGCCCAGCCAGGCCAGCACGGCGCGCCAGAAGATCAGGGAGCGCGGCAATTCGTCGGCGGGCAGCAGGGTCGCGCCGGTTGTGGTGAGGGCCGAATAGGCCTCGAACAGCGCATCCATCGGCCCGAAATAGCCGGTCAGCCAGAATGGCAGCGCTGCGAAGGCGGGCGTCGTCACCCAGGCCAATAGGGCCAGGCCCAGCGCATCAAGCGCGCTGGCGCCGACCTGGATGCCCCGGGTGGCCGCCAGGACGAGCGCTCCGGGCACGAAGGCCAGCCCGGCCGTGGTGATGAAGAAGGGCGCCAGGTGCCATTCCTCCACGGCTGGCGCACAGACAGCCGCCAGCAATGCGATCAGCGCGACCAGCACCCACAGGGCCCCCAGGGGGCGGAAGAGCGCCGCGGGCGACATGGATCAGAAATATTCCAGGCTGACCCGGAACAGGTGCTCGACCTTGGGCACCAGCGCCTTGTTGCAGAACAGGAGAACGCGGTCGTTTTCGCGGATCCGGCCCTCGTCGCAGGGCAGGATCACCTTGTCGCCGCGCACCACGGCGCCCAGCGCCACCCCGTCCGGCAATTCCAGCTCGTCCAGTGTCTTGCCGACCAGCGGCGAGGTCGACAGGGCGATGCCTTCCAGCGCTTCCGCCTCGCCGCCGCCAAGCGTCTGCAGGCCGGTGATCCGGCCGCGGCGGATGTGCTGGAGAATGGTCGACACGGTGGTCGCGCGCGGATCGATCAGCACGTCGATACCCAGCGGTTCGCGCATGCCCTCGAAGGTACGGTCATTGATCAGGCTGAGGGCGCGCTCGGCCCCTTCCCGCTTGGCCATCACGCCGGAGAGCATGTTCACCTTGTCATCATTGGTGACGCAGATGACCAGCTCGGCATTGGCGACCCCCGCCTCGCGCAGCATGCGGGCATTCAGACCGTCGCCATGCAGCACGACTGTCCGCTTGAGGCGTTCCGCGGCGTGTTCGGCGCGAGCCTTGTCGGCCTCGATCAGGCGCACCTTCACCCCGCCGGCGCGTTCCAGGGCGCGGGCGACATAAACGCCGATATTGCCGGCCCCGACCACCACGACGCGGCGGATCTGCTCGGCGCTGCGGCCGAAAATGTCGAGCAGGCGCCGCACCTGCGCGCTTTCGGTGACGACATAGACATCGTCGCCGGGCAGCAGCGGGTCCTTGAGCTTGGGAATGAAGAGCGTGCGTTCGCGCTGCACGCCGACAACGGCCAGGCGCAGGTCCGGGAACAGCTCCATAACCTGTTCGGTCGTGGACCCCGCCACCGGCGAGGTTTCTTCCAGACGCAGACCCAGCAGCTGCACCCGTCCGCCGGCGAACACCGCCGTGGAAAAGGCGCCGGGCGTTTCCACCCGCTGCAGGATGGCGCGGCCGACCTCGAGCTCGGGCGAGATCACCACATCGACGGGCAGATTGCCGGTGGAGAAGAGATCGCCCCAGGCCGGGTCGAGATATTCCTGGGCCCGCACACGGGCGATCCGCATCGGCGTGGAG
Source organism: Maricaulis sp. (assembly GCF_039978735.1). Lineage (GTDB taxonomy): Bacteria > Pseudomonadota > Alphaproteobacteria > Caulobacterales > Maricaulaceae > Maricaulis. The sequence goes on from NZ_JBDWAS010000043.1 coordinate 201,897, forward strand.
AACAGCGAGTGCCCGACCTGGCAGGCGATCATGTTCACCTCGTCCGAATAGGTCACGGCGACCAGGAGGTCGGCTTCCGCCGCCCCGGCCTTTTCCAGCACATCGGGGTGCGAGGCATGGCCGACCACGCCGCGCACGTCCAGATCGGTCACGACATTGTCGATCAGCTCGGTCGACCAGTCGACGACGGTCACCGCATTGCCTTCCCGGGCCAGCGCCCGGGCGATGCCCACGCCGACCTGCCCGGCTCCGCAGACTATGGCTTTCATGTCGTCTCCGTTGGGTGCGGACTAGGCCGCGCCGTCGCGCTGCGGCGAGGTGACGCCGAGCGATTTGAGTTTGCGGTGAAGCGCCGACCGTTCCATGCCGATAAAGGCCGCCGTGCGGGAGATATTGCCGCCGAACCGGTCGATCTGGGCCTTGAGATATTCACGCTCGAAATTCTCCCGGGCCTCGCGCAGCGACAGGGCAATCATCTTCTCGGCATCGAAGCCGGTCTCGTGATTGTCGCGCGTGACGACTTCCGATGGCAAGGCATCCAGCGTGATCGGCTCGTTGGCCGGACCGGTGGCAAGGATCAGCAGGCGCTCGATATTGTTGCGCAGCTGGCGGACATTGCCCGGCCAGCTGTGCGCCTGCAGAGCCGCCATGACGTCATCGCCGAACGCCCGCAGCGGCAGGCCGGCAGTTTGCGTCAGGTTCTTCACGAAATGATCGACCAGCGCGGGAATATCCTCGCGTCGCTCGGCCAGGGCCGGCACGGTGACCGGCACGACGGCGAGACGGTGGTAGAGGTCCTCGCGGAAACGGCCTTCCTGGATCCGCACGGCGAGATCCTGGGCGGTCGAGGAGATCACCCGTACATTGACCTGCACATCCCCGGCCCCGCCGATCCGGCGGAAGCGCTGTTCCACCAGCAGCCGCAAGAGCTTGCTCTGGGTGGCCGTCGGCATGTCGGCAATCTCGTCGAGATAGAGCGTGCCGCCATGGGCGCGCTCCAGCAGGCCGACATGCTTGACCGAGCCGTCATCATTCTCGCGGCCGAAGAGCTCCTCCTCGACCCCTTCCGGCGACATGCCCGGCGCGCTGACGGCAACGAAGTCGGCGCCGGAACGCGGCGAGTTTTCGTGGATCAGGCGGGCGACAAGTTCCTTGCCGGCCCCCGAGGGACCGCGGATCAGGACACGGCTGTTGGTCGGTGCAACGCGCTCGATCAGCTGGCGTACCTGCAGGATGCCGCTGGAATCGCCGATCAGCGTGCTCTGGGCCTGGGTGCGGGCGCGCAGATCGGCATTCTCGCTGCGCAGGCGGCTGGTCTCCAGCGCCCGTTTCACGGTGAGCAGAAGCTTGTCGCTCTTGAAGGGCTTTTCCAGGAAGTCATAGGCGCCCTTGCGGATCGCCGCGACGGCGGTCTCGATCGTGCCGTGGCCGGAAATCACGATCACCGGCAGGTCCGGATCGAGCGCGCGGAATTCGTCGAGCAGTTCGATCCCGTCCAGCCGGCTGCCCTGCAACCAGACATCCAGGATGATCAGCGACGGTTTGCGCTGGCGGATCACCGCCAGGGCACCATCGGCATCCGCTGCCTCGCGCGGCTCATAGCCGTCATCCTCGAGCAAGCCGCCGATCAGCTCACGAATATCGGCCTCGTCATCGACGATGAGAATATCCCGGGCCATCTATCAAGCCTCCTTCAGGGATTGCGGCGCCGGATCGGCCATGTCCGCAAGCGGGAAAACGAGCCGCACGACGGCGCCCTGCCCGCTTCGCGGAATGTCCAGTTCCAGACGTCCGTTATGGTCTTCCATCACGCGCTTCACGATGGCGAGGCCAAGGCCCGTGCCCTTTTCGCGCGTGGTCATATAGGGTTCGGTCAGGCGTTCGCGATTGGGGGTCGGCCAGCCCAGACCGTTGTCGGCGACCTCGATCACAGCATAGCCGTTCGCCTCGGTCAGGCTGACGACCAGCTGTCCCGGGCCGCCATCCTGGTCCATGCGGGTCGAGACGCTCTCGCAGGCATTCTTGAGGATATTGGCCAGCGCCTGCACCGAAAGCCGGGCATCGCACATGGCGTGAACCGGCACACCGGGATGCTCGAACACGATCTCGATATTCGGCGAGGCGACCCGCTGGGTGAAGACCGAGGATTTCACCAGCTCGCCCATCTCGACCCGCTCCACTTTCGGCTGGGGCATGCGGGCAAAGCTGGAGAACTCGTCGACCATGCGGCCGATATCGCTGACCTGGCGCACAATCGTGTCGGTACAGCGGTCGAAGGTCTCGACGTCGGAGGTGATCTCGTCGCGATATTTGCGCCGGATACGCTCGGCCGACAGCTGGATCGGGGTCAGCGGGTTCTTGATCTCGTGGGCGATGCGCCGCGCAACCTCGCGCCAGGCCGCATTGCGCTGGGCGGTCACCAGGCGCGTCACATCGTCGAAGGTGATGACGAGACCGGCCTCCTCGTCCATCGAGGCCCGCGCTGTCAGGTGACGGATCTGGTCGTCCGGCGCGTTGAGATCGATCTGCGCCTCGGCGACAGCGCCCGGACGGCGGCGCGCTTCAGTGGCGATCTCGGCCAGTTCCGGCGTGACTTCGTCGATGCCGACACCGATCAGATCGTCCGTTCCCGGCGCCAGCATGGAAATCGCCGAACGGTTGATCAGCGTGATCCGGTTATCCTTGTCCAGACCGATCACACCGGCCCGCACCCCGGCGAGAATCGCCTCGATAAAGGCACGGCGCTGTTCGGATTCGGCATGCGCCTCGATCAGTTCGCGCCGCTGGCTGCGCAATTGCCGCGTCATCCGGTTGAAGGCCCGGGCGAGCGCGGCGATCTCGTCATCCTCGCGTCCCATCTGGACCCGCGTATCCAGATCCCCCCGGCGCACACGCTCAGCTGCTCCGACCAGGCGCGAGATCGGCGTGACCACCCGGGTCGCCGCCGACAGGGCCAGCCAGATCGAGCCGATCACGATCAGCACCGCGACCTCGAAATAGAGGAAGTAGAAGGAGCCGCGGACGCGGCTTTCCTGATTGCCCGCATCGCGCAATTCATTGCGCGCCTGCGCCATCTCCCGGAACAGATCGATATTCACCGGATAGGAGACGAAGAGATAGGCGTCCGGATAGGCGTCGAGGCGGTAGAGCAGCCGCATCACATCGACGGCCTCGGCCGACGAGCTGGGCGTGGACACCGCGACATCGCCGTCATTGGCATAGTCGTAGAGCACCTGCGACGGTGCGACATATTCCTCGTTTTCCCGGAAACGGGTGCGGGCAAGCAAGGTGCCGCGGCCATCGACGATATAGGCCGCCGCGAAACCACGCCTTGCAGCCTGGTTGTTGAGATAGTTGATGTACTGGATCCGCGAGGTCGTAAAGGCATCAACCGATCCGTCCTGGCTGAGATCGATCGCCATGCTCTCGACATGCGCCGAAGCCGTGATCGCTTCGCGGCCGTAGAAGTCGAACGCCACTTCCTCCAGCCGGTCGACCAGCGTAGCGATCCGGTCGTCAAACCACAGGTCGACACCACGGGTGATCACAAAACCCAGGAAAACGGCCGCAAGAACCGCCGGCGTGGCCGCGGCGATCGAGAACAGTGCCACAAAGCGCAGATGCAGGCGCGGCGTCGGTTCGCCGAAGCGGCGCGCCCTCACCCGCCGTACAAAGCGCAGGACGACAACACCGGCCAGGCCGAACAGAAGCACGAGATTGCCGACAAGAATGCCGATCGCGACCCGGTTGTTGGCGCCGGTCAGTCCGCCTTCGTTGAGCAGGATGAAGGCGGCCACGCCCAGAAGGCCGAGCGAAACCAGAAAGCCGGCGCCGAACAGCGCCGCCGAGCGCGGAGAAATGTTCCGGATCAGAGTGTTCCTGGACGCGTTCGGCAAATCAGCCTCACTTGCTTCAAGCGACCGAGCTTACTCCTGCGTTGCACGAAATCAACATAGTGCCGCACCCGCAACAGTCAGCTTGTTTCCTCGTCTGTTCCGTCCAGCTCGGACAGCCGCCGCGCCAGCGTGTTGCGGTTCAGCCCGAGCAGGTCGGCCGCCCGCGACCGGTTGCCATTGCAGCGGTCGAGCGCCTGGGTAAACAGGGCTCGCTCCAGCGCGTCGACCGCACTCTGCCGCGCATCCGGCCGCGACAGGGCCAGTGCGGCCAGGGCATTGGCGTGCACGGCAATGTCCTCGCTCGCATCGGCACCGTCGGCATTGAGCGCCTGGGCGACATCATCCAGCGCGGCAATCCGGCCCCGCGTTGCCAGCGCCAGGCGCGACAGCACCGAGCGCAATTCGACGACATTGCCGGTCCAGGGCGAGTTCACGAGATAGTCGACAGCCTCCTTCGACAGGCGCACCGGGTCCTGTTTGTCGCGGCGGGCAAACTGGCCGAGGAAGGCCTCGCAAAGGGCGGGAATATCGCTGCGCCGCTCGCGAAGCGGCGGCACGGTGATGACGCACTCGGAAAGCCGCGCCGCCAGCCGGTTGTCGATCGGGTTCGACGGTGCCTGTGATACCGTGGCGATGACGCGGCCGGCGCCCCCGTCCAGCGCATCGCGGGCCGCACGCTGCTGCTCGGCACTCCACTCCTCAAGACGCAGCCAGACCACCTGGCGGGCAGCCTGGGTGGAGCCGAAAATCTCGGTTGCCGTATTGGAGGGCGTGACGACGACGGCATCTTCGGCCGCCACACCGCGGGCACGCAGCAGGGCCTCGGCGGCCTGGCGCTTGCCGACACCGGGCTCGCCCGTGATCATGACGTGGGCCTGGCTGGTGGCGGCGCGTGCGATCGCCTTGAAAGCCGACTGCATCGCGACGGACTGGCCGATAAAGCCCGTCGGTTCCTCGGTCGAGCGCGATTGCTGGCCGGCCCGCTTGTCGCCCAGCGCCGCGGCAACCGCCGAGATCATATCGTCGAGATCGAAGGGTTTGGGCAGGTATTCGAACACACCGCCCTTGGCGGCATTGATCGCTGTGGAGGCCGTTGCCTGGGCGCTCATGACAATGACCGGCATCTGAGGCCGCAGCCGGGCCACCAGGCCGAGATTTTCCAGGAAATTCGTTCCGTCCAGCAGAACGTCGGCCAGCAGGAGATCGCCCTCGCCATTGCGGATCCAGCCCAGCGCGGTGTCCGGCGAGGCGGTCGCGCGCACCTGGTAGCCTGCCGAACCCAGGGCCCGGGAGAGGATGAGTTTCAGGCTTTCATCGTCTTCGAGAAGCAGGATGCGCGCGCTCACGGTGTGTCCTCCCTGGCGACCGGCAGGCGCAGGTTGAAACCTGTCCGTCCCGGTTCGCTTTCATAGTCCAGCTGGCCGTCATGCAGCGCGGCGATACGCGCGGCGAAAGCCAGTCCCAGCCCCTCGCCCGCCGGTTTGGTGGTGACGAAGGGGGTAAAGATACCCGCGCCCAGCGCATCGGGGATGCCCGGACCATTATCCCGCACCACAAGGACCAGCGGCGTCGGATTGGCGCCGGTGCGGCTGCGCGGTCCGGTATCGAAGCGCGTCTCGACCCGGATTTTCGGATCCGGCATGTCGCGCACCGCATCCAGCGCATTCTGCAAAAGGTTGAGCACGACCTGCAGCAGGAGATCCCGGTCGCCATCGACCGGCGGCAGCGAGGGATCGAAATCCTCTTTCAGGATGGATCTGGCGCGCGGATCGGCCCGCACAATGCTCTCCATCGCATCCATGGCCAGGTGGTTCAGATTGATCTCGCCGCGCTCGCCCAGGCGGATATCGCCCACCCGGCTCCAGTGATTGGCCAGGCGAGTGATCCGGTCGACATCCTGGATGATGAGCTGGGCGAGTTCGGCCGCCGCCTCGATATTGCTTTCCCGGCGGATCAGCTGCGCCGCACCGCGCACACTGGCGAGCGGGTTCTTGAGTTCGTGCGCCAGCATGCGGCCGAAGCCCAGCGCGGGCGCCTGGGAGGCCTTGGCGCCGGGTTCCCGGTGCGGCAGCACGGACAGCGTCACCGACGACGTCTCGTCGGACCAGCGGGCATGCAGGTCGAAGGGACCGCCCGGGCCCAGCACACAACCCAGCGCCACGACAGTCCGCCGTGCCTCGCAGGCCTGTTCGACGATCTCGGCCAGATTGGCGCAGACCGGCGACTGGGTGCCGAAATCGCCTTTCATCAGGTGCCGGGCCGACAGGCCCAGCCATTCCTCGGCCTGGGTATTGGCCCAGGTGAAGCGGGCATCTTCGGAGAATTGCAGCAAGGGGATCGCCGCCATTTCGGCAGCGGGTTCGGCCGGCGATGTCGGGGCCGGGCGTCCGTTCATGCGACGGCTCGCTTTTCCGGCACGGCCAGCCGGGCCAGGGCGTCGTGGATCGCGCTGGCATCGGTCGAGCGGCACAGCGTGGCCTTCAGTCCCGAGAGCCAGTCCGGATCGCAGCCTTCCGCTTGCGCCTCGACATCGACAAAGGAAGCGAAATGCTTGCGCATCATGCGAATTCCCAGCTCGCCACCATAATGCTCGAGCGACATGTCGAACTGTGCAGCCAGCGCCGGGAGCTTGTCGGCCCAGGGCGTTTCGACGGGTTTGCCAAGCAGCGCAGCGCCGATCTCGCCGACCAGCCAGGGGCGTCCCTGCGCGGCGCGGCCGATCATCGCCGCATCGGCGCCCGAGGCCGCAATGGCTTTGCGGGCATCCTCGGCGGTATGGATATCGCCATTGACGATCAGCGGGATGGAGATCGCCTCTTTCACCGGCCGCACGGCCGACCAGTCGGCCTCGCCCTTGTAGAATTGCTGGCGTGTACGCCCGTGCACCGTCACCAGCTGGATGCCGGCACCCTCGGCCCGGCGGGCCAGTTCCGGCGCATTGATGCTGTCATGATCCCAGCCCAGGCGCATTTTCAGCGTCACCGGCACGCTGGACGCAGCGACCGTCGCCTCGATCAGGGTCAGCGCATGATCGAGATCGCGCATCAGGGCCGAACCGGAGAGGCCCTTGGTCACCTGCCGGGCGGGACAGCCCATATTGATGTCGACGATGTCGGCGCCGGCATCGACGGCAATGCGTGCGCCCTCGGCCATCCAGTGCGCCTCGCGCCCGGCCAGCTGGATGACACAGGGCTGCAGCGATGCGTCGAGCGCCGCCTTGCGCACCATATCGACCCGGCCGCGGGCCAACGCGTCGCTGGCGACCATTTCCGACACGACCATGCCCGCCCCGAAACGCTGCGCCTGGCAGCGGAAAGGCAGGTCTGTCACACCCGACATGGGCGCCAGAATGGCCGGAACGGTGATCCGGTGGGGACCGATCGAGAAGTGCATGCGTCTGGACAAATCCTGAAGGGGCGTCGTAAGCCGGTCAGGCTAGCGATTATGCTGCGCTGCGGCAATGCATGAGGGTGCCGGATGACAATCGATGCCATCATCGTGGCTGCAGGACGCGGCGAGCGCGCCGGCGGCGGTATCCCCAAGCAATTCAGATCCCTGGCGGGCCGCAGCGTGCTGGCGCGCACGCTGGATGCCCTCGCCGGTCATGCTGCAATCCGCCGCGTCGTCGTGGTCGTCAATCCACAGGATACGGATCATGTCGACGCGGTACGCCGGGAAACCGCCCGCGATTTTGCAACGGTGCCGGGCGGCGCAACCCGCACCGACAGTGTCCGCGCCGGGCTGGCAGCCCTGGCCGGCGATGCTCCCGATGCGGTGATGATCCACGACGCCGCCCGTCCCTTCCTGTCCTCCGCATTGATCGACCGCCTTGCCGGGGCGCTGGTGCGGCACGAAGCGGTGATCCCTGCCCTGCCCGCGACCGATGCGCTGATGCGGGTGATGACCGATGGCATGATCGCCGAACCGGTCGACCGGGCGGTCGTGCGCGCCGCCCAGACGCCGCAGGCTTTCCGCTTCGATACGCTGGGCGCGGCCTATGCCCGGCTGGACGGCGGCGGACTGGCGGATGATGCCGCAGTGATCCTGGCCGCGGGCGGTCAGGTCCACACCGTCGAGGGCGATGCAGACAATTTCAAACTGACCATGCCGGCCGATTTCCGGCGTGCGGAGGCGATGCTGATGGGCGAGACGATCACGGTGAGCGGCCAAGGTTTCGACGTGCACCGTCTGGAGCCGGCCGACACGATGTGGCTGTGCGGTGTGGAATTGCATGAGGGTCTGGGCCTGGTGGGCCATTCCGACGCCGATGCGGGGCTGCATGCCGTTACCGATGCGGTGCTCGGCTGTGCCGGCGCCGGCGATATCGGCCAGCACTTCCCGCCGTCCGATCCGAAATGGAAAGGCGCCGCGTCCGACGCTTTCCTCCTGCATGCGCTGGACCTGCTGCACGAGGCCGGCGGCCAGGTCATCCATGCCGATGTCACGCTGATCGCCGAACGGCCGAAGATCGGGCCCTATCGCGCGGCGATGCGGACCCGGCTGGCGCAGCTCCTGCGACTCGATCCAAAGCGCGTCAACATCAAGGCCACCACGACGGAAAAACTCGGCTTCACCGGGCGCGGCGAAGGCCTCGCCGCCCAGGCCATCGTCACCGCGAGACTGTCATGATCTTCAATCATTCCCTCGTCGACCAGGCGGAAACCCTGCTGGACCGGGCGCGCACCGCCGGCGTGATGATCGCCACGGCGGAAAGCTGCACCGGCGGGCTTGTCGCTGCCCTGCTGACCGAGATCCCGGGCTCCTCGGATGTGGTGGATCGCGGCTTCGTGACCTATTCCAACGCCGCCAAGACCGAAATGCTGGGTATTCCGGCGCGGGTCATCGAGGCGCAGGGCGCCGTGTCCGACGAGGTCGCGCGCCGCATGGCCGAGGAAGCGCTGCTGCGCTCGAATGCCGATATCGCCGTGTCGATCACGGGCGTGGCCGGTCCGGGCGGATCGGAGCGCAAACCGGCCGGCCTGGTGCATTTCGCCCTCGCCCGCCGCGATGGCGCGACGATCACAGAGGTCCACCGTTTCGGCGATCGCGGCCGCGATGCCGTGCGTCTGGCCAGCGTGGCCACGGCCCTCGACCTGTTATCGCAGGGCGTCGATTTCTTCGGATAAGTCCTTGGACGGGTTGCCCGTCCGGCTATAGCGACGCTCGGCCTCGGTGGAGAATTTCTGCACCAGGATACGGCCCGCCCGTTCGCGATTGGTTTCCAGCAGCATTTGCAGGATCGGGTTCTTGAAGGCCGCCCGGATCGAGAATTCCACCAGGGTGGAGCCGTCCGACAATTCCCGGAAACGCCAGGCGTTTTCCAGCACCCGGAAGGGTCCGGCCACGAAACTCACATCGATCGAGCGGCGCGAGGCGTCGGCGATCACCCGCGAAGTAAAGCGTTCCGAGACGAATTTATAGCGCACCCGCGCTTCCGCGGTCAGCTCGGTGAGCGGCCCGTCGCGCGCTTCGTTGAGCACCCGCATCGCCGTGATCTGTTCGATGAATTTGGGATAGCTGCGCACATCCATCACCAGATCGAACAGATCGTCCGGCGCATGGAACAGCCGCAGGCGTTCGCGGGTCTCGACGGTCACGCCGGCCCCGTCAGCCGCGCGCCAGCATGGCGTCGCGCGCCTCGCGGAGCTTGCGGAAATCATCGCCGGCATGGTGGCTCGAACGGGTCAGCGGCGTCGCCGACACCATCAGGAAACCCTTGGCCCGCGCGATCGTCTCATAGGCCTTGAACTCGTCCGGCGTCACGAAACGGTCGACGGCGGCGTGCTTGCGGGTCGGCTGGAGATACTGGCCGATGGTCAAGAAATCGATGCCGGCGGACCGCATATCGTCCATCACCTGCATCACTTCTTCCTTGGTCTCGCCCAGGCCGACCATGATGCCCGACTTGGTGAATTGTGCCGGATCGCGCTCCTTCACCCGCTCCAGCAGGCGCAGGGAATGGTAATAGCGCGCGCCCGGACGGATCGAGAGATAGAGCCGCGGCACGGTTTCCAGATTATGGTTGAACACGTCCGGCTTGGCGTCGATGACGCGCTCGGCCGCGCCCGGCTTGCGCAGGAAATCCGGGGTGAGGATCTCGATCGTCGTACCCGGCGTCTCGCGGCGGATCGCCTCGATCACATCGACGAAATGCTGCGCCCCGCCATCGTCCAGATCGTCGCGGTCGACCGAGGTGATGACGACATGGTTCAGACCCATCTGGGCCGTCGCCTCGGCAACGCGGCGGGCCTCGTCATGATCGACCGGGCCCGGCAGGCCGGTTTTCACATTGCAGAAGGAACAGGCGCGGGTACAGGTATCGCCCAGGATCATGAAAGTGGCGTGCTTCTGTTCCCAGCACTCGCCGATATTCGGACAGCCGGCCTCCTCGCACACGGTAACGAGACCGCCCTTCTTCACGATCTCCTGCGTCTCCGAGAAGGTCTTGCCCAGCGGCGCCTTGACGCGAATCCAGTCCGGCTTGCGAAGGACGGGCGTATCGGCACGCTTCTGCTTTTCCGGGTGACGGGCAGCGCGGGCGTCGGACGCGGCGCTGCGCGCCGTATTGTCGATCAGATTGGCCATGCCCAGCACATAAGCCCGTGCGCGGTTTCCATCAAGTTGAGCCTGCTGCTGACAGGTCTGCGGAAATGCGGGGGCGGTTTCTCTCCCACCTCGCTCAGCACGAAACCCTCCACGGGCAGAACCCTGGAGCGATGAGAGGGGTGCGGGATGCACGGCGGACATCGCGTGTCCGATTTGAAGCTTTGGTGGTGATGCCCGAGGCATCCCGCACGCGGAGATTTACCCGGATCCCTTGCGGGACCGTCTCGAAACCTGCAGGCAC